>NZ_JALNUZ010000007.1:0-238508 GCF_026541005.1 Pantoea sp. GM_Pan_4
CCTGCTGAGCCGCCTGCGTTGCCGCTTTGCCGTCTCAGTGGTGGCGCATTATAGGGACTTCGTTTCGCCTGACAAGCGCTAATTTGCAGTTTTTGCGCGACCGCTCACTTTCCAGGCAACACGTTGCAAAAACCAGCTGATTCTTGCGAAACAGCATAAAAAAACGGGCCCTGAGGCCCGTTTTTGTCACGTTGCGTTATTGATGCGCGACGATGGCATCGTCCTGCACATCCATTTCGATGGTTTTTCCCGGAACCAGCGCGCCAGACAAAATCTTCTGCGCCAGCGGGTTTTCAATCTGCTGCTGAATAGCCCGTTTCAATGGCCGCGCACCGTAAACCGGATCGTAACCATTTTCGCCCAGCAGTTTCAGCGCCGCGTCGGAAATGTGCAGCTGATAACCGCGCTCTTCCAGACGCTGATACAGCCGCTGCAGCTGAATCTGCGCAATCGAGGCAATATGTTTTTCACCCAGCGGATGGAATACCACCACCTCATCAATACGGTTGATAAACTCCGGACGGAAATGGTGTCCGACGACCGTCATCACCACATCTTTCATTTCCGCGTAATCAAGCGCGCCGAAACGTTCCTGAATCAGATCCGAACCGAGGTTAGATGTCATGATCACCACGGTATTGCGGAAGTCCACGGTGCGCCCCTGACCATCGGTCAGACGCCCATCATCCAGCACCTGCAGCAGAATGTTGAACACATCCGGATGCGCTTTTTCCACCTCATCCAGCAAAATCACCGAGTAAGGGCGACGACGCACCGCCTCTGTCAGGTAACCGCCTTCTTCATAACCGACGTAGCCTGGAGGTGCCCCGACCAGACGCGACACCGAATGTTTCTCCATGAATTCCGACATATCGATACGCACCATCGCGTCGTCGCTATCGAACAGGAAATTAGCCAGCGCCTTACACAGCTCGGTTTTACCGACACCGGTCGGTCCAAGGAACAGGAACGATCCGATTGGCCGGTTCGGGTCAGACAAACCGGCTCGGCTACGGCGAATGGCGTTCGATACCGCTTCAACCGCTTCGTCCTGGCCGATAACCCGGGCATGCAGCTCCTGCTCCATCCGCAACAGTTTATCGCGCTCACCTTCCATCATGCGGGCCACCGGAATACCGGTCCAGCGCGCCAGCACATCGGCGATCTCGACATCCGTTACGCGGTTGCGTAACAGCTTCATGGTTTTACCTTCCGCCTGCGTGGCGCTTGCCAGCTGTTTTTCCAGCTCCGGAATTTTGCCGTACTGCAGTTCCGACATCTGGCCAAGGTCACCCACACGCCGTGCCTGCTCCATAGCCAGACGCGCCTGTTCCAGCTCAGCTTTGATGTTTTGCGTGCCGGTCAGCGAGGCTTTTTCCGCTTTCCACTCTTCTTCAAGCTCAGCATATTCGCGCTCTTTCTGATCCAGCTCGCTTTCCAGCATCTCCAGACGCTTAACGCTGGCGTCATCCGATTCTTTCTTCAGCGCCTGCTGCTCCAGTTTGAGCTGGATGATACGCCGTTCGAGACGATCGAGCGGTTCCGGCTTGGAGTCAATCTGCAAACGAATACTCGACGCCGCTTCATCAATCAGGTCGATGGCTTTATCCGGCAACTGGCGATCGGCAATATAGCGGTGCGACAACGTTGCCGCAGCGACAATCGCCGGATCGGTAATTTGCACATGGTGATGCAGCTCATAACGCTCTTTCAGGCCACGCAGAATGGCGATGGTGTCTTCCACGCTCGGTTCGGCGACGAACACTTTCTGGAAGCGGCGCTCCAGCGCGGCATCTTTCTCAATGTACTGGCGATATTCATCCAGCGTGGTGGCACCCACGCAGTGCAGTTCACCGCGCGCCAGCGCCGGCTTCAGCATGTTGCCGGCATCCATCGCGCCGTCGGCTTTACCGGCGCCGACCATGGTATGCAGCTCATCGATAAACAGAATGACGTTGCCTTCCTGCTTGGCGAGGTCGTTCAGTACGCCTTTCAGGCGCTCTTCAAACTCGCCGCGATATTTCGCGCCGGCCACCAGCGCGCCCATATCCAGCGCCAGTACGCGCCGGCCTTTCAGCCCTTCCGGCACTTCGCCGTTAATGATGCGCTGTGCCAGCCCTTCAACGATGGCGGTTTTACCGACGCCCGGCTCACCGATGAGCACCGGGTTGTTTTTGGTACGACGCTGCAATACCTGAATGGTGCGGCGAATCTCTTCGTCACGCCCGATAACCGGATCTAACTTGCCGAGCTCAGCGCGCTCCGTCAGATCGATGGTGTATTTTTTCAAAGCCTGGCGCTGATCTTCAGCCCCCTGATCGTTCACGTTTTCCCCTCCCCGCAGTTGCTCGATGGCCTTAGCGAGTTTGTCCGCCGTGGCACCGGCAGACTTCAGTAAATCCGCCAGCGAGCCGCGCGATTCGAGGGCCGCCAGAACAAATAATTCAGATGAAATAAAGTTGTCGCCGCGCTTTTGCGCCAGCTTGTCACACAGATTCAGTACCCGGACCAAATCCGCTGATGGCTGAACGTCGCCGTCGGTCCCTTCGACCTGCGGCAAACGATTGATGGCTTGTTCAATGCTGGTACGCAGGTTAGCGACATCCGCTCCCGCCGCGCTGAGCAGCGGACGTACCGATCCACCCTCCTGGTTGAGCAGCGCGCTCATCAGGTGCAGGGGTTCGATGAATTGATTATCGTGTCCCAGAGCAAGGGACTGTGCATCGGCCAGGGCCAACTGGAATTTGTTGGTAAGACGATCCAGACGCATGATTCCTCCCATTACAGGTCAAAATGCTACTGGAGATTAAATGAGGTCATCCCTCAAATTTTCAAGGTTAATGACCTGAGTTGTGAGCAAAAAATACGCTTACTGGATCGTCTTGCGGCGTAAGGTTATCTCAGCCAAATCAAAGTTGCCATACGCCCGGTGATTCCGTCGCGTCGGAAGGAGAAAAAATCGGCGCTTTCCTGATAGGTGCAGCGCGCATCAGCCGTGACAGATCGCACGCCAGCGGCCTGCAGACGCTGGGTTGCCAGCAGCCAGATATCGGCAAAATATTTCTCGCCGGCCGGGCGAAAAGCCGCATCGGCAGCGGCATCCTGCGCCAGGAACGCACTGCGCACCTCGGCCCCCACTTCAAATGCCTGCGGACCAATCGCCGGACCGAGCCAGGCATGAATCTCGCTCGCCGGGCAGTGAAACTGTGCCAGCGTCTGCTCCAGCACCCCATGACACAACCCGCGCCAGCCGGCATGTGCCGCGGCAACTTCGCTGCCATCATGGCTGCAAAACAGCACCGGCAGACAGTCGGCGGTCATCACTGCACACACCACGCCGCTTTCCCGCGTTATCGCCGCATCGGCTCGCGGCAGGGACGCAGCCGCCGGCAGACGCGCCACCGTCTGGCCGTGTACCTGCTCCAGCCACTGCGGCATCGCCGGTAGCGCCAGTTGCCCGACCACGCGCTGACGATTGTGCATCACGCAATCCGCCTCGTCCCCGACGTGCGCGCCAAGGTTGAGGGAATCCCATGGCGCAGTGCTAACGCCGCCGTGCCGCGTGGTCGAATAAGCCTGCACGCGCGCCGGCGCTGGCCACTGCGGCACGATCCAGTCACTCATAGCCAGTCCAGCTGATCGCGGAACTCGTCGGTATCGGCTTTCAGTGCCTCAATCAGATCAACCATGTCCTGCGGCAATGGCGCGTGCCACTCCATCTCAATCCCGGTGATCGGATGATAAAGACGCAGCATAGTGGCGTGCAGCGCCTGGCGGTCAAAACCGCGCAGCGTACTGATAAAAGCCTCAGAAGCGCCCTTTGGCGGACGCGGACGACCACCGTACAGCGGATCGCCCACCAGCGGATGATTAATGTGCGCCATGTGCACGCGAATCTGGTGAGTACGGCCGGTTTCCAGGCGCAGGCGTAAGCGCGTATGGGCGCGGAAATGCTCCATGATGCGATAGTGCGTGGTGGCCGGTTTACCCATCGGATGCACCGCCATGTGGGTACGCTTGGTAGAGTGACGCGCCATCGGCTCATTCACCGTACCGCCGGCGGTCATGGTGCCAATCGCCACCGCTTCATATTCACGGGTGATTTCACGCAGCTGCAGCGTTTCAACCAGATGCGTCTGCGCCGGTACCGTTTTGGCCACCACCATTAGTCCGGTGGTGTCTTTATCCAGACGGTGCACGATGCCGGCGCGCGGCACGTCGGCAATCGCCGGATAGTGATAAAGCAGCGCATTCAGTACCGTGCCGTCCGGATTACCGGCGCCAGGGTGGACCACTAAGTCGCGCGGTTTGTTGATCACCAGGATGTGGTCATCTTCATAAACAATATCCAGCGGAATATTTTGCGCTTCCCAGCGCTGCTCCTCTTCGATCTCGGCATCAATCGCCACCCGCTCACCGCCGAGTACTTTCTCTTTCGGTTTATCGATGATGGTGCCGTTGACGCTGACCCGACGCTCAAGGATCCACTCTTTTATGCGGGAACGTGAATAATCAGGGAACAATTCCGCCAAAGTCTGATCTAAGCGTTGTCCAAGCTGTGCTTCGGACACCGTTGCGGTGAGTTGAACTTGTTGTGCCATATACAGCTTCTTCGTTAACGTTGGGTTTTCACGGCGATGCCGTTTAATATAATGTGCTATCGTACTGGTCATTACCGGGAGCTATACGGACAGCTTCCGCCATAACACTTTGAGGATAATCATTTCGTCATGACGCGTATGAAACATCTGGTGGCTGCTGCCACACTGAGCCTGAGCCTGGCACTGGTGGGCTGTTCCGGCTCATCGGACCCGGTCCCGGACAGCCCGCCGTCTGAAATTTACGCCACAGCGCAGCAAAAGCTGCAGGACGGTAACTTTAAAGCGGCGATTAAGCAACTGGAAGCGCTGGATAACCGTTATCCGTTTGGTGCTTACTCGCAGCAAGTGCAGCTGGATTTGATCTACGCGTACTACAAAAATGCCGATCTGCCACTGGCGCAAGCCGCCATTTCCCGCTTTATGCGCCTGAACCCGACGCACCCTAACATTGATTACGTGATCTATATGAAGGGCCTGACGGACATGGCACTGGATGATTCCGCGCTGCAGGGCTTCTTCGGGATCGATCGTTCCGACCGCGATCCTACCCATGCGCGTGATGCATTCCGTGACTTCTCTCAGCTACTGCGCGGCTATCCGAACAGCCAGTACGCGGCAGATGCGCAGAAACGTCTGACGTTCCTGAAAGATCGCCTGGCGAAGTATGAGCTCTCCGTGGCGCAATTCTATACCAAGCGCGGTGCCTATGTCGCCGTTGTTAATCGGGTTGAAGGTATGATGCGCGATTATCCGGACACCCAGGCCACGCGTGACGCGCTGCCGTTGATGGAAAATGCCTATCGCCAGCTGCAGCTGACGACGGAAGCCGACAAAGTCGCGAAAATCATTGCGGCGAATAGCGCGTCCTGATTTTCGTGCCATTAAAAAAGCAGCCGCTGTGGCTGCTTTTTTTTGGTCAGAAAACCGTCTGCAACGGGTTTTTCCGCTACGGTTAACTCATCAATCTTGCCCCTGTCCCCGCTGTGCATCAAGCTTTTTTCGCCCTTTTCCCGGCCTTTCTCACAATTCGCTGGCATTGACAAAAAGTGACATTCCAATGTGATCCAGATCACACATTTTCCTGATTTGCGCGGTATGCTGGTCCTACCCAGACGGAAATGACAGAGAGGTTTAACTATGATTCTGAACATTACCAGCAAACAAATGGAAATCACTGCGGCAATCCGCAACCATGTCGAAGACCGTCTCGCCAAGCTGGAAAAATGGCAAACCCACCTGATAAATCCGCACATTGTGTTATCGAAAGAGCCGAAAGAATTTGTGGCCGATGCCACCATTAACACGCCAAACGGCACGCTGGTCGCCAGCGCGAAACACGATGATATGTATACGGCCATCAATGACTTGATCGCCAAGCTGGAGCGCCAGCTAAATAAAGCACAGCACAAGCCTGAAGCACGGCGCGCCACCAGCAGTGTTAAAGATTTCACCCCTGCCGGGTAATTTATCGCTTTTCAGCAACGCGCCTGCGGGCGCGTTTTTTATTGACAGCTTTTAAGCTGTGCGGTTACTCTCAGTTCACTTTATTGCCGGAATTGATCATGAAACTACTGCCGTTCTTCTTCGCATTCTTTTTTACCTTCCCCTGATTGGGAGGCGATTCGTCGTGTGAAAATGAATGCGAAGACGAACAACAAAGCCTCCCAACCGGGAGGCTTTTTTATTGGACATTTTACAGGTGAGCCCTATGAATCCCGAGAATCCGCTGCTGGCGTTACGCGATAAGATCAGCGCTGTCGATGCCAGGCTGTTAACGCTGCTGGCTGAACGGCGCGCGCTGGCCGTTGAGGTAGCGCAGGCCAAGCTGGCCACCCATCGCCCGATTCGTGACGTCGAGCGCGAACGCGCCCTGCTGGAAAATCTCATCGCGCTGGGTAAAAAACATCAGCTGGATGCGCACTACATCACGCGCCTGTTCCAGTTAGTGATTGAGGATTCGGTGCTGACCCAGCAGGCGCTGCTGCAGAAAAACCTGAATCATCCACATGCGCACGCGCCGCGCATCGCCTTCCTCGGCCCAAAAGGCTCCTATTCGCACCTTGCCGCCCGTAAATACGCCACGCGCCACTTCGATTCGATGGTGGAAATGGGGTGTCTGAAATTCCACGACATCATTCAGCAGGTTGAAAGCGGTCAGGCGGATTACGCGGTGATGCCGATTGAAAACACCAGTTCCGGCTCGATCAATGACGTATATGATTTGCTGCAGCAAACGTCGCTGTCGATCGTCGGCGAGCTGACGATTCCTATCGAACACTGCGTGCTGGTTAGCGGTAATACCGATTTGCAGCAGATTGAAACCGTGTATAGCCATCCGCAGCCGTTCCAGCAGTGCAGCCAGTTCATCAACCGCTTCCCGCAGTGGAAAATCGAATACACCGAAAGTACGGCGGCGGCGATGGAAAAAGTAGCCGCGATGAACTCGCCGCACGTGGCCGCGCTGGGCAGCGAAGCCGGCGGTGAGCTGTATGGTCTGCAGGTGCTGGAGCGCAACCTGGCGAATCAGCAGCAGAACCATACCCGCTTCATTGTGCTCGCGCGTAAACCGATTGAAGTCTCCAGCCAGGTGCCGGCCAAAACCACGCTGATTATGGCGACGGGCCAGCAGGCCGGCGCGCTGGTTGAAGCACTGCTGGTGTTGCGTAATCACAATCTGATCATGAGCAAGCTGGAAAACCGGCCAATCAACGGTAACCCGTGGGAAGAGATGTTTTACATTGATGTGCAGGGCAATCTGCAGTCGGAGAATATGCAGCAGGCGCTGGAAGAACTGCGTGCGCTCACGCGTTCACTGAAGGTGCTGGGCTGCTATCCCGGTGAGAACGTGGTACCGGTAGAACCGCGTCTGTAAAACAAAAAGGCATCCTCGCGGATGCCTTAATCATTACTGGCGACTGTCGTTGGCGGAGCGCAGCATGCTGCGGCTCTCGACAAGGAAGCGTTTCGCGTAGTCACCAAACCAGTGTTCCACACGCTCAAAGCTGTTGATGAACGCCTGTTTATCGCCCTGCTCCAGCAGCGTGATGGCTTCACCAAAACGCTGATAGTAGCGTTTAATCAGCGCCAGATTACTTTCCGACGACATGATAATGTCGGCGTACAGCTGCGGGTCCTGCGCAAACAGCCGTCCTACCATCGCCAGTTCGAGGCGATAGATAGGCGAGGACAGCGCCAGCAGTTGATCCAGATTGACGTTCTCTTCCGCCAGATGCAAACCGTAAGCAAACGTGGCGAAGTGGCGCAGCGCCTGAATGAACGCCATGTTCTGATCGTGCTCAACCGCACTGATGCGGTGTAAGCGCGCGCCCCACACCTGAATCTGTTCCAGGAACCACTGATAGGCTTCCGGCTGACGGCCATCGCACCATACCACCACCTGCTTCGCCAGGCTGCCGCTGTCCGGACCGAACATCGGATGCAGTCCCAGTACCGGGCCGCTGTGCGCCGCCAGCATCGCCTGCAGCGGACGGTTCTTCACCGACGCCAGATCCACCAGAATGCAGTCATCAGGCAGCGCTGGCAGATCGGCAATGATCTGTTCGGTCAGGTGGATCGGCACGCTGATGATCACCATGCCCGCATCGTGCAGCAGTTCATCCGCGCGCGGCCAGTCATCTTTATCAAGAATACGCACCTGATAGCCGGAGAGCGTCAGCATCTTCTCGAACAGACGTCCCATCTGACCGCCGCCGCCGACAATCACCACCGGACGCAGTTCAGGACACAGCGTTTTGAAGCCTTTGTCATTTTCATGCGCATAGGATTCACGCATCAGACGACGCAGTACATCTTCGATCAGGTCCGGCGACACGCCGAGCGCTTCCGCTTCCTGACGACGCGACGCCAGCATACTGGCCTCGCGCTCAGGCACATAAATCGGTAAACCGTAGCGGCTTTTGACTTCGCCGACTTCGGCCACCAGCGCCAGTCGTTTCGCCAGCAGCCCCAGCAGGGCTTTATCTACTTCATCAATTTGATCGCGCAGCGCGGTCAGTTCAGCCACCATGACTCATTACACCTCGTGTGACAGACGCGCCGACAGCACTCCCTGCAGATCCCGATGGATTTCACGCAGCAAAGTTTCAGTGGTTTCCCAGTTGATGCAGGCATCAGTGACGGAAACCCCGTACTTCATCTCGCTACGCGGTTGCTCAGAAGACTGGTTGCCTTCGTGAATATTACTTTCCAGCATCAGGCCAATGATGGAGCGGTTTCCATCTTTAATCTGCGCGATAGCCGATTCGGCTACGCCAGGCTGACGGCGATAGTCTTTGTTAGAATTGCCATGGCTGCAATCTATCATTAAGGCCGGACGCAGTCCCGCTTTCAGCATCTCTTTTTCACACTGCGCGACATCTTCCGGGCCGTAGTTTGGCGCTTTGCCACCGCGCAGAATCACGTGACCATCCGGGTTGCCCTGAGTTTGCAGCAGGCACACCTGACCGGCCTGGTTAATGCCGACGAAGCGGTGCGGCATCGCAGCGGCGCGCATGGCGTTGATTGCGGTGCCGAGGCTGCCATCGGTGCCGTTTTTAAAGCCTACCGGCATCGACAGGCCAGACGCCATTTCACGGTGCGTCTGCGATTCTGTGGTACGCGCCCCAATCGCCGACCAGCTAAACAGATCGCCGAGGTATTGCGGGCTATTGGGGTCGAGTGCTTCGGTGGCCAGCGGCAGGCCCATCTCCACAAGATTGACCAGCAGCTGACGCGCAATGTGCAGGCCGGCTTCCATATCAAACGAGTTGTTCATGTAAGGATCGTTGATTAACCCTTTCCAGCCGACGGTGGTACGGGGTTTTTCAAAATAGACGCGCATAACGATATACAGCTGATCCTTCAACTGTGCTGAGAGTGTTTGTAACTGACGAGCGTAATCCAGTGCGGCTTCGGTATCGTGAATCGAGCAGGGACCGCACACCACCAGCAGACGCGGATCGCGACCCGCGATGATATCCGCGATGGTCTGGCGGGAAGCGGCAATTTGCGCTTCCTGCGCCGCAGTCAGCGGGAACTTCGCTTTCAGTTCCTGTGGCGTGATTAAAATCTGTTCGTCGGCGATATGCACATTGTTCAGCGCGTCTTTTTGCATGATGGCGATCCTTTTTCACTCGTTATGCGGTTTTACGATCCTCACTGAGGATGACGCTTACTTTACCACAGCATGTAAATCATGCAATCCATGCATGTACACTTTTATTACCACTCTCTTTTAAACTACAAAATAAAAGTTAATTAAAATATATAAATCATTAAGTTAACAACCTTAAAGCCTGTAAGTTCCATCAAACAAAAATGTAAAGTTATAATTACACCCATCTGACCAGGCCAGATGTTTTTTCCTTACGATATCGCTAACATGCTGTTATCCATTTGATTAATTCAGGATCGCTTTATGTCCATCCCTGAAGTCGCGCTGCGTCCTTTTATTCTGCAGGATGCCGAAGCGTTTACGCATGCCGTTAATCAGTCTCTGAACAGCCTGCTGCCGTGGATGGTATGGGCACATGCGGATTACAGCGTTGATGAAGCCGTGAGCTGGATCAACTTCACCCATCTGCAGCGTCAAAAGGGTGAAGCTGAAGAGTTCGCGATTGTTGATGGCAACGATCGGTTGCTGGGCGGTGCTGGCTTACGTTATGCGCGTCAGCCCGGTGAGTTCAGTGCGCTGGGCTACTGGGTTCGCAGCGAGGCGCAGCAACAGGGCGTTGCCCGCCGGGCAGTGGCACAGCTGGTGAATCTGGCGTTCGCCCAGCCACACATAACTGTGCTGGAGATTCTTGCTGCAGAAGAGAATCACGCCAGCCGCGCCGTGGCCCTGCGCAGCGGCTTCTCGTTTGTGGATTACCGCTACGGGTTGATTGTGCTGGAGAGCGGGCCGGTCAACACGGCGATCTATCACCTCAGACGCCCATAAAAAAAGGGGCTGGCCTTATGGCCAACCCCTTGTTTGCTATTAACTTTGGGATGTCGCTTACGCGCCAAGACGCTCTTTGATACGAGCTGACTTACCGGTACGCTCACGCAGGTAGTACAGTTTGGCTTTACGCACAGCACCACGACGTTTGACAGTAATGCTGTCAATTACCGGAGAGTGAGTCTGGAAGACACGCTCAACGCCTTCGCCGTTAGAAATCTTGCGAACAGTGAATGCAGAGTGCAGACCGCGGTTACGAATAGCGATAACCACGCCCTCGAATGCCTGCAGACGTTTCTTAGAACCTTCAACGACCCATACTTTCACTTCCACGGAATCACCCGGACGGAAGGAAGGTACGTCCTGTTTCATCTGCTCTTGTTCAAGTTGCTTGATAATGTTGCTCATAATTAAATCTCTTATCCTGGGTAAACTGATAGTCAGGGAAGATTACTCTTCCACCTCATCGTTTTGTTGCTGCTGATGTTCCCGCTGGAACTCACTTAGCAACCTTGCTTGCTCTTCAGTCAGAGCCAGGTTTTCCAGAAGTTCAGGTCTTCTTAGCCAGGTACGGCCCAGCGACTGTTTCAGGCGCCAGCGGCGAATATCGGCATGGTTGCCCGACAGCAGAACTGGCGGAACCTCCATCCCTTCTAACACTTCAGGTCGGGTATAGTGCGGGCAATCCAGCAGACCTTCCGAGAACGAATCCTCATCGGCTGACGCCTGTTTCCCCAGCACGCCAGGAATAAACCGGGCGACCGAGTCAATTAACGTCATCGCTGGCAGCTCACCGCCACTGAGCACGTAATCACCGATTGACCATTCTTCATCAATCTCAGTGTGAATCACACGCTCATCTATCCCTTCATAACGACCGCAAACCAGAATTAACTTCTGGCTGGTCGCCAGTTCGCAAACGCCTTGCTGGTCAAGTTTGCGACCCTGAGGTGAAAGATAAATCACCTTAGCGCCTTCTCCCGCCGCCGCTTTCGCTGCGTGGATAGCATCCCGTAAGGGTTGCACCATCATCAACATACCCGGTCCGCCGCCGTAAGGACGATCGTCCACGGTACGGTGCCGGTCATGCGTGAAGTCACGTGGACTCCAGCTCTCTATGTTGAGCAGGCCATTCTTTACTGCCCGGCCAGTTACCCCGTACTCGGTAATAGCGCGAAACATCTCAGGAAACAGGCTAATAACACCAATCCACATCGCGTTCGCCGTTACGTTACCGGATTGTCCGGAGATCAAAAACCAGGATCCCAGTCTACTTCAATGGTGCCAGTAGCGAGATCGACTTTCTTGATAACCTGTTCATCAAGAAACGGTATTAACCGCTCCTGTACACCGAATGCATCTTTCAGGTTTGCCTTTACGACGAGAACGTCGTTTGAGCCGGTCTCCATCAAATCAATGACTTTGCCCATCTCGTAGCCGTCGAGGTTTACCACTTTGCAACCCATCAGGTCTTTCCAGTAGTAATCGCCCTCTTCCAGCGCCGGCAGCTGCGTGGAGTCAACCGTAATTTCGCAATTGGTCAACTGTGCTGCAGCGTCCCGATCGTCAATGCCTTTGACTTTGATGATCAGGTCCTGATTGTGGTGCTTCCAACCCTCAAGCTCTACCTGCTGCCATTGACCGGCGCGCTGGATAAACCAGGGTTGATAGTCGAAGATGCTTTCAGCGTCTTCAGTGGAGGAAAACACTTTGAGCCAACCCCGAATTCCGTAAGCGGCACCCATTTTGCCCAGAATGATTGGGTTAACGGGAGGCTGTGCGGCAGGTTTACTGCTCATGCTCACCACCGTGACAGATTAAGCTGCTTTTTTTGCTTCTTTGATCAGCGCGTTAACGCGATCAGAAAGCGTTGCGCCCTGGCCAACCCAGTGCTCAATACGGTCCAGATCCAGACGCAGACCTTCAGCCTGACCAGAAGCGATCGGGTTGAAGAAACCTACGCGCTCGATGAAACGACCGTTGCGAGCATTGCGGCTGTCAGTGACGACGACCTGATAGAACGGACGCTTTTTAGCGCCGTGACGTGCCAAACGAATGGTTACCATAACATCCTCTTTAGTTAATAAAACAACCGGGCCCCATCGAGGAACGGGGCCCGGGTGCAATATAAAAAGCCCGAAAATTTTACTCATTTTGGCGCAAAAAGCAACCTGAGTGTCTCACTTTTCTGGTTCGGGCTGTGTCGCCTTAGCGGCCGGGGAATCCTGGCGGCATCATGCCTTTCATGCCACGCATCATTTTGGCCATGCCGCCCTTCTTCATTTTCTTCATCATGCGCTGCATATCATCAAACTGCTTCAGCAGCCGGTTGACGTCCTGCACCTGCATACCGGAACCGGTAGCGATACGGCGCTTGCGCGAACCTTTGATGATCTCTGGCTTCTCACGCTCTTTGCGCGTCATCGAATTGATGATGGCTTCCATGCGCACCAGCACTTTGTCATCCATCTGCGATTTAACGTTATCCGGCAGCTGGCCCATGCCCGGCAGTTTGCCCATCAGGCTGGCCATGCCGCCCATGTTGCGCATCTGCTTAAGCTGCTCCAGGAAGTCGTTGAGATCGAAACCGTCGCCGGTTTTCAGCTTCTTCGCCAGCTTTTCCGCCTGCTCGCGGTCAACTTTGCTCTCGATATCTTCAATCAGCGACAGCACGTCGCCCATGCCGAGAATGCGCGATGCAATACGGTCCGGATAGAACGCTTCCAGCGCATCGGTCTTCTCGCCCATCCCCATGAATTTGATTGGCTTGCCAGTGATGTGACGAATCGACAGCGCCGCACCGCCGCGCGCATCGCCGTCAACTTTGGTCAGGATCACACCGGTGAGCGGCAGCGCTTCGTTGAACGCTTTCGCGGTATTGGCGGCATCCTGGCCGGTCATGGCATCGACGACAAACAGCGTTTCAACCGGATTGATCGCGGCGTGCACCTGTTTGATCTCATCCATCATCGCTTCGTCAACGTGCAGACGACCGGCGGTATCCACCAGCAGCACATCGTAGAACTGCAGACGGGCTTCTTTCAGCGCATTGTTAACGATATCCACCGGCTTCTGGCTGAGGTCGGACGGACAGAAATCCACGCCAACCTGCTGCGCCAGGGTTTCCAGCTGTTTGATCGCCGCCGGGCGGTAGACGTCCGCAGACACCACCAGCACCTTTTTCTTATGCTTTTCGCGCAGGAATTTACCAAGCTTACCGACGCTGGTGGTTTTACCGGCACCCTGCAGGCCCGCCATCAGCACCACGGCCGGCGGCTGAGCATTAAGGTTCAGCGCGTTATTTTCGGCCCCCATCGCCGCAACCAGTTCGTTGCGCACGATTTTGATAAACTCCTGACCCGGCGTCAGGCTTTTGTTTACATCCTGCCCCACCGCGGCTTCTTTCACGCGGTTAATGAAATCGCGCACTACCGGCAGCGCAACGTCGGCCTCCAGCAGCGCCATACGCACTTCGCGCAGCGTATCTTTGATGTTGTCTTCGGTCAGCCTTCCGCGGCCACTGATATTGCGCAGGGTTTGCGACAAACGATCGGTTAAATTATCAAACATGCTCTCTCACTTAATAGCGTAGCGAGGCCGCCAGGGCGACACAATGCGGCGGATTATAACACGAAGCCAGGCCGATCTCTGCAATTGACCGTGAGATCGTTTGGAGCCTGCTGCCGCTGGCGCTATACTGCTTTTTTCCTTATCTGACCGACACCTGAAAGGATCTATGTTCGTTTTCGCGATCGTGGCGCTGTTCGCCTACTCTCTCAGTCTTGCATTGATCATTCCGAGCCTGCTGAAACGCAACAGCGGCTGGCGGCGTTTTGCCGTGTTATCCGCCTGCGTGGCGCTGATTGCCCATGCGGTAGCGCTGCAGCAACGCATATTTGCCGTCGATAATGGACAAAACCTTAGCCTGCTGAATATTGGTTCGCTGGTCAGTTTGCTGATCTGTGCCATCATGACTATCGTTGCGTCGCGCAATCGCGGCTGGCTGCTGCTGCCGATTGTTTACAGTTTTGCGCTGATCAATCTGGCCTTCGCCACCTTTGTGCCAAACGCCTTTATCACCCATCTTGAGACCACGCCTGGCATGATGGTGCACATCGGTCTGTCGCTGTTTGCCTATGCCACGCTGATCATCGCGGCGCTGTATGCGCTGCAGCTGGCGTGGATCGACTATCAGTTAAAGAACAAAAAGCTGACGTTCACCCAGGATATGCCGCCGCTGCTCAGCATCGAGCGTAAGATGTTCCACATCACGCAGATTGGCGTGGTATTGCTGACGCTGGTGTTGTGCACCGGCCTGTTCTTTATGAATAACCTGTTCAGCCCGGAAAACATTGATAAAGCGGTGCTGTCGATTATCGCCTGGTTTGTCTACATCGTGCTGCTGTGGGGCCACTATCATGAAGGCTGGCGCGGTCGCCGTGTGGTGTGGTTCAACTGCGGCGGTGCGCTGCTGCTGACCATGGCCTATTTCGGCAGCCGCGTTCTGCAGCACCTGCTCACCTCTCACTAAAGGAATTTTTGCGTTGGAACATGTTTCAACCACCACGCTCATTATCACGCTGATCATTATGGTGCTGGTCTCAGCCTACTTCTCGGGTTCAGAGACCGGCATGATGACGCTCAACCGCTACAAACTGCGCCACAAAGCCAAAAGCGGCAACCGCAGCGCGCGTCGCGTTGAGAAACTGCTGCGTCGCCCCGACCGGCTAATCAGTCTGGTGCTGATTGGCAACAACCTCGTGAATATCCTCGCCTCGGCGCTCGGCACCATTGTCGGTATGCGCCTGTACGGCGATGCCGGCGTAGCCATCGCCACTGGCGTGCTGACCTTCGTGGTGCTGGTGTTTGCCGAAGTGCTGCCTAAAACCGTCGCGGCGCTTTATCCGGAAAAAGTCGCGTATCCCAGCAGTTTTCTGCTGGCGCCGCTGCAGTACGTGATGCTGCCGCTGGTGTGGCTGCTCAATACCATTACCCGCATTCTGATGCGCATGGTGGGCATTAAGACCGAAGGGTCGATTAACTCCGCCCTCAGCAAAGAAGAGCTGCGCACCATCGTGTATGAATCCCGCTCGCTGATGTCGCGCCGCAACCAGGACATGCTGCTGTCGGTACTGGACCTTGAGAAGGTCAACGTTGACGACATCATGGTGCCGCGCAATGAGATCGTCGGCATCAATATCAACGATGAGTGGAAGTCGATCGAGCGTCAGCTAAGCAACTCACCGCATGGCCGTATTGTGCTGTTCCGCGACTCACTGGACGATAGCGTCGGCATGCTGCGCGTGCGCGAAGCGTGGCGCATGATGGCCGAGAAAAAAGAGTTCAATAAAGAGCGACTGCTGCGCGCTGCCGATGAAATCTACTACGTGCCGGAAGGTACGCCTCTTAACGTGCAGCTGGTAAAATTCCAGCGCAATAAGAAGAAAGTAGGGCTGGTGATCGATGAGTACGGCGACATCAAAGGACTGGTTACCATCGAAGATATTCTGGAAGAGATCGTCGGCGACTTCACCACCTCTATGTCACCGTCACTGGCCGAAGAAGTGATGCCGCAAAACGACGGTTCGGTGCTGATTGAAGGCAGCGCCAACGTGCGGGAAATCAATAAGGCGTTCAACTGGACGCTGCCGGAAGAGGAAGCGCGCACCATCAACGGTATGCTGCTGGAAGCGCTGGAAGAGATCCCGCAGATGGACACGCAAGTACAGGTTGGCCATTACGACATTGATATTCTTGATGTGCAGGACAACATGGTGAAGCAGGTGCGCATTACGCCGCATCAGCCGCTGAAAGCGTCCATCGGTTCCTGAGACGACAAAAACAAAACGCCGCGATAATCGCGGCGTTTTTTATGGCAGAAGCGGCAACTAGAGTTGCAGCTCTTTCAGCTTTTCTGCCGGCAGCTTCAGATCTTCATTGCGGTTAACGCCAATGTCGTGCGCCAGCACGTTGCGCGCAATCTGCTGCGCTTCGTCCAGCGAGTGCAGCTTGTAGCTGCCGCACTGGTATTCGTTCAGTTCCGGAATCTGGTTCTGATCTTTTACCTTCAGCACATCTTCCATCGCGCCTTTCCACGCTTTTGCCACGCGCTGCTCGTCTGGCGTACCAATCAGGCTCATGTAGAAGCCGGTGCGGCAGCCCATCGGTGAGATATCGACGATTTCCACGCCGTCACCGTTGAGGTGGTTACGCATGAAGCCCGCGAACAGGTGCTCCAGCGTGTGGATGCCGCGTTCGGTCAGGATGTCGATGTTCGGACGGCAGAAACGCAGATCGAAAACGGTGATGGTATCGCCATGCGGAGTGTTCATGGTCTTCGCCACGCGTACCGCTGGCGCGCCCATGATGGTGTGATCAACAGTAAAACTATCCAGTAGTGGCATACGTCACCTCCTGTTTTGAGATTTTTTTTAAAACGATGAAACTTTTCTGTTCGCCCAACGTCTGAATATATGAAAGACGCGCATTTGTTATCATCATCCCTGACAACAGAGATGTTAATTTAGGCCACAGTGATGTGGCCATTTTCTTTTCTAGCCTTCGCGACCTGCCAGATAGCTGGCAAAATCCAGTGTATCACTCTGCTCCAGCTGCTGCTGTTTCAGCACCGACTCCTGCGCCTGACGGCTAAAATCGGCTTCGGTGAGAATTTCCAGCGGCTCTTCGCACAGCAGATGACGATACTGCTCGGCCAGCGCTACGCCGGCTCCGGTCAAACCCTGCTCTTTAATGGCTTGCAGAATGCGCGCCGAATAGGTTAGCTCAGGATCGTCAAACGACGCTACCAGTTGATCGCAAACCTGTTGATATTGCGTGCTGCCGTCGTTGCTATCCAGCACTTCAGCCACCCGGCGCAGATCGGCAAACAGCGCTTTACCGACATCAACCAGCAGATGTTCCGTATCACTGCAGCCCACGCCGATCACCTGACCTGGCTTGCGCCCTTCCAGCACCACGCGGTTCCAGTTTTTCCGGCTGCACAGCAGCTCATCTGCGCTCATCTCCGGCGCATCGGCCAGCGTACACCAAATCAGGAACAGATCGAGGAAGCGCGCCTGATCGGCATCCACACCGATGGCAGAGAACGGGTTGATGTCCAGCGAACGCACTTCAATGTACTCAATGCCGCCGCGCAGCAGCGCATCGGACGGCGCCTCACCCGAGCGGGTCACGCGTTTCGGACGAATCGGTGCGTACAGTTCGTTCTCGATTTGCAGCACGTTGGTATTGAGCTGCAGCCAGTTGCCTTCCGCGTCTTTGGTGCCCATCGCCGCATATTCGGCAGACGGCGTTTTGATCGCCGCTTTCAGCGCAGCGACATACCCTTCCAGCGAGTTGAAAGTAATACCCAGCCCGCTTTGTGATTTATTGGTGTAGCCCAAATCACTCAGGCGCAGCGAAGTGGCATACGGCAGCCACAATGTTCCTTCGCCGTTGGTTTCGAACGGCAGCTTACTTTCCCGTCCCTGCAGGAAGGAAGAGCAGATGGCTGGCGAAGCGCCAAACAGATAAGGAATCACCCAGCCGTAGCGATAGTAGTTGCGAATCAGGCGCAGATAGCCCGCCGAGATGGTCTCTTTGCCGCTCTCCGCGTCTTTGACATCCGCCCACTCCTGCCAGAACGACAGTGGCAGCGAGAAGTTATAGTGCACGCCAGAAATAATCTGCATCAGCGCGCTGTAGCGGTTTTTCAGCCCCTGACGATACAGGGTTTTCATTTTGCCGATATTGGAGCTGCCGTACTGCGCCAGCTCAATGTTGTCCACATCTTCAACATAGCCCGGCATACTGAACGGCCACATGCGCTCGTCGCCCAGCTCGCGCGCCACGTGACGGTGGATGTCGCGCAGAAACGCCAGGGAGCGATCGATGTTCTGATCCACCGGGGTGATGAACTCCAGCAGCGTTTCAGCAAAATCGGTGGTAATCCAGTCGTGCTTCAGCGCTGAACCCAGCGATTCAGGGTGGCCAGTGGTAGCCAGATGACCATTCGGCTGGACGCGGAGTGTTTCACGCTCAATGCCACGGCCGATACCCTTTAACGCGTCGGGATGCGCTTCCAGCCAGGAGAGCGCTTTTGATACGTCCGGGATCACATTAACCTCCCGCTGTGTGAATAATTTATTTTTGTTCAGCATAATGTTAACCGTAGCCTCGAATCTGTGCGAATCAATGCCACCATTGCATACCTTGTAAAGTGGCGGTCGCGATAACGATATAACGCAGCGTTTTACCCAGGGCGAGAAACAGCACGCAGGGCAGCCAGGAGAAGCGCAACCACCCTGCGAGCACGCAGAGTAAATCGCCCACCACTGGCAGCCAGCTAAACAGCAGCGCTGCGGGTCCCCATCGTTGTAGCCACGTCATTGCTGTGTCGTGCCATCGCCCTTGCCCTGTTGCTGGCATCAGGCGACCAAGAAGAATGTTGGTCAGGCCGCCCAGCGTGTTTCCCACTGATGCAGCCAGTAACAATCCATAGACCGACCCTTTCTGGGCGATCAATAACGCAATCAGCACCGCTTCTGAGCTGCCCGGAAGCAGCGTTGCACTCAGAAAGCTACTGCCGAATAACGATCCATACGTCAGAAATTCATTCACAGTAAACGGACATCAACCACATCCATGCCCGCCGCTTTAGCTGCCTGCACGCCAAAGTCAGCATCCTCGAATACCACGCAGCGCGCAGGCGCAACGCCCATCAGCTCTGCACAGCGTAAGAAGGTATCAGGCTGCGGCTTATGACGCTGGACATCGTCCGCCCCGACTACCGCATCAAACAGATGATAAACGTTGAGCGCTTCCAGCAGCGCTTTGGCTAAGCTGTGTTCGCTGCCGGTGCCAACCGCCATCGGACGGCGACCGTGATAGGCTTTGACCACCTGCATCAGCGGCAGCGGACGTATGTCTTCGAGCAGTATCGCTTTCAATGCCGCCGTTTTCTCTGCCGCCAGCTGATGCGGATCGTGCTGCGCCTGATTCTGTTCCAGAATGTAGCGGGCCAGTTGCCAGGTGGGTGCCCCGTTGAATGCCACCATCTTTGCTTCGTCCATGGTGAAACCATAGCGGCTCAGCACCTGCTGCCAGGCTTTTCGATGTGTCGGCTCGGTATCAAGAATGGTGCCGTCCATATCGAAAATCAGGGCGTCATAGTGGTCGTACATTGTGACTCCATTAACACCACAAAATGAGCCATTACTTTAGCGTAATGCGCTCAGGTTGTCGCCAGGCAGGCTTAACCGCAAATGCTTTGAAAGCATTAGCAATTTTCGTTTTCAGAATAAGGTCAGAGCGCGCGACCGGCGATAAATGGCGGTAAATGCAGTGATTTTTTGATGGAGACGGCGCGTGAGAAAATCTTTCGGAATGCGGATGTTGAATCGGGTCAGAATGAAGCGGAACAGCGCACAAGGGCAGTTTGCTTTTTATTTGATGGTGCATCCAGGAGGATGATTCGGCTGGCGCCTCACCCTGCGGGCCGTTGCTGAAGCAACGTTATCCTCCTTAGTACGTCCTGAACGATTATCGCATCATGACACACTGAGGCACTTTCCATCTTGCAGAAGATGGTGCATCCAGGAGGATTCGAACCTCCGACCGCTCGGTTCGTAGCCGAGTACTCTATCCAGCTGAGCTATGGATGCAATGAGATTTTCTTTCGATGAACATACTGAATAGACTTGAGAATAACATAGAGAATGGTGCATCCAGGAGGATTATTCGGCTGGCGCCTCACCCTTCGGGCCGTTGCTGAAGCAACGTTATCCTCCTTAGCACGTCCTGAACGATTATCGCATCATGACACACTGAGGCACTTTCCATCTCGGAGAAGATGGTGCATCCAGGAGGATTCGAACCTCCGACCGCTCGGTTCGTAGCCGAGTACTCTATCCAGCTGAGCTATGGATGCATTGAGAGATTTTCTTACGATGGACTGACTGAAATCAACCTGGGAATAATACAAAGAATGGTGCATCCAGGAGGATTCGAACCTCCGACCGCTCGGTTCGTAGCCGAGTACTCTATCCAGCTGAGCTATGGATGCATTAAATGATTCTTGTACAACGCAGGGTGCTAACAACTCACCATGAAAGGAACTACTCGTTCACTCTTACTACTCTGAAGTAAATACCATATCCGAAGATGGTGCATCCAGGAGGATTATTCGGCTTGCGCCTCACCCTGCGGGCCGTTGCTGAAGCAACGTTATCCTCCTTAGTACGCCCTGAAAGCTTATCGCTTCATGACACACTGAGGCACTTTCCATCCTGAAAAAGATGGTGCATCCAGGAGGATTCGAACCTCCGACCGCTCGGTTCGTAGCCGAGTACTCTATCCAGCTGAGCTATGGATGCATCGGAAAATGGCGGTGAGGCGGGGATTCGAACCCCGGATGCAGCTTTTGACCGCATACTCCCTTAGCAGGGGAGCGCCTTCAGCCTCTCGGCCACCTCACCTTACGCGTTCTTGCGAACCGTGCTTTTGAACTTTGTTTCCGCTCATCGGCACTGCGTGGCGCACATATTACTTTCCCGGACTTATAAGTCAAACAATTTTTCCCGACTTTTTACCGATTCAGGTTTGATTGCGCAAATGACGTGCAATCCGCATATTTTGCCGACAAAAAGAGTGATTTATCAACAGTAAAAGCGTGCGGCAGCCGACATAATTCGCGGAAAAAACAGCAGAGCGTGAACGGATAAAAATAACGACGGGAGGAAGAGAAGCGGTAGCGCCTCGCCACACAGCGAGGCACTGAATACGTTATTGAGGTGTACTCTGTGTTTTTTCAGCCTGGATGCGCTGATAGATTTCTTCACGGTGAACCGACACTTCTTTTGGCGCGTTTACGCCTATGCGGACCTGGTTACCCTTAACACCCAGCACCGTTACAGTTACCTCATCACCAATCATGAGGGTTTCACCAACTCGACGAGTTAGAATAAGCATTCTTTGCTCCTTGAAAGATTAAAAGAGTCGGGCCTGTTCGGTCTCCCGGCCATATCCATCATATAACGCTGAACAATGCCTATGACAAATACACCATTGTGTTCTGCCATGCCAATACATTCTGCTGATAGTTAGTTTAGCCGAAATACACTACATCAACCGGACTTTGTCATTACCTGGTGCACACCGCGTTAAAAAGCGCCGAAACAGATGTTCCTGGCGCTCTTCACGATGCTTAATTTTATTTCGTTACAGCCGGTTACTCACCCACTCCGGCACGCCAGCCAGCGCGCCAGAAAGTGCCTGGGCGTCGGTTCCGCCAGCCTGCGCCAGGTCCGGACGCCCGCCGCCTTTACCGCCGACCTGCGCAGCCAGTTCGCCAATCAGCTCACCGGCCTTCACCCGATCGGTCAGATCTTTGGTGACGCCAGCAATCAGCGACACCTTACCTTCTGCAACGGTTGCCAGTACGATGACAGCAGAACCAAGCTGATTTTTCAGATCGTCCACCATCGTGCGCAGCATTTTTGGCTCGACATTGCTGAGTTCGCTTACCAGCAGTTTCGCGCCCTTCACCTCAACCGCTTTGCTACTCAGTGAAGCGCTTTCCTGCGCCGCTTGCTGATCGCGTAGCTGTTGCAGCTCTTTCTCCAGCGCACGCACGTTTTCTACCAGTCCGCGCACTTTCTCGTTCAGATTACTGTGGTTGGCTTTCACCACCTGAGCAATGTCGGTTAGCTGATCGCTCTGCGCATGCAGTTGTGCAATCGCGGCTTCACCGGTCACCGCTTCGATACGGCGAATACCCGCCGCCGTGCCGGCTTCGCCCTGAATGCGGAACAGGCCGATGTCACCGGTACGGGCCGCGTGCGTACCGCCACACAGCTCAATGGAGTACTCGCCCATGCTGACCACGCGCACACGCTGATCGTACTTTTCACCGAACAGCGCGGTGGCGCCCAGCGCTTTCGCCTCTTCCAGGTCCATCACGTTAGTGGTGATAGGCAGGTTGCGGCGAATCTGGGCGTTAACGATATCCTCAACCGCACGAATCTGCTGCGGCTTCATGGCTTCGCCGTGTGAGAAGTCAAAACGCAGGTACTTGTCGTTGTTAAGCGAGCCTTTCTGGCCAACGTGATCGCCCAGCACTTCGCGCAACGCTTCGTGCATCAGATGCGTCGCGGAGTGGTTAAGGATGATGCGCGAACGACGCACTTCATCGACCTGCGCCTGCAGGCGATCGCCCACCCGCAGCTGACCCTGGCGTAGCTTACCGATATGACCAAAGGCTTTGCCATATTTTTGCGTATCCTGCACGCTAAATTCAGCATTTTGCCCGGTCAGGGTGCCGGTATCGCCCACCTGGCCGCCAGACTCACCGTAGAACGGGGTCTGATCCAGAATCACCACCGCATCCTGCCCTGCAGCCACCTGCTCAACCTGCTGGCCGTCCACAAACAGCGCCTGCACCGTCGCCTCGAGCGAGAGGTGGTCGTAACCTTTGAATTGAGTCGGCGTATCAAAGCGGATAACCGTGTTGTAATCGGTACCGAAGCCGCTGGCTTCACGCGCACGCTGACGCTGCTGCTCCATCGCCGCTTCAAAGCCCGCTTCGTCAATCTTCAGATTGCGCTCACGGCATACGTCAGCAGTCAGGTCCGCCGGGAAGCCGAAGGTGTCATACAGACGGAAAACCGTTTCGCCGTCGAGGGTGTCGCCTTTTAGCTTCGCCAGCTCGTCGTCCAGCAGTGCCAGGCCACGCTCCAGCGTTTTAGCAAACTGCTCTTCTTCATTTTTCAGGGCGTTCTCAACGTGCTTCTGCTGACGTTTGAGGTCCTCACCTGCTGCGCCCATCACCTCGATCAGCGGAGCCACCAGTTTGTAGAAGAAGGCTTCTTTCGCGCCCAGCATGTTGCCATGACGCACCGCGCGACGAATGATGCGACGCAGCACATAGCCACGGTTTTCATTCGACGGGATGACACCATCGGCAATCAGGAAGGCGCATGAACGGATGTGGTCGGCGATCACGCGCAGTGATTTGTTGTTCAGATCGGTGGCGCCGGTTACCTGCGCCACCGCGTTAATCAACTTCGCGAACAGATCGATTTCATAGTTGGAGTTCACATGCTGCAGTACCGCGGCGATACGCTCAAGGCCCATACCGGTATCCACCGACGGTTTCGGCAGTGGCTGCATGGTGCCGTCGGCCTGACGGTTGAACTGCATGAACACGATGTTCCAGATTTCGATATAGCGATCGCCATCCTCTTCCGGACTGCCCGGAGGGCCGCCCCAGATGTGGTCGCCGTGATCGTAGAAGATTTCGGTGCACGGACCGCAAGGGCCGGTGTCACCCATCTGCCAGAAGTTGTCAGAGGCGTAAGCACCGCCTTTATTATCGCCAATGCGGATAATACGTTCGCGCGGTACGCCGATATCATTGGCCCAGATTTCAAAGGCTTCGTCATCGGTTTCGTATACGGTTACCCACAGACGCTCTTTCGGCAGCTTAAACCACTGCTCGCCCGTCAGCAGTTCCCAGGCGTAGGCAATGGCTTCTTTCTTGAAGTAGTCGCCAAAGCTGAAGTTGCCCAGCATTTCAAAGAAGGTGTGGTGACGCGCGGTGTAGCCGACGTTTTCCAGGTCATTGTGCTTACCGCCGGCACGCACGCAGCGCTGCGACGTGGTGGCACGCGAATAATCGCGCTTGTCCTGACCTAGGAAAACGTCTTTAAATTGCACCATGCCGGCGTTAGTAAACAGCAACGTCGGATCGTTGTTTGGTACGAGGGAGCTGCTGGCTACAACCTGATGTCCCTTGCTATGAAAAAAGTCGAGAAACGCTTGACGGATCTCAGCAGTGCTCTTGCTCATAAAATTCCTGGAATCACGCTAACGAACGTTCCCTTTCGCTGGCAAACCGCATGCGCCCGGCCCGCCACTGACTGAGGAACAAAAAGTGGGAATAAGATAAATTTTCTTCAATGGGAAGTAAAATCCCATCGCCTTTCAGTCGTCAATATTTCTGAAAATCGCCTGAATGTCTTCCATCATAAAGCCTTTCGACATCAGAAAGCGCTGGACTTTGCTTTTTTCCGCCCAGCTTTGCGGCAGCGGTTCGCCGAATTTACGTTTAGCGACCTCGGCCGCGCACTGGCTCCAGTCAACCTCGCTATCGAACAGCGCCTGGTTGATCTCACCGCGGTCGATGCCTTTTTGCTGCAGCTCCATGCGCACCCGCTGTGGACCATAGCCTTTGCGCGCGCGACTCTGAATAAAGCGTTCGGTAAAACGCTGGTCGTTGAGCCAGCCATTCTCCTGACACCAGTCGAGCACTTTCTCCAGCAGCGCTTCCGGTATCGGCTGGCTCTCCTGTTGCTGTAGCCAGGCCGCACGCTGATTGTTCAGCTGCAGTTTGCGTTTCAGCTCGTCGCGGCTATGGTCGCGCTGCGACAAAATACGCATGGCACGATCGAGTACCCGGGAAAAGGTTGGCTCCGGAGCCTGTGATGAGGTCGATGACATAGGATTACCTTGTTGTGACTGTTGCGCAGGGTAAAGCAAGAAGGCAGAGAGGAAAAGCACGGGCGGGAAAAAGCAAAACGGGAGCATTGCTGCTCCCGTGGGTATGGTTAGAAATCTTCGTTGGTTTCGCTGGCTTCTTCGTATTTATCAGCCGCGCTATCCGCTGTCGCCGCTTCCGCCGTCGCACCGGTCAGCAGCATGTCACGCAGCTTAACGTCGAGCTCATTGGCAATCGCCGGATTCTCTTTGAGGAAGTTGGTAGCGTTCGCTTTACCCTGGCCGATTTTATCGCCGTTGTAGCTGTACCACGCACCGGCTTTTTCCACCAGTTTGTGCTTCACGCCGAGGTCAACCAGCTCGCCGAAGGTGTTGATGCCTTCACCGTACATGATCTGGAACTCAGCCTGCTTAAACGGTGCTGCCACTTTGTTCTTCACCACTTTAACGCGGGTTTCGCTCCCCACCACTTCGTCGCCCTCTTTAATGGCGCCGATACGGCGGATATCCAGACGCACGGAGGCGTAGAACTTCAGGGCGTTACCACCGGTGGTAGTTTCCGGGTTACCGAACATCACACCAATCTTCATACGAATCTGGTTGATGAAGATCAGCAGCGTGTTGGACTGCTTAAGGTTACCCGCCAGTTTACGCATCGCCTGGCTCATCATACGCGCAGCCAGACCCATGTGCGAATCACCGATTTCACCTTCGATTTCCGCTTTCGGCGTCAGCGCCGCCACGGAGTCAACGATGATCACGTCTACCGCACCCGAACGGGCCAGCGCATCACAGATCTCCAGCGCCTGCTCACCGGTATCCGGCTGCGAACACAGCAGGTTATCAATGTCGACGCCCAGTTTCTTGGCGTATACCGGATCCAGCGCGTGCTCGGCATCGATAAAGGCACAGGTTTTGCCTTTACGCTGCGCAGCAGCAATGACCTGCAGGGTCAGCGTGGTTTTACCGGAGGACTCAGGTCCGTAAATCTCAACGATACGGCCCATTGGCAGGCCACCCGCGCCCAGCGCGATGTCCAGCGACAGGGAGCCGGTAGAGATGGTTTCAACATCCATCGAGCGGTCTTCACCCAGGCGCATGATGGAGCCTTTACCAAATTGTTTCTCAATCTGGCCCAGCGCGGCAGCTAAAGCCTTCTGTTTGTTCTCGTCAATCGCCATTTCCACTCCTAATCATGCCGGGTGAGCGGGCACCGTGTATGCCTGCTCGTTCTGTTGCCGCTAATTATACTGTATAGTCATACAGTATCAAGTTTAATTTGTCAGAAATTCATCCAGCAGCGCCTGCAGCGCCCAGCTGACTGACTGACGCCGGACAGCATCGCGATCGCCGGTAAACTGCTGGCGCTGTGCCAGCACGCGGCCCTCCGGACCCGCCAGCGCAAACCAGACGGTACCGACCGGCTTTTCTGCCGTGCCGCCATCCGGTCCGGCGATGCCGCTCACCGCAATACCGTAGCCAGCGCCGGCCGCGGCACAGGCGCCGGTCACCATTTCGCGTACCGTTTGCTCACTGACGGCACCGTGCTGCGCCAGCGTCGCCGCCTGCACGCCAACCATCTGCTGCTTGGCCTCATTGCTGTAGGTAACAAAGCCGCGCTCAAACCACGCCGAACTGCCGCTAATGTCGGTAAATACCTTGGCAATCCAGCCGCCGGTACAGGACTCCGCCGCCGTCACCGTCGCCTGACGATGCCTGAGCTGTTCGCCAATACGGCGGCTGAGCTGCTGAAGTTGTTCGTCGTTCATCGCCTTCTCCTGTTGTGGCGCTTCACGTTAGCAGTAAATGGTGCGGCGACAAGCCCTTTTCAACCGCCGCCGTCGCATTTTGCGCGCTGCGTTCCGGTGAGCTCAGCGCATTTTCACCGCCACCATAAATAAACGCGGAAAGGCCAGCAAAACCTGTCCATTACTGCGCGTCGGGTAAGCGGGCAGCAGCGCCTGATGATAGTCGTCTAAAAAGTCCGCCTGCTGCGCCTCATCCAGCGCGGCAAGGAACGGACGCAGCCCGGTGGCACGCAACCAGCTGATAATCGCCTGCGCATCAGCCATCGGATGATAGTAAGTGGTGCGCCAGATATCGACCTGACAGCCTGCATCGCTTAATAAATCATAGTAGCGATCGCTGCTCAGCAGGCGTTTGCGCTCTGCCGCCTGAGGCGAAATATGCGCCTGCCAGCGTGAGCTGGCGGCCACCTCACGCATCAGACGATGCGACGGCTCCTGCAGGTTATCCGGCATTTGCACCCCCAGTGCACCGCCCGGTGCCAGCTGGTTTACCAGATGCGGCAACAAGGTTTCGTGGTCGGTCAGCCATTGCAGCGACGCGTTGGCATAAATGACCTGTTGCGGCTGCTCAGGCTGCCAGCTGCGGATATCGGCCTGACGAAAGTCACAGTCCGGCAGGCGTTGCCGCGCCTGTTCCAGCATCGCCTCAGAGCTGTCGATACCGGTGATGTGTGCCTGCGGCCAGGCGTGCGCCAGCAGTTCCGTGCTGTTGCCCGGGCCACATCCCAGGTCCGTAGCAAAGCGCACCTCGTTGACGGGAATACGCGCCAGCAACTCCTGTGCCGGACGCGTACGCTCAGATTCAAACTGACGATACAGCTGGGGATTCCAGTCTTGCATAGCAACGCTCCTGTCTGTGTGGAAGAGTCACACACTACCTGTTTTGCTGCGCGAGGCGCGAAGAGAAAAGTGCGGTTGCCGGAAAAGTGTGAGTGGCGCAGCGGAATCAGAGACAGCAGGCTAGGACATGGCGATATCGCGCGCTGGCGAAGCTGTGGTTACCAGCCCAACCTGAGGGGGAAAACAACAGGACGGCGCATGGCCGTCCTGCAATTAGTTCTTTTTCACAAACTCAGATTTGAGTTTCATCGGACCGAAGCCGTCGATTTTGCAATCGATATTGTGGTCACCTTCAACCAGACGGATGCTTTTCACTTTAGTGCCGATTTTCAGGGTGGAAGAGCTGCCTTTCACCTTGAGATCTTTAACTACGGTTACGCTATCGCCATCTGCCAGCAGGTTACCGTTGGCATCGCGCACTACCAGCCCTTCGCTGCTGTCATCCGCGCTGGCGGACCAGATATGGCCGCAGGAGGGGCAGTTCAGGTTTTCACCCTCCTGCCAGGTGTAATCTGCCTGGCAGGCCGGGCAGGCAGGTAAAGTCGTCATACATATTCCTCAGTGGTCGGTATGCGATGAAGAAGGCACCGCAAAACGGGCGCCATCTTATACCCTCATACTTTATAAGGACAGGATTAAAGCATGTTGCCCTGACGCGCCTGGGCGACCGCCTGCCCCAGCTGCCACACCGCCATGGCATAGTGCGTGCTGTGGTTGTAGCGCGTAATCACGTAGAAATTAGGCAGACCGTACCAGTATTGATAGCTGGTGCCGAGATCCAGCCGCAGCAGGCTGACCTGGCTGTTGCCGTCCAGCGAACCCTGCGGTGCCAGACCGCTGGCCGCCAGCGTATTCACTGAATAAGAGGTTTTGAAACCGTTCTCCAGCGCCGGTGCCTGACCGCTGGCGGGCACGGCGACGTTTTCACCGGAACGCCAGCCGTGCGCTTTAAAGTAGTTGGCAACGCTGCCGATGGCATCCACCGGATCCCACAGATTGATATGGCCGTCGCCGTTAAAATCGACCGCATACTGCTTATAGGAGGACGGCATAAACTGGCCGTAGCCCATGGCACCGGCGAAAGAGCCGCGCAGATCCAGCGGATCGTCCTGCTCGGTGCGCGCCATCAGCAGGAAGGTTTCCAGCTCGCTGCTGAAGTAAGCGGCACGGCGCGGATAGCTAAACGAGAGCGTCGCCAGCGCATCCAGCAGACGGGTTTTGCCCATCACCCGACCCCAGCGTGTTTCCACCCCGATAATCCCGACGATGATCTCCGGCGGTACGCCATACACCTGCTGGGCGCGCTGCAGCGCATCCTGATATTGATTCCAGAAGGCGACGCCGTTCTGCACGTTATCCGGGGTGATGAATTTATTGCGATAGCGAATCCACGCGCCGTTCGGCCCGCTCGGCGGCGTATAGCTCGGCGCCTGCTGATCCATCAGGCGCAGCACGTAATCCAGTCGCTTCGCCTGGCCAATGACCGCATGCAGCTGGTCGCGGTTGAAACCGTGCTTCGCCACCATCTGATCGATAAATTGTTCTGCCGCCGGATTACCGGCAAAGTCGCCAAACATCGGCTGAATGGCGTGAGAAGGTTCCAGTAAAAACCCCCCTTTCGGTGCAGGCACAACGGCGGATTGCTGCTGGGGGGCAGGCTTACTGCTGCAGGCAGCAAGCAAACAAATAAGCGGAAGAAGAGCAACCTTAAAACGCATCGGATATCCATAAGCCAGATGAAACACGAATGCTCATGGTAATCGTTCAACGAAGCGACTTACAGAGCAATGTCGTAAATTTACGCCCGTTGTGATTCTGCAGTTATGACCAGCCATATCTCTGCTCAGGTAATGAAAACGCCGCAGAGGTAAGGGGTGCACTGACCGAACTGACACTCACCTGTAGCGCGGCAGCGGCAGTGCCCGGCCGCGCTAAGCGCCGAATTTGCGTGCTGGCTCCACAGTTTTCCCCGCCGCGTAAAATTTGCTTTTTACCGCCTGTCGCAATTTGATATGGTCGCCAGCCAGAAACATCGGCTGGCGGATGAAGCGGGCTGCGCAAAAATGCTAACATCTGCCCTTTCGTTATCCGCCAGTGTGATAACCATCCATCCCCGGCTGCCCCTGTCCAGCCAGCGGAAATCAAAAGAGTGAATCCTGAGTGAGAATGAGATGAAAGGAGCAGAGCAAATGGACTTCAGTGGCCACACCCCCATGATGCAGCAATACCTGCGCCTGAAGGCCGATCATCCTGACATCCTGCTGTTTTATCGCATGGGCGATTTCTATGAGCTGTTCTACGACGATGCCAGACGCGCATCGCAGCTGCTGGAGATCTCGCTGACCAAACGCGGTGCGTCCGCCGGGGAACCGATCCCGATGGCCGGCGTGCCCTATCATGCCGTTGAAGGCTACCTGGCGAAGCTGGTTCAGCTGGGCGAATCGGTGGCGATCTGCGAGCAGATTGGCGATCCGGCACTCAGCAAAGGGCCGGTTGAGCGTAAAGTGGTGCGCATAGTAACGCCCGGCACCATCAGTGATGAAGCGTTACTGCAGGAGCGCCAGGATAACCTGCTGGCAGCCATCTTCCAGAGCCAGCGCGGTTTTGGCTACGCCACGCTGGATATCAGCTCCGGGCGTTTCCGCCTCAGCGAGCCGGGCGATATCGAGACCATGGCGGCCGAACTGCAGCGTACCAATCCGGCAGAGTTGCTCTATCCGGAGGATTTGCAGGCCATGACGCTGATCGATCAGCGCCGCGGGCTGCGGCGGCGTCCGCTGTGGGAATTTGAAATCGACACCGCACGTCAGCAGTTAAACCTGCAGTTTGGCACGCGCGATCTCAGCGGCTTTGGCGTCGAGCAGGCGCATCTGGCGCTGCGCGCGGCGGGCTGTCTGCTGCAGTATGTCAAAGATACGCAGCGCACCTCGCTGCCGCACATCCGCTCGCTGAGTATGGAGCGCCAGCAGGACAGCGTCATCATGGATGCGGCTACCCGGCGCAATCTGGAAATCACCCAGAATCTGGCGGGCGGCAGCGAAAATACGCTCGCGGCGGTGCTGGATAAAACCGTCACGCCGATGGGCAGCCGCATGCTGAAGCGCTGGCTGCATATGCCGCTGCGCGACGTGGCCACCATCACGCGCCGCCAGGAATCAATTGCCGAACTGCAGTCGCTGAGCGAAGAACTGCAACCGGTGCTGCGCCAGGTGGGCGATCTGGAGCGTATTCTGGCACGTCTGGCGCTGCGCACCGCGCGTCCGCGCGATCTGGCGCGCATGCGTCATGCCTTCCAGCAATTGCCAGAACTCAATACCCAGTTAGCGGGCGTGGCCGCGCCTCATCTGAATGTGCTGCGCGACCGGATGGGGGATTTCAGCGAACTGCGCGAACTGCTGGAAAGCGCCATTATCGAATCGCCGCCAGTGCTGGTGCGCGACGGTGGTGTTATCGCGCCCGGCTATAACGCCGAGCTGGACGAGTGGCGCGCGCTGGCCGACGGCGCCAGCGACTATCTTGACCGCCTGGAGATTCGCGAGCGCGAAAAACTGGGGCTGGATACGCTGAAGGTTGGCTTCAACGCTGTGCACGGCTATTACATTCAGGTCAGCCGCGGACAGAGCCATCTGGTGCCTATCCATTACGTCCGCCGCCAGACGCTGAAAAATGCTGAGCGCTATATCATTCCCGAACTGAAAGAGTACGAAGACAAGGTTCTCACGTCGAAAGGCAAAGCGCTGGCGCTGGAAAAGAGCCTGTATGACGAGCTGTTCGATCGCCTGCTGCCGCACCTCGAAGCGCTGCAGCAGAGCGCCGCGGCGCTGGCAGAACTGGACGTACTGGCCAACCTGGCCGAACGCGCCTGGACGCTCAACTATTGCCGCCCGGTGCTGCAGGAGAAAGCCGGGATTCGCATCACCGCCGGTCGCCATCCGGTGGTGGAACAGGTGCTGAAAGAGCCGTTCATTGCCAACCCGCTGTCGCTTTCGATGCAGCGTCGCATGCTGATCATTACCGGCCCCAACATGGGCGGTAAGAGTACTTATATGCGGCAGACGGCCCTGATTGCGCTGATGGCCTGGATCGGCAGCTATGTGCCGGCGGAAGAGACGGTGATCGGCCCCATTGATCGCATTTTTACCCGTGTCGGTGCCGCCGACGATCTTGCCTCCGGTCGCTCTACCTTTATGGTCGAGATGACCGAGACCGCCAACATTCTGCATAACGCCACCGAAAACAGCCTGGTGCTGATGGACGAAATCGGCCGCGGGACGTCCACTTATGATGGCCTTTCGCTCGCCTGGGCCTGTGCCGAAAGCCTGGCGAATCGCATCAAAGCCATGACGCTGTTTGCCACCCACTACTTCGAGCTCACGACCCTGCCGGAGAAAATGGAAGGCGTGGTGAATGTGCATCTTGATGCGGTGGAACACGGTGACACCATTGCCTTTATGCACAGCGTGCAGGATGGCGCCGCGAGCAAGAGCTACGGCCTGGCCGTGGCGGCGCTGGCCGGTGTGCCGAAAGAGGTGATTAAGCGTGCGCGCCACAAGTTAAAAGAGCTGGAAGCGCTGTCGGGCAGTTCTGCCGGCTCAACGGTGGAGGGCTCACAGCTGCCGCTGCTGGTGGAGGAAACCTCGCCGGCAGTGGAAGCGCTGGAAGCGCTCGATCCGGACAGCCTGACGCCCAAACAGGCGCTGGAGTGGATTTACCGTCTGAAAACCCTGATGTAATCAGTCACCGGCGCGTGCGCGGCGCGCCGGCCTGAATGACAGGCATAAAAAAACGGTGACCTTGTGGCCACCGTTTTTATTGCCAGCTACGGCTTATTCGCGGAACAGTGCTTCGATATTCAGACCCTGCGTCTGCAGAATTTCGCGCAGACGACGCAGACCTTCTACCTGAATCTGACGGACACGCTCACGGGTTAAACCGATTTCGCGGCCCACATCTTCCAGCGTTGCCGCTTCATAGCCTAACAGGCCGAAACGACGTGCCAGCACTTCACGCTGCTTGGCATTGAGTTCAAACAACCACTTAACGATGCTCTGTTTCATATCATCGTCCTGCGTGGTGTCTTCCGGACCGTTGTCTTTCTCATCGGCCAGGATATCCAGCAGCGCTTTTTCGGAATCACCGCCTAACGGCGTATCAACCGACGTAATGCGCTCGTTGAGACGCAACATACGGCTTACGTCATCAACTGGCTTGTCCAGCTGCTCGGCGATCTCTTCCGCACTCGGCTCATGGTCCAGCTTGTGCGACAGTTCACGCGCGGTACGCAGGTAAACGTTCAGTTCTTTAACAATGTGAATCGGCAGACGAATAGTACGGGTTTGGTTCATGATAGCCCGTTCAATGGTCTGACGAATCCACCAGGTGGCATAGGTTGAGAAGCGGAACCCGCGTTCCGGGTCAAACTTCTCTACGGCGCGAATCAGGCCGAGATTCCCCTCTTCAATCAGGTCCAGCAGCGCCAGACCACGATTGCTATAACGGCGGGCAATCTTTACCACCAGGCGTAAGTTACTTTCGATCATGCGACGGCGAGAAGGAATGTCACCGCGTAATGCGCGACGGGCGAAGAACACCTCTTCTTCCGCCGTTAACAGTGGTGAATAACCAATCTCGCCGAGGTAAAGTTGCGTCGCATCCAGAACGCGTTGCGTCGCACCCTGTGACAGCAACTCTTCTTCAGCTACTTCATTATCACCAGGTTCGTTCTCAACGAGAGCCTTCTCATCAAAAACCTCAGCTCCGTTCTCCTCGAATTCCGCATCATCGTGTAACTCATTAACTTTCAGCGTATTCTGGCTCATAAGCGGCTCCTACCCGTGATCCAAGGGCAGAACACCTAAGGTTCTGCCGGATTATCGCTGCGGTAAATAACGCAACGGGTTTACGGATTTCCCCTTGTAACGAATTTCAAAGTGCAATCTTACTGAACTGGTTCCGGTGCTACCCATGTTAGCGATTTTTTGCCCCGCCTTAACTTCCTGTTGTTCCCGGACCAGCATGGTATCGTTGTGGGCGTAGGCACTCAGGTAATCATCGTTGTGTTTGATGATGATTAAATTACCGTACCCGCGGAGCGCGTTGCCTGCGTATACCACTCTTCCTGATGCAGTGGCGACGACAGGTTGTCCACGCGACCCGGCGATATCGATCCCTTTGTTTCCGCCTTCCGCAGCGGAGAAGTTATCGATGATCTTCCCATCAGTCGGCCAACGCCAGCTTCCCACTGGTGTTGTGCTATTAGTTGTGCTGCTAACTGTGGGCGGTGCGGTAACCGGAGCTGTGGTCGTTGCCACATTATTTGCCCCTTTCGACGGCAGCATTTTCCCGCCTGTCGAACCCGAATCATCAGAATACGTAATAACAGGTTGCTGTGCAACAGGGGTGGATTTAATTTGCGTCTGATTCGATGCCACCGGAACGCCGCCCTGCGTGGCATCCGCTGCGGTTATCGCGTTACCACCGGTGATGGTCTGACCGTTACCGTTACCCACCTGTAACGTCTGCCCGGCGCTCAGGCTATAGGGCGCCGCGATATTATTGCGCTGTGCCAGATCGCGGAAATCATTGCCGGTAATCCAGGCAATATAGAACAGCGTATCGCCTCGCTTAACGGTGTAGGTTTCACCGCCGTAGCTGCCTTTAGGAATATTCCCATAATTTCGATTGTACACAATGCGACCATTTTCGGTGGTCACATTATTATTGCCACTAACCATTCCACCCGCAGGCGCGGCTGATGGTGTACCACCGCTTAACATTCCACCACGCGGCATCGCCGGCACGGTGCTGTTCTGCGCGGCGATCATGCCGCCGCCTGTGGTGGGAGCAGCAGCCATACCGCTGTCGCCGCTGTTGCTGCCGATCTGGCTGATGGGGGCTTGTGTGTTGTCGCCAGAGCTACAGCCTGCCAGCCAAAAACCGACCAGTGAAAGTGCCGCCAGACGGCGTAATTGAAATACTGTGCTTCCCGTGCTCATTGATCCCCCGTGATGGCAATCCTGGATAAAACTGTGTGTCGACGTTGACCGCATGATTCACTAGCTGTGCCGTCAAAAACGCGCTTTCGCATTGATTAACAAGGATAGTAACAATATCAACTGCGCCATGCCATGTAACGATTGTGAAGAAATACGTAAGATGGCTTTATGCCAGATCGCCCTGAACCAGCGGCACAAAGCGCACCGGCTCAATCGTTTCTTCGATGATTTCACCACCCTGACGACGCAGGCGCTTAAGTACCTGCTGGTCCTCACCCACCGGCAGCACCATTTTGCCGCCTTCTCCCAGTTGCGCTATCAGCGCAGTCGGAATTTCTGGCGGTGCGGCAGTCACAATAATGGCATCAAACGGACCCCGCGCGGCCCAGCCCTGCCAGCCGTCGCCGTGGCGTGTGGAAATGTTATGCAGATCGAGCTGCTTCAGGCGGCGTTTCGCCTGCCACTGCAGCCCTTTGATGCGTTCAACCGAGTAAACGTGGTTAACCAGATGCGCGAGAATGGCGGTCTGATAACCCGAACCGGTGCCAATTTCCAGCACGCGCGAAGTCGGGTTCAGCTCCAGCAGCGCCGTCATGCGCGCCACCATATAAGGCTGAGAAATGGTCTGGCCGTTGCCAATCGGCAGCGCCACATTTTCCCAGGCTTTATGTTCAAAAGCCTCGTCAATAAAGCGTTCACGCGGGACATCAGCGATGGCTTTCAGCAAATGCTCATCGTGAATACCCTGCGTGCGCAGTTGGGCAAGAAGCGTTTCGATGCGCCGGTTTACCATGCCGGATTCACCTCAGCCTGGCACAGCCCGTCGCCTGCCCTCTTCCGCGCCACGCCGGCGCCAGGATCAACCTGTCGTAATGTCTTCACGCCAGGGAACACGCCAATGCCGGGAGTCTGAATTCCATCATCGTTGCTGAGCCGTATCCGCATCTGATTCTGACCTTTTTCATTAACCGGTCCACCGACCGCCGCGCCCGTTTTGCGCCTTCAGCGGCGCAAGCGGTCCTGCGCTGGCGGCACAAGGATGTTTGCATTCTAGCGGTGAGGCGCGGGAAGTGGTAGGCGTAAATCACGCAACCGTCGGCAGTTGTCGCAACAATAAGCAGTCCAACCGGACGGCAGGCAGTAAAAAGCCCGGCGTAAAGCCGGGCAGATTCAGGACATCAGTGACGATCCGGTAAGCTCACCGCATACAGATACCAGGCCGAGTGCGGCAGCCAGCCTTCTGCCCAGCGCCAGTCATCATCCTTGCGCGTAATCGCGTAGCCTTCATCAAAGGCAATACCGTCCGCCACCTGATTAGACGCACCGGTAATCCCGTTGACGATGCCACCTGGCAGCGTGGTGTATTTCCACGAGTTGAAGAACAGATAGCTGATGTGGCGATAGCCGCTGCCGGTCAGCATGCTGACGTCGTACGGATTATGACCGAGGATCCAGTTGAGCTGATCCCAGGCATAACTCTGCAGCTGCTGCGTAAAGGCTTTATCGTCCGCGAACAGCGGCATTGCCTGACGGGCGGCGGCGGCCAGCGACGCGATACGCGCGTTTTCGCCCTGCCACCACGGCGCAGCTTCGCTGTCGTGCGGGAAGAAGAAGCTGGTGCGCTTCACGCCGTCTTTCAGCTGAATCAGCTGGCGCGCATAGCCAAACGGGTTATTGCTCTCTTTGGTGACCGCCAGCTCAAAGCCCAGCGAGCGTTTTACCGTCTGGCGGATGTTCGCCTGCTGCGCCTGCGGCGCGATGCGCGCGTACTCCAGCAGCGCAATCACCGGCAGGCCGGCATCGGACGGATGGAAGAACGGGCGTTTTTCGCCGTCGGCACGCCAGTAGTCATGCCAGTTATCCAGCGACGTCAGTCGCGCCATCAGGCTCTCCGCGCGCTGCTGCGCCGCAGCCAGATAGACCGCTTTTTGCGAGGCGCGGTACAGCTCGGTAGCCGCCAGCAGCGCGGTGTAATCATCCACGATGTTCTCTTTGCCGTCGTTCACCATGCGCAGATTATTTTTCTGCAGGAAGGCAAAGGCATCTTCTGCGGTTTGCAGATATTGCTGCCGCGTGAAGTTGCCGTCATTCTCCATGGTGCTGGCCAGCGCCAGCGCGGCAATTGACATGCCGGCACCGGAGCGGAAGCTGGCCTGCCACGCCAGCGGGCCGACCGCCTCCTCTTCAACAATGGTGGAATCTGACTCCTTCTCTTTGATCTGCGTGCGCCAGTTGGGATTGGCGATCACCCGGTCCTGAGCCAGCTTCTCTTTGCCCGGCGACGAGATCGCCTGGAAGAAGGATTCACCCGGCCGCTTCATGCGCACCAGGAAATCGGCACCGTACAGCCCTTCGTCGAGCATGCGCCGGCGATACTCGTCAAAGTTCGGGTTATCACGCGCCCCGAGATTTTGATAACCGCGCAATAAACTCCACGCCACCAGCGGCGCCTGCTGCGGATTGAAATAAGAGGTCAGATTCTGGTGCGACAGGTGCACACCGTAATCGCCGGTGGCGTCATACCAGCCGCCGTGGACGTCAACCGTGCCGCTGCCGGTGCCCGGTGGCAGCGGCAGTTTGCGGTCCGCCTTATCGAACAGGCCGGTGACGCGCTGGCTTTTGAAGTAAGCAATTACATCGGACAGCGTATAGCGCTCAAGCAGATCGGCACCAATAATGAACGGCCCGGAGCGCACATCGCCGTCGCTGCTGGTAGTTTGCAGCACGTAACGGCCCGGCGTTTGCCAGCCGGAGAAATCGGCACGATAGAAGGTGCGATCGCCCCAGCCCGGCACATCACCCTGCGGCTGCAGCGTGCCGCTCAGCACCGCTTTATTGGTCTCATTATCCAGCAGGGTAAATTTCACCGGCGGTTTAGCGCGCGAGTCGCCGGTCAGCTGCACGATGGCGTTTTTCGGCGCGGCAACATCGTAGCCGACCTGATTGATTAAAACGTGGGTTTCGGCGTGCGCCAGCCCGGCCAGTAACAGCGCTGCGGTCAGCGCGGAGAAGCGAATCCTCATGGTCATCATCCTTAGTGTCGTGAGTGATTGAACAGGCTAAAAGGGGCAATCATCATGAATTTGACGTCCTTTTCATCCTGGAAAACGTTGCCATAGCCGCCGCCCCAGCTGGGGTTATCGCTATGGTTGTTGTAGGCGGTGAGATGCAGCTTAAATACCGTGTCTTTGGCCCAGCCGGACTGCACCTGCCACACCAGATCGCCGTTGATGGCGGTTTCCGTCAGACGCTGCTGCTGCGACCAGTCGCCGCCGCGCGCCGGTTTACCGTCCCAGCCCCAGGCAAACGAGCCACCGATGCTGACGCCCGGCCAGACGATGTCGCTGAGATCGATCATCAGGCCTGCAAACAGCGCTTTTTCGCCGTCGGCGTTTAAGTCAGAGCGCGAATCCCACCACATATCGATGCGGCCCGCGGAGTTGGGATAGATCGGCGTCATCGCCACGGTGTAGTAACCCTGTTTCCCCGGTGCGTGTACCGCGCTGCCCTCGAGCCGGAACTGGTAGCGATCCCACTGGTACGCCAGCGTCAGGCCCTGCTGCCAGGCAAATTCATCGTAAACATCATGGCGACCGGTACGATCCTGCGAGCCGTAGAACTGCCAGCTGACGCTGAACGGGTTATCCCACAGCGTGGTCTGACGCGCCGCTTTGGCGAAATATTTGTCGAGATAATGCGGAGATTCCCCCCACGCCAGCTCCAGCGTGTTGCCGTTTTTGAAGTCATACTTCGCGCCCAGCGAGTGCAGATAAGGAATGCGCGTTTGCCGGTCGATTTCGCGAAACTCGTACATTTTGCGATACCACGGTGCTTTGTACTTGTTGGCGCCCATCCACGACAGCGACAGCGCGCCGGCAGCGCCATAGTCATAGACCGCCCCGACTTCCACGCCCTGGTAGGTGCCGGGCAGAAATCCCCACTGGGTGCCAAGCAGCGTCTGACCGCTCGGCTGGATATAACCGGCCCGCAGCCAGTAGTCGCCGGCTTTGAGTTTCAGCGCTGCACGGTAGAGATCCAGCCCGTTACGTTCGCCAACGCCACGGTCTTCCCACATCGAAGGCCCGTGACTGAAGCTGATCTCGTTGGGATGCGCCGGGCTGCCTTCAAACAGATCCCAGGTGGCGAAGGCCGCCACATCAATGCCCACGGTATCGGCCAGATAGCCGGACTGATAATCGAGCGCGCCGGTCAGCGTGCTGTGATGCAGGTTGGTCTGATAGTGCTGATAGTGCGCGCTGTGCGGATCGAGATCTTTACGCTCACGGTGGCGCTGCCAGTAATAGATGGTGCCCTCCAGCGTGCTGTCTTCAACAAATCCTTCCGCCAGCGCCGGCGGTGCCGCGCCCAGCATCAGGGTGGCCAGCGGCAGCAGCGCTGCCTTGTTTCTCCTGGTGAGTGTGTTCATGACCTTTCCTTAAGGTGCACGCGGCCCTGCGAAGCAGCCGCATGCGATTTCCCTGTTTTGGTGTTAACGAATCAGCGCATCAGGCGCCGGTTTTATTCACGCTGCGCAGCGTCCAGCGGCCGTAAATCAGCGTCAGAATGAATGGGGTGAGGAAAGCCACGGCAATTGCCGCCACTTCATAGATCATCTTCGACTCCGGGCCTTCGAACAGGCCGAGTTCAAACACGTTCAGCACCGGCAGGAAACTGTAGGTTTTCACCTGCAGCAGCCCGGTGATGCCACCGCCGAGCGCCGCGCCGATGCAGCCGAAGATAAACAGCATGCGGTACTTGAGATTGACGCCGTACAGCGCCGGTTCGGTAATGCCAAAGAACGCTGACAGCGACGCCGAGATTGCAATCTGCCGGTCGCGCAGGCTGCGGGCGATGAAGATCGCGCCGGTGACCGCGCCAAACTGCCCCATCACCGCCGACATAAACATCGCCATGATGGTGTCGTAGCCCTGCACCTGAATATTGATCAGCGCCAGCGGGATGATGCCCCAGTGCACGCCAAACACCACAAATAGCTGACCAATGCCCGCCAGCAGCGCGCCGGAGATCATCGGGCTAAGCTGATAGAGCCAGCTGTAGCCGCTGGCGATGCCGACGCCAACATAATCTGCCAGCGGGCCAATCACCGTGAACACCACAAAGCCGCAAATCAGCAGCGACAGGCACGGCACAAACACCAGCGCTGCCACCTCGGGGATCCACTGTTTCAGTCGGTGCTCAACCTTGCTCAGCAGCAGCACCGCCAGAATTGCCGGAATCACCGCGCCGCCGTAAATCTTCAGGCTGATGCTCAGGCCGAACAGCGCGAAGTGCGCCGGCAGATCCGGCTGGGTCAGCGGAAACACCATCGCCGCCGTCAGCGCCAGCGCGGTGAAACGGCTGGCACCGAAACGGTCTGCCGCGGTAACCGCAATAAACAGCGGCAGAAAGACAAACACCCCGCTGGCCAGCGCGTTGAACATGGCGAACAGCAGGTCATCGTCCGCCACCCAGCCCTGCGTCTGCAGCAGCACCATGATGCCTTTGATCACGCCGATGCCGGCCAGTACGCCAATGTAGGGCGTAAAGATAGCGCCGAGCGTGGCCAGAATTTTACCCGCGACGCCGCGCTCGTCTTTGCCGGGCTTCACCGGTTCGGCCACCGGCGCTGTGCCCTGCTGCATCGCCTGATACAGCTGTTCGACCTGCGGCCCGACCACAATCTGCAGCTGTCCGGACGCGTTCACCACGCGGATGACGCCCGGCAGGCTACTGATGGCCGGCATATCGACACTGGCCAGATCGTTTATCGTCAGCCGCAGCCGCGTGGCGCAGTGTGAAATATGGCTGATATTATCGTCGCCGCCGACCTGTTCCCTGATGGCCTGCGCCAGCTTCACGTAATCGAGTTTCATTGTTGTTATCCTTATGGCTCGCGCCCGGCGTTAGTCGTAATCACCCGGTTTGGTTTTGCTCTTCATCGCCACGCCAAAATCAGTGAATATGCGCTGCGGCAGATTGTTGCCTTTGGCTTCAGCGATGTGATGCGCGAGGATCTGGAACGGAATCACCATCAGCAGCGGCGCTATCCATTCGCTGACCTCCACGCCGAGCGCCAGCGTGCGCGCATCATCGCTCTCCCCGAGACACAGACTCCAGACGTGCGGCGTCACGCGCTGCTCATACTGGCGCAGCAGCTGCAGGCGTTCGCGCACCGGCGCCTCGACATCGATAAAGAACAGCCGGTGTTGCGGATTGATTTCGAAATAGGGGCCATGCATAAACGCTTCCAGTTCAATGCCCTGCGACGGCACGCGCACCGTTTCGCTGAATTTGGTCTCCATCTCTTTGATCACGCCAATCGCCGGACCAAAGCCAATCGAGATAAAGCGTGGCGCCGCAGTGAGATCGTCCTGCCAGCGCTGCCAGAAGCGCTCGGTGCGGGCGATGATGTCCGGAATCGCGTCGACGCCGTGCTGCAGTTGCGCCAGCGCCTGCTGTTCCTGCTCTGCGCTGAGGCGACCGCTGTGGCGCGCGCTGTGCACGCCAATCAGCATCAGCGTCAGGATCGTGGCGACATAGCCTTTAGTGACATAACCGACGCGCTCTTCGCCGTTCATGATGTCTACGGCGTGATCCACCGCCTGCGCCAGCAGACTGGTGATTTTGCTGGTGATGCCCCAGGTTGCCACGCCGTGCTGTTTTTTCAGCGCGTCGATCGCTGCCAGCGTCGAAGTGCTCTCGCCGCTCTGTGAAATCGCGATCACCAGATCGGTCGCCGGATCCCACTGCTCATAATGCTGAAAATGGAACGGCTCCTGCACGCTGATGCGTACGCCAGTCAGTTGCTCAACGTAATATTTGGCGCTGAGCGCGGCGTTGATGCTGGAGCCGGTGGCCAGAATCAGCACTGTTTTCGCCTTGCCCAGCACTGGTAATCCCTGCGGATAGCACGCCAGCAGATGGCTCAGCACCTCGGGTTGCTGGTGGATGTAGGTCATCATGGTGGGTTTCATTACCGCTCCTTAAACTGTTTTCCCGCCAACCTGAAAACGTTTTCAGGTTGTGAGCCAACTTATTTAATGGCGCATATTAAGTCAACGTGAGGATCGTGAAATTGCGATCGCGCTAACAAAGCGCAACGAAAGCAGGCGGAACGTTTAAGGGGAGAAGATCAGGCGGATTCGCCGGGGATCAATACCGGCTTTAGCGGTGCGCTGCAGCGCGCGTGCGGGCTTAAGCTGCCGTCCAGCTGCGCCATCATCATGGTGATAATGTTTTGCCCCAGCTGCGGATTCTGGTGATCGACGCTGGTCAGGCGCGGAATAAAATACTCGCTGCCGGGGAAGCGCTCGCAGCTGATGACCGCGACCTGCTCAGGCACGTCAATGCCGCGATCGCGTAGCGCGCGGATCGCGCCCATCGCCACGCGATCGTTGATCGCCACCAGCGCCTGCGGTTGCTCTGCCTGCTGCCACAGCGTATCAACCGCCTGATAGCCGTGTTCAGGATAGAAGTTATTCAGGCAGATCCAGCTGTCGCGCGGCGTAATGCCGGCCTGCTGCAGCGTGGCGTGGAAATGACTGACGCGCTCGCGCGTCACCCACACTTTGCGCGAGCCGCCAATAAACGCGATATCGCGCAGGCCGCGCGCCAGCAGATGATTCACCGCCAGCCCGACGCAGTGCTGCTGGTCGCGCATCACGCACGGCCAGCGGCCAGCAGGATGCGGCTGCCCCACCACCACCACCGCCATTTTGTCCATCAGCGATTCCAGCAGCGTCAGGTAGCCGGCCGGAATCGGCGCATAGTCGCTGTGACCGCCGAGCACGATCACCCCATCGATCTGGCTATCGATAATCGACTGAAAAATCGCGCTTTCATCATCGTCATGCTGAGGGCTGCGGTTGGCCGACTGGGTATCGTAAAGGGTGATTTTGTAACCGATGGCCAGACAGGCCTGCTGAATCTGCGCCACCAGCGTGACGAAGTAAGGGTTAGTGATGTCAGAGACGATCACCGCGAGCGTATAGCTCTGGCGCGATATCATGCCGCGCGCCATCAGGTTGGGGCTGAACTGATGCTCGGCGATCACCTGTTCCACCCGCGTGCGGGTTTTTTCCGACACCCACGCATGCTTGTTAAGCACGCGCGAGACGGTGGTGATCGACACGCCGGCGAGTACGGCAATATCCTTGATGGTAAGATTTTTGCTCATCGTCGCCGGGTTCGCTTATTCGTCGCCGAGCGGGGCCGCCGCGCCGTTGCTCAGCAGCTCACGCACTACGCTGGTGGCAAAACTGCCCGCCGGCAGCCAGAACTGCAGCTCGAGCGTGACGTCATCCCACCAGTTCCATTGCAGATCTTTCGGCACCACCAGCATGGCGCGCCGCGCCGCATCGACGCGTTCACGCTCCAGCAGGCCGAGCAGATCGGCCGCGCCCGCCAGCTGCTGCTGTTCAAACACCAGCGTTTCGCCCTGAGTGCCCGGCTCGCCGCGTCCGGCCAGCGGCGCGGTGATGCGCAGCTCGTGATTATCCACACGTTGCTGCAGCGCAGGTAACTCGTCCGTCTGGGCAACAAACCAGCTGCCGCGCCCGCTGAGCTGCAGCGCATCGCCGGGCTGCACGCGATCCAGCGCACCGTCACGCTGCAGGCGCGCGCTGGTCAGCTGATTGAACAGCTGGCTGCGCGCCGCCGACAGCAGAATGCCTTTCATACTGCGGTCGCGTGGACGGAATTTCTCGTCTGCCCACAGCCGCGCCTGCGTCAGGTTATTGCCGCCGCGGCCAAAGCGCTGTTCGCCAAAGTAGTTGGGCACGCCCTGCTGCTGAATCCGCTGCAGCCGCGATTCCACCTGCGCGCGATCGGACACCTGACGTACCACCAGACGAAACGCATTGCCCGCCAGCGCGCCGGTGCGCAGTTTACGCTTGTGGCGAATCACCTGCAGGATCTCCACGCCTTCCAGCTGGAAGCCGGCAAGATTGGGCATCGCCGTGCCCGGCACGCGGAAGCACAGCGTCTGCTCGGTGACTGCATGGCGATCTTTCATGCCGGCATAGCTGAGATCGCGCTGATGCACGCCGAGAAATTTGGCGATTGCCTCAGCGACAAAACGCGTGTTGCAGCCAATTTTACGGATGCGCACCAGCAGCTGCTCGCCTTCGCCATCATAGGGATAGCCGAGATCTTCAATCACCACGAAATCTTCGGGACTGGCTTTGATCACCCCGGTGGCAACGGGCACGCCGTGCAGGTAGAGCAGTTCACTCATGCCCGATCGGCCTTCACCAGCAGCGCCACGGCTTCGCAGGCAATGCCTTCACCGCGACCGGTAAACCCCAGCTTCTCGGTGGTGGTGGCTTTGACGTTGACATCATCCATGTGGCAACCGAGATCTTCGGCGATGTTGACGCGCATCTGCGGCACGTGCGGCAGCATTTTCGGTGCCTGAGCGATGATGGTGACATCGACGTTGCCGATGCGGTAGCCCTTCTGCTGGATGCGGCGCCAGGCTTCGCGCAGCAAACCGCGGCTGTCGGCGCCTTTGAATGCCGGATCGGTATCCGGGAACAGTTTGCCGATGTCGCCCATTGCCACCGCGCCCAGCAGCGCGTCGGTCAGCGCATGCAGCGCCACATCGCCGTCTGAATGCGCAATAAAGCCCTGTTCGAAGGGAATACGCACCCCGCCAATCACCAGCGGACCTTCGCCGCCAAACGCGTGCACGTCAAAACCGTGACCGATACGCATCATGCGTGCTCCTTTAACTGAATCTGAGTGAGATAGAAGGCCGCCAGCGCCAGATCTTCCGGCCGCGTTACCTTAATATTGTCGCTGCGTCCGCTGACCAGCTCAGGATGATAACCGCAATACTCCAGCGCCGAGGCTTCATCGGTGATGGTCGCGCCTTCATTGAGCGCGCGCGTCAGGCAGGCGGTCAGCAGCGCATGCGGGAAAAACTGCGGCGTCAGCGCATGCCATAAGTCATCGCGTTCAACGGTATGCGCAATGGCACCTTTGCCGGGCTCCGCGCGCTTCATGGTGTCGCGCACCGGTGCCGCCAGAATCGCGCCGACTTTGCTGTGCTCACGCACCGCCAGCAGACGCGCTAAATCATCGGGATGCAGACACGGCCGCGCCGCGTCGTGCACCAGCACCCAGGCGCTGTGGCGGATGGTCTGTAATCCGGCCAGCACCGATTCGGCGCGGGTTTCGCCGCCGGTGACGCGCAGCACACGTGCATCCTGCGCCAGCGGTAGGCTATCGAACCAGCCGTCATCCGGGCTGACTGGCACCACCACCTGCTTTACCGCCGGATGCGCCAGCAGGCGCGCCACGCTGTGCTCGAGCAGGGTTAACGGACCGATGGTGAGATACTGCTTCGGACAGGCGGCCTGCATGCGGCTGCCGATACCGGCAGCCGGCACCACGGCAATCACATCCGCAGAGGAAGAGAGCTGATTCATGGTTTATCGTTGTTGATTCTGCGCCGCTTGTTGCGCATTACGTTTGTTTTGGTCTGGCACCAGACGATAGAAAGTCTCGCCAGGCCTGATCATGCCCAGCTCGCTGCGTGCGCGTTCCTCAATCGCCTCTGAACCGCCATTGAGATCGTCAATTTCGGCAAACAGCTGATCGTTACGCGCTTTGAGTTTGGCGTTATTCGCCTGTTGTGACGCCACGTCTTCGCTGACGCGCGTGTAATCATGGATACCGTTCTTGCCCAGCCACAGAGAGTATTGCAACCATCCCAGCAGCACGAGCAGCAGTAACGTCAGTTTTCCCATCCCCGCCCCCTGAAAAACGGCTCAATCATCCCATAACTTGACGCCGGACTCCACTGCGGCAGCGAAAATGGCGCGCAAGCAGATTTGTCTGGACAAATAATGACGGGAAAGCGCCGGACGGCAGGTAAAGTTTTGTAACCTGCCGATGCGTTTGCACATCAGCGCCGGATTACCAGCCCGAGAGAAAGGAGAACAGCAGCCAGAACAGGCACACCACCACCAGGGCGGTAATCAGACCGCTCCACCACAGCCGGCCACGCAGCATCAGGCTGAGCACGATGCCAATCAGCACCGAAACCGGCAGCAGCGCAAGGAAAAAAGGCCAGGTGTAGAGAAAGAAAAACAGCGTGTTAGAGCCGTACAGCAGAAACGGTATGCCCAGCGCACACCAGTACGAGAGAAAGCCGATCACGCCGCCCGGCAGTGATGAGCGTGGCTCATCCGGGGTGCGTTCATCTTTGCGTGCCAGCATGGGGGTAACGTTCTGCATAGAGATCCTGTTGACGCTAAAGCGCGGCAAACCGTGAGATTTGCCGCTGTCGGTTCAGGATCTGATGATATCGTGGTGGCGCAGCAGGTCTAACAATTGGCCGGTCAGTTTTGTAACCAATTGTTCACCATCCAGCTGGATTTCTGGCGCATCCGGCGCCTCGTAAACGCTGTCGATACCGGTGAAGTTACGCAGCTCGCCGGCACGGGCTTTTTTATACAAGCCTTTCGGATCGCGCGCTTCGCACACCGCCAGCGGCGTATCGACGAACACCTCGATAAACTGCCCGTCACCGAGCAGATCGCGCACCATCTGGCGCTCGGCACGGTGCGGCGAAATGAACGCCGTCAGCACCACCAGTCCGGCATCCACCATCAGTTTCGCCACTTCACCCACGCGCCGGATATTCTCTTTGCGGTCTTCATCGCTGAAACCGAGATCGCGGCACAGGCCGTGACGCACATTGTCGCCGTCCAGCAGATAGGTGCTGACGCCCAGCCGGTGCAGCGCCTGCTCCAGCGCACCGGCCACGGTGGATTTACCCGAGCCAGAGAGCCCGGTAAACCACAGCACCACGCCACGATGGCCGTGCTGCTGTTCGCGTTCAGCGCGCGTGACCGGATGGTCATGCCACACCACGTTTTCGTCGTGCTGCGCCATTACTGACCGCCCAGCAGGTCGCGCGCGTTCCAGTGCGGGAAGTGACGGCGCACCAGCGCGTTCAGCTCCAGCTCGAAATCACTGTACTGGCCAGCCTGACTGCGCGTGGCGCTCAGCGGCTGATGGATCATGCCGGCACCGACGGTCACGTTGCTCAGGCGATCGATAAAGATCATGCCGCCGGTCACCGGGTTCTGCTGGTAAGCATCCAGCACCATCGGTTCATCGAAGGTCACTTCTACCAGACCGATGCCGTTGAGCGGCAGGCTGTCGACCGCGCGTTTTTCCAGCGTATTGATCTCCACCTGATGGAGAATCTTTTCGACGCGGCCACGCGCTTTCTTGCCGGCAATTTTCACTTCATAGCTTTGTCCCGGCTGCAGCGGCTGTTCCGCCATCCACACCACGTCGACGGTCGCGGACTGCACCGCCTGCAAATCGGCTGCGGCATCCACCAGCAGATCGCCACGGCTGATGTCGATCTCATCGTTCAGCACCAGGGTAATCGCCTCACCGGCGGCCGCCTGCTGCAGGTCACCATCAAAGGTGACGATACGCGCAACGCTGGATTCCACACCGGACGGCAGCACTTTCACTCGCTGGCCGACGCTGACCACGCCCGATGCCAGCGTACCGGCATAGCCACGGAAGTCGAGGTTCGGCCGGTTAACATACTGCACCGGGAGGCGCATCGGCTGCGTGTCGACCACGCGCTTCAGCTCTACCGTCTCCAGCACGTCGAGCAGCGTCGGGCCGCTGTACCACGGCATGGTTACGCTCGGGGTGGCGACGTTATCGCCTTCCAGCGCCGACATCGGCACAAAGCGGATATCAAGATCGTCCGGCAGCTGCGCGGCAAAATCGAGGTAATCCTGTTTGATCTGCTCGAAGGTCTCCTGGCTGTACGCCACCAGATCCATCTTGTTGATCGCCACCACCAGATGTTTGATGCCCAGCAGCGTGGCGATGAAGCTGTGGCGACGGGTCTGATCCAGCACGCCTTTGCGCGCATCGATCAGCAGGATCGCCAGATCGCAGGTTGAGGCACCGGTCGCCATGTTGCGGGTGTACTGCTCGTGCCCAGGCGTGTCGGCGATGATGAACTTGCGCTTCTCGGTGGAGAAATAGCGATAGGCCACATCGATAGTGATGCCCTGCTCGCGCTCGGCCTGCAGGCCATCAACCAGCAGCGCCAGATCGAGTTTCTCGCCCTGGGTGCCGTGGCGTTTGCTGTCATTGTGCAGCGACGACAGCTGATCTTCATAAATCTGGCGCGTATCGTGCAGCAGACGGCCAATCAGCGTACTTTTGCCGTCGTCGACGCTGCCGCAGGTAAGGAAACGCAGCAGGCTTTTGTGTTGTTGCGCGGTCAGCCAGGCTTCAACGCCGCCCTGCTCGGCAATCTGTTGGGCAATAACGGTATTCATCGGCGTCTCCTTAGAAATAACCCTGACGTTTTTTCAGTTCCATCGAACCGGCCTGGTCGCGGTCAATCACGCGCCCCTGACGTTCACTGGTGGTGGAGACCAGCATCTCTTCAATGATTTCCGGCAGCGTCTGCGCCTCGGATTCCACCGCGCCGGTCAGCGGCCAGCAGCCGAGGGTACGGAAACGCACCATACGCTGCTTAATCACTTCTCCCGGCTGCAGGTTGATACGATCGTCATCAATCATCATCAGCATGCCGTCGCGCTCCAGTACCGGGCGCGGTGCAGCCAGGTACAGCGGCACGATTTCGATGTTTTCCAGGAAGATGTACTGCCAGATATCCAGTTCGGTCCAGTTGGAGAGCGGGAACACGCGAATGCTTTCGCCTTTGTTGATCTGGCCATTGTAGTTGTGCCACAGCTCCGGACGCTGGTTTTTCGGATCCCAGCGGTGGAAACGATCGCGGAACGAATAGATACGCTCTTTGGCGCGCGACTTCTCTTCGTCACGACGTGCACCACCGAACGCTGCATCAAAACCGTATTTGTTCAGTGCCTGCTTCAGACCCTCGGTTTTCATGATGTCGGTGTGTTTGGCGCTGCCGTGCACGAACGGGTTAATACCCATCGCCACGCCTTCCGGGTTACGGTGCACCAGCAGCTCTGCGCCCATCGCTTTCACGGTGCGATCGCGGAACTCGTACATTTCGCGGAATTTCCAGCCGGTATCAACGTGCAGCAGCGGAAACGGCAGCGTGCCCGGATAGAAGGCTTTGCGCGCCAGATGCAGCATCACCGAGGAGTCTTTACCGATGGAGTACATCATCACCGGATTGCTGAACTCGGCCGCCACCTCGCGGATGATATGGATACTCTCTGCCTCCAGCTGGCGCAGATGAGTGAGACGATTTTGGTCCATAATTTTTCCTCAAGCCAAATTGACAACGGCGGACTCGCGAGCCCCCTGCTGTGCCGAATGTTGGAACCAGGCAAGTTGCCCGTGCAGATTCACCACTTCGCCAATCACTAATAGCGCTGGCGTTGGCGCGGCAGCTGCCAGCGCCTCGAGTTGTGCTAAGGTGCCGGTCAGCACCTGCTGATCCTGGCGCGTGCCGCGACCAATCACCGCCACTGGCGTTGACGGCGCGCGGCCGTGTTCGATCAGCCCGGCGGCAATTTCCGCCGCTTTCACCGTGCCCATGTAAATTGCCAGCGTCTGACGCGCGCGCGCCAGCGACGGCCAGTCGATACCGTCGCCGTCGGCGCGGCAGTGACCGGTGATAAACAGCACGCTCTGGGCATAATCGCGGTGGGTTAACGGAATACCGGCATAGGCGGTAGCGCCCGCGGCCGCGGTGATGCCCGGCACCACCTGGAACGGAATGCCCGCCGCCTGCGCCGCCTGCAGCTCTTCGCCGCCGCGGCCAAAAATAAACGGATCGCCGCCTTTCAGGCGCACCACGCGCTTGCCCTGCTGCGCCAGCGTCACCAGCAGCTGATTGGTCTCTTCCTGCGGCACCGAATGGGCGCCGGCGCGTTTGCCGACGCAGATACGATCGGCATCGCGTCTTACCAGTTCCAGCACCTCGTCGCTGACCAGATGGTCATACAGCACCACATCGGCCAGCTGCATCACCTGCAGCCCGCGCAGCGTCAGCAGACCGCTGTCGCCCGGGCCGGCACCGACCAGTGTGATTTCACCCTGATTATCAGAGGTGTTTTCCAGTTCACGATCGAGCGTGCGGCGCGCCTCGTTGACGTTACCCGCCGCCATCTGGCTGGCAAACAGGCCATTAAAAGCCCGCTCCCAGAAGCGACGACGGTCAGACATTTTGTGGTAGCGCTGTTTGACTTTGTCGCGCCACTGACCGGCCACTTCGGCCATCTGCCCGAGATTGGCGGGCAGCAGCGCTTCGATTTTTTCACGCAGCAGACGCGCCAGCACCGGCGCAGTGCCGCTGGAGGAGATCGCCACCACCAGCGGTGAGCGGTCAACAATCGACGGGAAGATAAAGCTGCATTTTGGCTGGTCGTCGACCACATTCACCAGCTTGTGGCGCGCATTAGCGGCATCAAATACCTGCGCGTTGAGGGCGTTATCGTCGGTGGCGGCAATCACGAGGAAAACATCGTCCAGCTGCGCCGCGTCGAAGTGCTGAGCAATCCACTCGATGGCGTTAATGTCGCGCAGCGCCTGCAGTTCATGGCCGAGCTCGCGCGCGGCCACCCGCACGTGCGCACCGGCACGCCGCAGCAGCTCAATTTTACGCGCAGCGATTTCGCCACCGCCGACCACCAGCACCGGACGGTTTTTGAGATCGGCAAAGAGAGGCAAGTAATCCACGTTAACCTTGTTAGTTTTACAATAAGTTAACGCGACTATACGTCCCCGCCTTCTGGCAGATGAAATTACGAATTAGCATGAGTAGTTACCAAATGGAATAACGCACCGGGATTGCTGATAACAATTTGTGCTTAACAAATGATATTGCTGGTGTTTCGGAGCGATACAAATTGTGCAGGCGGCGTCACAGTTTCATACTAACTCAGAATTTTTTTACCCTGACGGGATGTCAGAAAAGGACAACCACTATGTTTGCCACTCTCCGCCGCAGCGTGCTGGCAGCACTGATTGCCGGCGGTTTGCCTCTGCTGGCGCAGGCTGCAACGATCGCACCTGGCCACTTTGCCGAACAGCAGCTGCGCCACATTGCCACCTATTTCCCCGGTCGCATGAGCGGCAGCCCGGCCGAGCTGATGACGGCAGATTATCTGCAGCAGCAGTTCACCGAGCTTGGTTATCAGAGCAATACCCGACAGTTTAATACCAGCTATAACTGGCTGGAGAAACAGGGCATCACGCGCCGCCATAAAGTGACGGCGACCTCGGTGATCGCCGCACGCGCCGGCAGCGTGCCGCAGGAGATTCTGATCGTCACCCATCTGGATACCTGGACACCGCTCAGCCAGCACGAGACAGACAATAATCTCGGCGGCCTGCGTTTGCAGGGCGTAGACGATAACGCTTCCGGGCTGGGCGTGATGCTGGAGCTGGCGCAGGCGCTGAGTCAAACGCCGCTGCACTATGGCGTGCGCTTTGTGGCGCTGAGCGCAGGCGAAGCCGGTTTACACGGTATGGATGATTATCTGGCGCGCATGAGCGTGCAGGAGAAGAAAGATACGCTGCTGGTGATCGATCTGAATAGCCTGATCGTTGGCGATCGCCTCTACTTCAATAACGGCATGAATACGCCAGCGGCGGTACGCAAGCAGACCAGCGCGCGCGCCCTGCAGATTGCGCACCGTTACGGCATCACGGCTGCCAGCCACGTGCTGACCGCACACGATTACCCGGGCGTTAATCCGTTTGATAAAGCCGGGATTCCGCTGCTGGATGTTACCGCAGCCAACTGGGCGCTGGGCAATAAAGCCGGTGAGCAGCAGCGCGCGCGGTCACCTCACTTTCCGGAGGGTACGGTGCGCCACCAGACCGGGCGCGATAATCTGACTTACATCGACCACTGGCTGCCGGGGCGCATCCATCAGCGCACGCGCGACAGCGTACGCATTTTGCAGCCGCTGCTGACGGAGCTGGCTAATCCGACGTTGTAAGATCTTGCCGGTTTTTGCGGGTGCGCACCGCTGCGCACTCGCAGCAATTGCGCCCGTCAGCCTTCGTGTAACCCGCATTCGCGTTTGAGGCCGAAAAAGCGTGTCTCTTCCTCAGCCATCCCCGGCTCCCACTTGCGCGTGGTGTGCGTGTCGCCCACGGAGAGGTAACCTTCGTCCCACAGCGGATGGTACTTCAGCCCATGGTGCTTCAGATACTGGTGCACCTGACGGTTATCCCAGTCGATGATCGGCAGGATTTTGAACACGCCACGCTGCACGGCCAGTACCGGCAGGCTGGCACGGCTGCCGGACTGATCGCGGCGCAGGCCGGCAAACCAGGTCTGCGCACCCAGCGTTTGTAGCGCGCGGTTCATCGGCTCGACTTTGTTAAGCTGGTTGTACTGCTCGATCCCTTCAACGCCCTGCTCCCACAGCTTGCCGTAGCGCGCTTCCTGCCACGCCGGTGAGGTTTCGGCGCGGAAGATCTGCAGATTCAGGTTCAGCTGCTGCGTCAGTTCATCAATGAAGCGGTAGGTCTCAGGGAACAGATAACCGGTATCGGTAAGGATCACCGGAATATCCGGGCGCTGCTGCGTGACCATGTGCAGCAGTACCGCCGCCTGAATACCAAAACTCGACGACAGCACAAAGGCGCCCGGCAGCTGCTCCAGCGCCCAGCTGACGCGCTGTTCGGCAGAGAGCTTTTCCAGCTGGACGTTGCTTTCCGCCAGCGCCATGATGCGATCGACTTTGCTGCCGCTGTTCAGGCTGGCGAGATCGGGTAGTGTCATACTGCCTCCGGGTCCCAGAAATCACGGGCGGGATCGACCACCGGCTGCACAATGCCCGCGCGAATCACGAAGTCACCAAACCCTTCATCCGCCGTGCGCTCGCTGGCCCAGCGCGCCACCAGCTCATCGATGCTGGCGAGGATTTCGTTTTCCGTGATGTTTTCGCGGTACATGCGCGGGATGCGCGTGCCGATGCGATTACCACCAATATGCAGGTTGTAACGGCCCGGCGCTTTGCCCACCAGGCCCAGTTCGGCCAGCATGGCACGCCCGCAGCCGTTCGGACAACCGGTAACGCGTAACACTATGTGCTCTTCGCCGACGCCGTGGCGGTGCATGATCTCCTCCACTTTGCTGACGAAGGATGGCAGGAAGCGTTCGGCTTCAGCCATCGCCAGCGGACAGGTCGGGAAGGCCACGCAGGCCATGGAGTTTTCACGCTGCGGCGTGACCGCTTCCATCAGGCCGTGCTCACGCGCAATGGCTTCAATCTGCGCTTTCTGCGCCTCCGGTACGCCGGCCACAATCAGGTTCTGATTGGCGGTCAGGCGGAAATCGCCCTGATGCACTTTGGCAATCTCCGCGATACCGCGCTTCAGCGGACGGCCCGGATAATCCAGCAGGCGACCGTTTTCGATAAACAGCGTCAGGTGCCATTTCTTGTCGATGCCCTTCACCCAGCCGATGCGATCGCCACGGGTGGTAAATTCGTATGGGCGAATCGGCTCGAAGGTCAGGCCGGCACGCTTCTCGACTTCGGCTTTGAAGGTCTCGACGCCGACGCGCTCCAGCGTGTATTTGGTTTTGGCATTTTTACGATCGGTACGGTTACCCCAGTCGCGCTGCGTGGTGACCACCGCCGCAGCCACATCAAGGATCTTCTCCACCGGCAGGTAGCCAAACTCGCTGGCGGTGCGCGCGTAAGTGGCTTTGTTGCCGTGCTCAATTGACAAACCGCCACCGACCAGCAGGTTAAAGCCAATCAGCTTGCCGTTCTCCGCAATGGCGATGAAGTTCAGATCGTTCGCATGCAGATCGACATCGTTATGCGGCGGCACCACAACGGTGGTTTTAAACTTACGTGGCAGATAGGTCTCACCGAGGATCGGCTCCTGATCGGTGGTGGCGACCTTCTCCTGATCCCACCAGATCTCGGCGTAGGCGCGCGTCTGCGGAAGCAGGTGCTCGGAAAGCTTTTTCGCCCACTCGTACGCTTCCTGATGCAGCTCTGACTCCACCGGGTTCGAGGTACACAGCACGTTACGGTTGACGTCGTTGGCGGTAGCCAGCGCGTCCAGTCCGACTTCATGCAGCATCTGGTGAGTTGGCTTGACGTTCTTCTTCAGAATGCCGTGAAACTGGAACGTCTGACGGTTAGTCAGGCGAATGCTGCCGTACAGCGTTTTGTCGGTGGCAAATTTATCAATCGCCAGCCACTGCGTTGGCGTGATGATGCCGCCCGGCAGACGGCAGCGCAGCATCATCGCATGGCGCGGCTCCAGCTTCTGCGCGGCGCGCTCGGCGCGGATGTCGCGGTCATCCTGCTGGTACATGCCGTGAAAACGGATCAGCAGGAAGTTATCGCCGGTAAAGCCGCCGGTCAGGCCATTGTCGAGATCTTCTAAAATGGTGCCGCGCAGGTAGTTGCTCTGCTTTTTCAGACGCTCGGCGTCGGAAAGTTTGCCTTCAACCACCAGCGGTCCAGGATGTTTTTCGCTCATTAGTAAACGTCTCGCTGATAACGGCGCTCAATGCGCAGCTCACTTAAAAATTCGTCAGCGGTTTCACGATCCATGCCGCCGTGTTCGACCACCACATCCAGTAATGCCTGTTCAACGTCTTTCGCCATGCGATTGGCGTCGCCGCAGACGTACAGGTGCGCGCCCTCTTCAATCCAGCGCCACACTTCCGCCCCTCTGGCACGGATTTTATCCTGTACGTAAATCTTTTCGGCCTGATCGCGTGACCACGCCAGATCGATATGGGTCAGCAGACCGTCTTTAACGTATTTCTGCCACTCTACCTGATAGAGGAAATCTTCGGTGAAGTGCGGATTACCAAAGAACAGCCAGTTTTTGCCGCTGGCACCGTCGTTTTCACGCTGCTGCATGAAGGCGCGGAACGGGGCAATGCCGGTGCCCGGACCGATCATGATCACCGGTGCATCCGGATTGGCCGGCAGGCGGAAATTATCGTTATGCTCGATGAACACGCGGATTTCACCATCTTCTTCCAGCCGATCGGCCAGCCAGGTAGAAGCGCCGCCGCCGCGCTGACGGCCGTCAATTTCATAACGCACCGCGCCGACGGTGATATGCACTTCGGTTTCGCTCTCCGCCTGCGACGAGGCGATGGAGTAAAGCCGCGGCGTCAGCGGACGCAGCAGGCCAGTCAGCTGGCCGGCGTTCAGTTCGGTGGGCGCCTGGCGCACCATGTCGACAATCGGGAAACTCTGCGCGAAGCTTTGCAGCTTCGGCTTGTCGCCCGCCAGCGCCAGCAGCGCCTCGTTGCGCGACAGGGCTGCATACTGCTCGACAATCTGCGGCGTGTTGACCGTCAGCTCAAAATGTTTCTGCAGCGCCTCGGCCAGCGGCAGGGTTTCTCCGCGCACCTCGACCTGCTCATCGCCTTTCAGCCATACCAGCTGCAGCAGCTCCTGCACCAGTTCCGCATCGTTTTCATACCATACGCCGAGCGCATCGCCTGGCTGGTAACGCAGACCGGAATCACCCAGATCGATTTCGATATGGCGCACGTCTTTATCTGAGTTGCGACCGGTAATTTTCTGGTTCAGGGCAAAGCTGGCGGTGAGCGGCGCTTCTTTGGTGTAAGGACTGCTGTCCACCAGGTTGACGCTGCCAGCCGCGCTGGCTGCCAGCTGCGCTGCCGGTTCCGCCGGCACGCGCGCTTTGAGAATATCGGTGAGCTGCAGACGCCAGGCGCTGGCCAGTTCGCTGTATTCAACATCGGCATCCACGCGATCCAGCAGGCGTTCGCCGCCCAGTTCAGCCAGACGCTGGTCGAAGTCTTTACCGGCCTGACTGAAAAATTCATAGGAGGTATCGCCAAGACCAAACACGGCAAAGGCGGTATCACTCAGCTTCGGCGCTTTCTTCGACAGCAGGAATTTATGCAGCGCCACCGCCTCTTCCGGCGGTTCGCCCTCGCCCTGCGTTGAGGTCACGATGACCAGCAGTTTTTCCTGACCGATCTGTTTGAATTTGTAGTCGCCGGCATTCACCAGATTGACGCTCAGTTTCGCCGCCAGCAAATCGTCACGCAGCTGCTCGGCCAGCCGGCGCGCATTGCCGGTTTGTGAGGCGGAGATCAGCGTAATGCCCGGCACCTCAGCGGCGGCTGGCGCAGGCGCGGCAACGGTGCCCGGTGCCTGATTAACCATGCCCCAGAAGTAGCCAGAGAGCCATGCCAGCTGCGTTGGATTGAAATCGGTGGTCGCGGCCTGTAAGCGCGCAATTTGCTCCGGGGATAGCGGAAGCATCGCTGGGGGTGCCTGAGTCGTCATCGCGTTAAAAATTCCAGTGTCAGAAATCCGTACCGGGAAGCGGCGGAAGAGTGGGTAGGTTACCGGCCTGTATATTAACGATTAAATAAGGCTTCGACATAATAAATAACCAAAATGACTAAGTGGTTTTTTGGGTCAGACTAACCAGTAAAAGTGGTAAATAAAGTTGTAGTAATTCAATCAGTTAATTTACGGCGTAAGCGGCAGATCGGCAGAAATGCCCTTTTCAGCGCTGGCGGGTGCGAAAAATCTGCTTTTCAGGTAGACTTCAGCGGTTTTTACGTCTGAGAGCCATTATGTCTACCACGCTGTTTAAAGAGTTCCAGTTTGAAGCGGCCCACCGCTTACCTCACGTGCCGGAAGGGCATAAATGCGGTCGTCTGCACGGCCATTCATTTCTGGTGCGACTGGAAATTACCGGTGAAGTGGATGCGCATACCGGTTGGGTAATGGATTTTGCCGAACTGAAGGCGGCGTTCAGGCCGATCTACGATCGCCTCGATCACCATTATCTCAACGATATTCCCGGTCTGGAGAACCCGACCAGCGAAGTGCTGGCGAAATGGATCTGGGATGAGATGAAGCCGATTCTGCCTGAGCTGAGTGCGGTGATGATCAAAGAGACCTGCACCGCTGGTTGCGTCTATCGCGGCTGACAGCCGCGGTAAAGGTCAGAAGGTCGCCATCAATGGCGACCCTGCGGTGCAGTGCGGTTTTACAGGGTGCGCATTGATGCGCATCGGGTACCATTGGCCAGGTCGCCATCAATGGCGACCCTACGGTGCAATGAGTTTTGTAGGGTGCGCATTGATGCGCACCAGCCACAATTGTGTTGATTTTGCCGGGTGCGCATCGGGTGAATCAGGCGATATTCAGGTATTTGTGCGTCTGCATCGAAAGCCGCCAGTTGCGGGCAATGCAGGTTTCGATACACAGTCTGGTCGCCGCCTCGCCACGGCTGATGGGCTGCAGCGCCACAATGCGTTTTTTCTCATCCTGCAGGCCAGCCAGCAGCGCATCCAGCGCTTCCACATCCCGCTCGCGCGCCACCGGATGTTTGATCTCATCGGCACGCTGCAGCGCCTGCGGCAGCACATCGTAGCCACCCCGCATGTTCACCTTCGGCGACACCGTCACCCAGGTAGCAGCGGAACAGTGCACTTCATGCGTGCCGCTGGTTTCAATCTGACACTGAAAACCGGCCGCTTCCAGCGCTTCGGTCAGTGGACGTAAGTCAAAAATTGCCGGCTCACCGCCGGTGATTACCACATGGCGGGCGGTCCAGCCCTGACGCTGAATGCTCTCAATCAGCGTGGCCGCATCGGCGCTGCCCCAGGCATCGCTCTCCACGGTTTTGACCAGAATGTCCCCCAGCGACGTCTCCCGATCCGCCCGCGTTTCCCAGGTATGTTTGGTATCACACCAGCTACAGCCCACCGGACATCCTTGTAAGCGGATAAAGATGGCCGGCACGCCGGTGTAAAAACCTTCGCCCTGCAGCGTCTGGAACATTTCGTTAATCGGGTAGAACATTTTTTACTCACGTCAGAAATTCGAGGCGCAGATTATGGCAGATTTTGTGCGTCGCTTCACAGCTGCTTCGTGCCATAAAAAGCAAAAGCCCCGCACGAGGCGGGGCTTGATGTCAGGCGATATGGCCATTTAGCCACATCCGCAGGCGATTACGCCTGGCCTTTAACTTCTTTCAGACCGTTGAACGGCGCTTTGTCACCCAGCGCTTCTTCGATACGAATCAGCTGGTTGTACTTAGCAACGCGGTCAGAACGGCTCATAGAACCGGTTTTGATCTGGCCAGCGGCAGTACCGACCGCCAGGTCAGCGATGGTCGCGTCTTCAGTTTCGCCAGAACGGTGAGAGATGACCGCGGTGTAGCCAGCGTCTTTCGCCATCTTGATCGCAGCCAGGGTTTCGGTCAGAGAACCGATCTGGTTGAATTTGATCAGGATAGAGTTAGCGATGCCTTTCTCGATGCCTTCTTTCAGGATTTTGGTGTTGGTCACGAACAGGTCGTCGCCCACCAGCTGAATTTTGTCGCCCAGCACTTTGGTCTGGTAAGCGAAGCCGTTCCAGTCAGACTCATCCAGACCGTCTTCGATAGAAACGATTGGGTACTGTTTGGTCAGGTCTTCCAGGAAGTGGGTGAACTCTTCAGAAGTGAAGGCTTTGTTGCCTTCACCAGCCAGCACATATTTGCCGTCTTTGTAGAATTCAGATGCTGCGCAGTCCATCGCCAGGGTGATGTCTTTGCCCAGCTCGTAGCCTGCTGCTTTAACAGCTTCGGCGATAACGGCCAGCGCTTCGGCGTTTGAACCCAGGTTTGGCGCGTAGCCACCTTCGTCACCTACCGCGGTGTTCATGCCTTTGGCTTTCAGAACTTTAGCCAGGTGATGGAACACTTCAGAACCCATACGGATGGCTTCTTTCACGGTTTTCGCGCCAACCGGCTGAATCATGAACTCCTGGATATCAACGTTGTTATCCGCGTGCTCACCACCGTTGATGATGTTCATCATTGGCAGTGGCATAGAGTATTTGCCCGGGGTGCCGTTCAGTTCTGCAATGTGTGCGTACAGTGGCAGGCCTTTAGAGGCTGCTGCTGCTTTCGCTGCTGCCAGAGAAACCGCCAGAATGGCGTTTGCACCGAAGTTGGATTTGTTGTCAGTACCGTCCAGCTCGATCATGATCTTATCGATGTTCGCCTGGTCTTTGGCATCTTTGCCTTTTACCGCGTCAGCGATTGGGCCGTTAACCGCAGCAACCGCTTTGGTTACGCCTTTGCCCAGGAAACGAGACTTATCACCGTCACGCAGCTCCAGTGCTTCGCGTGAACCGGTTGATGCACCTGATGGCGCAGCAGCCAGACCAACGAAACCGCCTTCCAGATGCACTTCTGCTTCTACAGTCGGGTTGCCACGGGAGTCGATGATTTCGCGACCGATGACTTTAACGATTTTGGACATTCGATTTTCCTCAGTACAAGTTAGTCAATCCTAAGACAAACAACGCGCGAAAAGTTCGCGCGCTGTTCGTTAAACTCTTACTTCGCTAAACGCTTCTGGTGCTCCTGCGCGGCTTTCACAAAGCCAGCGAACAGCGGATGACCATCACGCGGGGTCGACGTGAATTCCGGGTGGAACTGGCAGGCTACAAACCATGGATGATTCGGGATCTCGATGATCTCCACCAGTTGATCGTCGCCGGAACGGCCTGCAATGTGCAGACCCGCCGCTTCAATCTGCTTCAGCAGCAGATTGTTTACTTCGTAACGGTGGCGATGACGCTCAGTAATGACGTCAGAGCCATACAGCTGGCGCACTTTGCTTTCCGGCGTCAGCTGGCACTGCTGGCTTCCCAGACGCATGGTGCCGCCCAGATCGCTCTGCTCGGTACGCTGTTCAACGTTACCGTTTTCATCGCGCCATTCGGTGATTAACGCAACCACCGGGTACTTACAGTCTGGCACAAATTCAGTGGAGTTGGCGCCTTCCATCCCGGCCACGTTGCGCGCAAATTCCATCAGCGCAATCTGCATGCCAAGGCAAATGCCGAGGTATGGAATGTTGTTTTCACGCGCGTATTGCGCGGTCAGCAATTTCCCTTCCACACCGCGGTAACCGAAGCCACCAGGAATCAGGATAGCATCAAGATCTTTCAGAATTTCGACGCCGCGCGTTTCCACATCCTGCGAATCGATCAGCTTGATGTTAACGGTGACGCGATTTTTCAGGCCGCCGTGCTTCAGCGCTTCAATCACGGATTTATAGGCATCCGGCAGTTCGACATATTTGCCGACCATGCCGATGGTGACTTCGCCGCCCGGATTGGCTTCTTCGTAAATCACCTGCTCCCACTCGGCCAGATTGGCTTCCGGCGCGCTCAGGTTGAAACGCTTGCAGATGTAATCATCCAGACCCTGCGATTTCAGCAGGCCCGGGATCTTGTAGATCGAATCAACGTCTTTCAGCGAGATAACCGCTTTTTCCGGCACGTTACAGAACAGGGCGATCTTCGCGCGCTCGTTAGCGGGCACCGCGCGGTCTGAACGGCAAATCAGCACGTCAGGCTGAATACCAATCGACAGCAGCTCTTTAACCGAGTGCTGAGTTGGCTTGGTTTTCACTTCACCCGCCGCCGCCATGTAAGGCACCAGCGTCAGGTGCATATACATGGTGTGTTCACGGCCAACATCGACCGCCATCTGACGAATCGCTTCCAGGAACGGCAGGGATTCGATATCGCCCACGGTTCCGCCGATTTCCACCAGCACGACGTCATGACCTTCGCCACCTTCAATGATGCGCTCTTTAATGGCGTTGGTGATGTGTGGGATAACCTGAATGGTCGCGCCCAGATAGTCGCCGCGACGCTCTTTGCGCAGCACTTCTGAGTAGATACGGCCGGTAGTAAAGTTGTTGCGGCGCGACATTTTGGTACGGATGAAGCGCTCGTAGTGACCTAAATCCAGATCGGTCTCGGCCCCGTCATCGGTGACGAACACTTCACCGTGCTGCGTAGGGCTCATGGTACCCGGATCGACGTTGATATACGGATCTAGTTTCATGATGGTCACATTCAGACCACGTGCTTCAAGGATGGCTGCGAGGGAGGCTGCGGCAATGCCTTTGCCCAGAGAGGAAACGACCCCGCCGGTCACAAAAATATAATTCGTTGTCATGCTGAACCTGAGAGTTTAGGTTTAAAGACGGTGGAATAACCAGGACGGGAAAACAGTATACCCGAAGTCGTCCGCAGCCACAATTGATGAATCACACCATCCTCCTCGCATTACAGCCTGTAACATAGCGGAGAGTGACGGGTGAAATGTTGACGTACGTCACAAAGTTGCCGACTGGCTGAATCGAGTAAGCTCAGACGGTGATTTTATGCGCAGCGCTGGAATAATCACCAGCGCTGCGCAGAGAGGCTGAATAAGGTTATTCGCCGGCTTTGACCTGCTGCCAGGCGGCTTCCATCTGCGCCAGCGTAGCCTGTTCCATGCTCAGCCCCTGGGCCTGAATAATATTCTCTACCTGACGGAAGCGGCGCTCGAACTTGTCGTTGGCCTTTTGCAGCGCGGTTTCCGCTTTGCTGCCAAGATGGCGTGACAGATTGACGGTGGCGAACAGCAGATCGCCAATCTCCTCTTCCAGCTTGTCGCTGTCCACCACCGCCTGCTGCGCTTCATGCATTACTTCGTCGATCTCTTCATGCACTTTATCCAGCACCGGTCCGAGGCTGTCCCAGTCGAAGCCTACGCTGTGACAGCGCTTCTGGATTTTATAGGCGCGCATCAGCGCCGGCAGCGCTTTAGGGATATCGTCCAGCACCGAGTGCTGCGACTTCTCCGCACGCTCGCGCTGCTTGATCGCCTCCCAGTTTTTCAGCACTTCGGCCGTGGAATCGACCTGGGCTTCGCCGAAGATGTGCGGATGGCGACGCTCCAGTTTGTCACTGATGGCGTTGCAGATGTCATCGAAGTTGAAACGCTGCTGCTCCTCGGCCATGCGGGCGTAGAACACCACCTGAAACAGCAGATCGCCCAGTTCGCCGCGCAGATCGTCAAAGTCTTCGCGCTGGATGGCGTCGATAACTTCATAGGTCTCTTCCAGCGTATACGGCGCGATAGAGGCGAAGGTCTGCTGGCGATCCCACGGGCAGCCGCGCACCGGATCGCGCAGGGTTTGCATGATGGTGAGCAGGCGGTTTAAAGCAGTCATGAAAGTCCCCGGAACAACAAGATAAAAAGCCGCCATCAATGGCGACCCTGCAGGGTAATTACGCGGTTTTGCCCGGGTGCGCATTGCTGCGCACCGGTCTCAGCAGGGCTTAATGTAAGCGGCGCGCATCGATAATATCCGGCACCTGATTAAGGCGCGCCAGCACGCGACCCAGCACCTGCTGGTTATAAATCTCGATATCCATATCGATGGTGGCGAGCTGCTTTTTGGTGTCGCTGCGGCTGGACACGCCCAGCACGTTGACCTTTTCATTGGCCAGAATGGTGGTGATGTCGCGCAGCAGCCCGCTGCGATCGTTGGCCGTCACGCGTACCACCAGCGAATAACCGCTGGAGTAACTTTCGCCCCACACCGCATCGACAATGCGTTCCGGCGCATGCGAAATCAGTTCGCTGAGCTGATCGCAGTCGGCGCGGTGAATCGAAATGCCGCGCCCCTGGGTAATAAACCCGACAATATCATCGCCCGGAATCGGCTGGCAGCAGCGCGCAATGTGGTGCAGCAGATTGCCGACGCCCTCCACCACCACGCGGCCACTCTCTTTGCGCGCCGACGACGGCTGATGCGATTTCTGCGTCAGCTGACGCAGCGCCTCGCGATCTTCCTCTTCAGCGCTCGGCTTGTTGAGCTTCGCCTGCAGGAAGTTAACCATCTGGTTAAGACGGATATCCCCGCCACCAATCATCGCCAGCAGCTCATCCTGCGAGCTGACGTTATAACGCGGCAGCAGCAGCTTCTCGGCTTCGCGCATGCTGATATCCAGCTGGCCCAGCTCGCTATCCAGAATCTGCCGGCCGGCCGCGATATTTTTGTCGCGATCCTGTTTACGGAACCAGGCATGAATCTTCGAGCGCCCGCGGCTGGTGGTGATATAGCCGAGGTTGGGGTTCAGCCAGTCGCGGCTCGGGTTCGGCTGCTTCTGGGTGATCACCTCAATCTGATCGCCCATCTGCAGTTGATAGGTAAAGGGCACGATACGGCCGCCGATTTTGGCACCGATGCAGCGATGACCAATATCACTGTGAATGTGGTAGGCAAAGTCGAGCGGCGTGGAACCGGCCGGCAAATCGACCACGTCGCCCTTTGGCGTAAACACGTAAACGCGGTCATCAAATACCTGGCTGCGCACCTCTTCCAGCATCTCGCCGGAATCCGCCATCTCTTCCTGCCAGGTAATCAGTTTACGCAGCCAGGCGATGCGCTCTTCGTGCCCTGCGGCACCGCGTGCGTTGCTGGCGGTCGGTCCTTCTTTGTACTTCCAGTGTGCCGCGACGCCCAGTTCAGCGTCCTCGTGCATCTGGCGGGTACGGATCTGAATCTCGACCGTTTTGCCCTGCGGTCCCAGCACCACGGTATGAATCGACTGATAGCCGTTTGGCTTGGGATTGGCGACGTAATCGTCGAACTCGCTAGGCAGATGACGATACAGCGTGTGGACGGTGCCGAGCGCGCCGTAGCAGTCCTGCAGGCGTTCAGCGACGATGCGCACTGCGCGCACGTCGAACAGCTCATCAAACGCCAGCGACTTCTTCTGCATTTTGCGCCAGATGCTGTAGATATGCTTGGGACGGCCGTAAACTTCCGCACGCACGCCCTCTTTTTGCATCTCTTTACGCAGGTTATCGACGAAGTTATCAATGTACTGTTCACGATCGATGCGGCGTTCGTGCAGCAGTTTGGCGATGCGTTTGTATTCGTCAGGATGGAGATAGCGGAAGCAGTAATCTTCCAGCTCCCATTTGAGCTGGCCGATCCCGAGACGGTTGGCCAGAGGCGCATAAATGTTGGTGCTCTCTTTCGCCGCCAGCACGCGCTCATCTTCCGGCGCATCTTTCATCTCGCGCAGATGGGCAATACGTTCTGCCAGCTTGATGACCACGCAGCGGAAATCTTCCACCATCGCCAGCAGCATGCGGCGCACGTTATCCACCTGCTCTGAGGCCATCGAGTCGTTGTGAATGGCTTTCAGCTGGCGGATGGCATCCATATCGCGCACGCCGTGCACCAGCGAGACGATGCTTTTGCCAAAGGCCTTCTCCAGATCCTCTTCGCTCACCACGCCCGCATTGGCCAGCGGGAACAGCAGCGCGGCGCGCAGACTGTCGATGTCCATACTGAGCATGGTGAGAATTTCCACCATCTCAATACCGCGCCACAGCAGCAGAGCCTGATCTGGATGGTCGTGCGTTTCGGCTTCACAGTAGCGCCATGTTTCCGCCAGTCGTTCGCAGGATTGCGGATTACTGATACTCAAGCTGGCGATCCACTGGTCAAGGGCAAATTCCCCGGCCGTATTTAAATGCGCACTTCTAACCGCAACCATATCCTCTCCTGCCACAGCGACTTAAACATCGCTTATGTTTTGCTAAACAGCACCATGGATTCGAGATGGCTGGTATGAGGGAACATATCCAGCATCGCGACCCTTTCCAGATGGTAGCCCGCCGACAGTAATGTCTGACTGTCGCGGGCAAGTGTTGTCGGGTTACAGGAAACATAGACCACGCGTTGCGGCGCAAGTTTAACGATATGCGACATCACGCCCGCGGCCCCGGCACGCGCCGGATCCAGTAACACCTTATTAAATCCCTGCGCCGCCCAGGGCTGGCGCGAGACATCTTCCTCTAAATTGTGCTGGAAGAAGCAGACATTTCTGAGATTGTTAAGCTGAGCATTATACTCTGCCTGGCGCACTAATGCTGCAACGCCCTCCACACCCACCGCATTTTGTACGAACTTTCCTAGCGGCAATGTGAAGTTGCCCATGCCGCAGAACAGATCGAGCACCCGATCATCCGGCTGCAGATCCAGCCAGGCAATCGCCTGTGCCACCATCTGCTGATTCACGCCATCGTTGACCTGAATGAAATCCTGCGGGCTAAAGGTTAGCTGCAAATCAAACGAGCGGTAGTAAGGCTGCTCCGCGCCGAGCGCCTGCAGCGCGTCACTGCCGTCCGCCAGCCAGATCATCAGCCGGTGCTCATGCGAAAAACGTTCCAGTTTTGTCCGGTCCGCAGCGGAGAGCGCATCAAGATGGCGCAGCACCATTAGCGGACCGTTATCCGCCAGCACCAGTTCCACATGCCCCAGCCGTTTCACTGCGTGCAGGCTGCTGAGACAGTGGTGCAGCGGCTGCAGCAGCGCCTCAAGCTCGGGCACCAAAACGGGGCATTGCGTCACATCAATCAGATCGTTACTGCCCGCCTGACGGAAGCCCATCTGCAGGCGCTGCTGCTTCGGCAGCCACTGCAAACCGAGACGCGCGCGCCGGCGATAGCCCCAGGGCGCAGCGCTGATGATCTCATCCACCTGCACCGGCAGCGCCGCTTCCTGACTCAGCATGCGGCCCAGCGCCCGCGCTTTGCTCTCCTGCTGCAGCGCCACGGACACGTGCTGCTGCTGGCAGCCGCCGCACACGCCGAAATGGATGCAGCGCGGTTGCTGGCGCTGCGGGCTCGGTTGTGTAATCTTTTTGGCTTTGCCGCGCGCAAACTGACGCTTATCTTCGGTCAGGATCACCTCGGCCTGTTCGCCGGGCAGCGCGCCGCTGACAAACAGCGTTTTACCGTTATGGCGCGCCACGCCCTGACCAAAGGGATCAAGCTCGTCAATGGTGACGCTGAGACGTTGCTTCGTCGTCACGCGCTGTTTTGCGGAGTAAAATTGCGCCATAGTATTGTGAATTCTCAGTTTTCATTAGGTGTGCAGCCGTATGCGGTTTTTGCACAGGGATAAAATGCCAGGAGTCGCCAGGCCACAATTATGACCAAATACAGCCTGCGGGCGCGAATGATGATTCTGATACTGGCGCCGACGCTGATGATTGGCCTGCTGCTCAGTACCTTCTTCGTGGTGCACCGCTACAACGAACTGCAGCACCAGGTGCGCGATGCCGGCGCTAACATTATCGAACCGCTGGCGGTGTCGAGCGAGTACGGCATGACGTGGCATAATCGTGATGCGATTCGCGAGCTGGTCAGCCTGCTGCATCGCCGTCATTCCGATATTGTCCGTGCCATTACGGTTTTCGACAACAACAATCACATCTACGTCAGCTCCAATAACAACCAGAACCTCGCGCTGCTGCAAAAAGCCGATATTTCCACGCTGGCGGATGGCGTGTCGGTGGAGCGACACGGCAACCTGATGGTGCTGCGCACGCCGATCATCTCTGAACGCTATTCGGTGGACGAACTGCCGGGTGAAGACGCCAAGCCGGCAGGCAATCCGCTGGGTTATGTGGCGATTGAGCTGGATCTGCAGTCGGTGCGGCTGGAGCAGTACAAAGAGGTGTTTGTCGCCACTCTGCTGCTGCTGTTTTGCCTGTGCATCGCCATGCTGTTTGCCTATCGACTGATGCGCGACGTCACCGGCCCGATTCGCAACATGGTTACCACCGTGGACCGCATCCGGCGTGGCCAGCTCGACAGCCGCGTGGATGGCTACATGCTGGGCGAGCTGAGCATCCTGAAAAACGGCATCAACGCCATGGCGATGTCGCTCACTGCCTACCATGAAGAGATGCAGCAGAACATCGATCAGGCAACCTACGATCTGCGCGAAACGCTGGAGCAGCTGGAGATTCAGAACGTCGAGCTGGATCTGGCGAAAAAGCGCGCCCAGGAAGCGGCCCGCATCAAGTCAGAGTTCCTCGCCAATATGTCGCACGAGCTGCGCACGCCGCTCAATGGCGTGATTGGCTTTACCCGCCAGATGCTGAAAACCGGGCTGAGCACCAACCAGCGTGATTACATGAGCACCATTGAACGTTCGGCCAATAACCTGCTGAGCATCATTAACGACGTGCTCGATTTCTCCAAACTGGAAGCCGGTAAGCTGGTGCTGGAGTCGATCCCGTTCCCGCTGCGCGCCACGCTGGATGAAACGCTGGTGCTGCTGGCGCCGTCCGCGCATGAGAAAGGCCTCGAGATCACCGTGTGCCTCGGGAAACAGGTGCCGGATAATGTGATTGGCGATCCGCTGCGTCTGCAGCAAATTCTGATCAACCTGATTGGCAACGCCATCAAATTCACCGAGCGCGGCCACATTGATCTGCGCGTCGAGCTGCGTCATCTCAGCATCACGCGGGCGGAACTGGAGATTCAGGTGCACGATACCGGCATCGGTATCTCTGAGCAGCAGCAGTCGCAACTGTTCCAGGCCTTTCGTCAGGCGGACGCCAGTATTTCACGCCGTCACGGCGGTACCGGTCTTGGCCTGGTGATTACGCAGAAACTGGTACACGAAATGGGCGGTGAGATCGCCTTCCACAGCCGGCAGAATCAGGGCTCCACCTTCTGGGTACAGGTACATCTGGATCTCAATCCTAACGCACCGGCGATTCCACGCATGCTGGACGATCTGCACGCCACGCCGCTGGCTTATATCGAACCCCATCCGGCGGTGGCGAAAGCGGTTCAGGAGATGCTGAGCATTACGCCTCTGCAGGTGCAGCACTTTGCCAGCCTTGACGATCTGCCCGACGCCCATTTCCCGCTGCTGCTGATGGGGCTGCCGGTCAGCGATCCGCATCCGGCTACGCTGTCCGATGCGCTGATTGCCCGCCTGCGCGCACACGCCGACTCGGTGCTGCTGGCGCTGCCGAGCGAAATGATGCTGTTCGCCGATGATTTGCGCGCGCGCGGTATCGCCGGCTGCATTGCCAAACCGGTGTCGCTGACGCGATTGCTGCCGATGCTGCTCGATCTCAACATGCGTCATAGCGACGCCGCCCCGCGCGGCGTAAGACAGCCGCTGACGGTGATGGCGGTGGATGATAATCCGGCCAACCTGAAGCTGATCGGCGCATTGCTGGAGGAGCAGGTCCAGAACATCATTCTGTGCGACAACGCCAGTCAGGCGATTCACCAGGCGCGGCAGCAGCGGCTGGACGTGATCCTGATGGATATTCAGATGCCGGACATCGACGGCATCCGCGCCAGCGAGATCATCCGCAGCCTGCCACAGCACGCCAGCACGCCGATTGTCGCGGTCACGGCGCATGCGCTGGATGGCGAACGTGAGCAGTTGATCGCCGCCGGCATGAATGACTATCTCGCCAAGCCGATTGATGAGGACAAGCTGAAGCAGCTGCTGCAGCGCTATGCGCCGGGCAGCGTGGCGAGCGCGGTGCGACAACCAGCGATCGCGCCCTCACTCGACTGGGCGCTGGCGCTGCGCCAGGCGGCGAATAAAGCCGAGCTGGCGCGCGATCTGCTGCAGATGCTGCTGGATTTTCTGCCGGAAGTGGAGCAGCGCGTGGCGCAATGTATGGCGCAGAATGACGTCGATGGGCTGCGCGAGATTATCCACAAGCTGCACGGCAGCGCCAGCTACAGCGGCGTGCCGCGGCTGAAACAGCTGTGTCAGCAGCTGGAGAAGAGTCTGCATCAGGAGAGCGATATCGCAGCGCTGGAACCAGAGCTGCTGGAGCTGAGCGACGAGATGGCCAACGTGGCGCGCGAAGCGCGTCAGGTGCTGGGCGTGGCATAGTGAGGGTTGTGCGCTGGGCCCTCACCCTAACCCTCTCCCGGCGGGAGAGGGAACCGTCCGGTGCGATCCAGAGGAACAGCGCGAAATCCAAATCCGTGCACCATCAGCCCCCTCTCCCGCCTGCGGGAGAGGGCTGGGGTGAGGGCTAGGGTGAGGGGAAAACCGCACCGCCTCCCCCTACAACCCCTGCCCCACCTTGATCGTGGCAGCGACGTTCCTTGCCGTCAGGCGGACATTCTGCGCGGCATTGGCCAGCGCCTCTTCCAGCGAGCAGATACCCGACAGCACGCTGTACACCGCGTCGATCCCGTGCTGATGCACCACACCGACATCCGCCGTCAGGCTGCCGGCAATACCGATCACCGGCTTATTGAACTGCTTCGCCACCTGCGCCACGCCAACCGGCACTTTGCCGTTGACTGACTGACTGTCGATGCGCCCTTCACCGGTAATCACCAGATCGGCATCCTGCACCTGCTGCGCCAGCCCCAGCGCTTCGGTGACAATCTCAATGCCGCGCCGCAGTTCCGCGTGGCAAAACGCATGCAGCGCCGCGCCCATGCCGCCGGCTGCGCCACCGCCGGCGATGTGCAGCACATCAATATCCAGGTCGCGCTGAATAATCGCAGCGTAATGGCCGAGCGCGGCATCCAGCTGCTGCACCAGCTGCGGCGTGGCGCCCTTCTGCGGGCCAAAAATCGCTGACGCCCCCTCTTCGCCAATCAGCGGATTGGTCACGTCGCACGCCACTTCAATGCGGCACTGCAGCAGGCGCGGATCCAGATCGGCGATCTCAATCTTCGCCAGTTGCGGCAGTGCCCCGCCGCCGTAGCCAATCCCGCTGCCGTGGCTGTCCAGCAGCCGGGCACCGAGCGCCTGCACCATGCCGGCACCGCCGTCGTTAGTGGCGCTGCCGCCGATGCCGATGATGATGTGATCGACGCCGCGATCCAGCGCGTTTTTGATCAGTTCACCGGTACCGTAGGAGGTGGTGATCAGCGGATCGCGCTGTGCCGCAGGCACCAGCTCCAGCCCGCTGGCCGCCGCCATCTCAATAAAGGCAGTACGCGCATCACCGGATAATCCGTAAAACGCGTCGACCGGCTCGCCGAGCGGCCCGGTCACCGTCAGACTGACGATGTTGCCCTGGGTTGCCGCCACCATTGCTTCAACCGTGCCTTCTCCGCCGTCGGCGACCGGTATTTTGACATAGTCAGCGGCGGGGAAAATTTCGCGAAATCCCGCTTCTATCGCGGTAGCCACTTCCAGGGCGGACAAACTCTCTTTGTATGAATCCGGTGCGATGACAATTTTCATAGGCAATCCGAGCGCGGTAGATGACGGAAATCCGTCTGGCTAAGGCAGTACAGCGTCCGGCATCCGCAGACACCGGACGCGGGCACTACCGGGTGATCTCAACTTTGGCTAATTTTTCATAATAGCAAGCCAGCGCGCTATGATCGGACGTACCCTGCCCGTCGACTTTTAGCGCCTGCATCATCTCCATCACCGCTGCGGTCAGCGGCAGATGTGCGCCAATGCCGTGTGAGGTATCAAGCGCATTGGCTAAATCCTTGATATGCAAGTCGATACGGAAGCCAGGCTTAAAGTTGCGATCCAGCACCATGGGCGCTTTGGCATCCAGCACGGTGCTGCCCGCCAGACCGCCGCGAATCGCCTGGTAAACCAGTTCCGGATTGACGCCGGCTTTGGTGGCCAGCGACAGCGCCTCTGACATCGCGGCAATGTTGAGGGCCACAATCACCTGGTTGGCCAGTTTAGTGACGTTGCCCGCGCCGATATCGCCGGTGTGCACCACCGAACCGGCCATCGCCTTAAGAACATCGTAGCATTGATCAAACAGCGCTTTATCGCCGCCGACCATCACCGACAGCGTGCCTTCAATCGCTTTTGGCTCACCGCCGCTCACCGGCGCATCCAGCATTCTGATGCCTTTTTCTGCCAGCGCATCATGCACTTCGCGGCTGGCCAGCGGCGCGATGGAGCTCATGTCGATCACCACCAGCCCCGGCTTCGCCCCTTCGATAATGCCGTTCTCGCCCAGACACACCTCTTTTACCTGCGGTGAGTTCGGTACCATGGTGATCACCACGTCAACCTGTGAGGCCAGCTCTTTCGGCGTTTTCGCCACGGTGGCACCCAGCTCCACCAGTTCGGCTTCGTTACTGGCGTTGTGGTCGCGCACCACCAGGGTGTAACCGGCTTTCACCAGGTTTTTACTCATCGGTTTGCCCATGATGCCGAGGCCGATAAATCCAATTTTCATTGCCTTTCCCCTTCGTCAGTTACTGCTTAAATTTGTCGCACAGCGCCTGCGTGGCGTGGCGGAAAACACCGAGATCGCTGCCGACGGCAACAAAGCTGGCACCCCATTCGAGATAACGGCGTGCGTCAGCCTCTACCGGCGCCAGAATCCCGCTCGGCTTACCGGCAGCTTTGGCGCGCTCAAGGATGTAACGGATCACTTTCAGCACTTCCGGATGCGCCGGCTGGCCGAGATAGCCCAGCGCCGCTGACAGATCGCCCGGGCCGACAAAGATGCCGTCTACGCCATCCACCGCCGCAATGGCGTCAATGTTGTCCACCGCCTGCTGGGTTTCGATTTGCACCAGCACGGTGATGTTGTCATTGATGGTGGCGTTGTAGTCCGCCAGCGTGCCGTACATGTTGCTGCGATGTGAAACCGACACGCCGCGTATACCGGCTGGCGGATAGCGGGTGGATGCCACCGCGCGCGCCGCCTCTTCTGCGGTTTCCACAAACGGAATCAGGAAGTTATAGAAGCCAATATCCAGCAGACGCTTGATGATGATCGGCTCATTGCACGGCGGTCGCACCACCGGCGCGCTCGGGCTGCCTTTGAGCGCCATCAGCTGCGGAATAAAGGTGGTGATGTCGTTCGGCGCGTGTTCGCCATCCAGCACCAGCCAGTCAAAGCCCGCCAGCCCCAGCACTTCCGTGGTGAGAGGATTGGCAAGGGCGCACCAGCTGCCAATCAGGGTTTCCCCTGCCAGCAAACGACGACGAAAAGGGTTGGGCCAGGCATTGCTCATGATCTCTACTCCTGTTATTTAGCACCGCCGCCCGCGGGCGCGCGGAATAAAATCAGCGCACCAGGCACGGACGCTTGTTATCAAATGTCCAGTTCGGCACGAGGAACTGCATCGCCTGCGCATCGTCGCGCGCGCCCAGTCCATGCTGCTGATACAGCGCATGGGCCTGCATCACCTGATCCATGTCCAGTTCGACGCCAAGGCCCGGCTTCTGCGGCACCTGCACCATGCCACCCTTGATCTGCAACGGCTCTTTGGTCAGGCGCTGGTTGCCCTCCTGCCAGATCCAGTGGGTGTCGATGGCGGTAATGGCGCCTGGTGCGGCGGCGGCCACATGGGTGAACATCGCCAGCGAAACATCGAAATGGTTGTTGGAGTGCGAACCCCAGGTCAGGCCGAAGTCGTGACACATCTGCGCCACGCGCACCGAGCCCTGCATGGTCCAGAAGTGCGGATCGGCCAGCGGAATATCGACCGACTGCAGCGACAGCGTGTGGCCCATCTGACGCCAGTCGGTGGCGATCATATTGGTGGCGGTAGGCAGACCGGTGGCGCGCCGGAACTCGGCCATCACTTCACGTCCGGAGTAACCCTGTTCAGCGCCGCACGGATCTTCTGCATAAGCCAGCACGCCTTTCAGCTGTTTACCGAGCAGGATGGCCTCATTCAGCGACCAGGCCCCGTTGGGATCAAGCGTCACGCGCGCCTGCGGGAAACGCTTCGCCAGTGCGGTTACTGCTTCGGCCTCTTCACCGCCGCGCAGTACGCCGCCTTTCAGTTTGAAATCGTTAAAGCCATATTTTTCGTAGGCGGCTTCTGCCAGGCGCACCACCGCGTCCGGCGTCAGCGCTTCCTCATGCCGCAGGCGATACCAGTCGCACGGATCATCGGTCTGGCTCTGATACGGCAGTGACGTTTTGCGGCGATCGCCGACGTAAAACAGGTAGCCGAGCATCTCGACGCGGTCACGCTGCTGTCCTTCGCCCAGCAGCGACGCCACGTTGACGCCCAGATGCTGGCCGAGCAGATCCAGCAGCGCCGCTTCGATGCCGGTCACCACGTGAATGGTGGTGCGCAGGTCAAAGGTCTGATTGCCGCGCCCGCTGGCATCGCGATCGGCAAAGGTAGTGCGCACCAGGGTGAGGATATTTTTGTACTCGCCGACGGTTTTTCCGGTTACCAGCGCCGCCGCATCTTCCAGCGTCTGACGAATTTTCTCACCGCCGGGGATCTCGCCCACGCCCGTGTGGCCGGCGTTATCTTTCACAATCACGATATTGCGGGTAAAAAACGGCGCGTGGGCACCGCTCAGATTCAGCAGCATGCTGTCGTAACCGGCCACCGGAATGACCTGCATTGCTGTAATTTTCGGGGTGTGACTCATTTCCTGCTCCTTATGCATGGCGGCGTCCAAAAGCCGGACGCTTGCGGTCGAACGACCATCCGGGAACCAGATATTGCATTGCCGTGGCGTCATTACGTGCGCCTGCCGGCAGCGATTGATACAGGGCGTTAGCCTGGCGCAGGCGATCCCAGTCCAGTTCAACACCGAGGCCGGGCTTGTCCGGCACGGCAATTTTGCCGTTGCGGATCTGCAGCGGCTCTTTGGTCAGGCGCTGGTCGCCCTCCTGCCAAATCCAGTGGGTATCGATGGCGGTCGGTTTACCCGGTGCCGCTGCGCCGACGTGGGTAAACATCGCCAGCGAAATGTCGAAGTGATTATTGGAGTGGCAGCCCCAGGCCAGCCCCCACTCATCACACAGCTGCGCCACGCGTACCGCGCCGCTCAGCGTCCAGAAGTGCGGGTCGGCCAGCGGAATATCCACCGCGTTGAGCATCACCGCGTGGTTCATCTCCCGCCAGTTGGTGGCGATCATATTGGTGGCGACCGGCAGACCGGTGGCGCGGCGAAACTCGGCCATGACTTCGCGCCCGGAATATCCCTGCTCGGCACCGCACGGATCTTCGGCATAGCTCAGCACCTCGTGCAGGCCTTTGCACAGCGCGATGGCTTCATCCAGATGCCAGGCGCCGTTGGGATCGACGGTGATGCGCGCGTCCGGGAAACGCTGCTTCAATGCCACCGCCGAGGCAATCTCCTGCTCGCCCGGCAGCACGCCGCCTTTCAGTTTGAAATCTTTGAAGCCGTACCTGTCCTGCGCCGCTTCGGCTAAGCGCACCACCGCGTCCGGCGTCAGCGCCTCCTGGTGGCGCAGGTGGTACCAGTCGTGACCGGCCGCGTCGCCGCTCTGATACGGCAAATCAGTTTTACGCCGATCGCCAATGTAAAACAGGTAGCCCAGCACCGTGACCTCATCGCGCTGCTGACCCGGCCCCAGCAGTTCGGCCACTGGCACGCCGAGGCACTGGCCGAGCAGGTCGAGCAGCGCCGCTTCCAGCGCCGCCACCGCATTGACCCGCAGCTCAAACGTCCAGGCGCCGTTGCCGAAGGTATCGAAATCCGCCGACTGGTTACCTTTGTGCACCTGCTGCACCAGCCGGTTCATGCGCGCCACCTGCTGCCCTTTCACCTGCGGTATTGCCGCGACCAGCGTCTCATAGATGGTTTCACCGCCCGGCGCTTCGCCGACGCCGGTGTGGCCGGCGCTGTCGGTCAGCACCACGATATTGCGGGTGAAGCAGGCGCTGTGCGCGCCGCCGATGTTGAGCAGCATGCTGTCGTAACCCGCCACCGGAACCACCTGCATGTCGGTAATCACCGGGGAACTTTGCGTATTCATATTCGGTTCCTTATGACCGGGGTTTGAGTTCGACACGTTTGATATCGCCGGTTATCACCAGGAAGCTGAACGCCGCCACAAACGCATGGATGCCGACATAAATCAGCGCCCCTTCAAACGAACCGCTGGTGGCGATGATGTAACCAATGGCAATCGGCGTGACGATGCCAGAGAAGTTACCGAACATATTGAACAGACCGCCGCTCAGGCCGCTGATCTCTTTGGGTGCGGTATCGGCCATCACCGCCCAGCCCAGCGCGCCAATGCCTTTACCAAAGAACGCCAGCGCCATAAACAGCACCACTACCCATTCGGTTTCGGTGTAGTTACACATCACCATGCTGATGGAGAGCAGCATACCGATGACAATCGGGGTTTTACGCGCGATGTTTAGCGAGCCGGTTTTACGCATCAGATAATCTGAAATCACGCCGCCCAGCACGCCGCCGAGGAAGCCGCAGATGGCGGGAATCGAGGCGATCATGCCGGCTTTAAGAATCGACATGCCGCGCGCCTGCACCAGATACACCGGGAACCAGGTAATAAAGAAGTAGGTCAGGGCATTAACGCAGTACTGACCGAGATAAATCCCCCACATCATGCGGGTGGAGAGCAGTTGCTTGATTTGAAACCACTTCTCATCCCAGCTCACTTTACGCTCGGCTTTCTTCGCATCCATGTTAATCAGCGCACCGCCCTGCTCCATGTACTCCAGCTCGGCTTTGTTCACGCCAGGGTGATCGTTCGGGTCATGAATCACTTTCAGCCAGATAAAGCTGAGAATGATGCCCAGCCCGCCCATGAACCAGAACACGTGCGCCCAGCCCACGTCGGCCACCAGCCAGCCCATGATTGGTGCGAAAATCACCGTGGCGAAGTACTGGGCGGAGTTAAAGATGGCGACGGCGGTACCGCGCTCCTGCGCCGGGAACCAGGCAGCAACAATACGGCTGTTACCCGGGAAAGACGGCGCTTCCGCCAGTCCCACCATGAAGCGCAGCAGGAACAGCGACACCACAATGCCGAAGCCGCTAAAGATGTCGACAAAGCCCTGCAGCAGGGTAAACAGCGACCACAGGAAGATGCTCCAGAAATAGACGCGTTTGGAGCCGAAGCGGTCCAGCAGCCAGCCGCCAGGAATCTGACCAATAACGTACGCCCACGAGAAGGCGGAGAAGATGTAGCCGAGGCCGACGGAATCGAGACCGATCTCCTTCGACATCGCCGAACCGGCAATCGAAATGGTGGCCCGGTCACCGTAGTTGAACGAGGTGACGATAAATAACATCACCACAATCCAGTAACGGGCGTTGGTGCGCTTCTGCACCGCTGCCGCTGTCTGGCTGTAACTATTCATGATGCACTCCTGAAATATAGCGAACGCTACATTCACTCTGACTGCATACACATCGCGTTGGGTATCAGAATGATGTTGGGTTAAACACGGCGATTGTTGTTATGGCAAAACGATGATGCGTCGTGACGAATAACCAAACGTTGAAGAACGGCAATCAGTATAGGAACAGCATCGCCGCGAAACACTGGAGGAACGCCCGAGGATAATCACCAATCCGGCACGATTTTCTGGCATTTGCCCATAACGCTGCGGCGTGGCTCACGGAACCCGCCATCCAGCCGCCAGATTGCTGCAAAAGTGAACAGCAAGCGTACGCTTTGTGAGGCTCTTCACTTGCGTTTGGTAAAACGAACCAAACTGCGCGCCGATCGCGGCACAAAGCCAGTCAGTTGCACAATGCGCGGGTGAATACCCCTGCTTATACTGAGGCTGGCAAATAACGATGATGTGACGGACGTGATTTCAACCGCACCGCTATGACCGGTGCGACGAACCGGAAGGTGAGCAATGAACCGACCTCTGACAGACAAACCGCGCTACATTAAAGTGCACGACGCCGATAACGTGGCGATAGTGGTCAACGATCAGGGATTGCCCGCAGGTAGCCGCTTTGATGACGGTCTGCAACTGACTGAGCATGTGCCGCAGGGGCACAAAGTGGCGCTGAGCGATATCGCCCTGCATGGCGACATCGTGCGTTACGGTGAAGTGATTGGCACAGCGCTGCGCCCGATTGCGCGCGGCAGCTGGATTGAGGAGTCGCTGGTGGCACTGCCCGCCGCCCCGCCGCTGGCCAGCCTGCCGCTGGCAACTAACGTGCCGCCGCCCCTGCCACCGCTGGAAGGATACACCTTTGAAGGCTATCGCAACGCCGACGGCAGCGTCGGCACGCGCAATCTGCTCGGCATCACCACCAGCGTGCACTGCGTGGCGGGCGTGGTGGATTACGTGGTGCAGCTGATTGAGCGCGATCTGCTGCCGCGCTACAGCAACGTCGATGGCGTGGTGGCGCTCAACCATTTATATGGCTGCGGCGTGGCGATCAACGCACCGGCGGCGGTGGTGCCGATTCGCACCATTCACAATCTTGCGCTGAATCCTAATTTTGGCGGCGAAGTGATGGTGGTGAGCCTCGGCTGCGAAAAATTACAGCCGGAGCGCCTGCTCACCGGTACACCGGACGTACAGGCCATTTCGCTGGATGAGCGCGATATCGTGCGCCTGCAGGATGAGCGTCACGTGGGCTTTGGCGCGATGGTCGATGAAATTCTGCAGGTGGCCGAGCGCCATCTGAAAAAACTCAACCAGCGTCAGCGCGAAACCTGCCCGGCGTCAGCGCTGGTGGTCGGCACCCAGTGCGGCGGCAGTGATGCGTTTTCCGGCGTGACGGCCAACCCGGCGGTTGGCTTTGCCTCGGATCTGCTGGTGCGCTGTGGTGCGACGGTGATGTTCTCGGAAGTGACCGAGGTACGCGATGCGATCCATCTGCTGACGCCGCGTGTGGTAAACGAAGCGGTGGGCAAACGGCTGCTGGAGGAGATGGCGTGGTACGACGATTATCTGAGCCAGGGGCAAACCGACCGCAGCGCGAATCCGTCGCCGGGCAATAAAAAAGGCGGCCTGGCCAATGTGGTAGAAAAAGCGCTGGGCTCAATTGCCAAATCCGGCCGCAGCCCGATTGTCGAAGTGCTGTCACCCGGACAGCGCCCGACGCAGCGCGGGTTGATTTACGCCGCCACGCCGGCCAGCGATTTTGTCTGTGGCACCCAGCAGATGGCTTCCGGCATTACGCTGCAGGTGTTTACCACCGGGCGCGGCACGCCTTACGGTCTGGCGGCAATTCCGGTGATCAAAATGGCGACGCGCAGCGCGCTGGCGAACCGCTGGCATGACCTGATGGACATCAATGCCGGCACCATCGCGACGGGCGAAGAGAGTATTGAACAGGTCGGCTGGCGGCTGTTTGAGCTGATTCTGGATATCGCCAGCGGACGTAAACAGACGTGGTCAGATCGCTGGGGAATCCGTAATCAGCTGGCGGTATTCAATCCGGCACCGGTGACGTGATGTGCACACCTGGCGGAAGAGGAAGCGGTTCGGGTGAACCGTTAAGGTTAATCCCTGCAGCCCCCGCGCGCACAGGCTGTTCCCTCTCCCGCCTGCGGGAGAGGGTTAGGGTGAGGGCCTGATTTACAACAACTTACCCCAGCTCTCCACCCACGGCGTGGTCACTGACTCGGGCTCCGGATTTTCCGTCGCATCCACCAGCAGCACCTCGCCAATACGCTGCGCCTGCTGCTCCTGCAGCGTGGCATCAAAAGTCTTTCCTGCTCCACAGAAATGGTCGTAACTGCTGTCGCCTAAAGCGATCACGCCATAGCGCAGCTCAGGCTGATAGCCCAGTTCATCGCGCACCTGCACATACAGCCGCGCGATATTGTCCGGAAAATCGCCCTGCCCGGTGGTCGAGGTAACAATTAACGCGACCTCTTTGCTGTAAGCCTGCCAGTCGGCCAGTGACGGATCTTCAAACACCTTCACCTCATGCCCCTGCGCTTCCAGCACCGGCTGCGCCTCTTCGGCAACCAGCAGCGCGTTGCCGTACACCGTACCTGTAAAAATGCCAATCTTTGCCATTTTGCCGCTCCTTTATTCTGTCGGCTTATCCTGGACTGCCTCAGCGGCAAACTCAACCCTCGGCACCTCGGGCAGTTGCTGCTGCCAGCCAAACGATTGCAGCATCTGCTGCCAGACGCGATCCAGCCCGGCGCGAATCACCAGCGGTTCGCCAGTCACCGGATGCGTTAGCGTCAGCGCACTGGCGTGCAGCATCAGGCGATCCATGCCAAAGTGGGCTGCGGCACCGCGGTTCTGCCGCAGATCGCCGTGCGAGCTGTCACCAATAATCGGATGACGCAGGTGTGCCATATGGCGCCGCAGCTGATGCTTGCGCCCGGTGTGCGGCGACAGCTCAACCAGCGTATAACGTGCGCTGAGGTACTTGCCGATGGCCACCGGCAGTTCTGCCTGCGCCAGCGCGCGATAATCGGTGACCGCCGGCTGTGGCGCGCGCGGTTCCGTGACAAACTTGTCCGCAATTTTATCCAGCTCTTCTACCAGCGGATAATCCAGCGTTGCGCTACCGTCCAGCCAGCCGCGCACCACTGCGTGATAGGTTTTCTGAATCTGATGCTGCTCAAACTGCTGCGCCAGCAGCCGCCCGATTTCGCTGGAGAGCCCCATTAGCAGCACGCCAGACGTGGGACGATCGAGGCGATGCGCGGTAAATACGTGCTGACCAATCTGATCGCGCACCGTCTGCATCACCACCACTTTCTCTTTGCGATCGAGCCAGCTGCGGTGCACCAGCCAGCCCGCCGGTTTATTTACCGCAACCAGCCATGCATCATGATAAATGATCTCCAGCATCAGACGTCCGGCGGCGCAAACAGCGCATCAAGCTGGCTGAGCGTCAGCAGCAGCGCTGCATGGCCCGGCGTGGTGGGCGGCAGGGCCATCTCATAATAAGGTGTAACGGCGAAGTTTTGCGGCAGCGCGGCGCCGGCGTCAAGCAGCGCCTGCATGCGCGGCAGCAGGACCCACTGCAGCCATTCGAGCGGCTGCAGGGTATCGAGACAGAAAGGTTGCGTGCTATTAAAGGCTTCCGCCGCCGGGGCGTGCGTCTGCCAGTGGCCGTGTTCGCGCATCACCGCTTCGACCTGCTGCAGCCGCTGAATAATCAGGTGCGTCGACATACGCTACCTCCGCGTCAAAAAGGGGCGGCAAGCATATCATTAGTGGGTGCGCGCGCAAAAACGGCATAAAAAAAGGGAGCACTGTGATTACAGTGCTCCCGGTTCGTTTGCAGCATTCCCGCCACCGCTGTGCTCCCTGCTCATCCTTGACAACTGTTCCTGCGCTTTCCGTCGCCTGTCATCGTGACATTGGTCCTTAGCATCCTGGCCCGCCACATCCCGCGTGGCTCTCATTCTCCATCCTGGAGGTGTCCTTTACTCACTCCGGAGTGTCCTGCTTCATCCTGAAGCCTTCCCTGTGACGTAAACTCCGTTACGTTCCTGCCGCCTGGCTGACATTCTCCTGAACGTCTCTCAATCCGTGGCTTCCTGCCAGTGGTGACTATTCTGGCAGAAACCATCGCAATAACAAGTCAGTAAGCGCCGTTAAACGATTAAGCCATGTCTGTATTTTCGGATTGATGCCATAACTGCATGATTCACAATATTTTTACATTGCGGACTTCCGGAAGTCTGCGTAATGTTCTGGCGATCTCGCACAACAGTTGTGAGAGATCTCTTACAAAGGCTGCGAGAAAAGTCTGCAACTCACGAACTAACCGGTTGTAAAGCATTAAGAAATGTCTGAATATCCACCGCCAGTTTCTGCCGTTTTTTCGTTCCCGGCTGCTCCACAATCACCTCACCGGTCAGATTACACACCGCGATAACATCCTGCTCCGAATCTGTCGTGGCGATAAACAACGTCGGGCTCTGTTTCAGACGGCGCTTCATCACCAGATGACCAATCAGGTTCTCCTGCAGGCGGGTAAAATCGTCCTCGCTCCACACCTGCAGCAGCGTCAGCGGCTGCTGTGCAAACTGCGCGTGCATGTCGCCGGCAAATTGCGTGGTATAGAACGTGGTGAGGTCCGGCTGCAGCTGAATATCCAGTGCGCGCTCAACGGCTGCCAGCGAAGCTGGCAGGGTAAAGTCCTGCGGCTGCCACAGGACGCGCTCATCCAGTTCACTGATGATGCAGGGCGACGGCACGCCGTACAGCTCTGCGCTGGCGGGTAAATGGCCGTGCTGCTGCTGCCAGTGCGCTACATAACGGGCGGTAAAATCGCCCAGGGCCTCTGCGGTTTGCTGCATCATTCATCTTCTCGCTGGTGATCGGTTACACTGACTCCCTTTGATGGATTTTAGTGGTAACCGTTATGTCTTCTGAAAACCGGGATACGGCGCTGAGCGGCCTGACTTTGGGTAAGCCCACCGCGTATGTTGATCGCTACGATAACACGCTGCTGCAGGCGGTGCCGCGCAGCCTGAATCGCGAGCCGCTCGGGCTTTATCCCGATAACCTGCCGTTCCACGGCGCAGATATCTGGACGCTGTATGAACTCTCCTGGCTAAACAGCAAAGGCGTGCCGCAGGTCGCGGTCGGCGAAGTGGTGCTAAGCGCCGACAGCGTGAATCTGATCGAGTCCAAAAGCTTCAAACTCTATCTTAACAGCTTTAACCAGACGATTTTCGCCGACTGGGGCGCCGTGCGGCAAACGCTGGAGCGCGATCTCAGCGCCTGCGCTAACGGCAAGGTCAGCGTGGCGCTGTTTCGCCTGAGCGAAGTGGAAGGTCAGCCGATCGGGCACTTCGCTGGCGATGTCATCGACGAGCAGGATATCACCATCAGCGATTACGGCTTTAACGCTGATTACCTCGCCAGCGCAACGGGCAGCGAAGTGGTTGAAGAGACGCTGGTCAGCCATCTGCTGAAATCGAACTGTCTGATCACCAATCAGCCGGACTGGGGCTCGGTGATGATTCGCTATCAGGGCCCGCGTATCGATCGCGAAGCGCTGCTGCGCTATCTGATTTCGTTCCGCCAGCACAATGAGTTTCACGAGCAGTGCGTCGAGCGCATTTTTAACGATATACAACGCTTTTGTCAGCCAGCAGCATTAACCGTCTATGCGCGCTACACGCGGCGCGGCGGGCTGGATATCAATCCGTGGCGCAGCAATGTTCCTTTCACGCCGGGCTACTCCCGCCTGGTGCGCCAGTAACAGATTGCGAGATGTCTCGCAGGCCGCCGCACGGATGCGCGGTTCCACTTGAGCATTCGCGGCCGACAACGGTACTCTGGTACAGGCGCGAGGGCGACAGCGTGCTTACCGAAGGATTTTCGTCACTGCGCTCAACGGGTTAAGCGCAGCGTCATCAGTCACGCATTTGCGTGTAAAGGAGTTCTCTTGATTACACATATCAGCCCGCTTGGCTCAATGGATCTGCTCTCCCAGCTGGAAGTCGACATGCTGAAGCGTACTGCCAGCAGCGATCTCTACCAGCTGTTTCGCAACTGTTCGCTGGCGGTACTCAACTCCGGCAGCCAGACCGACAGTAGCCACGAACTGCTTTCCCGCTTCGAAAACTTTGACATCAACGTGCTGCGCCGCGAGCGCGGCGTGAAACTGGAGCTGATCAACCCGCCGGAAGAGGCGTTTGTTGACGGCCGGATTATCCGTTCGCTGCAGGCGAACCTGTTTGCCGTACTGCGCGATATTCTGTTTGTTAACGGTCAGCTCTCGGCAGCGGATCGTCTGCAGAATCAGGATGTCACCGACTCCGCGCACATCACCAATCAGGTGTTCTCCATTCTGCGCAATGCGCGCGCGCTGCACGTGGGCGAATATCCCAACACCGTGGTGTGCTGGGGCGGTCACTCCATCAACGCGGTCGAATATCAATATTGCCGCAATGTCGGAACCCAGATGGGCCTGCGCGAACTGAACATCTGTACCGGCTGTGGTCCGGGCGTGATGGAAGCGCCGATGAAAGGGGCAGCGGTAGGCCATGCGCAGCAGCGCTATCACGACAGCCGGTTTATCGGCCTGACTGAACCGTCGATCATCGCTGCGGAGCCACCTAACCCGCTGGTGAATGAACTGATCATCATGCCGGATATTGAAAAGCGTCTGGAAGCCTTTGTGCGCATCGCGCACGGCATCGTGATCTTCCCGGGCGGCGTGGGTACGGCAGAAGAGCTGTTGTATCTGCTGGGCATTCTGATGAATCCGCAGAACAGCGATCAGGTCCTGCCGCTGATCCTCACCGGGCCAAAAGAGAGCGCCGATTACTTCCGCGTGCTGGATGATTTCATCGTTAATACGCTGGGTGAAGCCGCGCGCCGGCATTACAAAATCATCATTGATGATGCTGCGGAAGTGGCGCGTCTGATGAAGAAAGCCATGCCGCAGGTGAAAGAGTACCGCCGCGAAACCGGCGATGCCTACAGCTTCAACTGGTCGATTCGCATTGCACCGGATCTGCAGGTACCGTTCCTGCCGACCCACGAAAATATGGCCAACCTCAAGCTGTTCCCGAATCAGCCAGCGGAAAAACTGGCGGCGGATCTGCGGCGTGCCTTCTCGGGCATCGTGGCCGGTAACGTCAAAGAGATGGGGATCCGCGAAATCCGGGAAAAAGGTCCGTATCAGCTGCAAGGCGATGCCGATCTGATGCACCGCATGGACGAACTGCTGCAGGGCTTCGTCGCGCAGCAGCGCATGAAGCTGCCCGGCAGCGCTTACATCCCCTGCTACGAAATCATCAAATAACCCATCAGGAAGGCAGCCTGCGGGCTGCCGGTATCACTATGTCGCTTCATCTGCTTATTATCGACGCGCTCAATCTGATCCGCCGCCTGCATGCGGTGCAGGGTTCGCCCTGTCGTGAGGCCTGCGTGGCGGCGCTGCATCAGCTGCTGGGCCACACGCGACCAACGCACGTGGTGGCGGTGTTTGACAGCCATGACCGACAGCCTGGCTGGCGTCATCAGTTATTGCCGGACTACAAAGCGGGTCGCCCGCCGATGCCGGATGATTTACAGCAGGAGATGGCCTCGCTGCAGGCGGCTTTTGAGGCCAGCGGTGTCAGTTGCTGGGTTGCCGAACAGGATGAAGCGGACGATCTGGCCGCGACGCTGGCAGTGAAGATGGCCGACGCCGGTCATCAGGCCACCATCGTTTCCACCGATAAAGGTTACTGCCAGCTGCTGGCGCCGAGCATCCGCATCCGCGATTATTTTCAAAAGCGCTGGCTGGACGTGCCATTTATCGAACAGGAGTTCGGCGTCGCGCCGGCCCAGCTGGCGGATTACTGGGGCTTATGCGGTATCAGCAGCAGCAAAATTCCAGGCGTGCCCGGCATCGGGCCGAAAAGCGCACGGGAACTGCTGCTGCAGTTTGGTTCGCTCGAGGCGCTGTATCAGCAGCTGGATCAGGTACCTGAGAAGTGGCAGAAGAAGTTACGCGATCACCGCGCGATCGCGGAGGTGTGCCGACAGGTGTCAACGCTGAAGCGGGATTTGGTGTTGCAGGGGAATTTAAATACGCTGCGGTATCAGGGTCCGGCGCGTCATTGAGGCCGCCATGAATGGCGCCCCTACAGCAGCACGTCAAGCCTGAGCTGTTCAGGCTGGTTTCAGTCCCATTCCACAACAATCGCGGGTTTAGTTGCGGCGCAATTTATTGCGCGATGAATCGCGCCGCTACAAATGTTATGCGGCCTGCAGTTACCTGCATTAATACGAAGCAGCCAATCTGCGAAATAATTTGTGCTAGCGCAAGGCGGCAAGCCTGGGAGTCCCCGGGAGCATACATCAGTATGTGACCGGGGCGAGCAGGCGCAGCCAACGCCGCGATAGTGCAAAGAATGAAGCAGAAGTTCTGCGAAATAATTTGTGCCACCGCAGGACGACAAGCCCGAGCTGGTCAGGCAGGTTTCAGCCCCATTCCACACCGGTTGCGGTTTTGGTAGCGGCGCAATTTATTGCGCGATGAATCGCGCCGCTACAAATGTTATGCAGCCTGCAGTTACCTGCATTAATACGAAGCAGCCAATCTGCGAAATAATTTGTGCAAGCGCAAGGCGGCAAGCCTGGGAGTCACCGGGAGCATACATTAGTATGTGACCGGGGCGAGCAGGTGCAGCCAACGCCGCGATAGCGCAAAGTATGAAGCAGAACTAGCGTTCGTCGCGCCGTCCGCCGACTGCCGCCCAGATCCGGCGCACATGCACGGTCACTTCTTCGCGGTCGTGATACAGCTGGCGCGCCTGGATCTGCGCGTTTACGCCCTTCTCCTTCAGCGCCGCGTCCATCATCGCCAGGTTCTGCGTGACTTCTTCATAGCGCTTTTTCATTGGCAGCTTGAGGTTGAAGATCGCCTCACGGCACCAGCCGTTGACCAGCCATTCGGTCATCAGGCTGGCGACGCGCACCGGTTTTTCCACCATGTCGCACACCAGCCAGCTGATGTTGCTGCGCGGCGGGCGGAATTTGAAACCGTCTTCGCGGCAGTGCGTAACCTGTCCGGTATCCATCAGGCTTGGTGCCATCGGGCCGTTATCCACCGCGTAGACCCACATGCTGCGCTTCACCAGCTGATAGGTCCAGCCGCCGGGGCAGGCACCAAGATCGACCGCATACATGCCGCTGCCCAGCCGTTCGTCCCACTCATCGGCCGGCACGAACACATGGAATGCTTCTTCCAGCTTCAGCGTAGAGCGGCTTGGCGCATCGGCCGGGAACTTCAGGCGCGGAATGCCCATGTAAAACGGCGAGTTGTTGTGCGGCAGCGAATAACCAACGTAGCAGGTGCCCGGCGCGATAAAGAACACATGCACTACCGGACGTTTATTGCTCTCATAATTCAGCAGGATTTTGCTGTCGCGCAGGCTGGCGCGCAGCGGTACCGTCAGCTTTCGGCAAAATTTGGTCAGCTCTTTGGCTTCATTGGTGTCGGGCACTTCAACGCGCAGCTCGCCGCCCTTCTCCACCACGCCGCTCAGCATGCCGACGATCGGGGTAATACGATCTTCCGGCGGGAGATCGCGCAGCAGCTCGCCCACTACCAGCATTTGCCGGGCAAAAATCAGCTCCGCGAACGGCAGCGTGGCGATCAGTTTTTCCGCCTCTTCCGGCTGATAGCACTCAAACAGCACGTAACCGGCGTCATCTTTAACGCGCGGAAAACCGTAGATTTCGCGTTCCGCTGCTTTGGCACTGATTTCTGCCGCACACTCTTTCTCAAATCCCGGACGGCAATAGAGTAAAACTTTATTCATGGCGATCTGCCTTTCGTTTCAGACGCAGCGCGCCAATCAACATCAAAAACCAGCCAATCAGGAAGCACAGGCCTCCAACCGGCGTAACAAACACCCAAAACTTCAGGTGCGACAGCGCCAGACAATACAGGCTGCCGCTGAACAGGACGATACCCAGCGCCATCGCGGCGCTGCTCCAGTAAAACCAGATATTGGCGCGACGCAGCATCGCTGCGCCAATACCGATAATCGCCAGCGTATGATACGCCTGATATTCAAGGCCGGTATGGATCCACGCCATCTCGGCCGCGCCGAGCGCTTTGCTCAGCACGTGCGCCCCAAAAGCACCAAACGCCACCAGCAGAAAGCCGCTGATGGCGGCAAATATAAACATGGCACGACTGGACATTCATTTATCCTCAAGGTGAAACCGCACATCACTGTGCGGCAGGCAACGCATTAGTGATCGTAGCGGAAGCGGAATTTTTCTTGTTCAGTTGCGGCTTTTTCCAGAATCCACTGCCGAAAGGCGGCTATTTTACCCAGTTCTGCCTGGCTGTCATGACAAACCAGATAAAAAGCATTTTTACTCACTAAGACATCGTTGAAAGGACAGACCAGCCGTCCGGCCTCAATTTCACTCTGCGCCATCACGTTATTGGCCAGCGCCACGCCCTGGCCGTGGATCGCCGCCTGCAGCACCATGGCGCTGTGGCTGAAGATCGGCCCCTGCTGAACATTAATGTGCTGCAAGCCCAGCTGACGAATATAGGATTGCCAGTCACGGCGCGAGGCGTCATGCAGCAGCGTGAAATGCGCCAGATCGGCCGGTGATTTGAGCGGATTGTCACCGGTCAGCAGCAGCGGCGAGCACACCGGCAGCAGATATTCGGCATACAATTTTTCTACCCGCAAACCGGGCCAGTTGCCGCGGCCGTAAAAAATCGCCACGTCGACATCGTCGGCCAGCTTCTCCTCATCACGGTCTACCGCCTGGATACGCACATCAATGCCCGGATAAGCCAGATTAAAGCTGGAGAGGCGCGGAACCAGCCACTGAATGGCGAAACTCGGCAACAGGCTGACGGTAAGAGCCCCTTTGGCACTGCGCGCCTGCAGTTTGCGCGTGGCATCGTTCAGTGCCGAAAAAATCTCTTTGATATCGAGATAGTAGCTTTGACCCTCTTCGGTCAGTAACAGCGAACGATTGCGCCGGCGAAACAGCTTGAGACCGAGAAAATCTTCCAGCGATTTAATCTGATGGCTGACAGCCGCCTGGGTGACAAACAGCTCCTCAGCGGCTTTGGTGAAGCTCAAATGACGGGCCGCAGCGTCGAAGACGCGAAGAGCATTAAGCGGCGGAAGGCGTTTTGACATGGTTTTCCGTACCCGGATTGGCAGCGTAACACTGCAACTTATACAAAGTCGTTACGTATTAGATTTTTTAATCCGAGACATTATAATTTGTCCGTTGAGGAAGCTCCAGCAAATACCTATAGTTGCCGCACTTCCTGAGCCGGAACGAAAAGATTTCTGGAAACGTGCGAGAGATCGCAGACTTTTAGAGAGCTTTTGGCTTGTGGTCGTGATGTTGTGTTTGCATTTTGATCTGACGATTGCAGATCAAACTTTTAATTCCTGTAGATTTACCCTGTCTGTCCATAGTGATTTTAAATAGCACCGCAAATTGCGGTGCTTTTTTTTACCTGCTTACCGGGCTTACTGGCCCATTTCCACCATCTCTTTCACATCTGAGCGGTTAATCTGCTGCTCGTTGCCATTGGCATCTTTATAGCTGATCATACCGGTTTCATCGTCAACTTTTGGTTTGCCATCCGCAACAATGGTGCGACCATCATTAGTATGCATGACGTAGTTGCTGGAACAGGCGGCCAGGGTAAAGGCCATGGTGCACACGGCCAGCACTGCGGCGAGTTTATTCATCTTCTATCTCCTTGCAGATTGATTGCATTAAACCACCCGCGTGCGCTGACCAGTGGCAGCAAACAGAGCGATCGACTGGAACAGACCGATTCGTTATGCGGGTTTCGGTTCAAACCTTGCAATAATTAGCATAACGCGCTTTTCCAGCTTTGCCAGGCCACGGCGTGGCTTTCAGCCTGGTCCTAACATCCAAGTAAGTGAGCTGAGTATGACCCATTTCTCTCCTGGCGAGTTTCGTCAGCAGTTTCCCGCGCTGAGCGATGCGGGTGTCTATCTCGACAGCGCCGCCACCGCGCTGAAGCCGCAGGCGGTGATTGACGCGACCGCGCAGTTTTATTCGCTGAGCGGCGGCACCGTCCACCGCAGCCAGTTCGCCGCTGCCCGCGCGCTGACGGCACAGTATGAACAGGCGCGTGCGCGCGTGGCGCACTGGCTGCAGGCGGCGGACGATCGGCAAATCGTCTGGACGCGTGGCACCACGGAAGCCATCAATCTGGTGGCGCGCAGCTGGCTGGCACCGCGCCTGCAGCCGGGCGACGAGATTGTGGTGAGCGAAGCCGAGCACCACGCCAATCTGGTGCCGTGGCTGATGGTGGCGCAGGCCAGCGGTGCGAAAGTGATAAAGTGGTCGCTTGGCGCTGACCGGCGGCCGGATATCGCCCTGCTGCCGCAGTTGCTCAACGCGCGCACCCGGCTGCTGGCGATAGGTCAGATGTCTAACGTGACCGGCGGTTGTCCGGATCTGGCGCAGGCGATTACGCTGGCGCACGGCGTCGGGGCGAAAGTGATGGTGGATGGCGCGCAGGGCGTGGTGCACTGCCCGCCGGATGTGCAGGCGCTGGATATCGACTTCTACGCCTTTTCCGCTCACAAGCTGTATGGTCCGATGGGCACTGGTGTGCTGTACGGCAAAGCGGAGCTGCTGGACGCGATGCCGCCGTGGCAGGGCGGCGGCAAAATGCTGACGCAGGTCGATTTCAGCGGCTTCACGCCGCAGCCGGTGCCGTGGCGCTTTGAAGCAGGCACGCCGAACGTGGCGGGCGTGGTCGGGCTGAGTGCGGCGCTGGACTGGCTGGGGCAGTACGATGCGGAAAAAGCCGAACGCTGGAGCCAGCAGCTGGCCAGCCTTGCCGAAGAGCAACTCAGCGCTATTCCCGGCTTCCGCAGTTTCCGCTGCGGCAGCGCCAGCCTGCTGGCGTTTGATATCGCCGGTATTCACCACAGCGATATCGTGACGCTGCTGGCGGAACAGGGCATCGCGCTGCGCGCCGGCCAGCACTGTGCCCAGCCGCTGATGGCGGCACTTGGCGTCAGCGGCACGCTGCGCGTCTCATTTGCCCCCTATAATAATCTGCAGGACGTGGACGCGCTGGTGCGCGCCATGCACCATGCCGTGGATTTACTGAGTGAGTAACGTAATGACATCAGCCCTGCTTGCCCCCCATCCGTTTGGTGATCTGATTACCGAAGCCAGCCTGACGGAGAAGTTTGCCCATTTTCATCAGTGGGAAGATCGCTATCGCCAGCTGATTCAGCTCAGCCGCCAGCTGCCGGCACTGCCGGAAGCGCTGAAAACGGCGGAAATTGAGCTGTCCGGCTGCGAAAACCGCGTCTGGCTCAGCAGCCAGCAGCGGGCCGACGGTACGCTGCATTTTTACGGCGACAGCGAGGGACGCATTGTGCGCGGATTGCTGGCGGTGCTGCTGACAGCGGTGGAAGGAAAAACGCCCGCGGCGCTGTTAGCCACAGATCCGCTGGCGCTGTTTGATACCTTAGGGCTGCGCGCGCAGCTGAGCGCCTCGCGCAGCAGTGGTTTACAGGCGCTGGCTGAGGCGGTACAGCGTGCTGCCCGCGCGCATCAGGCAGACTGACGCGCCGCGCGCGCGAGAAATTTTTTCAGCGCGTGCGACACCGCAACAAAACCAAAGGTGGCGGTCACCATGGTGGCCGCACCAAAGCCGGCGGCACAGTCCATGCGCTTTGGCCCTTCCGCCGTGCTGCGCGAAGCGCATACGCTGCCGTCCGGCTGCGGATACACCAGCGCCTCGGTAGAGAACACGCAGTCGATCCCCAGTTTACCCTTGCTGTTTTTCACTACGCCAAAATCACTTTTCAGCCGCTCGCGCAGTTTGGCAGCCAGCGGATCCTGAATGGTTTTGGCTAAGTCACTGACCTGAATCTGCGTCGGATCGATCTGTCCGCCGGCGCCACCGGTGGTGATCAGCGGGATCTTATTGCGCCGGCACCAGGCAATCAGCGCAGCCTTGGGGCGCACGCTATCAATCGCGTCAATCACATAGTCGAACCCCGCCGCCATCAGCTCAGCGGTATTGTCCGGCGTGATAAAGTCATCGATGCAGATCACCTCACACTCCGGATTGATGGCGTGAATACGCTGCGCCATCACCTCGGTTTTCGCCTGACCGACATGCCCCTGCAACGCATGAATCTGACGGTTGGTATTGGTAATACACACATCATCCATGTCAATCAGGGTAATTTTACCGATGCCGGTGCGCGCCAGCGCTTCGGCCGCCCAGGAACCGACGCCGCCGATGCCGATGACGCAGAAATGCGCGTCGGCAAAACGCTGCAGTGCTTCCTGCCCGTAGAGACGCGCCGTGCCGCCAAATCGCTGGCGCCAGGCGTCGCTGACAACTTTCATAGCTAACCTTTTAGTACGATGCGCGGACGCGCACCCGACAAACCCAGGGTGCGCAGCCTATCAATTTGCGCCGATAATCAATGAACCATTATTGCCGTTTTGCGGATTGCTGAACAGCGGCTGGCCGGTTCCCGGTGCGGCTTTCAGCACCCAGACGCGGCCATAATGGTTGTAGAAGCCCGCCAGATGCGCCGCATCCGGGCCGACGCCCTGGTAGATATCGAAGTGCTGGCCTTTGATCGCGCCGCCCACGTCCAGTGCGACCATCAGGCGCATCTCATATTTGCCGTTGAATTTGCCCTTCTCATTCAGCTGCGGCACTTCAGCCAGCAGCGCCGTACCGGCGGGAATCAGCGAACGATCGGACGCCACCGAGGCTTTGGCAATCAGCGGTACCGCGCTGGCACCGCGCACCGGCACATACTCTTCCGGCTTAAAGAACACGAACGACTGATTGGTTTCCAGTACGTTGCGCACTTCCTGCGGTGAGTGCTCCTGCGCCCACTGCCGAATCGCCTGCATCGACATGTCTTCGCGCTTCACTTCACCGCGATCGATCAGCTCTTTACCAATACTGTGGTAAGCCCAGCCGTTCTTACCGCCGTAGCCGAAGAAACGCAGCGGACGGCCATCGCCGAAATCGACATAGCCGCTGCCCTGCACGTCCATCATAAAGTTGTCGATCAGCGAGTTACTCCAGGCAATCACATAACGCTCATCCAGTGCGCCACTATAGATAGAAGCGCGGCTTGGCAGCTTCTGTCCGCGCGGACGCGGCGGCATGCGATAAATCGGATACTGGAATTCGCCCTGACGGGTATAACGCGCTTCCACCACCGGCGTGTAGTAACCGGTAAACTGTACGTTGCCGTAGCTGTCGGTGCCTTCCATCTGATAGGCGTTCAGGCCGAACTGGCGCAGCTGACGCGTATCGGCGCCGGAGAGCAGCCAGTTCTGAATCGCACTGTAAGTGCCGAGGTTGCGGCCATACAGACCGGACGACGCCGACTGGATCTGCTGCACCTGCAGGCCGAAATCACGGCCATTGACCGGACGCCCTTTGGCATTCGGCTCATTCACCAGCCCGAGCGGTTGCTCCAGCTTGCCATCAATATATTGCTGACCGCGATCGGTCGGCTTAGAGCTACAACCGGCTAACAGCGCCAGAAATGCGCCAGTAAGTGCATACTTCGCCCAATGTCCTTTCATTACCTTCTCTTTTTAAGCTGGTTGTTTGCACGGCGACGATAGCAAAGGGGCAGACAGAATGAAATCTGCCACAGGCTAGCGCGCTCACATCTGTATAATAAATCGCCCAATGGCCAAATAATTCAGCAACTGTTTGTCTATTTAGCGCTTTAACGCAAAAAAGGGGTTGCATCATCATACGCCCGGTGTATAGTGCGCATCCACGGACGCGGGGTGGAGCAGCCTGGTAGCTCGTCGGGCTCATAACCCGAAGGTCGTCGGTTCAAATCCGGCCCCCGCAACCAATTCTTCGTGATGAAGAGACAATGTGGCAAGTCGCTTAGCGCGACAGACGGACGCGGGGTGGAGCAGCCTGGTAGCTCGTCGGGCTCATAACCCGAAGGTCGTCGGTTCGAATCCGGCCCCCGCAACCAATTGTCTTAACGAAGAATACAATGTGCAAAGTCGCTCAGTGCGACAGACGGACGCGGGGTGGAGCAGCCTGGTAGCTCGTCGGGCTCATAACCCGAAGGTCGTCGGTTCGAATCCGGCCCCCGCAACCACTTCTTCTGACGAAGAACATCACAACACCCTGACGGGTGTTTTTTTGTTTCTGGGCCTGGTAAAAAGCGGCATCGCTGCCGCCCTGCCCTAACGTCGTGCCAGCACGCCGCCTTTGTCAAAATACGCCTTAATACCGTGCAGAATGGCTTCCGCCACCTGATGCTGATAACGCGGCGTACGCAACTTCCGCTCCTCTTCAACGTTACTTATAAACGCCGTTTCCACCAGAATCGACGGGATATCCGGCGCTTTCAGCACCGCAAAGCCGGCCTGATCCACCGTGCGTTTATGCAGGTGGTTAATGTGGCCCATGCGCGTCAGCACTTCTTTGCCAAACTTCAGACTGTCGCTGATGGTCTGCCGCTGCACCATATCGAACATGGTGTGGTCGAGATAGCGATCGCCGCTCATGCTGACCCCGCCGATCAAATCCGCTTCGTTCTGCGTCTGGGCGAGAAAGCGCGCGGCGGCCGAGGTTGCGCCGCTGGTGGAGAGCGCGAAGACCGAAGAGCCGCGCGCCGCCCGGCTGGTAAAGGCGTCGGCGTGAATTGAGACAAACAGATCGGCGCGCTGCTTGCGCGCTTTCGCGACCCGCACGCGCAGCGGTATAAACACATCTTCGTTGCGCGTCATGTAAGCCTTCATATTACGTTCTTTGTCGATCAGCGCTTTCAGATAGCGTCCAATCTTCAGCACGATATCTTTCTCGCGTGTTTTGTACTTGCCGTGCGCGCCGGGATCTTCCCCGCCGTGACCGGGATCGATCATGATAATAATCGGTCGATCGCGCCCGGCTTTACCCGGTAGCGGCGCCTGCGCCGGTTGATCGCGCTCCAGTTCGCCCTGGTTGTAATCCTTCAGTAACGCCAGCAGCGGATCCTCTTCCTGTGACGACTGGCTGGGATAGAGATCGACCACCAGCCGGTGGCGAATACCGGCGACCGGATCGAGGGTGAAGGTTTTCGGTGCCACGCTGCGCTTCAGCTCCAGCACCACACGCACCGTGGTGGGATCGAACTGACCGACGCGCGCGGTTTTAATGTAGGGATCGTCCACCCGCACCAGCTTATCGATGCCTTTCAGCGCGCTGTTGATATGCAGGTTCTGGATATCGATCACCAGCCGTTCGGGATTGCTCAGCGTGAACTGCTTATAGTGCAGCGCGACGTTGGATTCCAGCGTCACGCGCGAGTAAGTCGAGGATGGCCAGATGCGCACGGCCACAATGTGCTGACTGGCCGCAAAACCGCTGCGCGTCACGCTTAGCAACCACAGCGCACCTGCGCCCTGTAAAAGTCGTCTTCGGGTAAAAGCTTCGGACATGCCGCTCCAGCTACTGTGTTATGTCTAAAAAATCGTCAGTTGACGAGCAGAAGGCGAAAACTTTATTCAATGAGGAATGTCTTGTCTTGCCGGAAAAACCAGATAATGCAGTCTGTTAGCGTGGCTTGCATCAGGAAAATCGTAAAGTAACGTCAGGTCCGATGCTTGCAAAAAGCGGCGAAAGAGCATAAAAATACATAAATTTCGAATAACCATTCACAGAGGGTTTGCCGTGAAGGAACGCAGTACCGAACTGGTTCAGGGTTTTCGCCATACCGTTCCCTATATTAATGCCCACCGTGACAAGACGTTTGTCATCATGCTGGGTGGCGAGGCCATCGAGCATGAGAACTTCTCCAGCATCGTTAACGATATCGGCCTGTTGCATAGTCTCGGCATTCGCCTGGTGGTGGTTTATGGCGCGCGGCCGCAGATCGATGCCAGCCTCGCGCAGCAGCAGCTGGAACCGATTTATCACAAACACACGCGCGTGACCGATGCCCAATCGCTGGAGCTGGTGAAGCAGGCGGCCGGGCGTTTACAGCTCGATATTACGGCGCGTCTGTCGATGAGCCTGAATAATACGCCGCTGCAGGGCGCGCATATTAATGTGGTGAGCGGTAATTTTATCATCGCTCAGCCGCTGGGCGTGGATGACGGCGTCGATTACTGCCACAGCGGCCGCATCCGCCGGATTGACGAAGAGGCGATCCATCGTCAGCTGGATAACAATGCCATTGTGCTGCTGGGTCCGGTGGCGGTCTCGGTGACCGGCGAAAGCTTTAACCTGACCTCGGAAGAGGTGGCGACGCAGTTGGCGATTAAGCTGAAAGCCGAGAAGATGATCGGTTTCTGCTCCGAACAGGGCGTAACCGACCGCGAAGGCACCATCATTTCCGAGCTGTTCCCGAACGAGGCGCAGACGCGTATTGATGAAATGGAGAGCGACGGTGATTTTCTCTCCGGTACCGTGCGTTTCCTGCGTGGCGCGGTCAAAGCCTGCCGCAGCGGCGTGCGCCGCAGCCATCTGATCAGCTATCAGGAAGATGGCGCACTGCTGCAGGAGCTGTTCTCGCGTGACGGTATCGGTACGCAGATTGTCATGGAGTCGGCCGAGCAGATTCGCCGCGCCAACATCAACGACATCGGTGGGATCCTTGAACTGATTCGTCCGCTGGAGCAGCAGGGCATTCTGGTGCGCCGTTCGCGCGAGCAGCTGGAGATGGAGATCGACAAATTCACCATTATTCAGCGCGACAACATGACCATCGCCTGCGCGGCGCTCTATCCGTTCCCGGACGAGCAAATCGGCGAGATGGCCTGCGTGGCGGTGCACCCCGACTATCGCAGCTCGTCACGCGGCGAGCTGCTGCTGGAGCGCGTGGCGCTGCAGGCGCGGCAGATGGGGCTGAAGAAGCTGTTCGTGCTGACCACGCGCAGCATTCACTGGTTCCAGGAGCGCGGCTTCACGCCGGTGGATATTGAGTCGCTGCCTGAAAGCAAAAAGCAGATGTACAACTATCAGCGTCGTTCGAAAGTGCTGATGGCAGATTTACGCTAAGCGCCAGCGCACCTTACGCGCCGCTGAGGGCTATTCCCCGTCGCGGCGCAATCATCTGCCCTCTTCTCCCCCTAAGCGATCCAGCAACCCGCTGCGCCGCTGCGTGCGCAACTGCACCGCACGCCGGAACACCGCTTCATCACTGAACAGCGTCAGCTGGCTGCGCGCCCGGGTAATGGCCGTATAAATCAGCTCGCGCGTCAGTACCGGCAGGAACTGAGCCGGCATCACCAGCGCGGTGTGGTCAAACTCCGAACCCTGTGATTTGTGCACCGTCATCGCCCATGCCGTGTCATGGGCCGGCAGGCGACTTGGCTGTACCGCTTTGATGCTGCCATCGGGCAGCGGGAAAAACACCTTGAGCAGCCCTTCCTCATCGAACAGCGTAATGCCGATGTCACCATTGAACAGGCCGAGCGCGCTGTCGTTACGCGTCACCATCACCGGACGCCCCTGATACCAGCGGCTGCCCCCTGCCGGACGCCGAATCAGCTGCAGCTGCATCAGCTTGTGCTCAATACGCTGATTGAGCCCCTGCACGCCAAATGGCCCTTCGCGCAGCGCGCACAGCAGCTGATAACGGCCAAACGCAGCAATCACCTCGGCTGGTGCGGCACGCTGGTTAATCAGCTGGAGAAATGGCCGATAGCCTTCGGCAATCTGCGTCAGCATCGCCTGATACGCTTCGGCATCGTTGAGCGGCTGGCGCACGATATCGCTGAAGCCCGCCTGAAAGGCCGCCTCGACCGCCTGCGCTTCGCCGGCGTTGACCGCCGCAGCCAGCTGACCGATGCCGGAGTGCTCCGCGAAACGGTAGCTTTTGCGCAGCAGGCAGATGGCATCGCGCACCGCCGGGGCCACCGCATCATCGGTGCCGGCAACATCGCAGCCGGTCAGCGTGGTGAGCTGCAACGCGCGCACCGGACTGTAGCCCGCCTCGGCACAGCGGCAGATATCCCCGAGTACCGCACCGGCTTCAACCGAGGCCAGCTGGTCGCGATCGCCGAGAAAAATCACCCGCGCATGAGCGGGCAGCGCGGCGATCAGGTTTGCCATCATGCCAAGATCGACCATCGAGGCTTCATCGACCACCAGCACGTCGAGATGCAGCGGGTTACCGGCGTGGTAGCGCAGGCGCTGCGTCTCCGGCTGGGCTCCAAGTAAACGGTGCAGCGTGGTGGCTTCTGCCGGAAAACGCTGGCGCTCCGCATCGCTGACGTCGAGACTGCGCAGCGCCTTACCCAACGACTCGGTGAGCCGCGCCGCCGCCTTGCCGGTAGGGGCGGCCAGCTGAATGCGCAGGGTTCCCTCACTGAGGCGAATCAGCGCCGCCAGCAGCTTCGCCACCGTGGTGGTTTTGCCGGTGCCGGGCCCGCCGGAGATCACCGCAGTTTTTTGCGTCAGCGCCACCGCCGCCGCAATTTTTTGCCAGTCCTCAGGCTGGCTGCCGAAAAAGGTATCCAGCACGCTGCGCACTTGTTCGGGCGCAAACAGCTGCGGCGCCGCCTGTGGCTGGAAGAAGCGCGCCACTTCCCCTTCGTGATGCCAGAGCCGGTGCAGATAGAGCCGGTTATCACGCAGCACCACCGGCGCCGGGCGATCGCTGGCGCTGAGCGCCTGCCAGTCCGCCAGCAGCGTTGGCCAGTCCTGCGGCTCGCCGGCGGCCTGCCAGATGGCGTGCGCCAGCTCCGGATGACGACCGCTGAACAGCGCTTCGCGGGTAAGCTGCGACAGCGGCAGACAGACGTGACCGTCACCGGCTTCCGCGCTGAGACAGGCAGCCGCCAGCAGATGCGCGGGCCGATCGTCGTCGGCCAGCAGCCGGGCAAACTGAATATCCAGCGCCCGCAGCAGGCGCAGTTCTGCCGCCTGTGCCAATAGCGTACTCATGCTACTCATGCTGCTGCTCCCGGCCCGCGAAACAGGCTATCCAGTTGTGAAACGAAATCTGACGTCGGTCGGGTATGGAACACCCCGTTATCTGGCGAGCTGCCATCCATGCCGCGTAAAAACAGATAGAATACGCCGCCAAAATGCTGTTCATAATCGTAATCCGTCAGGCGGTGCTGCAAATAGCGATGCAGTGCCAGCGTATACAGCTGATACTGCAAATCGTAACGGTGGTCGATCATCGCCTGCGCCATCGCCTGCGGTGTGTATGCCTGATGGCTCTCGCCCAGCCAGTTAGATTTGTAATCCAGCAGATAGTATTTGCCCTGCCAGCGAAATACCAGGTCGATGAAGCCTTTCAGCATGCCCTGCACCTGGCGGAAGTCGAGCGGCGGCGCCTGACGCGACAGCGGATCCTGCCGCATCAACGCGTCCAGCGCCGGTGCCGTCAGCAGTCCGTCAATCGGCAAATAGAACTCCATCTCGATCAGGCGATTGCCCGGTGTGATGTCGCTCAGCCGGATCCCTTCAGTGTTGAGCGGCGTGTTCACCACGCGGGTAATCCACTCGCTCAGCATCGGCTGCCAGTGCAGCGGATAGCCGCTCTGTTGCAACTGCTGTTCCAGCTGCGGCGCTGACGGCGGCTGGGTGAAGTCGAGCGATTCAAACAGCGTATGCAGGAAAGTCCCGGGCGCTGCGCCACGTGGGAAATGGTGCGGCGTCAGCGCGGCTTCCAGCACTTCCGCCTCGCGATCTTCCCCGACCGCTTCCGCATCGAAGCCCGGCATCACATCCAGCAGACGATGACTGCCGTGCTGCTGCAGCCCGGAGTAGCTGGTAACACGCCACGGATCGGCCAGCGCGCGCGTGACGCTGCGCGCATCCAGCTCATCGTCAACCTCGTCCAGCGCCTGCCAGCGTTCATGGCCCTGCGGCTGCGCCAGCACCACTTCGGTTCCGGTCACGCTGATGTCGTGCAGTAAACTCGCCAGCTGTTCTGCGGTGGCTGGCTCGCCGCGCTGCAGCAGGAAACCCAGCGCGCTTTTATGTAAATCGCTCTCGCCCTCTTTCTTGCGTGTGCCGCGAAACAGCGGTGCCACGCCGACGCTGCAGTGATACACCGAACGCGTCAGCGCCACGTACAGCAGGCGTAAATCCTCTGCCAGCCGCTCCTGCTCTGCCAGCGCCAGACTTTGCTCATCATTCTGCAAATCCAGCACCGCGTTGTAATGCTCGCGGTCGTGATAGAGCGCGATATCGGCCTCGCGGAAACCGGCGGCAAACGGCAGCCACACCAGCGGATACTGTAACCCCTTGGATTTATGGATGGTGACAATCTGCACCAGGTGGCGGTCGCTCTCCAGCCGCAGCTGCTGGCTGGCCGACTGGCTGTCCGGTCGGGCGATCTGCTGCGCCAGATAACGCACCAGCGCGTGCGGACTGTCGAGCTGGGCCGCCGCCTCCTGCAGCAGTTCGCCGAGGTGCAGCAGATCGGTCAGGCGACGCTCGCCATTCTCTGAGGCCAGCAGGTTTTCTGCCAGCTGGCGCTCCAGCATCAGCTGGCGCAGCATCGGCAGTACGCCACGCTGGTGCCACAATTGCTGCCAGCGGGCAAAGGTATCTACCAGCGCATCCCAGCCGCGTGCATCCTGATCCAGCGCGTCCAGCTGCGCGGCATCAAAGGCAAACAGCGACGTGGCCAGCGCGGTGCGCAGCATCCGCTCCTGCTCGGGCGCGAGGATCGCCTGCAGCAGCCACAGCAGTTCTCGCGCCTCGGGCGTGGTATACACGCTGTCGCGGTTGGAGAGATACACCGAAGGGATGCCGAGCTGATTGAGCGCGGCGCGAATCAGATTGGCTTCGTTCCGGCTGCGCACCAGTACGGTAATGTCCGAGGCCTGCACCGGCCGCTGGTCAGGCGTTTTGCCCAGCAGCGCGCGCTGTTGCTGACCCGCCTGCAGCCAGCGGCTGATATCGGCGGCGCACTGCTGCGCCATCAGCTGCTGGTATTCGCTGACGCTGCAGCCTGCGCCCGGCTGTAGCCAGAAGCGCAGCGCGGCCTGCTCCTCGCCGTCGATACTCAGCGACAAACGCTGATTGGGCGGCGCGGCATTGACCGGCAGAAACGGGATGTCCGCAAACAGAAACGGGGCAGGCTGGCGCATAAACAGCTGATTGACGCTCTCCACCATCGCCGGTGACGAGCGCCAGTTGGTATCCAGCGTGTAGTGCGCGTGAACTTCACTGCGCGCGCGGATATAGGTAAAGATGTCCGCACCGCGGAAGGCGTAGATAGCCTGTTTTGGGTCGCCAATCAGCAGCAGCGCATGCTGCGGCTGCTGTAAATAGAGCGTGCGGAAAATACGGTACTGCAGCGGGTCGGTATCCTGGAATTCGTCAATCAGCGCCACCGGAAAGCGCTGGCGAATCGCCTGCGCCAGCTGCTCGCCGCCGGGCTGTTGCAGCGCCTCGTCCAGCCGGCTCAGCAGATCGTCAAACCCCAGCAGCGCCTGCAGGCGTTTCTCTTTACGCACCGCGTGACGCACCTCCACCAGCGCGCGTGCAATCACCAAATCGCGCAGCGACAGCGGCTGCGCCAGGAATGTATCAATGGCGGCAAACAACGGGTGCTGCGGTGGCGCGCCCTTTTTAGTTTTTTCATTGAGCACCTGCTGACCGAAACGCGCCAGCTCGGCGGGAATCTGGTAATCCACGGTCTCGCTCTGCGCCCAGGCGCTGACTTTGCTGACCCACAGCGGCAGGTTTTTGCTGCTGTAGCTGCGCTTATCAACATCAGACTGCCCGACCAGCGTCAGCACCTCTTCGCCCAGCGCCCGCCACTGCGCTTTCATTTCGGCAATACGCGCCAGGTTGCTGCTGTGGCGTGATGTCAGGGTTTCACTGTCGTGCGGCGCCAGACGCAGGCTGGGCGACTCGCCCTGCAGCCACGGGCGCAGCGTCGACAATAGCTGTTCCGGCCCGCTCCATTCCGCAACGATGACGCGCGCAATATCCAGCGTCAGCGGATAGCAATGGCGCCGCCAGAAATCCGCCGTCGCCTGACGCAACAGCTGCTGTTCATCTTCAATCAGCTGCTGCTCGAACAGCATACCGGACTCAAACGCATTGAGATTGAGCATGCGCTGGCAGAAGCCGTGAATGGTGAATATCGCCGCCTCGTCCATCTGCCGTTCCGCCGCCAGCAGCAGCGAGGCCGCCTCAGCGGGCTGGGCAATGTCGGCCAGCAGCTGCATCAGCATCGGATTTGCGCTGACGCCGCGCAGACAGGCCAGCCGCAGCTCATGAATATTTTCCCGGATACGGCCGCGCAGTTCGGCGGTGGCGGCTTCGGTAAAGGTCACCACCAGAATCTCTTCCACCGACAGCGGGCGCGCATAGGCATTCGGTCCGCCAAGTCCCAATAGCAAACGCAGGTAGAGCAGACCAATGGTAAAGGTCTTACCGGTGCCGGCGGAGGCCTCAATCAGACGCTCACCCTGTAGCGGCAGCGTCAGGGGATTGAGCGATTCAGGGCGCTGACTCATGGCGCATCACTCTTCACGGAGAGCGACTGCTGCAGGCGGGCGACTTCATCCCAGGTGGTAAAGCCCGGCAGCGGCGCGTAATCCGCATCGTGGGTGCCATCGTGACTGCCGCCAATCTGCGAGATCATCGCCATGCCCTGCTGCGCCAGCACGGCCTGATGGAAAAAGTCAGCCAGGCTGGCCGGTGTCAGCTGCTGAATTTGCGCAATGGCTTTTTCGCGCGTATCAAACGCGAAGTTCTGGCGATTGAAATCACGGCTGTAACGGTTGGCTTCTTCATCCAGCGTTTGCGGGCGCTGTTTCAGATCGTTGATCAGTGCCTGCTGATACTGGGCGAAATCTTCCGCTTTCATGCTGCGCAGACGCTGTTCCGCCTGCGGATAGAACGCCTGGAAACGCTGCAGCAGATAAGCGGGCGCTTTACTGTTGCTTTGCAGCAGGAAGCCAATGCCCCACTGGCGACCAATCGGCATCTGATAAGCGAACACCGCATAGCCCAGCTGCTCCTCGGTGCGCAGCTGATTGTAGAACCACGGCTGCACAATCTGGCTCAGCATGGTGCTGTTAGCCATACTTTGATACTCGCTGTAGCCGAGCGGCACATACAGCGTCGCCAGCGCTGAGTCGGTGCTGCTGCCGGTTTTCTGCAGGTTGGCTTTGATCGGCTTATCCACCACCACATAATTGCTGTGCCAGTAACCGTGCCCCGTGCTGTGCAGCTGCTGTTTAAGCTCTTCGCCCAGCTGCCTGACGCGATCGGCCGACAGGTTGCCGACCACCATCATTTCCGGCGTGGCGTGCTGGATCAGCGCATCGCGGTAATCCATCACCTCCTGCAGCGTGATCTGTTTCACCAGCTGGCGTCGCGCCTCACGCTGGGTGTAGGGCAGCTGGGACAGCATTTGCATCGGCTGAATCGCCTGTTCAAACGCTTTGCCCTTTTCCGCTGCTTCCAGCCGATCCAGATACCAGGATTTCGCCTGCTCGAGCTGCTGCGCATCCGGCTGGAAGCTGGCGTAGCCTTCAACCAGCTTTTTCAGCAGCTCCGGCAGGCGCTGGGTGAAGCCGCTGGCATTGAACACCAGCCCGTCGTCCTCACCGGTAGAGAAGCTGATGCCGCCCACCGAAGCCTGCGAATTCAGCTCATCCAGCGCCAGGCTGGAGAGGTAGTCGTTGAGTCCAAACAACACCTGCTGGCGCGCATCGCTGATCGCGGATTTGTTTCGCAGTGCGAGCGTAATAGCGGCCTTCGGCTCGCTGGCGTAGAACTGGCTCGGCATCCAGTAGATGCGCATGCTGTCGCCATTGGTCAGCGCCACCGGATGATCGTAATGCTTACCGTCAGACGGGATGAGGGAGAAATCCGACGGAATGTAGGGATTCAGGGTCGGCAGCGACAGCGGAATCTGCTGCGCCTGCTGCTGCCAGGCGCTGAACTGCGCGGCGGTGATTTTATCCACCTGATAAGGCGCATTCACAAAGTAAGCCTGTTTGTTGTGCGGCTCAGCGGGACTGATGTACCAGATGCGGGCGTTCTGCGGCGTCATCTCAGCCAGACGGGCGCTGATCGCGGCCGCATCATAGCGGTCGGCCAGATAAGGCGCATCCAGGGTGTGCGTCACCGGCACGCGCAGCATGGTATCCACCAGCCACTCAATGTAATCCATATCGCGGGTAATTGATGGATAGCGGAAATCCAGCGCCAGCACGTGCGCGACTTCATCGAAATAGCGCTTGTCGATACCTTGTTTGCGCAGCATATCAAGGTAGCTGAATACCGCAGCCACCACGCGATCGCGCTGCGCCAGGCCTTTGTCGGTCAGCGAAACCGAGATGGCAAACACGCCGCTGTTGCGCTCGGTCATCGGATCCGCGCCGGCATTGACGCCATCCGCCAGTCCCTGCTGCTGCAACCAGTCGTTCAGGGTATTTTTGCTGCGGTTGCCCAGCAGATAGCTGATTAAGGTGTCGGTTTTGCTGCGGAACTGGTCGCTGTCGTTGGCGATGCGAAACTCAATTTTCAGCTGCTTGCGCGGCTGTGCTGGCACGTAATGAATGATGATGCCTTTCTGCGCATCGGTGACCACCGGCACGGTAATGTCCGGCACGCTGGCCTGATGATTGGCCACGCGACCAAAGGTCTGTGCAGCGATCGTCGCCATCTCCGGCAGCGGTTTGTTACTGTAAATCACCGCTTTCATCAGATTCGCCGAGTAGTGGCGGTGATAGAAATCGAGCAGCGCCTGATGCAGGTTGCTGTCGGGTTTGTCACTCAGAGTATCAAGGTTACCGCCCGAATAACGCGAACCGGGGTGCGCCGGATTGAGGGTTTCCGCGCCAACCTGCGCCATACGCAGCCCATCGCGCGAGCGTGCCATCGTCAGCTCAGCGTTAACCGCATGCCGCTCGCGGTCCGCATTGGTTGGGTCGAGCAGGGGTTGCGCAATTGCATCCGCCAGACGATCCACCGCCGGTTGCAGCGCATCGTTTTCGACTTCCAGATAAAACGCGGTGCGGTACGAGGCTGTGCTGGCATTGTGGCTGCCACCGTGCTTCTTGAGAAACTCCGCCAGGTTATCCGGCTGCGGATAATTTTTTGATCCCATCAGCACCATGTGTTCCAGATAGTGTGCCAGGCCCAGCTGACTGTCGGGATCGTCCAGAGAACCGATCGGTAACGTCAGCGCTGCCAGCGATTTCGGCGCGGCAGCATCTGACACCAGCAGCACTGTCATGCCGTTGCTCAGGGTAATGGCCTGATAACTGCGCGGATCGTGATCGCTCTTGCGGATGGTTTCATCAATCGGCTGCCAGCCGCGCCCGTCGTCGGCAAAGGCATTCAGCGCCAGCATGCTCAGCAGCAGCGCTCCTATCCAGCGTGCGTAAATCCGCATTTCAACCCCTTAACGTTACCCTTATCCGCCGGCGTTGCGCCGGTCGGGATACTCAAACACTTTCTTATAAGACGGTGGCTGCCAAGGTACAGGCCGCACTTCCGTTGCTATACATCATCCTGATGCGCGAGGCGCACCGGTAAATACCACTGACGCGCCGCAGCGATGATCTGCTGCTGCGTCGGCTCGTCCAGCGTGCGGCACAGGCGCTGCAGATAGGGATCGCTGCCCTCGCCTTCAACCTGGTAGCCGCCCTGCCACGCCTGCAACAGCTTGTTGAGCGCCTTTTTCTGCGTGGCGTCATCTTCCTGAAGCTGGCCGGATTTGCTGTCAAAGCTGGCGTCCAGCCAGGCGCCGCCGGATTTATTCAGCAGCAGCAGCGGCTGCGCCAGACCCGCCTCACAGGCGGCCACATATTCAGCCAGCTGCGCCTGCGCCTGGGCGGGAGCCACCGCCGCGAAGCGCCAGCGGCTCTGTTTGCGCCCGTACATGCGGCTGGTGCCGTTGCCGCCCAGCGCACAATACACCAGATGTTCCAGCCACAGCAGCAGGCCATCGTTGATGTTGAGCACGCCCGGACGCCAGCGTAGCAGCCCATCAGCTTGCACCTGAGTCAGCCAGCCGGTCAACTGCGTTGCGCCCAGCGTCAGGTTGACTTCCCAGCTCTCCGCCGGCAGCCGCTGCGCGCTCACTTCCGCCGCCACCTCCTGCATCTCTTCGGTCTGGCTTTGCCAGAAAAGTTCCCCGAACGCGCCGTAAGGCAGATTACCGGCGGCGCGGTGGTGCGCATACAGCTGGGCCGGATCGTCACCGTTGACCAGCGTATTGAGTAGTTCAGCGTTGATCTGATAGCGCTCCAGGCTGTCCGGTGCGAACGGTTCGCTGTCCGGCAGCTCGCTCTCTTCCATCCAGAAAGCCACGCCGAGGCGCTGCTGGAACCACGCCCGCACCGGATGACGCCAGAAGCGCAGCAGCTGCTCCAGCGACAGCGTGGTCAGCGGCTGAACCGGCAGCGGCTGAACAAATCCGGGCTGCGCCACGCCGCTGCCGGTCGCCGCCGGCAACCACTCTGCGGCGAAGCTCTGCACGTGGCTTCCCGGCTGAAAATTTTCCGCTGCAAACGGCATGCGGCTGTGCAGGCGTTGCAAATGTGCCCGCACCCGCTGCTCACTGACGTCCGGCTCACAGGCTTCATCGCCCGGCAGACAGAAGCTTTGCGCCAGATAATCCACCAGTTCAGTCACCAGCACCGAGGGATAGCGCTCGGTGTTGTCCTGAATCGCCCGGCCAATGTAGCTGATGTACAGCTGCTGCTGCGCCGAGATCAGCGCTTCAAGGAACAGATAGCGGTCATCATCACGCCGGCTGCGATCGCCTTTCCGCGTCTGCTGCTGCATCAGGTCAAAACCGAGCGGCGCCAGGGTGCGCGGATACACGCCGTCGTTCATGCCCAGCAGGCACACCACTTTAAACGGGATCGAGCGCATCGGCATCAGCGTACAGAAGTTGATCGGCCCGGCCAGGAAGCGCTGGCTGATGCGCTGCTGATCGAGGCGCGCACGCAGCTCATCGCGCAGCAGCGTGACCGGAATGGGCTGTTGGTAGGCGGCCTGCATCCCCTGTTCAATGATCTCCTGCCACTGCGTTTCGACCAGCAGCAGCGCCGCCTCGCTGTCAGCATCGCCGCTGAAGAAGCTGTCGATCAGCTCGCGGCACAGCGGCAGCCACTCGGCCAGGGTGCGCGTCTGCGCAAGGCGCGTGCGCCAGCTGTCGAGCCGCGCCAGTAGCTCGGCCAGATGACCCGCCAGCTCGGCGATCAGGCCGCTGGATTCGTCATACGGCAGAATGCCCTGCCAGTCACCGTTGCGGCTTTCCAGCGCGTAGCCCAGCAGCATACGCTGCAGGCCGAAGCGCCAGGTGTGCTGGCCGGTGACCGGCAGCGCCAGCGCTTCCACGCTGGCGTCATCCAGTCCCCAGCGGATGCCGGATTCCATCACCCAGCGGCGCAGCAGGCGCAGGCCGCTCTCCTCGACGGAGAAACGCTGTGCCAGCGCCGGCACCTCCAGCAGCGCCAGCACCTCTTCTGAGGCAAAGCGACTGTCCGGCAGAGCCAGCAGGCTGAGCAGCGCGAGGATGGCCGGATGCGCCTGACTGGCGCGCCGGTCAGAAATGGCGAACGGCAGATAGCGCTCAGGCGGCGCACTGGCAAAAGCCGCCTGAATAAAAGGCGCGTAGCTGTCGATGTCTGCCACCATGACGATGATATCGCGCGGCTTCAGCTCCGGGTCGGCTTCCATCAGCGCCAGCAGGTGATCCTGCAGCACTTCCACTTCACGCTGGGCGCTGTGACACACCTGCAGCGTGATGGAACGATCGTGTGGATCGAGCCGGCGCTTGTCCATGCTGTCTGCCAGCTCGCCAGCGCTAAGCCCAATCACCGCGCGATCGTCAAGATTGAGCAGATCGGCCTGCAGGCAGTGCAGCAGATTATCCGGTGACATCTCCACAAACGCATCGATGTCGTTGGCAGCTGACTCCATCTGGCTCAGCAGAAACAGGTTGTCGCGGCCCAGCTTGCCCCACGAGGCCAGCAGTGGATTGGTCAGCTGCTGCTCGCCCAGTTCGTTAAACAGCGCTGGCGCGGCATCCGGGTCGCGGAACAGCGGCTGCGTCTCCTGCGAATGCAGCCGCAGCCGCTGGCGGCTCTGCAGCTTCGCGAGGAAGGCGTAATCCTGAATGTCGCCCCAGTAGTGACGACAGGGATTGGTAAACAGCAGGTGAATATCAATGTGGCGGCCCAGCGCTTCCAGCGCCTGCAGATAAACCGGCGGCAGCGCAGAGATACCGCAGATGAAGACGCGCTGCGGCAGCCCCGGCGGCGGCGTTGACGCCTGCTCCAGCGCCTGGATAAACCGTGCATAGAGGTTGGCACGGTGCCACATCGGCTGACCGAGGCTGCGCGTGAATTCGACCAGATCGCGCCACAGCGCCGCCTGCCACTGCTGAGCGTCGCTCAGCCCGTCCACCTGTTCGCCGCGCTCCCAGCGGTTCAGCCAGTCGGACCGGTAGACCAGATACTGGTCGAACAGATCCGCCACGCGCGCGCTGAGCTGGTAGAGTTTGCGCTGATCGTCGTCGTCATGCAGATAGCTGCGCAGCGGCTGAAACGCCTCCTGCTCCAGCAGCACCGGCAGCCGGTGCATCAGCTTCCAGCTCATGCTGGCTTTGGTGAAAGCGCTCTCTTCCGGGATATCCGGCAGCACTTTAACGAACATGCTCCAGATAAAGCTGGCGGGCAGCGGAAAATCAATGTTGGCGGCAATGTTGAAGCGGTTAGCCAGCTCCATCTGCAGCCACTGCGCCATGCCCGGGCTCTGTACCAGCACCTGCTCAGCCGCGAGCGGATCGGCCAGCGGCTGGAGTTTTATCAGCTCTACCGCTAAGTCTTTCAATAAATCTAACCGATTGGAGTGGTAAACCCGGAACATAAAACTCCTTAAAGAAGGGAAAGCGCAGCCCGGTCACTCTACCCTTAATCGTCTGGCCTGCCTACCCGCCGGCATCACCTTCGCGGCAATTGAGCCGCGCCAGCGACGCCGTGCGCTGGTGGGGTCCGGTGACGGTAACGCGATCCAGCACGCAGCCGCCAGGTAGACTCTGCGGCTGGTGCACAATGTGCCAGCCGGCAGTATCACGCCCGAGCAGCGCCTGCCCGGCCACCTGCCACGCCTGGCGCTGCTGCCACTGCTGGCTAAATCCCAGCGCCAGTGCGCGATGATACTGCAGCAGCGTGCTAATGGTCATCGCCAGCAGCAGCATCGCGACCAGCGTTTCCGCCAGGCTAAAACCCTGCTGTCGTCTCTGGCAGCTGACACTGCTCCGCCTTTGCCAGCGGGCAGTAGTCGATCCAGCCATGCGGCTGTGGTTGCAGCTGACCGTTGCGCAGCGATACCCACTGATAGAGCACGAGCGCGCGTCCGGTGCCGCGCGCCGATAATAAGCCATGATTCTCCTCCTGCCGCAGCAGACAGCTTTGCCACGCGTCGGCCTGAGCGGTCTGACACTGCCAGCCCGCGGCCTGCGGCCAGTTTTGCTGCCGGCCCCACGTTAACGCTGCCTGCGCCTGCCAGAAATCCTGCTGATGCTGCTGCTCGTCGGCGACCAACGCCATGCCCTGCGCCAGTTGCGTGCGCGCGGCGTGCAGCGTGAGCCCGCCCATCAGCAGTAACATCACCACCATGCCAAGCGTGCTGTTGCCACGCTGCTTCACAGATTCAGCCCCTCCGCTATTATCGCCAGCTCTGCCTGCTGGCGGCCCGCCGTGGCGGCCAGCTGCAACAGCAGCCGCGAGCCCTGGCGCTCAACCCGGAAGGTGCTGAGCGTGAGGAATGCCGGATCGGTGATGCGCTCCCAGCCGTTGCTGTTGCACTCTTCCACGCCGCGCTGCATCTCAAGCTGTCCGTTGCGCAGACGATAGCCGTAATAATCGCTTTCACTGTGACCAACACCTTCCCAGCGTCCGTTACTGTTTTCGTCCCAGCGCAGCAGTACACAGCTGCCGCCGCTCACCAGCGTGAGCGCCGCACCGCTGCACTGACCGTGACAGTAACCGGCACGGCGCAGCGCTTTGGCCAGCGAGCCGGCAACCTGCTGCAGCTCCTGTTGCAGCTGGACCCGCTGCTGCAGGCGCAGGTTCTGTTCCAGCAGCAGCGGCAGAAAGCGGCCGACGCTGACCATCAGCACCGCGCCAATCGCCATGGCGATCAGCATCTCCAGCAGACTGAAGCCTCCCTGCGCTATTCGCATCCCTTCTCTCCCGGCTGGCAGACCCGGATGCGCGCCCGGGCGGAGAGGATGACGCGCCAGCGGCCAGCTGCGCTCTCCAGTTCGATACTGCCGGGCCGGGCCACATCGCGTCGGCCGTAAAAGCCCGGCTCGCCGAACAGTGCGGTGATGCGCACTTCGCGATAAGGCGGCCGGAACAGCCAGCGCGACGGCAGCTGACATCCTTCTGCGGGCTGCGGCCCGGTGCCGAGGCAGCCGTTTTCGCCTGGTTGCAGCCACAGGCTGAGGTCGCGGTTGTGCCAGCTGGCGTGCGCACGCAGCCGCAGCAAAAAGCTCTGCAGTTGCAGTACGCTGTCACGCAGTTGCTGATACTGTTGCCAGCGCTGCCAGCCCTGTAAGGCGGCGATGCTGAGGATGCCGGCAATCACCATAACCAGCAGCAGTTCCGGCAGCGTAAAGCCGGCGTTTTGGGTTCTGTTCATAACCGGCACTCTGCGCCTGCCGGACGAAAAGCAACAGCGGCAAACAGAGAAGATGGAAAGCGTGCCGCAGGAAAGTTATGCCCGGTGCAGACAACACCCTTTTTTTTGCGCGTCGGATTCAGAAAATCCCCGCAGAAGCGGACGGAGGCCAGGCAAAAAAAAGCCCTGCGCGATGGCAGGGCCTGATGCTAAAGAGCAGCAGATTACACGGCGACCGGCGCTTTGATCGCCGGATGCGGATCGTAGCCTTCGATCTCAAAATCATCGAACTGGTAATCAAAAATCGACGCGGGCTTACGCTTAATCACCAGTTTCGGCAGCGGTCGCGGTTCACGCGTCAGCTGCAGTCGCGCCTGTTCGAGATGGTTGCTGTACAGGTGCGTATCGCCGCCGGTCCAGACGAAATCACCCACCTCAAGATCGCACTGCTGTGCCACCATATGCACCAGCAGCGCATAGCTGGCGATATTGAACGGTAGGCCAAGGAAGATATCGCACGAACGCTGGTACAGCTGGCACGACAGCTTGCCATTCGCCACGTAGAACTGGAAAAACGCGTGGCACGGCGCCAGCGCCATCTGATCCAGCTCACCGACGTTCCATGCCGAAACGATAATGCGGCGCGAATCCGGATCGCGTTTCAGCTGCTCAATCACCTTGCTGATTTGATCGATCTCTTCGCCGGAAGCCTTGCCCCAGCTGCGCCACTGCTTGCCGTAAACCGGTCCCAGATCGCCGTTTTCATCCGCCCATTCGTCCCAGATGGTGACCTTGTTCTCTTTCAGGTAGCCGATGTTGGTGTCGCCTTTGAGGAACCACAGCAGCTCATGAATGATCGAGCGTAGATGCACCTTCTTGGTGGTGACCAGCGGAAAACCGTCCTGCAAATTGAAACGCATCTGGTGGCCAAAGATGGAGAGCGTGCCGGTACCGGTGCGGTCGGCCTTTTCTGCGCCTTCATTCAGCACATGTTGCATCAAATCCAGATACTGTTTCATTTTACCTCACGCGTTTGTTGCTGCGGGCGACGACGATACGCCCAGACCATCATAATCACTCCGGCCAGAATCATCGGGATCGACAGAATCTGACCCATACTGATACCGCCTTCGAACAGGCCAAGCTGGGCATCCGGCTGGCGGAAAAATTCCACGATAATGCGGAATGCGCCGTAGCCAATCAGGAACAGGCCGGAGACACTGCCCATCGGGCGCGGCTTGCGAATAAACAGGTTGAGAATGATAAACAGCACGATGCCTTCCAGACACAGCTCATACAGCTGTGACGGATGGCGCGGCAGCACGCCGTACGTGTTCAGCAGTTCCTGATACTGCGGGTTATTGGCCGCCAGCGCGAGGTCTTCGCTGCGCGAACCCGGGAACAGCATGGCGAATTTAAAGTCAGGCGCCACGCGGCCCCACAGTTCGCCGTTGATGAAGTTGCCGAGACGGCCAGCACCGAGGCCAAACGGGATCAGCGGCGCAATGAAATCAGAGACCTGGAAGAAGGTGCGTTTGGTACGGCGGGCGAAGATCAGCATCACCACGATCACCCCAATCAGACCACCGTGGAATGACATGCCCCCATCCCACACTTTGAACAGATAGAGTGGGTTGTCGAGGAACAGCGGCAGGTTATAGAACAGCACGTAGCCGATGCGGCCGCCGAGAAACACGCCGAGGAAGCCCGCGTACAGCAGGTTTTCAACTTCTTCTTTCTTCCAGCCGCTGCCGGGTTTGTTGGCGCGGCGCACCGCCAGCCACATAGCAAACACAAAGCCTACCAGATACATCAGGCCGTACCAGTGCAGCGAAACCGGTCCGATGGAGAAGATCACCGGATCGAATTGGGGAAATGAAATGTAGCCGTTAGTCATCTTTCACCATGTTTTTTCTGCCCGCAAATGGGCGTGGCTAAAGGGCCATACAATAAAAGGCTGCGCATCATAGCACAGCCGCTTTTCACAATTTCCGCAGAAATGTAAACAGTTAACGTCCGCCGCGAATCAGTCCGCCCAGGCCGCGCCGCTCCATGAAGGCCGACACCAGATGGCGCACTTCCGTTGCGGTGTGCGCCATCACGCCCTGCTGGCTCAGTTTCTGCGCCTCTTCATAATCGAGGTGGCGCAGCAGGTATTTGACGCGCGGAATGTTCTTGCCGTTCATGCTGAGATGGTGATAGCCCAGACCCACCAGCAGCGCGACGCACATCGGATCGCCCGCCATTTCACCACACAGGCACAGCTCCAGTTTGGCCTGGCGGGCTTCACTGGCGATGGTTTGCAACGCCCGCAGCATCGCCGGATGCAGCGAATCGTAAAGGTTGGCGACGCGGGTATTGTTGCGATCGACCGCCAGCAGATACTGGGTGAGATCGTTGGTGCCGACGGAGATAAAGTCCACGCGTTGCGCCAGATGCGGGATCAGGAACAGCATCGACGGCACTTCAATCATCACGCCAATACGCGGTTTTGGAATGGCATAACCGAGCATCTCTTCCACCTCGCGACCGGCGCGATCGATCAGACGCCGCGCCTCTTCGATCTCGTCAATATGACTGATCATCGGCAGCAGAATGCTCAGGTTGCCCGAGGCAACGTTGGCGCGCAGCATGGCGCGCACCTGCACCAGGAAGATCTCCGGCTGGTCGAGCGTCAGACGAATGCCACGCCAGCCGAGACAGGGGTTCTCTTCACTGATCGGCATGTAAGGCAGCTGTTTGTCAGCGCCGACATCCAGCGTACGCAGCGTCACCGGTTTGTCGTAAAACAGTTGCAGCATGCCCTGATATTGCGCCACCTGCTCCTCTTCCGACGGGAAGCCGCTTTGCAGCATGAACGGAATTTCGGTGCGATACAGGCCAATGCCGTCAACCCAGTTGTCGAGCGCCTGTTCGTGTTCCGGGCTGAGACCGGCGTTGAGCATCACCTGCACGCGCTCGCCGCTTTTCAGCTCGCCGGGCTGTTCCACCACATCTTCGGCCATTTTGCTCAGCGCGTTCTCTTCGCTGATCAGCCGCTGATACTCCTGCACCAGCACCGGCTCCGGATCGATCAGCACTTCGCCGCGATAGCCGTCCACGATCAGCAGCCGCTTGTTGAGCTGCGACGGCAGGATATCCGCGCCCATCACGGTCGGAATACCCATGGCGCGCGTGAGGATCGCCGCGTGCGAGTTGGCTGCGCCATCGCGCACCACTACGCCCGCCAGCCGCTCCTGCGGCAGCTCCGCCAGCGTGGTGGCGGTGAGTTCATCGGCCACCAGCACAAAGCGTTCCGGCCAGGCATTGGTACCCACCAGCGTGTCGTCAAGGTGGAACAGCAGGCGCTGGCCGAGCACGCGCAAATCTCCGGCGCGCTCGCGTAAATAGTGATCCTGCAGGCTGGCAAACTGTGCGGCAAACTTCTCGATCACCGTTTTGACCGCCCACTCGGCTACCGATCCGCGCTCGATCTCGGCAAACAGATCTTTTTTCAGTCGCGCATCGGTGAGCAGGTGCGAGTAGAGATCGAAGATCGCCGCGCTCTCTTTCTGCACGCTGGCCGCGAAACGCTTGCTGAAGCGGCGAAACTCGTTACCCGCCTCGCCCATGGCGACAATCAGGCGCTCGCGTTCACGCTGTGGATCGAGCGTAGAGGCGGCGGATACCTGGTCGAGCAGCGGCTGCGTTTCATCAACCCAGCCAGGTGCAACGGCGACGCCCGGCGCGGCGGCAATCGCTTTGACGCGCGTCTGGCGGAACTGACCGAACAGCTGGCCAAGCTGCGACTGCGACAGCAGCGCGGCCATCTGCGTGGCCAGCGTAACCAGAAATGACTCTTCGCTTTCGTCGAACTGACGATGCTCTCGCTGTTGCACCACCAGCACGCCGAGCAGCTGACGCCGGCTGATGATTGGCACACCCAGAAACGAGCGGTAGCGCTCTTCTTTGACGGAGGGAATGTATTTGAAGCTGGGATGACTTTGCGCATCGGCGAGGTTGATCGGTTCAGCCAGGCGGCCCACCAGCCCGACGATACCTTCGTCGAACGCCAGCGTAACCGTGCGGCCGCGCGGCTTTTTCAGGCCGCGCGTCGCCATCAGGTAGTAGCAACGCCGATCGTGATCGGCGAGGTAAACCGAGCAGACCTCGGTCTCCATCGCCAGGCATATTTCGTTGACCAGAATGTCGAGTGCTTCATTCAGACGCGGTGCACTCGCCACTTTTTCTACAATTTCGCGCAACTGAGTGAGCATAAAGGGCGTGGCCTATCCTCTTTTACGTCGATGGGCGGCGTTGTTATTGCGCTGCCCCGCACTCTCCTGCATAGACATCACCACGCCAGCGAATTCCTTCATGACGCGGCGATACACATCGCGCTTGAAAGAGACAACCTGACGTACCGGATACCAGAAGCTGACCCAGCGCCAGCCATCGAACTCCGGCGTGCTGCTGTGTTGCACATTGATATCCGCGTCACTACACATCAACTGCAGAAGAAACCACTTTTGTTTCTGGCCGATACACACCGGCTTTGTGTCCCAACGCACCAAACGTTTTGGCAACTTGTAACGTAACCAGTTACGGGTTGAAGCAAGTATTCGAACATCTTTGCGGTGTAAACCCACTTCTTCGAACAGTTCGCGATACATCGCCTGTTCAGCGGTTTCACCCGGATTGATGCCTCCCTGAGGAAACTGCCAGGAGTGCTGTCCAAAGCGCCTGGCCCATAACACTTGTCCTTGCCTGTTACAGATTACGATACCAACATTCGGGCGGTAGCCATCATCATCGATCACTGGACTACCTCAAAGCTAAATTTGAATAGCCTGATTGTTTCATACTCCTTACAGGCGGTAAACCACTGGATATCCGCGCCGCTGACCGGATAACAATGGGATAACTCACAGATAATAGCCATGTTATAAACAGACAGGGGCATTTAACGGCGATCTTATTCACCTTTTCTGTGGATAGCTTTGTGCAGAACACGGGAATGAGTTGAATAACCGCTTCGGAAAATTCTCATGGACGGCGGGGAGAATAGCACTAAAATCCCCATTTATCATAGCGATAGCCTGTTAACCCGTTCAGATAAACAGCGTGAAAGCCGGTTATTCTTCCCCACGCGGTTACCGCTGCTCAAAGATCCATCACCGTTGATTTTATCCACAGAGAATGTCCTAAACCTGGGCAGAGAATGGAAAAAAAGCGCGCAATTCGGCAAAGTCAAGGCTGTAAATGGAAACAGGGGTGGGCAAAACGTGGGGTTATCCCACTTTTCTGTGGATAACTGGGTTTAAGATCCTGTTCATTGTCGATAACAAACCGGGATAACCGCCTCTTACCCTGGTGAGCGCCAGGTCAATCGCGCTAAAAAAGCATGCTGAATCATGCTATTATCACGTTTACATTGTCCGGCACGGTGTGGACAACACGTGCTGACCTTTGCTGACCATATTTTGACCAATGCGAGTTTTATCATGAATTGCCCTGCCGCCTTGCCTGCTGCGCCCCGTAACGAAGCCGAACTGCTCCAGCGTGCCCAACAGCTGGCTGGTCAGAGCTTTGCCGCGCTGGCCGCGCAGCTTGGCCTGCCGATGCCTGCCGATTTACGCCGTGACAAAGGCTGGGTTGGCATGCTGCTGGAGCTGCTGCTTGGCGCCAGTGCCGGCAGTAAAGCCGAGCAGGATTTTGCGCATCTGGGTATTGAACTCAAAACCATTCCGGTCGACGCGCTGGGTAAGCCGCTGGAAACCACCTTTGTCTGCGTGGCACCGCTCACCGGCAACAGCGGCGTTACCTGGCAAACCAGCCACGTGCGCCACAAGCTGGCGCGGGTACTGTGGATCCCGGTGGAGGGCGATCGCGCCATTCCACTGGCCGAGCGCCGCGTGGGTTCGCCGCTGCTGTGGCAGCCGAATGCGCAGGAAGAGCAGCAGTTACGTGAGGACTGGGAAGAGCTGATGGACATGATCGTGCTCGGCCAGGTGGAGCGCATCAGCGCCCGCCACGGTGCGTGGCTGCAAATCCGGCCGAAAGCGGCCAACAGCAAAGCGCTGACCGAAGCCATCGGCGAACACGGCGAGCCGATCATGACGCTGCCGCGCGGTTTTTATCTCAAGAAGAGCTTTACCGGACCGCTGCTGGCGCGGCATTTTCTGCTGTAATTCCCGGTACAACCTCGCCCTTGCAGGATCGCTTTAGGCAGCGCCGCCTGCGCCGTGTATAATTCCCGTTTACTTTTCGTTTAGGAATGAAGGATTCATGTTTGACTGGATTGCTGATCCCAACGCCTGGCTGGCGCTGGGAACATTAACCATTCTGGAAGTGGTGCTGGGTATCGATAACATTATTTTCCTATCTCTGGTGGTCGCAAAACTGCCGCAGCACCAGCAAAACCGGGCGCGCCGGCTGGGTCTGATGGGGGCGATGTTGATGCGCCTCGGGCTGCTGGCCTCCATCGCCTGGGTGGTGAGACTGACGCAGCCGTTGTTTTCCATCATGGACCACGCCTTTTCCGCGCGCGATCTGATTCTGCTGTTCGGCGGCCTGTTCCTGCTGTGGAAGTCGAGCATGGAGATCCATGAAACCATCGAAGGCGGCGAAGAGGAGCATAAAACCAATGTGCACTCTTTCTTCGGCGCCATCGTGCAGATCATGCTGCTCGACATCATCTTCAGCCTGGATTCAGTGATCACCGCCGTCGGTCTGTCCGATCACCTGTTCATTATGATGGCGGCAGTGGTCATCGCGGTGCTGATGATGATGGTGGCCGCGCGCGCGATTGGCGAGTTTGTTGAGCGGCATCCGTCGGTCAAAATGCTGGCGCTGGCGTTTCTGATTCTGGTCGGCTTTACCCTGATCCTCGAGAGTTTTGGTATGCATGTACCAAAAGGTTACATTTATTTTGCGATGTTCTTCTCCATGGCGGTAGAGTGTCTGAACCTGATGCGCAGCAGGAAAAACAAAGCGTAACCTGTCAAGGGCGAGCGCATCTCGCCCTGTTATTTTAGGAATGATGCGATTACTCCAGCTGGCAAAAGCATTTATTACTACACTTTTGCTGTTGAAGTGGCTTGAGGGAGCTGAGAATGAAAGGGTTGGTAAGTGCAGTGGGCCTGCTGCTGGCGGCGCTGGCATTAAGCGGTTGCAGCAGTGATTACGTTATGGCCACCAAAGATGGCCGCATGATTATGACCGAAGGTAAGCCGTCGATTGATAAAGAAACCGGTCTGGTGCAGTACACCGACGAACAGGGCCATGTTATGCAAATTAATGGTGACGAGGTTTCCACCATCATTGAGCGTTAAGTGCCAAATTGCCTCGCCTGTACGCGTTTTCCCCCTGTGCAGGCGATTTCCCGAACTTTCCCCCCTTCCTTCTGCGCCACTTCACAGGCTATAGTCCCAGAGAACACAACATTCCGTTTCATAATGAAAAAAGGAAGCCGGCAATGCATTATCACCGTATCCCCCATAGCACGCTGGAAGTCAGTCAGCTGGGGTTAGGCACGATGACGTTTGGTGAGCAGAATAGCGAAGCCGACGCCCACCAGCAGCTTGATTACGCCGTTAGCCAGGGTATTAACCTGATTGATACCGCCGAGATGTATCCGGTGCCACCGCGTCCGGAAACCCAGGGCCTGACCGAAAAATACATTGGCAGCTGGCTGCAGAAGCGCGGCAGCCGCGACAAAATCATTCTGGCGAGTAAAGTCGCCGGCCCGGTGCGCGGCAGCGATGCGCTGATTCGCCCCAACCAGGCGCTGGATCGCAAGAACATCCGCGAAGCGCTGGACGCCAGCCTGAAACGCCTTAATACCGATTACCTCGACCTCTACCAGCTGCACTGGCCGCAGCGCCAGACCAACTACTTTGGCAAGCTCGGTTATCAGTACAGTGACAACACCGCCACCGTTACGCTGCTGGAGACGCTGGAAGCGCTGACCGAACAGGTGCGCGCGGGCAAGATCCGTTACATTGGCGTTTCGAACGAAACGGCCTGGGGCGTGATGCGCTACCTGCAACTGGCGGAGAAGCACGAGCTGCCGCGTATCGTCACCATTCAGAATCCGTACAGCCTGCTGAACCGCAGTTTTGAAGTGGGTCTGGCAGAGATTAGCCAGCATGAGGGCGTGGAACTGCTGGCCTATTCCAGCCTGGCCTTTGGTACGCTGAGCGGCAAATACCTCAACGGGGCGAAACCGGCCGGCGCGCGCAATACGCTGTTCAGCCGCTTTACCCGCTACAGCGGCGAGCAGTCACAGCAGGCGATTGCTGCCTACGTGGCACTGGCGAAACAGCACAACCTGGATCCGTCACAGATGGCGCTGGCCTATGTGCGGCAGCAGCCGTTTGTGGCCAGCACCCTGCTCGGTGCCACCACCATGGAACAGCTGAAGGTTAACGTGGAGAGTTTCAACCTGACGCTGAGCGGCGAGGTGTTAGAGGCGCTGGAAGCGATTCACCGCCAGTACACGTATCCGGCACCGTAATCTCCCTGGTGCGCGTTAACGCGCACCCTACAGGGTTTGTGTTACCCTCGCGTACCTGCTGTGGTTTTGGCGTAGGCGCCGGGCCAGGGTAGGGTCGCCATTCATGGCGACCTGGTCCCTTTCTGCGCCGCTCAGCGACGCGCTTTCCACCACAGCACGGCAATCGCCATGGCGAACAGCGCGCCGAAGCCCACGCCCGTCGCGACCGCCGGCGCACCCAGCTTAATCGCCACGGTATACAGCCCCAGCATCAGCAGCATCGCGCTGTTCTCACCCAGGTTTTGCACCGCAATCGCGTTGCCAGAACCCACGGTATCTTTGCCGCGCTCCTGCAACAGCGCGTTGAGCGGCACCACAAAGAAGCCGCCAAGCGCACCAATCAGCATCAGTAGCAGATACGCATTCAGCAGGCTATGCTGCAGCGAGAACAGCACCACCATCACGCCAATCAGCACGCCGGCCGGCATGCAGCGCCGCACCGTTTGCAGCGTGACCAGTTTTGCCGCCGCGGCCGCGCCGATAACGATACCGATCGCCACCATGGCATTTAGCGTGGTCGGCGTTTTGTTGTCCGTGATGCCGAGCGCCACCGGTACCCACAACACCAGCAGGAAGCGCAGCGTGACGCCGGCACCCCAGAACAGGCTGGTGCCGAGCAGCGAGAAGCGGGTTTCACCGTTACGCCACAGCAGCTGTGCCGAGGCGATAAAGCTGCGCAGCATCGCGCCAGCGTGCCAGCTCTGGCCGGGGCGCGCTGCCTGCAGACGCGGAATGAACAGGTTCGCCACCACCGCCAGTGCGTAAGTGAGTGCACACACCACCAGTGCTGCCAGCAGATGCCAGTCGGCGAGCACGCCGCCTGCCACCGAGCCGAGCAGAATCGCCGCGATAGTCGACGACTCCATCAGCCCGTTGGCTTTCACCAGCCGCGCGCCGCTGGTGATCTCCGTCAGGATGCCGTATTTCGCCGGCGAATACGCCGCCGCGCCGACACCCACCAGCGTGTAGCCGAGAAACGGATTAAAGCCGAAGCAGATCACCAGCGCACCGAGCAGCTTAAGGCTGTTGGCAAACATCATCACCCGCCCTTTGGCAAAGCTGTCGGCCATCTGCCCGACAAACGGCGCGAGCAGAATGTAAGTGGCCACAAACAGCATCTGCAGGATCGGCTGGCTCCAGTCCGGATAGAACTGACTTTTCAGCAGCGCCAGCGTGGCGAACAGCAGCGCGTTGTCGCCAAAGGCAGAGAAAAACTGTGCCACGATCACCGCCAGCATACTGCGCGACAGCAACGGAGCGTCCGGATTCACCGACTGACTCATGCCCGCTCCTCTTCTGCCAGCTGTTTCAGGCTGACGTAGTCTGGTTTACCGCTGCCCAGCATCGGCAGCTGTTTCATGTAGCGAATGTCGCGCGGCACGGCCAGCTCTGGCGCACCCATCTCACGCGCGGCCTGCTGCAGCCGCTCGCGGCTGAGTTCACTGTCGGTGGTAAACAGCACCAGCGCTTCACCGCGCTGGCCATCGGGCCGCAGCGACGCCGCGTGCTGTTTCTCCGCCGAGGCTTTCAGGGCAATCTGCTCCACGCTCTCCAGCGACACCATCTCACCAGCGATTTTGGCGAAGCGTTTAGCGCGCCCCTGAATCTGACAGAAACCGCCCTCGTCAAAGCTGACAATATCCCCGGTATCGTACCAGCCGGCTTCCTGTTCGCCCTCGCCGTTATCCGCCACCGGTGGCTCCAGCACGCCGGGGTTTTCCACCCGCAGGTAGCCGTTCATCACATTCGGACCGCGCAGCTGTAGTCGTCCGCCCTGCTCAATGCCCGGTACCGCAATCAGACGTGAATCCATGCCCGGCAGAATACGGCCGACGGTATGCGATTTGGCGGCCATCGGTACGTTGATTGCCACCACTGGCGCACACTCGGTCACGCCGTAACCTTCGAGGATGCGGATGCCGTACTTATACATGTAGATCTGGCGCGTGCCTTCCTGCAGCTTCTCGGCACCGGCCACCACGTAGCGCAGCCGGGCGAAATCGTACGGGCTGGCAAAGCGCGCATAGTTGCCGAGGAAGGTGGAGGTGCCAAACAGCACGGTGCAGTTACGGTCATACACCAGCTCCGGCACGATGCGATAGTGCAGCGGGCTGGGATAGAGGAATACCTGCGCACCGGTCAGCAGCGGCGTGAACAGCCCGACGGTGAGGCCGAAGGCGTGGAACAGCGGCAGCGCCGACATAAAGCGGTCGCGCGGGGTGAAATCCGCCACGGTGCGAATCTGCTCCACGTTCGCCAGCAGGCTTTTGTGCGAGTGCACCACACCTTTGGGATTGCCTTCCGAGCCGGAGGTAAACAGCACCATGGCCGCGTCTTCTGGCTGCTGCGCAACCTGTGCCCGGCGTGGCAGCAGCAGGTGCGCGAGGATCCACAGTTTGTCCTGCAGCGTGACGGTATCCTTCAGATCCTCCAGATAGATCCACTGCACCTCCGTCAGCCCCTGCGGCAGGTGCCACAGGTTGCCCTTCTCGAGGAACTGGCGCGAGGTAAACACGGTTTTCACCTGCGAGGCGGTCAGCGCCGCGCGCATGCCGTTGATGCCGGCGGTGTAGTTGAGCATCGCCGGCACGCGCCCGCGCAGTGAAGCCCCCAGAATCGCCGCCGCGGTCACCGTGGCATTCGGCAGCAGCAGGCCTACGAATTCGCCCTGCTGGCTGTAGCGCTCCAGAATGCGTCCGACGCCGAGCGCTTTTTTCAGCAGCCCGGTGTAGCTGTCCGGCTTAAAGTTGATGTCTTCGATGCAGGCTTTACTCAGCCCGTAACGGGTGCGCGCATTGAGAAAAGCGTCGAACAGCGTTTCGCGCGGGCGCACCGCCATGCGCGCTTCCATCATCACATGATGTAAATGCTCACCGGCCAGCACGCGGCGGTCGCGCGCGCGTTTCGCTTCCGGCATGGGAATTACCGTGGCCGGCAGCACCGTCAGGGTAATGCGCGGGAACAGGCGGCGTTTAAACACCCCGGCCAGGCGGCCAAACGGCGTGTACTCTGCGCCTTCAATGCGCATCGGCACCACGGTGGCGGCGGATTTCGCAGCGACGAAGCCAGCGCCGCTGTAGATTTTCATCAATGAGCCGGTGACGGTAATGCGCCCTTCCGGAAAGATCACCACCGGACGCCCTTCGTTGATCATGCGCACCAGATGTTTGATCGACATCGGTTTAGTGGGGTCGAGCGGCACGAAGTCGATGACCGGCCTGAGCAGGCGCATATACCACTGTTCGCTGATCGAAGAGTAGACGGCGAACACCGGTTTGATGGGCAGAAACAGCGCCAGCAGCACGCCATCGAGAAACGACATATGGTTTGGCGTGATCAGCACTTTTTCTTTGTGCAGGGCAGTCAGATCGCCACGCAGCTCAACGCGCCATAACAGGCGACAGAGGAAACGCAGAACGGTAAATAGCATGCCAGCTCCTTAGCAGCGGTAAAAAATGGTTCTTACCTTGCAGGATCCGGGGATGTTCGACAAGTAGCGCAGTGATTTATCGTGATGAATTCAGGGTGCTTCACCCTGCCAGCCGCCGCCCAGTGCGGCGATCAGCGCCACGCTGCTCACCCACTGGCTGCTCTGCAGCGACAGCAGGCTCTGCTGCTCGCTCAGGCTGCTGTTTTCCGTGGTAGCGACATCAAGGTAATCAATCATGCCGGCGTCATACTGGTTGCGCGTTACGCGTGCTGACGCCTGTGCCGCCACGGCGGCGCGCTGCTGCGCGGCGATTTCCCCCTGCAGGGTATTCAGTTCCACCAGATTATCTTCCACTTCTCCGAGCGCGCTCAGCACCGTCTGGCGATAGGTCGCCACGCTGGCATCATAGGCGGCACGCGCCTGCGCCACTTTCGCCGAGGTCGCGCCAAAATCGAGCAGCGTACCGCTGAGCTCCGGCCCCAGCGACCAGGCGCGATTCGGCAGCGACAATAAACTGTGGATCGCTGAGGCGGTCACGCCACCGCTGGCGCTGAGCGTCAGGTCGGGATAATAACCGGCAATCGCCACCCCGACCGCCGCGTTGGCGGCCGCCACGTTACGTTCGGCATAGGCGATGTCCGGACGGCGCTGCAGCAGCGCCGAAGGCAGGCTCTGCGGAATGGACGGCAGCGTGGCATCCAGCTTCGCCACCGGCAACGTAAAGTCGGCTGGCGCACGCCCCAGCAGCAGCGCCACCGCGTGCTCCAGTTGCGCGCGCTGCCACTGATAATCCTGCGCCGAAGCGCGGGCGCTCTCCAGCTGCATCTGCGCCTGCGCCAGAGTGGCGCGGGATTCGCTACCGGCGCGGTACTTGTTGTCAATCACGCTGAGATAGCGCTGATAAGCTTCAATGCTGCGCTGATAGAGCGCGATCTTTTCGTCGATGATGCGCAGCTGAAAATAGTCCTGCGCCAGCTCTGACTGGGCGCTCAGCGTAACATTGGCCAGTTCAGCCTGGCTGGCCTGCGCGCTGGCCTTATCCTCTTCCTGGGTGCGGCGCAGTTTTCCCCACAGATCCAGCTCCCAGCTGGCATTCAGCGTAGCGCTGTGGCTATTGCTGACGCTGCGCTGACCGCTGGTGCTGGCACGGCTGCCGCTGCGCGTGCTGCTGGCATCGTAGTCAAGTGAGGGAAACAGTGCCGCGCGCGACTGCGCGCTCAGCGCCTGGGCTTCGCGATACTGCGCCGCATAACTGGCGACGTTCTGGTTGGAGATGCTCACCTGGCGCAGCAGGCTGGACAAGGTGGCATCGTGATACACCATCCACCACTCCCCTTTGCGACTGGCGTCCTGCGGCGTGGCCTGCGTCCAGCCTTTGGCCTCTTTATAGTGCGTCGGCAGCGCCATCGCCGGACGCTGATAATCGGGGCCAACGCTACAGCCAGCAACCAGTAGCGCCGCCGTCAGCGCGCCAATGTTCATCATTTTCATCAATCAGAATTCCACATGACGCACGCGCCGCCACTGATGCTGGGTGGCGCGGCTGAGACGATCCAGCCAGAGATAGACCACTGGCGTGGTAAACAGGGTCAGCAGCTGGCTCAGGGCCAGACCGCCGGCAATGGCAATCCCCAGCGGACTGCGTAAATCAGCGTCGTCACCGCTACCCAGCGCCAGCGGCAGAGCGCCGAAGAAGGCGGCCAGCGTGGTCATCATGATCGGCCGAAAGCGCATCAGGCACGCCTGCGTAATCGCCTGCTGCGGCGACAGCCCCTGGCTGCGCTCGGCGTGCAGGGCAAAATCGATCATCATGATGGCGTTTTTCTTGACGATACCGATCAGCAAAATGATGCCGATCAGCGCAATCACCGTCAGCTGCGTATTGGTCAGCAGCAACAGCAGCAGCGCCCCGACGCCTGCCGACGGCAGCGTGGAGAGAATGGTCAGCGGGTGAATGTAACTCTCATACAGCACGCCCAGGACGATATACACCGCCGCCAGCGCCGCAATAATCAGCCACGGCATGGTGGCGGTGAGCTGAGAGAACGCTGCGGCGGTGCCGGCAAAGCCCGCCTGAATGCTGGAGGGCAACCCCAGCTGTGCCATCGCTTGCTTAATCATCGTCTGCGCCTGCTCCAGCGACACGCCGTCGTTGAGGTTGAAGGCGATGGTGCTGGTCGCTGACTGGCCCTGATGCGCAACCGACAGCGGCGCGTTGCCGCCGCTGAAGCGGGCAAAGGCCGCCAGCGGCACGCGATCGCCGCTGTCGTTAATCACATACAGTTGTTGCAACATGGCCGGATCGCGCGTGTCGCTGTCCTGCAGGGCCATCACCACATGGTACTGATTGAGCGTGTGATAGAGCGTGGCAATCTGTCGCTGGCTAAAGGCATTGTTCAGCAGCGTGTCCAGCATCTGCACGTTAACGCCCAGCCGCGTGGCGCGGTCGCGATCGATGTTGATCACCACCTCCTGTCCGCCGGTTTGCGCATCGGAATCCACGCTGTTGAGTTGCGGTATCGCGGCCAGCGCCGCCTGGACTTTCGGCGTCCAGCGGCGCAGCAGATCGAGATCATCAGCCTGCAGGCTGTACTGATAAGTGGCGTTGGCGCTGCGCCCGCCGATGTGCAGATCCTGCGCGGCCATCAGGAACAGCTGCGCCCCGGCAATATGGCGGGTTTTCAGGCTCAGCCGGTTAGCCACTTCGGTGGCGCTGGCAGTGCGCTGGTCAAAATCTTTCAGCCGGACAAAAAAGTTGGCGCTATTGCGCGAGCCAAACATGCCGCTGCCCATTGACGACATCACGCTGTCTACCGCCGGATCGGCCTCAATGATTTTGGTGAACGCCAGCATCTTTGGCTTCATCGCCTGGAAGGAGATGTTCTGGTCAGCGCGCAGGGCGCCCATCAGCAGGCCGGTGTCCTGATTGGGGAAAAAGCCCTTTTGCACCACGCTAAACAGAAACAGATTGAGCAGCACGGTGAGCAGCAAACTTAGCAGGGTGATCTTCTGGTGCGCCATCACCCACGCCAGGCCACGCGCGTAGGCGACCAGCAGCGCGTTGAGCGCATTTTCGATCAGCTGATAGAGCGGATGCGGCCGCCGGGTGAGCTGCGGCTTCGGCCGCAGCAGCCGGGCGCACAGCATCGGGGTCAGGCTGAGCGAGACAAACATGGAGATTAGCAGCGAGACCGTCAGCGTCACCGCAAATTCGCGGAACAGGCGGCCAACAATGCTGCCCATCAGCAGAATCGGGATAAACACCGCCACCAGCGACACCGTCATCGACAGCACCGTAAAGCTCACCTCATGGGCACCGCGCAGGGCAGCACGCAGCGGACTCAGACCGGCTTCGATGTGCCGGGTGATATTTTCCAGCACCACGATGGCGTCATCAACAACAAAGCCCGTGGCGATGATCAGCGCCATCAGCGACAGGTTATCGAGACTGTAACCGAGCAGATACATCACCGCGCAGGTGCCGATTAACGACACCGGCAGCGCCAGCGCCGGAATCACCACCGCCTGCAAATTACGCAGGAAGACAAATACCACGGCAATCACCAGCAGCATCGCCACCAGCAGCGTCTCTTCGGTGTCATACAGGGAGGCGCGCACCGTTGGCGAACGGTCTACCACCACTTTGAGCTGGGTATCGGCAGGCAGATCTTTCTCCAGCTGTGGCAGCTGCGCTTTGATGGCGTCAATGGTGTCGAGCATGTTAGCGCCGGCCTGACGCTTGATGGCGATCATCACCGACGGCTGTGAATTGAGAAAGCCGGCCTGATACTGATCCTCCACCGAGTCATACACCGTGGCGACGTCATGCAGTCGCACCGCCTTACCCGCGTGGTAGCTGACTATCAGGTCGCGGTACTGTGCCGCTTTGTCCAGCTGGCCGTTACCGTCCACCATCCAGGACTGGCTGCTGCCCTGCAGCATGCCTTTCGGCAGATTGGTGGTGCTGCTGGATACGGCGCTGCGCACCGTATCCAGCGCAATGCCATAGTGCGTCAGCTGTTGCGGCTGCAGATCAATGCGGACCGCCGGCAGCGCGCTGCCCATCAGCGACACCTCGCCTACGCCCCTGACCTGGCCCATCGCCTGCTCGATTTTGCTTTCGGCGAGGTCATACAGTTCACCCGGCGTGCGCGTGGCTGAGGTAAGCGCCAGCATCACAATCGGCGCGTCCGAGGGATTCGCTTTGCGATAGGTCGGCAGCGACTCCATGGCACTCGGTAACAGGCTGCGTGCCGCATTGATCGCCGCCTGCACGTCGCGCGCCGCACCATTGATATCGCGGTCAAGTTCAAACTGCAGTATCACGCTGGTCGAGCCCTGCGAGCTGGTCGACGTCATCTCCGTCACACCGGCAATCTGGCCGAGCGAACGCTCCAGCGGCGTCGCCACCGTGGCCGCCATGGTTTCCGGGCTGGCGCCGGCCAGGCTGGCGCTGACCATGATGGTAGGAAAATCCACCTGCGGCAGCGGCGCGACGGGCAGCAACCGGTAGCCCAGCGCCCCGAGCAGCAGGATCGCCAGCGTCAGCAGCAGCGTGGCAACCGGGCGAAAGATAAACAGCCGGGTGATGTTCATGGCTCGCCCCGCGCCTGCTGCTGCCGGCGCTGCACGTAGCGCTTACCGCGCTGCGCCAGCCCATCAAACCACAGATAGATCACCGGGGTGGAGAACAGCGTCAGCACCTGGCTCACCAGCAGGCCACCGACAATCACCAGCCCGAGCGGCTGACGCAGTTCAGCACCGGAGCCGGAGGCCAGCATCAGCGGCAGCGCCCCGAGCAGCGCCGCCATGGTGGTCATCAGAATCGGCCGGAAGCGCAGCAGACAGGCCTGATGGATCGCTTCGCGCGGCGTCATATGCTGCTTATGCTGCGCCTCCAGCGCGAAGTCGATCATCATAATGGCGTTCTTTTTAACGATGCCAATCAGCAGAATGACGCCAATCAGCGCGATCAGGCTGAATTCGCTGCCCGCCAGCATCAGCGTCAGCAGCGCCCCGACCGCCGCCGACGGCAGCGTGGAGAGAATGGTCACCGGATGAATAAAGCTTTCATACAGAATGCCCAGCACCACGTACATGGTGATCAGCGCCGCCAGAATCAGCCATAGCGTGTTGCCGGTGGCACTCTGAAACGCCGCGGTTTCACCCTGATAGCGCAGCGTTATGCTGGCGGGCAGTTTAAGCTGCTGCGTGACCTGCGCAATCGCCCGCTGCCCCTCCTCCAGCGAATAACCGGGGTTAAGATTGAACGACACCATCACCGCCGGGAACTGATTCAGGCGCATGTGCATCAGCGCCCCGGTCCGCGCATGCACGCTGGCGATGGCGGTGAGTTTCACCATGCCGGTGGTGGTGGTCTCACTGTCGCTGTCGCTGCTGGTTGATGCGCTGCTGCTCACCGGCAGATAAACGTCATCAAATGACGCCGGCGACTGCTGATACTGCGGCGCCACTTCCAGCACCACGCGATACTGGTTCGCCTGGGTAAAAATGGTGGAAACCAGCCGCTGACCAAAGCTGTTGTACAGCGCGGTATCGACGTCAGCTGCCGTGATGCCGTAGCGCGCCGCTTTATCGCGATTCAGCTCCACATAGGCCACGCGCCCCTGATCCTGCAGGTTGCTGACCACGCCATTAAACTCCGGGCGCTGCTGCAGCGCAGCTATCAGCTGCGGCGTCCAGCGCACCAGGTTTTCGCTGTCGGCATCATCAAGGGTGAACTGGTACTGGCTCGGCGTCACCTGATCGTTGACCGTCAGGTCCTGTGCTGGCTGCAGATAAAGCTGAATGCCGGCGACCCGGCGCGCCGCCTGCTGTAGCTGCGCAATCACCTCATCGGCTTTGACGTCGCGCTGGTCAAACGCTTTCAGGTTGATCTGCAGGCGCCCGCTATTGAGGCTGGTGTTATTGCCGTCGATACCAATGGTTGAGGACACACTCTCGACCGCCGGATTTTGCAGGATCACCGTTGCCAGCGCCTGCTGACGCTGCGCCATCGCCGTGAAGGAGACATCCTGCGACGCCACGGTCACCCCCTGAATCAGCCCGGTATCCTGCGTGGGAAAGAACCCTTTCGGGATGGCCAGATACAGCAGCGCGGTGAGTGCAAAGGTTGCCAGCGCCACCAGCAGCGTCAGCTTCTGATGGTTGAGCACTACGCTGAGCAGGCGGTCATAGCCGCGGACCAGTTTGTCAAACAGCTCGCCGCCTTTGCGCGCAAAGCGTGACTGTTGCGACTCCGGAATATGCCTTAACAGCCAGGCACACAGCATAGGCGTCAGCGTCAGCGACACCACCATCGACACCAGAATCGAGACGGCCAGGGTGATGGCGAATTCGCGGAACAGCCGTCCGACCACATCGCCCATAAACAGCAGCGGAATCAGGACCGCAATCAGGGAAAACGTCAGGGAAATAATGGTGAAGCCAATCTGCTGCGAGCCTTTCAGCGCGGCCTGCATCGGCGTTTCCCCCTGCTCCAGCCGGCGCGAAATGTTCTCCACCACCACAATCGCGTCATCAATGACAAACCCGGTGGCGATGGTCAGCGCCATCAGCGACAGGTTGTTGAGGCTGAAATCGGCGAGATACATCACGCCAAAGGTGCCAATCAGCGACAGCGGTACTGCCACGCTGGGAATCAGCGTCGCCGCCACGTTGCGCAGAAACAGGAAGGTCACCATCACCACCAGTGCGATCGACAGCATCAGTTCAAACTGTACGTCGCTGATTGAGGCGCGGATGGTCTGCGTGCGATCGGCAAGCACACGCATTTTCACACCATCCGGCAGCGCCGCCTGCAGTACGGGCAGCTGCTTTTTAATGCTATCCACCACCTGAATGACGTTGGCGCCAGGCTGGCGCTGCACGCTGATGACAATCGCCGGACGGTTATTGGCCCACGCCGACTGAAAGCGATTCTCCGGCCCCTGTTCGATATGGGCGATATCTTTCAGCCGCAGCGCCGCACCGTTCTGCCAGGTGAGAATCAGATTGCCGTATTCGGCCGCGGTGCGCAGCTGGTCGTTGGCGTCGATGGTCACCGAGTGATATTTGCCGTCGAAGCCGCCTTTCGAACCGTTGACGTTGCTGTTGGCGATCAGCGTATTGACGTCTTCCAGCGACAGCTTGTGCGCCGCCAGCGCTTTTGGATCCATCTGCACGCGAATCGCCGGCTGATTACCGCCCGCCAGGGTCACCATCCCCACGCCGTTGATTTGCGACAGCTTCAGCGCCACGCGCGTGTTCACCAGATCCTGCACCTCAGTCAGCGGCAGCGTGTCGGAACTGGCGGCCAGCGTGATCACCGCACTGTCGGCCGGATTGACCTTTTTATACGTCGGCGGATTGGGCAGATCGTCCGGTAACAGATTATTCGCCGCGTTGATTGCCGCCTGGACTTCCTGTTCGGCGACGTCAAGCGACAGATCGAGGCTGAACTTCAGGGTGATAATCGATGATCCGCCCGAGCTGGCAGACGTCATCTGGCTAAGACCGGCCATCTGACCGAGCTGACGCTCCAGCGGCGAGGTCACGGACGAGGCCATCACGTCCGGGCTGGCGCCAGGATAAAGGGTGGTAACCTGAATGGTCGGATAATCCACCTGCGGCAGCGCCGAGGTGGAGAGAAAGCGATAAGCGAACAAACCGGCGATCAGCACGCCGACCATCAGCAGAATCGTCGCCACCGGGCGCAGGATAAACAGACGAGACGGATTCATGGCTGGATACTTTTGCTGTCGTCAGCCAGCTGGACTTTGCTGCCGTTAGTCAGACGATCGATCCCCTCGGTCACCAGACGATCGCCTGGCGCCACGCCCTGCAGGATCGCCTGACGATCTTCCCCCAGTGCCGGTCCGGCGGTGACCGCTTTGCGCGTCACGCTATTATCTTTGTTGATAATAAATACAAAGCTCCCGTCGCTGCTCAGCTGCAGCGCCTGCGCCGGGATCACCGTCGCGTTTTTCAGCGTGCCGGTTTGCAGACGCAGATTAACGAACTGGTTGGCAAACAGCGCTTCGTCCTGGTTAGGAAAGCTGGCTTTCAGTTCGATGGTGCCGGTGCTGGTATCGATCTGATTGCTGATGTACTTCACCTCACCCTGCGCCAGTACGCTGCTGTTGTCCTGATCGAAGGCCGTCGCGGGCAGGCTCTGGCCGTTGCGCAGTGCGCGCGTCAGCTGCGCGATGTAGCTCTGCGGCACGCTGAACGTCACCGCGGCAGGCTGCATTTGCGTCACCACCACAATGCCGGTGGTGTCGCTGGTCTGCACCATATTGCCGGGATCGACCAGCCGCAGGCCCACGCGGCCGCTGATCGGCGAGGTGATGCGGGCATACTCAATATCCAGTTTTGCGCTGGCGATTTGCGCCTGATCCGCCGCCACCGCGCCCTGATACTGGCCGACGGTAGCAATCTGGCTATCCAGATCCTGGCGCGACAGCGAGTCCTGCACTGCCAGCTTTTTGTAGCGTGCCAGCGTCAGTTGCGCACTGTGCAGCAGCGCCTGGTTCTGGCTGAGATCGCCCTGATACTGCGCCAGCGTCGCCTGATAACTGCGCGGATCGATCTGCGCCAGCAGCTGACCGGCGCTGACTTTCTGCCCTTCAGTAAAGAACACCTGCTGCAACTGCCCGGCCACGCGGCTGGTGACGGTGACGCTGGCGTTGGGGATCACCGTGCCGAGCGCATTCAGGTACACCGGCACGTCGGCCGTCGCGGCAACGCCGCTGTGCACCAGCGTTGCCGGGCCGCTCATTGGCGCCGCGCCGCGATGACCGCCTGGCGGCAGGTCGCCGGGTGCTGCGCCCCGCTTGCCGCCTGCCACACGCCAGATCACGCCTGCCGCGATCAGCAGCACCAGCAACACAAGCAGCCATTTCAGCCAGCGGGAGAAACCAGAACGGGAAGCATGGATAGTCATCAGCGTCTTCAGATCAGCAAAAGTGTGGGTAAAAACCCCGGTAAGCAGGGGATTATTTCAGCGAAAATCATCACGACGCGCATTATCGGCGGATCGCCAGAACGTTTTCTATACGCAAACCGTAAGCGTTTCGTTAAGAGATGCAGGATTTAAACCGCGCCCGGCAGCGGCCGGTGATGGCGCGCGCAGGCGCTATAAACGGGAGAGGAGGACAACTTACAGGCAAAAAAAACCCACGCATCCGCGTGGGTCGGTGCAACCGAACAGGGTGAATACCACAAGGGTATCGCTGCCGCAGCAGCCGATCTTCACACCAATCAATACCTCTGGGACCTTTATCGTCGCGCAATGGCGGCACGGATAACAGCCGCAAATCGCAACGGAGTTCGGCGAAATGCAACGAGGTGTGAAAAGCTCGACTGCGCGTTTACATCCTGATTTCGTTAAGATTTATCTGATGCCGGTTTACTGTAAATCGCGTCGGGTGCCACGTTCATGTGTTTCAGCACCGGCCCCATGATGTTGCCGAATACCGGCGCGGCCACCGAGCCGCCAAAGTGATCGCCAGCGGTAGGATGGTTAATCATCACCACCAGCGCCACTTCCGGATGGCTGGCCGGCGCGATGCCGGCGGTGTAGTTGACATAGCCGCCGTCATATTTGCCGCTGCTGCCCATCTTCTCCGCGGTACCGGTTTTGGTCGCTAGCCGGTAGCCCGGAACCGCCGCTTTCACCCCGGTACCGCCCGGCAGCACGTCACTCTCCAGCATGTGCACCACGGTTTGCACGATCTGTGGATCCGCCACCTGCCTGCCCAGCACCGGTGGCGTCACTTTGGTGATCGACAGCGGGCGATAGACGCCATACGAACCGAGCGTGGCGTACTCACGCGCAATCTGCAGCGGCGTTACGCGCAGACCGTAGCCGAACGAAAAGGTGGCGCGCTCAATGTCCGCCCAGCGCTGGCGATGCAGCGGGAAGTAGCCCACGCTCTCACCGGTCAGCCCCAGCCCGGTCGGCTTGCCGAGTCCAAAAGCCTGGTAGGTGTTCACCAGCGCTTCCGCCGGCATCGCCAGCGCGATGTGCGACACGCCGATGTCGCTGGATTTCTGCAAAATGCCGGTCATGGTCAGCCGCGGCCAGTGGCCGACATCACGGATCAGGTGGCCGTTGACGCTGTAGGGCGTGGTGTCGATCACCGAATCGGGGCGCACCAGATGACGCTGCAGCCCTTCCATCACCACCAGCGGCTTCACCGTCGAACCGGGCTCGTAGCTGTCGTTGATGGCGGTATTGCGCATTTGCGCCGGCGTGGCGTTGTCATAATTGTTGGGGTTGAACGACGGATAAGACGCCATAGCGAGGATTTCGCCGGTGTCGATCTTCACCAGCACCGCCGCGCCCGAATCGGCCTTGTTGAGCAGCACGCCGTCGCGCAGCTTGCTGTACAGCGTAAACTGGTCAAACTTATCGATGCTGAGCTGCACCGTCGGCGGCTGCTTCGGCGGCTCGTAATCGATCATCGCAATAATGTTGCCGTCCCCGTCCTGGCGATACACCTCTTTACCCGGCTCGCCCTGCAGTACCCGGTCAAAGCCCTTCTCCAGCCCGTTAAGCCCGTTGTTGTCCGCCCCGACGATGCCAATCAGCGGCGCCGCGGCTTCACTCATCGGATAAAAACGGCTGTCGTCATACACCGAACTGATGCCTTTCAGGTGCAGCTCAGCAATATCTTTGGCAATGCCCAGCTCGATTTTGCGCCCGAGATAGAGGAAGCGCTTTTTCGGATTGGCGGTGATCTGCGCGCGCAGCTCGTCCGGTCGCAGATTCAGCGCCGCCGCCAGATAGCTCCATTTGGCGCTGGTGAAATCGGGATTGGCCTCCAGCACGCGCAGCGGATCGGCGATGATATCGCGCGATGGCACGCTGAGCGCCAGCGCCTGGCCGTCGCGGTCGAGCAGCGTGCCGCGGTTGGTCGGCAGCGTCACGGTACGCAGCGAGCGCTGGTCGGCCTCGTGCTCCAGCATCGGATGATTGATCAGCTGCAAATCGCCGACGCGCGCCAGCAGCAGGCCCATGCAGCCTAATACGCCCAGACAAATCAGACGAAAACGAAACGGGTTAAACGGGGCTTTAATCTGGTCTTTTCCCAGAAATTTTTTAATCGGGGGCATGGCGATCCGCTGCGATAAAAGATGAATCCAAAGGGGTTAGCTGCAGTTATAAAGAAAGGTAAAGCGAGTTGACAGGAAAACAATGTATCAGTTCGTTTATGCCCGATTGAGGTCACCGCAACGGGACGCTTCACACCGGCAGATCGCAGGCAAAAAAAACCTGCGCATCTGCGCAGGTCGGTGTAATCAAGAAAACTGTTGATGTTCACCCATCAATACCTCTGGGACCCTGACTGTAGCAAGTTGCTCAGCGCAGAAACTATCACTCAAACGCAACAGTTACCGGCAAAATGTAACCAGCGGTGAGATTGTTAGCCGATTGTGCAACTGGCGTGTTTTTTAATTTCCACCAGGCAGCTCATGGCGTTCGGGCCCTGAGTTAACGACGAGGTCCCGATGTCGAGCGTCAGCACGTTAGGGTTGCCGGCGCGGTCCCACGGCTGCCACGCTTTGCCAAAACCGGGATCGAACCAGGCGCCGGTGGCGATGATCACCACACCGGGCGTCAGGCCGTCCGTCAGGCGGACGCCAGCCAGCATACGGCCACGCGCGTTGCTCACTTCAATCTCATCGCCGTCGCTGATACCGCGCGCGGCGGCATCGTCAACGTGCATATACAGCGTTTCGTGACCGGCGGTTTTGCCGGCCTGCACCGTGGCGGTAGCATCCAGCTGGCTGTGCAGGCGATCCGCAGGCTGCACCGAAATCATGTGCAGCGGGAACTGCGCGCTGAGCGCTGCGCCAAGCCACTCCTGCGGCGCGCGCCACTCCGGATGCCCGGCGAAATCCGCCAGCTGGTAATCGGCGATGGTCTGGCAAAACAGCTCAATTTTGCCGCTGGCGGTGTGAATCGGATGCGCCTGCGGGTCGGCGCGGAAATCATCCATAAACACGTACGGCTTGCCGCCCTGCGGAATCTCAACAAAGCCGCGCTGCCAGAATGCCTCGAACTCCGGGAACGCGATGTCCAGCTGCGCATGCGCCTGCGCACACTGCTGGTAAAGATGCTCAATCCACTGCATCTCGTTGCGTCCTTCGGTAAAGCGATCGCGGTAGCCAAGGCGATCGGCCAGATCGGCAAAAATATCAAAGTCGTTACGCGCCTGATGCTGCGGTTTAATCGCCTGGTGCATCGCCAGCACGAAGCGGTCACGCGACGAGCCGCCAATGTCGTTGCGCTCCAGCGTGGTGGTGGCCGGCAGCACGATGTCCGCCATCTGCGCCGCGGGCGTCCAGACGATATCCTGCACGATGACCGTATCCGGACGCTGCCAGCCCTCGACCAGTCGGTTGAGCTGCTGGTGATGATGGAACGGATTGCCGCCTGCCCAGTGCACCAGGTGAATGTCGGGATAGTGCAGCGTCTCGCCCTGAAACGCATATGGCTGGCCGGGATTGAGCAGCATGTCGCTGATGCGCGCCACCGGGATCGACAGGTTCGCCGGATTCGGGCCGGTGCTCATCAGCGGCGCCGGGCCTTCCTGGCGCGGATTGCCGACGCTGTTCATTGAACCATGGCCAAAAGAGAAGCCGCCGCCCGGCAGTCCCGGCTGGCCCAGCATCGACGAGAGCGCAATCATCATCCAGTACGGCTGCTCGCCGCGATGGGCGCGCTGCACCGCATAAGCACAGGTGATAAAGCTGCGTTTGCCCGCCAGCTGCTGCGCCAGCAGTGCGATACGCGCTGCCGGGATGCCGGTTATCGCACTGGCCCACGCGGGCGTTTTCGCCACGCCGTCGCTTTCGCCCAGCAGATAGGCACGCAACTGCGGCCAGCCGGTGCAGTGGCTGGCGAGGAAAGCCTCATCGATCGCGTTCCGGCGGGTAATTTCATAGCCGAGCGCCAGCATCAGCGCCACGTCGGTGTTCGGGCGAATCGGAATCCACTCGGCGTTAACGAATGCCGGGCAGTCATCGCGCATCGGGCTGATGTTAATGATCGGCGTGCCTTTGGCGCTCAGCTGCTGCAGCGCCGGTTTCAGGCTGTGCTCGCCGGCGCCGCCGGAGGCCACCTGCGCATTTTTCAGCGCCAGGCCGCCAAAGGCGACGAAAATTTCTGCATGCTCCACCACCTGCGGCCAGTCGGTGACGCGGCCGGTGAGCGGCATATAAGTGCCAATCACGTACGGCAGAAAGAACTGTGCCGCGCCCCAGCTGTAGTTACCCTGCTGATCAACGCCACCGCCGCCCTGGAAATAGAAGCGACGAATCAGGGTGCGCGCGTGGTTAACGCGACCGGCTGATGACCAGCCGTACGAACCGTTGAAAATGCCGGAAGCGCCGTAGCGGTCGCGCACCCGGCGGTTCTCTTCCGCCACCAGATCGAGCGCGGTGTCCCAGTCCACGGCGACAAAATCTTCCCGGCCGCGCAGCGTGCGATCGCTGTTTTCACGCGACTTCAGCCACGAACGGCGCACCATCGGCTGACGGATGCGTTTATCCGAGTACACCAGTTCAGGGATAGTGTGGATCATCGGGGAAGGATCGGCATCGGCGAAGAAAGGTTCGCAGGCAATCAGGCGCTGATTTTCGGTGACGGCGGTAAACGCGCCCCAGTGCGCAAGGTGCGGCACACGAGTTTTCATGGTTATGCGTCCGGCAGGCAGGTGTGATTCAGGCTGGCAGCATAGCACGGTGCCGTTACCGGGCTAAAGCCTCACCGTGAGCGTCTGATTTTCCGCACTTTTGCGACAGCGCTGACATTCTGGCGGGTTGCGGCTGCCGGGCTTTTCCGTAACACTGAGAGCATGTGTAAACGTTTTCCCGGATGTCGACCATTGCATGGCTACTATTAAGGATGTTGCCCGCATGGCGGGGGTGTCGGTCGCGACCGTGTCCCGCGTCATCAATAATTCGCCCAAAGCCAGCGAGAGTTCGCGCCTCGCCGTTACCCAGGCCATGGAACAGCTGCAGTATCACCCGAACGCCAATGCCCGCGCGCTGGCGCAGCAATCCACCGAAACGCTCGGGCTGGTGGTAGGCGATGTGTCAGACCCGTTTTTTGGCGCGATGGTGAAAGCGGTCGATGAAGTCGCCGGGCAAACCGGCAACTTTCTGCTGATTGGTAACGGTTACCATAATGAGCAGAAAGAGCGTCAGGCGATTGAACAGCTGATGCGCCATCGCTGTGCTGCGCTGGTGGTGCACGCCAAGAAAATTCCCGATGACGATTTAGAGCTGCTGATGAAGCAGGTGCCGGGCATGGTGCTGCTGAACCGGCTGCTGCAGGGGTTTGAGTCGCGCTGCATTGCGCTGGATGACCGCTACGGCGCCTGGCTGGCCACGCGCCACCTGATTCAGCAGGGTCATACGCAGATCGCCTTTATCTGCTCGACGCACACCATTTCTGACGCCGAAGATCGGCTGCAGGGCTACTACGATGCGCTGAAGGAGCACGGTCTGCCGTGCAACGACCGGCTGGTGGCGTGGGGAGAACCGGATGAGGTCGGTGGCGAGCAGGCAATGACGGAACTGCTCGGACGCGGCAAGCAGGTGAGCGCGGTGGCGTGCTACAACGATTCGATGGCCGCCGGTGCGCTGGCGGTGCTGAGCGATAACGGCATTCGCGTGCCCGAAGAGATGTCGCTGATTGGCTTTGATGATGTGCTGGTGTCGCGCTACGTGCGTCCGCGCCTGACCACGGTGCGCTATCCGATTGTGACCATGGCGCAGCAGGCCGCGCAGCTGGCGCTGGCGCTGGCCAACGGCACCGCGCTGCCGGAGGTGACCAATATGTTTAGCCCGACGCTGGTCAGGCGGCATTCGGTGGGTGGACCAGGTTAAACGAGTGCGGGCTTTCCCTCACCCTAACCCTCTCCCTGAGGGAGAGGGAACGTTCCAGAGCGCGCGGCAAGGAGAGCGCGGTCAGCCCCCTCTCCCGCTTGCGGGAGAGGGTTGGGGTGAGGGCCAGCGCGCGCGGTCAGCCCTTGCGGAAAGGGGACGTTCCAGAGAGCACGGTCAGCCCCCTCGCCCGCTTGCGGGAGAGGGTTGGGGTGAGGGCCAGCGCGCACCCAACCTCCTATAAATCCTGCGAATACACCTTCACCTGCACCTCAGGAAACTCCAGCGCATCACACTGATACTGCCAGCCGAATCGCTCGTAGTAGCCGCCAAACGTTGACCACAGCCACACCGTTGCATAGCCGCGCTGGCGGGCATAGTCCAGCACGTGCTGCTGCAGGGCGGCGCTCAGTCCCTGCCCGCGCGCCGCTTCATCCACATACAGCGCGGCAACCCACGGATAGAGATCCTGACGGCTAATCAAATCGCAGCGCCAGAACCCTACCGTGCCGTGCGGCACGTCATCCTCGTCCAGCGCGACAAAGGTCACCGGAAACGCGGCACCGTTCAGGCTACTGCGTACAATGCTGTCGTAAAACGCGCGCGAGGTGCCGTCACCAAACGCCTGCCATAGCCAGTCGGTGATCTGGCTGGCGTGATGCGGCACACTGCTGAGCGGCACGATGCGCATCAGTTCAGCTCCAGCGCCAGCAGTTCCTGAATGGTCTGCGCACGGCGAATCTCACGCGGCACGCCCTGCTCAAACAGCACTTCCGGGATCAGCGGACGGCTGTTGTAGTTGGAGGACATTGATGCGCCGTAAGCGCCGGTATCATGGAACACCAGATAATCGCCGACCTGTGCCGCTGGCAGCGCGCGGGTTTCCACTTTGCCCCCTTCCAGCTGGGTAAACACATCTCCCGACTCACACAGTGGCCCGGCCACCACGCTCTCCACATGCGCCTCACCCGGCGCGCTGCCATCGGCAGGCAGCAGCGAAATATGGTGATAGCTGCCGTACATCGACGGACGCATCAGATCGCTGAAACCGGCATCCACCAGCACAAAGTGACGGCTGCCCATCTGCTTCACCGCCCGCACCTGCGACACCAGCACGCCCGACTCCGCCACCAGGAAACGGCCCGGCTCGATCTCCAGCTTCACCGCATGGCCGAGGTGCGCCGCGATACGCTCGCGCGCGCCGTTCCACAGCCCGTAATAGTGCTGCGTATCAATCGCCTCCTCACCAAAGCGGTAAGGAATCGACAGCCCACCGCCCGCCGAAATGGCCTGCAGGTCCTGGCCAAAGGCCACTACCTGGTCGACCATCGCGTCGCACACCTGCTGCAGATGGCCATAATCGACGCCGGAGCCAATGTGCATATGTAGCCCCACCAACTGCAGGCCGTGTTGCTGAATCGCCGCCAGCGCCAGCGGCAGATCGCTGTGCCAGATGCCGTGCTTACTGTTTTCGCCGCCGGTATTGGTTTTCTGGCTGTGACCGTGGCCAAAGCCCGGATTAATGCGCAGCCAGACGCTGTGACCCGGCGAAACCGCGCCGAGCTGATGCAGCATATCCACTGAGCCGGCATTCACCGGCACCTTCAGCTCGGCGATGCGCGCCAGCGTCGGCGAGTCCAGCACATCGGCGGTGAACACAATATCCTCGCCGCCCGGCTGAAAACCGGCGGCCAGCGCACGTTCGATCTCGCCGAGCGAGACCGAATCGACCTTGACGCCGGCAGCGCGCATCAGCCGCAGAATATGAATATTCGAGCAGGCCTTTTGCGCAAAGCGCACCACGTCAAACGCGCTGAGCTGCGCAATACGCTGCTGAATGATTTCGGCATCGTAAGCCCAGAACGGGCCGCTGTAGCGCTGCGCCAGCGGCAGCAGATTTGTGGCGTTAAGCGCCGTCTGGGAATCGTTAAGTGGACGTGGCATGAGCATTCTCCTGAGTCGTTGCTGTCATTTAGCCACAGCACAGTGATGCAGAAAAATATCTGTTTAAGCATCAGCTATGCAAATATGATATGGATGACATGGAGGCGACGATGGCAAAAATTAACTGGCGGCATATCGAAATCTTTCACGCGGTGATGACCAGCGGCAATCTGACCCAGGCTGCCACGCTGCTGCATACCTCGCAGCCAACGGTGAGCCGCGAACTGGCGCGGCTGGAACAGCAGCTGGGCTTACAGCTGTTTGAGCGGGTGCGCGGCCGTCTGCAGCCCACCGTGCAGGGGCTGCGGCTGTACGAAGAGGTGCAGCGCTCGTGGTACGGTCTGGATCGCATCATGGATGCCGCCGAAGGGCTGCGCAATTTCCGCCAGGGCGAGCTGTCCATCGCCTGCCTGCCGGTTTTTTCCCAGTCGCTGTTACCGCCGCTGCTGCAGCCGTTTTTACAGCGCTATCCGCAGGTGAGCCTGAATATTATTCCGCAGGAGTCGCCGCTGCTGGAGGAGTGGCTGTCGGCGCAGCGCTACGATCTCGGTCTGACCGAAACCCAGCATGCACCCGCCGGGACTGAACGCCTGGCACTGCTGACCTGTGATGAAGTGTGCGTGCTGCCGCCGCAGCATCCGCTGTGTCAGCGGGCGGTGCTGACGCCGCAGGATTTTCACGGTGAAAACTATGTCAGCCTGTCGCGCAGCGATAGCTATCGTCAGTTGCTGGATGCGCTGTTCCATGAGCAGCAGGTGGAGCGGCGGCTGGTGCTGGAGACGCACAGCGCCGCGTCGGTGTGCGCGATGGTGCGCGCCGGGGTGGGTATTTCGATTGTTAATCCGCTGACGGCGCTGGATTACGCCGACAGCGGCGTGGTGATGCGCCGCTTCAGTATTGCCGTGCCGTTCACGGTGAGCCTGGTGCGGCCACAGCATCGGCCGGCATCGGCGCTGGTCGATCACTTCTGCGACCACCTGCAGCAGCAGGTGGCCACCTTTCCGCAGCGCATCGCCCAGCGGCTGGCTTAAGCGCGCACCGTCTCGCGCTGACCGCCCGATTTGCGGAAGGTCAGCAGACAAACCACTAAGCCCGCTGCCGCCAGCGCTGCTGCCGCGACCGGCACCGCCGTCAGGCCATAGCCTTTGTCGATCACTGCGCCGCCCACCCACGCACCAAGTGCGTTACCGACGTTGAAGGCCGAGATGTTGAGCGTCGACACCAGGTTCGGCGCGTCTTTGCCGTGGCGCACCACGTTGATTTGCAGGCCCGGCACGGTGGCGAAGGTCGCCATCGCCCACAGGAACAGGGTTATCTCTGCCAGCCACAGCGCATGGCTGGTCCAGCTGAACAGCAGCGAGAACACGGCGATCAGCGAAAAGCTGAGGATCAGGCTGAACGACACTTTCCAGTCCGCCAGTTTTCCGCCAACAATGTTACCCACCGTCAGGCCAGCGCCAATCAGGAACAGCGTCCAGCTGACACCGCGATCGCTGATGCCGGTCACCTGCAGCAGCAGCGGCGCAATGTAGCTGAACAGCGCAAACATCGCGGCGGCAAAACACACCGTCATCAGCAGTGACAGCCACAGTTTGCCGTTGGCCAGCGCGCTGATTTCGCTTGCCAGGTGCACCGGTTTTTCATCTTTGTTAGTCGGCAGGCTGACGATCAGCGCGATGAACGCGAGGATGCCAATAATCGCCACGCCCCAGAAGGTGGCGCGCCAGCCAAACAGCTGACCAAACCAGGTGCCGAGCGGCACGCCCAGTACGTTGGCCAGCGTCAGACCGGTAAACATTAGCGCCACCGCCGACGCCTGACGGCTCGGTGCCACCAGGCTGGCCGCCACCACTGAACCGATGCCGAAGAACGCACCGTGACACAACGCGGTAATGACGCGCGCCAGCATCAGCAGGTTATAGGTATAAGCCAGCGCACAGAGTACGTTGCCGATGATGAAGATGATCATCAGCAGAATCAGGGTACGTTTACGCGGCAGTTTCGCGGTCAGCAGCGCCATGATTGGCGCGCCGATAGCCACGCCCAGCGCATAGCCGCTGATCAGCCAGCCCGCAGAAGGAATCGACACCTGCAGGTCACCCGCCACTTCCGGCAGTAACCCCATGATGACGAACTCCGTGGTGCCGATGGCGAACGCACTCAGCGCCAGCGCCAGTAATGCAACAGGCATAACACACTCTCCCAAAATAATTTTGCAGGCGGGCCGCACGACGAACGCCGTACGGTTAAGACAGACGCGTATCCCTCCGACAGTGCGGGGATGTTTATTTTTGAACTGCGTCACAGTCTGCTATTAAAGCACAGCCTCCGGCTATCAACCACCCGGGCGGCAGCAAGGCTATTTTGCCTGCGCGGCAATAATGCCGGCGCTAAAAAGTGTCGCTTATGCATCACTGAGACAGGACGGCGATAACAGACTACGCTTGATAACAGGTTGTGATCGCTGTCACAGCGACGGCGCTTTCTGGCGTTAAATCAGGCAGTAAAGGATGGTCGCACATTGCCGATACCCCAATGGATTGCCCGGTAATGCGGCGTCAACACAACAGGGGGACAGAGTTATGCGATGGATCATCGCGCTGGCGATCGGCGGCTTAAGCGGCTGTTCGGTCGGGCACTATGAATACAGCTCAGAAGCGGCCAGGCGCGTCGATATGACCGTTACCGGCATCCCCACCGTGCTCGGCATGGGTGCGCTGGGCACCACTATCCCCCTGACGCGCGAATATAGCCTGACGGCGGCACACGTGGCCAAATATTCGCTGTATCGGGTGAAGGCCTGGCATCCGGAGTGCGATATCGCCGTGGTTTATCATGCGAATAAAGAAGCCAATCTGCCCCCGCAGTTCCGCAACAGCCATATCGGCGACAACGTTAATCTGTATGGGTATAGCTTTATCTCCGCGCTGCCGGTGGCATCAAGCGGCAAAAATCTGATCAATACGACGCTGAGCAATGACTGGAATAAGGCCAGCTGCGTGGTGGTGGCGGCCAATGCCGGCGTGGTGAAAGGCATGTCCGGCGGCGCGGTGTATAACGCCAGCGACGACACGCTGGCCGGGGTGATTGTCGGCTATAGCAGTCGGATTGATGATAATAAGAGCGGCAAAACGCTGTTTAAAGATGTGGCGCTGTATGTGCCTTATGCGCGGTTCCAGGCGTGGCTGGATGGGGTGGTGAAGTCTTAGGTTGGGTGCGCGCTGATGCCCTCACCCCGGCCCTCTCCCACGGGGAGAGGGAGAAAACCAGAACTGACCTCTGCCACCGGGGAGAGGGAGAAACCAGAGCTGTCCTCTGCCACGGGGAGAGGGAGAAAACCACAGCTGTCCTCTGCCACGGGGAGAGGGAGAAAACCAGAGCTGACCTCTGCCACAGGGAGAGGGAGAAAACCACAGCGGCCCTCTCCCACCGGGGTACAGGCAAGTCCCCTCTCCCCATGGGAGAGGGTTAGGGTGAGGGTGAAGGCAACCTGATTACTTACCGGTCGGACGCAGAGCCGGGAACAGGATCACGTCACGAATGGTGTGGCTGTTGGTGAACAGCATGACCAGACGGTCAATACCGATGCCCAGACCCGCAGTCGGTGGCAGACCGTGCTCCAGCGCGGTGACGTAGTCTTCGTCGTAGAACATCGCTTCGTCATCACCGGCGTCCTTCGCGTTAACCTGCTGCAGGAAACGCTCAGCCTGATCTTCCGCATCGTTCAGCTCGGAGAAGCCGTTACCGATTTCACGGCCGCCGATGAAGAACTCAAAGCGGTCGGTGATTTCCGGGTTCTCGTCATTACGACGCGCCAGCGGTGACACCTCTGCCGGATACTCGGTGATGAAGGTTGGCTGAATCAGGTGCGCTTCGGCGGTCTCTTCGAAGATCTCGGTCACCACGCGGCCCAGACCCCAGCTCTTCTCCACTTTAATGTGCAGCGCGTTGGCAATCGCCACGGCTTTATCAAAGTCATCCAGATCGGCGAGGTCCGTCTCAGGACGGTATTTCTTGATCGCTTCACGCATGGTGAGCTTCTCAAACGGCTTGCCGAAATCGAAGGTGTGCTCACCGTAAGGCACTTCCGTCGTGCCCAGCACGTCCTGCGCCAGGGTACGGAACAGACTCTCGGTCAGTTCGATCAGATCTTTGTAATCCGCATACGCCATATAGAGTTCCATCATGGTGAACTCTGGATTGTGGCGCGGCGAAATCCCTTCGTTACGGAAGTTACGGTTGATCTCAAACACGCGATCGAAACCGCCGACCACCAGACGCTTCAGATACAGCTCCGGCGCGATACGCAGGTACATGTCGATGTCGAGCGCATTGTGATGGGTGATGAACGGACGCGCGGACGCGCCGCCCGGAATCACCTGCATCATCGGCGTTTCCACTTCCATAAAGTCGCGGTTAACCATGAACTGACGAATGCCGGCCATGATTTGTGAGCGAATTTTGAAGGTCTTGCGCGAATCGTCGTTAGAGATCAGGTCAAGGTAACGCTGACGGTAACGGGTTTCCTGATCGGCGAGGCCGTGGAATTTGTCCGGCAGCGGACGCAGCGCTTTGGTCAGCAGGCGCAGCTCAGAGATATGGATCGACAGCTCGCCGGTTTTGGTTTTGAACAGCTTACCGCGCGCGCCGAGGATATCGCCGAGATCCCACTTTTTGAACTGCTCGTTGTAGACGCCTTCCGGCAGATCGTCACGCGAAACGTAGATCTGGATCTGACCGCCTACATCCTGCAGGGTGGCGAACGACGCTTTACCCATGATGCGGCGGGTCATCATACGACCGGCTACGCTCACCTCAACGCCGAGCGCTTCCAGCTCGTCGTTCTCTTTGCTGTCATAGTCGGCATGCAGACGATCGGAGGTGGTGTCACGGCGGAAATCGTTAGGAAACGCCACGCCCTTTTCACGCAGCGCGCTGAGTTTTTCGCGACGCGCTTTCAGTTCGTTGTTTAACTCAAGGGCGGCATCAGCGCTCTGCGGTTGTTGTTCAGACATGTCGGTTCCTTATAGCCCTGCTTTTAAACTTGCTTCAATAAAACGGTCAAGATCGCCATCCAGTACGGCCTGGGTGTTACGCGTTTCTACGCTGGTACGCAGATCCTTGATGCGCGAATCGTCAAGAACGTATGAACGGATCTGGCTGCCCCAGCCGATGTCCGACTTGTTCTCTTCCGCCGCCTGCTTGTCGGCATTCTTCTTCTGCATTTCGTATTCATACAGCTTGGCACGCAGCTGTTTGAAGGCCTGATCTTTGTTCTTATGCTGTGAGCGGTCGTTCTGGCACTGCACCACAATGTTGGTCGGCAGGTGGGTAATACGCACCGCTGACTCGGTTTTGTTAACGTGCTGACCACCGGCACCCGAGGCGCGATAGACGTCGATACGCAGGTCGGCCGGGTTGATTTCGATGTCGATGTTGTCATCCACTTCCGGGTAAATAAATACCGAACTGAAGGAGGTGTGACGACGACCGCCGGAGTCGAACGGGCTCTTACGCACCAGACGATGAACGCCGGTTTCGGTACGCAGCCAGCCGTAAGCGTAATCACCGATGATTTTGATGGTGGCTGATTTGGTACCGGCCACTTCGCCTTCGGACTCTTCGATGATCTCGGTTTTGAAGCCTTTGGCTTCCGCCCAGCGCAGATACATGCGCAGCAGCATGCTGGCCCAGTCCTGCGCTTCGGTGCCGCCGGAGCCAGCCTGAATATCCATGTAGCAGTCGGCGCTGTCGTATTCGCCGGAGAACATACGGCGGAACTCCAGTTCACCCAGCTTCACCTCCAGCGCGTCCAGCTCGACCACGGCTTCGTTGAAGGTCTCTTCGTCGTCGGCTTCAACCGCCAGCTCCAGCAGACCCTGCACATCTTCCAGCCCCTGCTGCATCTGGTCGAGCGTTTCAACCACCGCTTCCAGCGAGGCGCGCTCTTTGCCCAGCGCCTGCGCGCGTTCAGGTTCGTTCCAGACGTCCGGCTGTTCCAGCTCGGCGTTTACTTCTTCGAGGCGTTCTTTCTTGGCATCGTAGTCAAAGATACCCCCTAAGAACGCTGCTGCGCTCGCTGAGGTCCTGGATACGATTTTTGACCGGATTAATTTCAAACATGGCTTTTCAGTCTTTTTTGACGATTCGGTGAGAGGAGATAAAAGTAACGCGCTAGTTTACCCGAAAGCGCGCCTGGTTTGTAGCTTTGCACATCAATGGCTATACCGCGTATGAACCGGCAGAAAATAATTGCGCCACTTCTGGAAACCGGCCGGTATGGCGGTTGCCAGAAATCCCGCTGTCATTCGCCACCGGCGCGGTGCGTCTTCAGAATTTTCCTACATAATCACGGCAATAAACGCCAGCTGGCGTCATTAAAACCCATGATTTCTCAGACAAAATCATTAAAACTCCACCATCAGAAATGTCTGGTTCGAAGCGTGATATAGCGCGATTAGCCTGCGCAATGCTGCGCTGTCCTGGCCATCAACCGGCCAGTGCGCACCTTATCCTTTCTGCACCCTGGCGGAATCTCAGGGGTTCGTGCTTCATCTATTGCGTTCTGTCTGTCAGCCACGTTGCTCAGGAGTATTCGTGACAGGGAAAGACTGCATTCAGGCCCGTTAACGTGAACGGGCGACAACATGCCCTGAGAGGCATGAGGAGTTGCCATGCATTATCCTGTTGTTACTTTTCGATCCTCACCGCGCCTGCTGGCGCTGATCATCCCGTTTCTGCTGAGCGCCTGTGGTGGCGGCGGCGGCGGCGGTGGTAGCGGCGGCGGCAGCACCCTGACCCCGGTCACGCCGGTCGTTGAACCTGCGGTGCCGGCTACGGCCGCCAGCAATAAAGTGGGCATCATTGACTCTGGTCTGGCCCCGGGCCGCAGCGGAATTAATTACGCCAACGTGAATTTCTCTAGTTATGTCGACAGCAACACCGCGCTGAATGACAACATGGGGATCAACGGGCACGGCACGCTGGTGGCGATGACGCTGCTGGGGCTGTCGCCTGACAGCGCGCTGTATGTGGCGCAGGCGTCACAAAATAATATTTTCAGCTACGACAATACTGCGCGCGCCGTGCAGGGCTTAGTGGCACAGGGCGTACGCATCTTCAATATGTCCTACGGTTCGCAGGAGCGCCTCACCAGCCAGCAGGCGTTAACCGATGCGCGCCAGCGCTATCAGTCGCTGTATCAGGGGCTCAACGCGGTGGCTGCGGCAGATGGGCTGGCGGTGATGATCACCGGCAACAACAGCGGCGCCACGCCGGCACCGGACGTGCTGACACCGCTGATGTATAACGACCCGCAGCTGGCGCGTAATCTGCTGGCGGTGACCGGTATCCTGAGTCATACCGGTTATGACCTGCCAGGCCGCGCAGCCGGCACCGGACCGTTTGACGCCTGCGGCGCGGCCGCCGCGTGGTGCCTGACCGCGCCGGGCTATACCGATTACCTGTATCAAAACTCCGACGGCAGCTGGGTGCAGGCGCGCAGCTACGGCACCTCGTTTGCCGCACCGCGCGTGACGGCTGCGGCCTCGCAGCTGCTGCAGCGTTTCCCGTGGATGAGCGGCCATAACCTGCAGCAAACCCTGCTGACCACCGCCACCTACCGCAGTGATGCGCACGATAACGTCGCCGACAGCGCGAACGGGCGGCCATACAATGAGACGTTCGGCTGGGGCGATCTTAACGCCGCCAAAGCCTTAAACGGGCCGGGACAATTCTGGGCAGAGGACTTCAGTGCGCGCCTCGACGGCGGCCAGTATGCGTTCAGCAATGACATCAGCGGCGATCGCGGGCTGGTGCTGGACGGCAGCGAACGCGGCGGTACGCTGCAGCTGACCGGCAACAACAGCTATCAGGGCCTGACGCAGGTCTCCGCCAATAGCCTGCTGATTGACGGTGCGATTGCCGGCAACGCGCTGGTGAACGGCAGCGGCAAACTGGGTGGCAGCGGACGCATCGGCGGCAATCTGGTCAACCAGGGATCGGTTAACGGCGGCCTGCAGGTGGCGGGCAACTATCAGCAAAGCGCCGACGGTACGCTCAACGTCACGCTGAACAATCCGCTGCGCGTGACCGGCAACGCGGCGCTTGACGGCACGCTAAACCTGGCGCCGCCCTCCGCCAGCTACGTGGTGAAACAGCAGGAAACGTTGCTGACCAGCGGCGGCGGCGTGAGCGGTCAGTTTAGCCAGGTCAATACCGGCGTATTTCTCGACGGTTCCGTCAGCTATGACGCCCACAGCGTTACCGGCCAGCTAACGCGTAAAAACACCGCCGCGGCGGCACAGGCGATGGGAATCGATAGCACCAGCGCGCAGCAAACCAGCCGCAACCTGGAGCAGGCGTTTGAGCTGGCGGACCGCTGGCAGGGTCAGGCGACGCTGAGCAGTGCGCAGCAGTCAGCGCTGGCGGCCGCAGGCGCCTTCCAGACGCTGGCGGACACCCGCAGCGCACAGGCGGCGATCAACTCCCTGTCCGGCCAGGCGCATGCCTCCGGCAATGCGGTGCTGTTCAACGCGCTTGATTATCAGACGCGCCTGCTCAACAACCGCATCGATGATGCCAGCGAACAGGGGCGCTTCGGCTTCTGGCTGGAGAGCGGTCAGCTGCGCGGTTCGCTCGATCAGGATGGCTATCTCGGCAACCGCTATCGCAATACCCTGACCGCGCTGGGTGCCGACAGCGATTTTGGCCTGCCCGGCCTGCGCCTCGGCATCGCCTGGACGCACACTCAGCTTGATGCCACCTATGACGACACCGGCGGCAACAGCCAGAACAGCCTGCAGGGCGTAATGCTGTATGGGCGCTATGCGGTGACGCCAGCCTGGTACTGGCAGGGCAATCTCAGCTATCAGCATGGACGCGACAAACTGCAGCGCCTGGTGCTGCTGGATGAAGCTGCACCGGTCTCCTCTTCCGCCCGCACTGACAGCTGGCAGGCAGCGTTACAGAGCGGCTATCGCTGGACGCTACAGGAGGATTATCGCATTGAGCCCTATCTCGGCTGGCGTGAAACCGGCCTGCAAACCGGCAGCTTCAGCGACAGCGGCAGCGCGTTTGGTCTGCAGGGCGACGGCGACAGCTATCGCCGCAGCGTCGGTTACGGTGGCCTGAATCTCAGCGCGCGCCAGGACTGGTCGGCGGGCTGGTGGAGCATGCTGAGCCTGTACGGCGAATACCAGTACGCGTTCAGCAATCCGTCGATGGACGTCAGCGCGCGCTGGAGCGGCTTCGGCAGTGGTCAGCAGAGCTTCACCATCCCGGGTATGCAGCTCGATCGCCGCTCGCAGTGGTTTGGTGCGCGGGTTGATCTGGTGCAGTCGGCACGCGCGCGGCTGTTCCTGCGTGCCGACCGCCACGTGGCCGATCGCGGCGATGAGAAGGTGCTGCGCGGCGGTGTCGACGTCACGTTCTAAAGGTTACGACTGCGGCCAGATATGGTCGATGATCAGCTGTACCGAGCGGTTGCCGCGGTATTCGTTGATATCCAGCTTGTAGGCCAGCTGCACCTGACGCACGCTGCTGTCTGGCCACAGGCTGGTGTCGACGTTAAAAGCGATACCATCCAGTAACGGGCCGCCGCCCAGCGGCTCGACCATCACCTTAAGGTGACGCTCGCCCACCAGACGCTGCTGCAACAGCTTAAACTGACCGTCGAACACCGGCTCCGGAAACGCCTGGCCCCAGGGGCCGGCTTCCCGCAGCATTTCCGCGGTGTGCAGGGTAAACTCCTGCGCATGCAGTTCGCCATCGGACCACATCACGCCCTGCAGCGCCTCGCCTTCCAGCCATTCGTCGATCAGCGCGGCAAAGCGCTGGCGGAACTCATCGTACTTCGCCTCTTCCAGCGACAGCCCCGCCGCCATGGCGTGCCCGCCAAATTTGATGATCAGCCCAGGATAGAGCGTGTCGATACGTTCCAGCGCGTCGCGCAGGTGCAGCCCGGCAATCGAACGGCCAGAGCCCTTCAGCGTGCCGTCACCGGCGGGCGCGAAGGCGATGACCGGACGGTGGAAGCGCTCTTTCAGGCGTGACGCGAGGATGCCAACCACGCCCTGATGCCACTCCGGGTGATAAAACGCCAGCCCGAGCGGCAGATCGCGATGCTGGCGCTCCAGCTCATCGCACAGTGCCAGCGCTTCGCTCTTCATACCCTGCTCAATCTCTTTACGCGTCTGATTAAGCGCATCAAGTTCGCTGGCCAGCATGCGCGCCTGGGCAATATCTTCCGTCAGCAGCAGCGCAACGCCAACCGACATGTCGTCCAGCCGGCCGGCAGCATTGAGGCGTGGCCCGACGGCAAAACCGAGGTCGCTGGCCGCCAGCTGACGCGCATCGCGGTTAGCAATCTCCAGCAGCGCGCGGATGCCGGCACGGCATTTACCGGCGCGGATGCGGCTCAGCCCCTGCCACACCAGAATGCGGTTGTTGGCATCCAGCGGCACCACGTCGGCCACGGTACCTAGCGCCACCAGATCCAGCAGTTCGGCCAGATTGGGTTCACTGCGCCCGTCGCTGAACCAGTTCTGCTGACGCAGATGGGCACGCAGCGCCAGCATCAGATAAAACGCCACGCCCACGCCTGCCAGCGAACGCGACGGGAATGCGCTGTCGCTCAGGTTAGGGTTAACGATGGCTTCTGCCGCCGGCAGCGTTTCGCCCGGCAGGTGGTGATCGGTGATCAGTACCGGAATCCCGTGCTGGTGTGCGGTATCGACGCCCGCGTGCGACGAAATGCCGTTATCCACGGTGAGGATCAGCTCCGCGCCACGCGCGCGCGCCTGCTCCACCACTTCCGGGCTCAGGCCATAGCCGTCCTCAAAGCGGTTCGGCACCAGATAATCGACGTTGCCGCCCATGCTGCGCAGCGCCAGCACGGTGAGCGCAGTGCTGGTGGCACCATCGGCATCGAAATCACCTACCACCACGATACGGCGTTGCTGCTGCAGCATCTGGTGCAGCAGCGTCACAGCGCGCTCAATGCCGCCAAGGCTTTGCCACGGCAGCAGGAATTTCGCGCCGCGTTCCAGTTCGGCGGCGTCTTTGACACCGCGCTGCAGGTAGAGACGACGCAGCAGCGGCGGTAAATCATCGGGTAACTGCGCGTCGGCCTGGGCTTCACGCCGACGCAATTCTACAGAGTGCATCACTGTGTCTTAACCACCACGCTTCTGGCCGTCCAGCACCTGCTTCAGCTCCTGCGGTCCCTGGTAGCCAGGGATCATCATGCCGCTGTCGGTGAGGATGGCGGGCGTGCCCTGAATACCAAACAGAATGCCCAGCTTGTAGTGCTGGTCGAGATTGATTTTGCAGCTCGCCGGCGCATCCATTTGCGGTGCATCGCCTTTCATTGCGGCATCAAACGCCTTGTTGCGATCGGCACTGCACCAGATGGCGGTCATGGCTTTCTCCACCTGGCCGTGCAGGCCTTCACGCGGGAACGCCAGATAGCGCACGGTGATGCCCAGCGCGTTGTAGTCAGCCATCTGTTCGTGCAACTTGCGGCAGTAGCCGCAGGTGATGTCAGTGAACACGGTGATCACGTGCTGCTCTTTCGGCGCTTTGTAGACAATCATTTCCGGTGCCAGCGCGGCGACTTTTTTCTCCAGCAGCTGATTGGTGACATTCACCGGCTGCGCGCCGCTGACATCGTACAGCGGGCCCTGAATCATGTGCTTGCCGTCTTCGGTGACGTACAGCACGCCGCTTTCGGTCATCACCGTTTTGATACCCGGTAGCGGCGACGGCTGAATTTCCGCCTGCTGCATACCCAGTTTTTTCAGTGATTGCTGAATCGCGCTGTCATCGGCATGGGCCAGCGCAGAAAAGGCGCTGACCAGCAGAGCCAGCGTCGTAACGGTTTTTTTCATCTCAAATCCTTGTTGCCGCTGCTCAGGCGCGCGGATGATGCTGTTGATGTAACTGACGCAGGCGCTCAGTCGCCACGTGCGTGTAAATCTGGGTGGTCGACAGGTCGCTGTGCCCCAGCAACATCTGTACGACGCGTAAATCGGCACCATGGTTCAGTAAATGTGTGGCAAATGCGTGGCGCAGCACGTGCGGTGACAGCTTTTCGCTGTCGATGCCGGCAAGGGTGGCATAGTGTTTGATGCGATGCCAGAAGGTCTGGCGTGTCATCTGCTGCGCGCGGTTGCTGGGGAACAGCACATCAATGGTCTGCCCGTTCAGCAGCCACGGCCGCCCGTGTTCCATATAGTGCTCCAGCCAGTAAATTGCTTCTTCACCTAATGGCACCAGCCGCTCTTTATTGCCTTTACCGATGACGCGCACCACGCCCTGACGCAGGCTGACATCACTCAACGTCAGACCGACCAGCTCAGAGACGCGCAGCCCGGTAGCGTAGAGCAGCTCCAGCATCGCTTTGTCACGCAGTTCGAGCGGTATGTCCGTTGCCGGCGCCTGTAACAGGCGCTCGACCTGATTTTCTGACAGGTCTTTTGGCAGGCGCTGCGGCAATTTCGGCGCTGATAACAGCGCGCTGGGATCGTCACTGCGCAGCTTTTCGCGGTACAGATACTGAAACAGACGGCGCATTGCGCTCAGGGTACGCGCTGAGCTGGTGGCTTTGTAACCGCCCTCAATCCGCTCAGCCAGAAACTGCTGTAAATCAGCGACTTCCAGCGTCAGCAGCGTGCGCTCATGGTGGTGCAGCCAGGCAGTCAGCGTCTGCAAATCCTGACGATAGGACGCCAGCGTGTTCTGCGCCAGGTTGCGCTCAATCCAGAGCGCGTCGAGAAACTGTTCTATCAGATCGCTGTCCTGCACTGTTGCCCCTCGCCGTGTGAAATCGTGCTCATTATGCCTGAAACTGGCCTGCTTCTGGTACAATTGCGCCAGAGTGAGTTTCAGTCAGAGCATTAATTGCATGAATATCGGTCTGTTTTACGGTTCCAGTACCTGTTACACCGAGATGACGGCGGAGAAAATCCGCGACTTTATCGGTGAAGAATTAGTCACACTGCATAACCTGAAAGATGACGATCCGTCGCTGATGGAGCAGTACGATTTACTGATTCTCGGTATTCCGACCTGGGATTTCGGCGAACTGCAGGAGGACTGGGAAGCGGTGTGGCAACAGCTGCCGGCGCTCAACCTGCAGGGCAAAATTGTGGCGCTGTACGGCATGGGCGACCAGGTCGAGTACAGCGAATGGTTCCTTGATGCGCTGGGTATGCTGCACGAACTGCTGCTGCCGATGGGCGTGCAGTTTGTCGGTTACTGGCCGCTCGACGGCTACCAGTTCACCAGTAAAAAACCGCTGACCGCCGATGGTCAGCAGTTTGTCGGTCTGGCGCTCGACGACGTTAATCAGTTTGAGCTGAGCGAAGCGCGCGTCGAGCAGTGGTGTGAACAGATTCTGACCGAAACCGCCGCGCTGCTCTAATGCGGCGTCGCGCCATCCAGCAAAAAACAGCGGGCGCGTAACGCGCGCCACGCGTCGGGCGGCATGCTGTCGTGCAGCAGCCACAGCCGCCAGCGCTGCCCGCGACGGTTACGCAGCACCAGCAACACGCCCCACGGTAGCCAGTCCGGCTGCCGTTGCGCCTGCCAGCGCTCACCGCGCCAGTACCAGTCACCCTTGTCATCCAGCATGAGCGCTCCGCAGCGCTGCTGCAGGCGACGCGCGTTACGCCAGTACTGCAGTGTCAGCAGGATCACTACCGCGACCTGAACCCAGCCCCAGCCCGCCGGCCAGCGGCAGCTCAGCAACAGCGCGCCACCCAGCCCGAACAGCGTCACATTCAGCGCCCGCGCGCTGCGTGACGCGCGCAGATCACATTGCCACCGGCCCGCGTTCACGGTTGCGCTGCTGAATCAGTTTCACCATGCGTTTGAACTCGGGATCGGCCGGTTCGCCGTGGTTCATCATCCAGTTAAACAGGTCCGGATCGTCGCTCTTCAGCAGCGCGACAAACACCTGCTTGTCGCTGTCGCTCAGCGAATCATACTCATATTTAAAGAACGGCATGATCGAGACATCCAGCTCCAGCATGCCGCGACGGCATGCCCACTGGACGCGCGCTTTGTCATGAATATCCATGTGTCTTCTTCCACAGCTGATAACAGTGGCGCTCAGTGTACCTGCTTTTTCGCCGCGCTGCAGGCGTGCAACCGGACGCTGCGCGCGATGACGCACAGCAATGCCACCGGTTACAGGGTTATCACGCGATTTGTGCGCCAGATTCCGCAAACAGGTTGCAATGGCGCACTGCTCTTTTAACATTGGTAAGCATATTACTGGATAAACCTTATTGATCAGGACGGACTCATGCCGATTTTCACCCTTCCGCCTCGCCAGCCCGCTGCGGCGTCGCGCCTGCCTTTAACGCTAATGTCGCTCGACGAGTGGGCGCTGGTATCGGTGCAGGGCAAAGATAGCACCTCTTATCTGCAGGGTCAGCTGACGCTGGACGTGGCGGCGCTGGACGCAGCGCAGCATCGCCCGGCAGCGCACTGTGATGCCAAAGGCAAAATGTGGAGCAATCTGCGTCTGTTCCATCGTGGAGAAGGTTATGCCTATGTTGTGCGGCGCAATCTGCGCGAGCAGCAGGTGACCGAACTGAAGAAGTATGCGGTGTTCGCCAAAGTGACCATTGCGGCCGATGATGACGCAGTCCTGCTCGGCGTTGCCGGTTTTCAGGCGCGCGCCGCGCTGGCTAACGTTTTCGCCACGCTGCCGGATGCCACAACCCCAGTGGTACAGCAGGATGACACCACCCTGCTGTGGTTCGCCGAGCCAGCCGAGCGTTTTCTGCTGATCACCACGCCGGCGCAGGCCGAAGCGCTGCAGCAGAAGCTGGCCGGGGAAGCGCAGCTGAATGACAGCACGCAGTGGCTGGCGCTGGATATTGCGGCGGGCGTGCCGGTGATCGACAGCGCCACCACGGCGCAGCTGATTCCGCAAGCCACCAACCTGCAGGCGCTGGATGCCATCAGCTTTAAAAAAGGCTGTTATACCGGCCAGGAGATGGTGGCGCGCGCCAAATTCCGCGGCGCCAATAAACGTGCGCTCTACTGGCTGGCGGGCAGCGCCAGCAAAGTACCGGACGCAGCCAGTTCGCTGGAGTTGCAGATGGGCGACAAATGGCGTCGCACCGGCACGGTGCTGAGCGGCGTACAGCTGGATGATGGCAGCGTGTGGGTGCAGGCGGTGCTGAACAACGATCTGGAGCCGGATAGCGTGCTGCGCGTTGAAGGCGATGAAAGCGGGAAGCTGACCATTCAGCCGCTGCCCTATTCGCTGGAAGAGTAACGGTTACGGCTGGTATGCCGCAGGGTCGCCATCAGTGGCGACCCTGGCCTTGTTACATCACGTAAAAATAGATGGCGCAAAAGTGCAGCACGCTGCCGCCCAGCACGAAACCGTGCCAGATGGCATGATTGTACGGGATACGGCGCGACACATAGAAAATTACCCCGAGTGAATAGACAATCCCGCCCGCCGCCAACAGCCAGACGCCGCCGGCCGACAGTTTGGTTGCCAGCTGATAAATCACTACCAGCGACAGCCAGCCCATGCTGAGATAGGTCACCAGCGACAGCACTTTAAAGCGATGCGCAATGGTCAGCTTAAAGATGATGCCCGCCAGCGCCAGACTCCAGATCACCACCATCAATCCCTGCGCCAGCGGCGATTGCAGCCCGACCAGCAGAAACGGCGTGTAAGTCCCGGCGATCAGCAAATAGATGGCGCAGTGGTCAAATTTCTTCAGCCAGTATTTGGCACGCTGATGCGGAATGGCGTGATACAGCGTCGAGGCGAGGAACAGCAGAATCATGCTGCCACCGTACAGGCTATAGCTGGTAATGGCAGTGATATTCGCCTGCATTTCAACGGCCTGGGTCAACAGCAACACCAGCCCCACGATGCCAAACACACAGCCCAGGCCGTGGCTGATGCTGTTGGCGATCTCTTCGGCCAGTGAATAGCCCTGGGCAATAAGTCGGTTCTGTACCATGGCGTCGGATTCCTGAACATCGTAACGAAAGTTGTGCTTTTTCTGTGCACCAGAGTAGCGAAGAACAATTTCAGAGTACACATGTACGCTAAAATTATTCTGTGAAGAGGTGTGACAACCCAGCGGCAAACCAATCTGTTACACTGAGGCTTCTTTTTGCCGTGAGCGCCGCCCGAATGTTTTCACACAGCGACCTGTCCCGTTTGAATGACCTTGAGATGCAGGTTTATCACTTCATCATCAAACACCGGGAAAGTGTCAGTTATATGACCATCCGCGAACTGGCGGCGCAGGCGGGCGTCTCGACCACCACGGTGCTGCGCTTCTGCCGCAAAATGCACTGTGACGGCTGGTCAGAATTCCGTATCCGTTTTCGCCTGGCGCAGGAGGAAAGCGCGCCGGTGCTGCTGCCCTCCGGTGTCGGTGAAATGCTGAGCTTTTTTAAAAGCATCAATAACGCAGAATTTGATCAGCAGATTGCCACCGCGGCGCAAATGATTATTGAGGCTGAGCACATTTTCTTTATTGGTGCTGGTACTTCAGGCAGCCTTGGCAAATATGGTGCGCGCTATTTTTCTAATATTGGCAAATTCAGCCATCACATCGATGATCCTTATTACCCGGTGAGTAAGAGCGCCTGGGAAAATGCGCTGGCGATTATTTTATCCGTCTCTGGCGAAACCGAAGAGATCCTGCGCTTTGCCAGTCAGTTCAGTCTGCATCACTGTAAAATCATCTCCATCACCAATCACGACAACTGCTCGCTGGCGAAAATGGCGGATTTCAATCTCTCCTATCATGTGCCGCAGGAGAAACTGCCTGACCGCTACGATATTACCACCCAGGTACCGGTGATTTATATTCTGGAGACGCTGGGCCGTTATATTTCCCGCCTCACGCAGGTATAAAACAGCCTGTTTTTCGGCGGTAACAAGTCACATTTCCGCGCCGGTGTTATAGCGTGACTTTGCTATTTCAGTTGTTACACTGCGGGCAGTATTATTTTCGCCAACAGCGTGACGAGGTATTGAAATGAGTGAAGGATTGCAGTTACCCAGCGGATTTCTCTGGGGCGGCGCGGTGGCAGCCCATCAGGTTGAGGGCGGCTGGGATCAGGGCGGCAAAGGCGTCAGCATCGCCGATGTTCTCACCGGCGGCGCACACGGCGTTGATCGCGTCATCACGCCCGGCGTCCAGCCCGGCCAGCACTATCCCAACCATCAGGCGGTGGAATTCTATTCACACTACAAACAGGACGTGGCGCTGTTTGCTGAGATGGGTTTCAAATGCTTCCGCACCTCAATTGCCTGGACGCGCATTTTCCCCAACGGCGATGAACTGCAGCCCAATGAAGCCGGCCTGCAATTTTACGATGACCTGTTTGATGAACTGCTGAAATATGGCATCGAACCGGTGATTACCCTGTCGCACTTTGAGATGCCATATCATCTGGTTAAAGAGTACGGCGGCTGGGCTAATCGCAAAGTGGTCGATTTCTTTGTGCGCTTCAGTGACGTGGTGATGACGCGCTATCGCCACAAGGTGAAGTACTGGATGACCTTCAATGAAATCAATAACCAGCGCAACTGGCAGTATCCGCTGTTCGGCTACTGCTGCTCCGGCGTCGTGTTCACTGAGCATGAAAAGCCGGAGCAGACAATGTATCAGGTGATGCATCACCAGTTCGTCGCCAGTGCCAAAGTGGTGAAGCGCGGCCACGAAATCAACCCGGATTTCCAGATTGGCTGCATGATCGCCATGGTGCCGGTCTATCCGTTCTCCTGCCATCCGGACGACGTGATGCGCGCGCAGGAGTCGATGCATCAGCGCTACGTGTTCAGCGACGTGCAGATGCGCGGCGCGTACCCGGCTTATACGCTGAAAGAGTGGGCGCGCAAGGGCTATCACATTGAGATGGAAGCCGATGACGCCGAAACGCTGCGTCAGGGCTGCTGCGACTACATCGGTTTTAGCTACTACATGAGCAACGCGGTGGACACCAAAGCCAGCGGCGTCGACGACCCGATCACCGGCTTCGACGGCGTAGTGCCTAACCCGCATGTGAAAGCGTCCGACTGGGGCTGGCAGATTGATCCGGTCGGCCTGCGCTACGTGCTTAACGCGCTGTATGAGCGCTACCAGAAGCCGCTGTTTATCGTTGAGAACGGCTTTGGTGCCATTGATAAAGCCAATGCTGAGGGCGTAATCGAAGATGACTACCGCATTGATTATCTGCGCGCGCACATCGAAGAGATGAAAAAAGCGGTGGCGCTGGATGGCGTTGATCTGCTGGGCTATACGCCGTGGGGCTGCATCGACTGCGTCTCCTTTACCACCGGCCAGTACAGCAAGCGCTACGGCTTTATCCACGTCGATAAAAACGATGACGGCAGCGGCAGCTTTGCCCGTTCGAAGAAGAAGAGTTTCGCCTGGTATCAGCAGGTGATTGCCAGCAATGGTGAAGTGCTGTAACCGCTTATAGCGCGCGACGTATAAATGTGCGCCGCGCGCAGACAGGCTGTGAAGTGCGGCTCAACGGCCGCCTGATGCATCAATAAAGCTGCCGGTGACGTATGAAGCGGCGTCACTGGCCAGCCAGACGATGGCGGCAGCGATCTCCTCCGCCTGGCCGCCGCGCTGCATCGGCAGCGATGCCGCGAGACGATCAACGCGCCCCGGCTCGCCGCCGTCGGCATGCATATCGGTGTAGATCAGCCCTGGCCGCACGCTGTTGACGCGAATCCCCTGCGCCGCCACTTCCAGTGACAATCCTCTGGTCAGCGTATCCATCGCGCCTTTCGACGCCGCATAATCGACATACTCATTGGGCGAGCCGGTACGCGCGGCCGCTGACGAGACGTTAACAATGGCGCCGCCCTGGCCGCCGTGTGCGGTGCTCATGCGTTTTACCGCTTCGCGGCAGCAGATAAACGTGCCGGTGACGTTGGTTGCCAGCACGCGCTGAATGCGCGCAGCATCCAGATCCTCAACCCGGCACTGGGAGAAGAGAATACCGGCGTTATTCACCAGCACGCGCAGCGCGCCCGGCTGCTGATCCAGCTGGCGGAACATGCGCACCACCTGCGCTTCATCGGCAATATCCGCCTGTAAGGCAAACGCGCTGCCGCCCTGCGCTTCGATATCTGCTACCACCTGCAACGCTTCTGCTTCGCGCTGCCGGAAATTGATTGCCACGCGATAACCCGCCTGCGCCAGCAGCAGCGATGTTGCCCGTCCAATTCCGCGGCTACCGCCGGTGACCAGTGCCAGATCCATATGCTTTTCCCATAAAAAAAGGCCGAAAAATCGGCCTTGAGTATTACTGAAGGGTTTGGATTACGCCTGCAAATTACTGGTATTCGCTCATCGGAACGCATGAACAGAACACATTGCGATCGCCAAACACATCGTCGAGACGCTTAACGGTCGGCCAGTATTTGTTGGCGCTGCCGGCCGGGAAGACCGCCAGCTCGCGGCTGTACGGATGAGTCCAGTCGCCGACGATTTCCATCTGGGTATGCGGTGCATTCACCAGCGGGTTGTCGTCAGCCGGCCATTCACCGTCGGCTACGCGATCGATTTCCATGCGGATCGCCAGCATCGCGTCAATAAAGCGGTCCAGCTCGATTTTGCTCTCGGACTCAGTCGGCTCGACCATCAGCGTGCCGGCGACCGGGAAAGACATGGTCGGCGCATGGAAGCCATAGTCGATCAGGCGTTTCGCGATATCCAGCTCGCTGATGCCGGTCTGCTCTTTCAGCGGACGAATGTCGAGAATGCACTCATGCGCCACGCGGCCGTCGCGGCCGGCGTACAGAATCGGGTACGCCGACTGCAGCCGGCTGGCGATGTAGTTGGCGTTGAGAATCGCCACCGAGCTGGCCTGCTTCAGCCCTTCGGCACCCATCATGCGAATGTACATCCAGCTGATGGGCAGAATAGATGCACTGCCGAACGGCGCCGCAGAAACCGCGCCCTGCTGGGTCAGCACGCCGTCAATCTGCACCACGCTGTGGCCCGGTACGAATGGCGCCAGATGCGCTTTTACCCCGATCGGCCCCATGCCCGGACCGCCACCGCCGTGCGGAATGCAGAAGGTTTTGTGCAGGTTGAGATGCGACACGTCAGCGCCAATGTAGCCAGGCGTGGTGATCCCAACCTGCGCGTTCATGTTTGCGCCGTCGAGGTACACCTGGCCGCCGTACTGATGCACGATCTGGCACACTTCGCGAATGGTCTCTTCGTAGACGCCGTGCGTCGACGGGTAGGTCACCATGATGCACGACAGCGCGTCACCGGCCTGCGCTGCTTTTTCACGCAGATCGCCGAGATCGATGTTGCCCTGCTTATCACAGGCCACCACCACGACCGCCATGCCCGCCATCTGCGCGGACGCCGGGTTAGTGCCATGCGCCGAGCTCGGGATCAGACAGATCGTGCGGCCCGCTTCATTACGGCTCTCATGATAGCGGCGGATGGCCAGCAGACCGGCGTATTCGCCCTGCGCACCAGAGTTCGGCTGCATGCACAGCGCATCGTAACCGGTGAGCTGAACCAGCCACTGGGACAGCTGGCCGATCATCTGCAGATAACCGCTCGCCTGCTCTGCCGGGCAGAACGGGTGCAGTTCAGCGAATTCCGGCCAGGTGATCGGAATCATTTCGGCGGCGGCATTCAGTTTCATGGTGCATGAGCCGAGCGGGATCATCGCCTGATTCAGCGCCAGATCCTTTTTCTCCAGGCTGTGCATGTAGCGCATCATCTCAGTTTCGCTGTGATGACGGTTGAACACCGGATGGGTAAGGAATTCGCTGGTACGCTGCTGGCCTGCCGGAATGGCGCTGTTTTCCGCCGCCACTGCGGCGTCCAGCGCCTCGATATCCTGGCCGTGCGCGTCGCCCAGCAGAATGGCAAACAACGCCAGCACGTCTTCACGCGTGGTGGTTTCATCCAGCGTGATACCGACCGCATTGAGGATATCGCTGCGCAGGTTGACGCCGAAGCTCAGCGCACGGTTCAGCACCGCCGCTTTGTCCGCGACTTCAACGGTCAGCGTATCGAACCAGCTGTGATGGCGCAGCTTCAGGCCGCCGTTTTGCAGGCCTGCTGCCAGAATCGAGGTCAGACGGTGAATGCGCGAGGCGATGCGCTTCAGTCCGGCCGGGCCATGGTAAACCGCGTACAGGCCGGCGATATTCGCCAGCAGCACCTGGGAAGTACAGATGTTGGAGTTGGCTTTCTCACGGCGGATGTGTTGTTCGCGCGTCTGCATCGCCATGCGCAGTGCAGTGTTACCTGCGGCATCGCGTGACACACCGATGATACGGCCCGGCATGGAGCGCTTGTGCTCATCACGGCTGGCAAAGAAGGCCGCGTGCGGACCGCCGTAGCCCATCGGTACGCCAAAGCGCTGGGCGGAACCAAAGACGATATCAGCACCCTGTTTGCCCGGCGCTTCCAGCTGCACCAGCGCCATGAAATCCGCCGCCACGCTCACCACCACTTTGCGGCTTTTCAGCTCAGCAATCAGTTCACGGTAGTCGTGCACTTCTCCGCTGGTACCGACCTGCTGCAGCAGCACGCCAAACAGATCGTCGTGCTCGCGGGCTTTTTCGGCGCGATCAATAATCAGCTCAAAGCCAAAGGTTTCGGCGCGGGTGCGCACCACATCCAGCGTTTGCGGATGGATGTCATCGGCGATAAAGAATTTGGTCGCGTTTTTCAGCTTGCTGACGCGTTTAGCCATCGCCATCGCTTCGGCGGCCGCGGTGGCTTCATCCAGCAGTGAAGCTGAAGCAATATCCAGCCCGGTGAGATCGAGCGTCAGGGTCTGGAAATTGAGCAGCGCTTCCAGACGGCCCTGCGACACTTCCGGCTGATATGGCGTGTACGCCGTGTACCAGCCCGGGTTTTCCAGCATGTTGCGCAGAATCACCGGCGGGGTGATCACGGCGCTGTAACCCATTCCAATCCAGGATTTGTAACGCTGATTCTGGCTGGCAATGGCTTTCAGCTCTGCCAGCGCCTGCTGTTCAGTCGCGGCATCGCCTACCGCCGGCGGGCCTGGCAGCTGGATATCAGCAGGCACAATTGAAGCGATCAGCGAAGCCAGCGAGCTGGCACCAATCGCTTCCAGCATGGTGGCCTGCTGCGCGGCATCAGGACCGATATGGCGCTCAATAAAAGCACCGTTATGTTCGAGCTGGCTGAGAGTCTGGGTCATTTACAGTACATCCTGAATCGGGCTGGGTGACAAAATGGCATTAAATCAGGCAGATAAAAAAGAAGGCGCCGCAGTGCAGCACCTTCAGAGACTACCGGTTACTCGTCGATGGACTTTTTATAGGCCTCGGCATCGAGCATCGCGTCGAGCTCGGACTCGTCGCTGGCTTTGATGCGGAACAGCCAGCCGGCGGCGTACGGTTCGCTGTTCACCAGCTCCGGGGCATCGCCCAGCTCTTCGTTGACCGCCACGATTTCACCGCTCAGCGGGGCATAGATATCCGATGCCGCTTTCACGGATTCGGCTACCGCACAGTCGTCACCGGCGGCAAAACTGGCGCCCACGTCAGGCAGGTCGACAAACACCATGTCGCCCAGCAGTTCCTGCGCGTGTTCGGTGATGCCCACGGTAAACGTACCGTCAGCTTCTTTCCGCACCCACTCGTGGCTATCACGGTACTTCAATTCATTTGGCACATTGCTCATCGCCATTTCTCCTGAAAAAAAATTACTGAGCGACCGGCTTGCCGGCGCGAACAAAAATAGGTTTAGTCACTTTCACCGGCATTTCACGATTGCGGATTTCAACGATCGCCTGCTCACCGATACTGGCCGGCACGCGCGCCAGCGCAATGCTATAGCCCAGCGTTGGCGAGAAGGAGCCGCTGGTAATGATGCCCTGCTGCGGCTGGCCCTGCGCATCGGTAAAGCGCACCGTCAGACCGTTACGCAGCACGCCTTTTTCGGTCATCACCAGCCCGACCAGTTTTTCCGTGCCGTTCTCGCGCTGCGCTTCCAGCGCTTCACGGCCAATGAAATCACGGTCGCCGGGCTCCCAGCTGATGGTCCAGCCCATGTTGGCGGCCAGCGGCGAAACGCCTTCATCCATCTCCTGACCATACAGATTCATGCCAGCTTCGAGACGCAGCGTATCGCGTGCGCCCAGTCCGGCTGGTTTCACGCCCGCGGCCAGCAGCTGCTGCCAGAAATCTGCGGCCTGAGCGGCAGGCAGGGCGATTTCATAACCGGCTTCACCGGTATAACCGGTCGTGGCGATAAACAGATCGCCGGCCTGTACGCCAAAGAACGGCTTCATGCCTGCAACCGCGTCACGCTGTGCCGCGCTAAACAGGCTCTGTGCTTTTTGGTGCGCGTTCGGTCCCTGTACGGCGATCAGCGCCAGATCGTCACGCTCGGTGAGCGCAACCCCAAACGGCTGCGCATGCTCAGCGATCCACGCCAGATCCTTCTCGCGCGTGGCGGAGTTGACCACCAGGCGGAAGAAATCTTCGCTCATAAAGTAAACAATTAAATCATCAATGACGCCAGCTGAAGCATTCAGCATGCCGGTATAGAGGGCTTTGCCGGGCTGAGTCAGTTTGGCGACGTCGTTGGCCAGCAGGTAACGCAGAAATTCACGGGTGCGCGCGCCGTGCAGATCGACAATGGTCATGTGGGAAACGTCAAACATTCCGGCATCGTTGCGCACCGCATGGTGTTCATCCATTTGCGAGCCGTAGTGCAGCGGCATCATCCAGCCGTGGAAGTCCACCATGCGGGCACCGCAGGTCTGATGCTGTTCGAATAGAGGCGTTTGCTGAGTCATAACCATCCTGTGAAGACAAGTGAGTGTGACGCGCCTGCGCCGTCAGTTTTGAGCGACGCAAACGTTCTCTTTACACTGAAGTTACCACCGAATCCGGCAATTAACCATAAGGAAAACGAGGGTGAAACCTTATCATCCTTTGGGCTGCCCCGGCAGCCACGCCAGCACATCTCACTGCATTTATGTGATTTACCGCGCATATAATTCACCTGATGCGCAGTAATTCAGCCGAATAATGGAAGCTGTACCGCAGACAAGGGAAATGGTTCGGGGACGAAAAGCATTTAGGATTAGTTAAAGTAATGCGGATTGAGGCCTGAAATTAGAATAAATCAAATGAAGGGCAATTTGGGTGCAGCGATGCACAATAATGGTGCCGGGGCAGGTTTTGCAGTGACGTTACCGGGTGCGCACAGGGTCGCGATGGATGGCGACAACGCTGTGCAGTTCGGTGATTCATGAGCGGCAGCCGACTGCCACGCCCACCCTTGAGGGCGATCGCGTAACGTCAGTGCAGGAAAAACGGCACCTGAAAGGGTGCCGTAATAAGGAGGGTTAGCGGATCCAGCCGGGCAGGTCGTTGAGGCCCATGGCCTGCTTCAGCAGTAACGGCTTCACGCCAGGCAGCGTATCGGCCAGCTTCAGCCCGACGTCGCGCAGCAGTTTTTTTGCCGGATGGTGCCCGGCAAACAGCTCACGGAAACCCTGCATGCCGGCCAGCATCAGCGCTGCGCTGTGCTTGCGGCTGCGTTCATAACGCCGCAAATAGAGATGCTGGCCGATATCTTTGCCCTGCTGATGCAGACGGCGGATTTCGCCAATCAGCTCGGCGGCATCCATAAAGCCGAGGTTAACCCCCTGCCCGGCCAGCGGATGGATGGTATGCGCCGCATCGCCCACCAGCGCCAGCCGGTGCGCAGCAAAGTTGCGGGCGTAACGGGCCATCAGCGGGAAGGTTTTCCGTTCGCTTTCCACCTGGCACAGACCAAGGCGCATATCGAATGCCACCGACAACTGCTGGTTAAACAGCGCTTCCGGCATGGATTGCAGTCGCGCCGCTTCCTGCGGTGACAGTGACCAGACGATGGAGCACAGGTGCGGATCCTGCATCGGCAGGAAGGCCAGAATGCCGTCGCCGTGGAACACCTGGCGCGCGATGGCATCGTGCGGCATATCGGTGCGTACATTGGCCACCAGCGCGTGATGTTCGTAATCCCAGAAGGTAATCGGGATATCCGCTTTGTCACGCAGCCACGAGTTGGCCCCGTCCGCAGCAATCAGCAAGCGCGCGCTCATCATGCTGCCGTCCTGCAGGGTAATAAAGGCTTCGTTATCGCCAAACGCCACCTGCTGCAGCTGAGCCGGTGCAATCAGCGTCACGTCGTTGCACTGGCTGGCGCGCTGCCACAGCGCACTGTGAATCACCTCGTTTTCAATGATATGTCCGAGGTGCGACAGCCCCTGCTGCTCGTCATCAAAGCTGATCGAGCCAAAGCTGTCCTGATCCCACACTTCCATGCCGTGATACGCGCTGGCGCGCAGCGCGAGAATGGTGGACCAGACATCAAGTTTTTGCAGCAGACGCTCGCTGGCGGCGTTGATGGCCGAGACGCGAACCGACGCTGGCGCCGCCGCATCAAATTGTGGCTCAGGCGCTTTTTCCAGCACCGCAACGCGCAGGCCGCTGCCCTGTAAGCCACAGGCCACCGCCAGACCGACCATGCCGCCACCGGCAATCGCCACATCAAATGTTTGCATTGCTGCCCCTTAATTCATGCTTAACGCTTAACCCAGCCGAGCGTGCGCACGGCAAGTGGGTTTCGCAGCCATGGCAGGTGGTCCATTGCCACCAGCCCAAGATTTCGTCCTGCCACCAGCGGGGCATAACGGTTGACGAACAGCCGCACCAGACCGTCGGTGACGCCAATGGTCGCCGCGCGATCCGGCTGGCGGCGCGCAGCAAAATGGTGCAACACCGCGTTGCTGCCCGGATCCTGCTGGTGACGATGCGCCGCCGCAAGGGTTTCCGCCAGCGACATCACATCGCGCAGTCCGAGGTTAAAGCCCTGCCCGGCGATCGGATGCAGCGTCTGCGCCGCATTGCCGACCAGCGCCAGCCGGTGCGTCACCTGACGCTCTGCGGTCTGCAGCGCCAGCGGATAGATTTCGCGCTGGCCGGCGTGAGTAAAGCGCCCCAGCCGCCAGCCAAAGGCGCGCTGTAATTCATGCAGGAAGGTGGCATCGTCCCATTGCTTAACCGTGGCTTCGGCAGCCGCCGGATGACACCACACCAGCGACAGACGGTTGCCGGACATCGGTAACAGCGCCAGCGGGCCATGCCGGGTGAAGCGCTCAAACGCGCGGCCCTGATGCGGCAACTGCGTCACGACGTTGGCAATCACCGCCAGCTGCTGATAGTCGTCGCGCTGCCAGCGCATGCCGCAGGATGCCGCCAGCGGCGAGCGTGCACCGTCAGCGGCCACCAGCAGCGCGCCCTGTAACGTTGCGCCGCTGCTGAGCGTCGCCTGCACGCTATCGGCGCTGCGGGTTACTGAGGTAACGTGATCCGGGCAGCACAGCGTCACGCCGGGTGCCTCACGCAGACGTGTAAACAGGCGCTGTCCCACGTCGTACAGCTCGACCACGTTGCCCAACGCCGCCAGCTGGTAATCCTCCGCCTGCAGCTGGACAAACCCGCTGTGGCCGCGATCGGAAACGTGGATGTCAGTAATGGGCGTGGCGCAATCCGCCAGCGACCGCCACAGGTCAATATCCGCCAGCTGCTGACAGGTGCCCGCCGCCAGCGCGATGGCGCGCCCGTCAAAGCCCGGGTGCGCGCGGCTGTCCGGCTGGTGACGCTCAATCAGTGTCACCGGCAACTGGCCCTGCGTCAGATGCGAAATCGCCAGTGCCAGCGTGGCGCCGGTCATACCGCCGCCTGCAATCAGGATACTCATACGCTGCGCGCCGCCGCCATCAGTGCTTCGATCGCCTCAGCGTCTTTTACCACGCTGTCGGTCAGGTTTTCATTACCGTCGGCGGTGATGACGATGTCGTCTTCGATACGGATACCGATGCCGCGATACTGCGCCGGCACTTTGGCATCCGGCGCGATATACAGGCCCGGTTCAACGGTGAGCACCATGCCGGGTTCAAGCAGGCGGTCGCGGCTGGGCGTGCCGTAGTGGCCGACGTCGTGCACATCCAGCCCCAGCCAGTGACCAAGGCCGTGCATAAAGAACGGACGGTGCGCCTGCTCTTCAAACAGCGTATCGATATTGCCTTCCAGAATGCCCAGATCGACCAGACCGGTGATCATGATGCGCACCACTTCGTCGTTGACTTCATGGATGCTGATGCCCGGGCGGAACATCGACAGCGCCTTATACAGCGAGGCGAGCACGATGTCGTAGATCTCGCGCTGCGGCTGGCTGAATTTACCGTTTACCGGGAAAGTGCGGGTGATATCGCCGGCGTAGCCATGGAATTCGCAACCGGCATCAATCAGCACCAGATCGCCGTCGCGCATTTCGCTTTCGTTTTCGGTGTAGTGCAAAATGCAGCCGTTCTCACCGGAGCCCACGATGGTGTTGTAAGACGGAAAGCGCGCGCCGTGGCGGGTGAATTCGTGATGGATTTCGCCTTCCAGTTGATATTCAAACATGCCGGGACGGCACGCCTGCATCGCACGGGTATGTGCCAGCGCGCTGATTTTTCCTGCGCGGCGCAGAATGGCGATCTCGTCTTCGCTTTTAAACAGGCGCATCTCATGCACCCAGGGACGCCAGTCGGTCAGCGTCGCCGGTGCGCTGAGGTTTTGCCGGAAACCGCGGCGCAGTTTCTCCAGCGCGCTGAACACCAGCGTATCCGCTTCCGCGTATTCACCCTGTGCGTGATAGACCACGTCGAGTCCGTTGAGCAGCTGGTGCAGCTGCTCGTCAATCGCATCCCACGGCAGCGCGCGGTCAACGCCCAGCTTCGCCGGTGCGGCTTCCTGACCAAGCCGACGCCCGAACCAGATCTCGGCCGTCAGGTCGCGTACGCGGTTAAACAGCACGCTGTGGTTATGATTGTCATCGCTCTTGATTAATACCAGCAGCGCCTGCGGCTCGTTGAAGCCGGTGAAGTACCAGAAGTCGCTGTTCTGGCGAAAGGGATATTCGGTGTCGTTGCTGCGCGTCACTTCAGGTGCAGCAAAAATCAAAGCCGCGCTGCCGGGCGCCATGCGGGCGATCAGCGCCTGACGACGTTGCCGGAAAGTTTCCAGTGTAATCATATTTGCACTCCCTGTAGAAAACGGGCAGCGACCTGCCCACGATGACGCGCTTAGTGTAGCGTAGGTTTTTGCACTTCCGGTGCGGTCGGCGTGCGTGGCCGGGTGAAGGTGTCATGGCACAGCAGCGCGGCAACGCGCACGTACTCAATCACCTCTTCCAGCGACTGTTCGAGCTCTTCCTGATCTTCATCTTCATCGTAGCCAAGTTGCGCAATGGTGCGCAGATCGTCAATCGCTTCGCCGGTCTCACCGGTCACTTTTTCCAGCTTCGGCTGCGTCACGCCCAGGCCCAGCAGGAAGTGATTGACCCAGCCGGCCAGCGCGTCAGCACGATCGAACACCGTGATGTCCTCCTCATCCGGCAGCATCAGCTGGAACAGGAAACCCTCTTCATCCAGCGTGTTGGCCAGGTTTTCATGCAGCGCCTGCAGCGGCTGCGACAGGCTTTGCGAGAACGCCATGCCCTCGTTAGTCAGGTCATGCACCAGGGTTTTCCAGCTGCTGTCCTGATTGCCGCCGCACAGAATGCCACACAGCAGTCCGTGCATCTCGGCGGGCGTCATGCCTACGCCCTGCTGGGAAAGTGCCGCGGCCAGCGCGTTGTAAGTGGGTGTTGCGTTCTGTAAAGACATAAGCTTTGGTCGTCGTTGGCAGAATAAGTTCGTGTTATGCTACCACCAGGTGCCTCAGGGTTTCCAGAAAAGGGGTTGTAACTTATCACGCGGGTCTATATAGTTGCGCACCTCCCAACCCATTGACAGGTAAGGGAGATGCGAACGAAGTAATCAGTCAGGATGGTGGCATGTCTGCACAACCGGTAGATATTCAGATTTTTGGTCGTTCATTGAGAGTGAATTGTCCGCCTGAACAGCAAGATGCGCTGAATCTGGCCGCAGAGGATCTCAATCAACGGTTGCAAGATTTAAAAGTTCGCACTAGAGTCACAAATACAGAGCAGCTGGTGTTCATCGCCGCGTTAAACATTTGCCACGAGCTGGCACAAGAGAAAGGTAAAACGCGCGATTACGCAGCCAATATGGAACAACGCATCCGTATGCTGCAGCAGACCATTGAGCAGGCATTAGTTGAGCAAGGTCGCATAACTGAACGTCAGGGCCCTAAATTCGAATAACACTTCATGGTACTCGTGTTAGAGTAACGGTGAAGTCAATTTTCTCTGAGATGTTTGCAAGCGGGCCAGTCCCCTGAGCCGATATTTCATACCAACAGAGTGTGACGCTCTGTAACCTGTGAGCATGCTCGGTCCGTCCGAGAAGCCTGATGGTTACGACGGCATACTCACCTTGAACCAAGGGTTCAAGGGTTACAGCCTGCGGCGGCATCTCGGAGATCTCCTCTTAGTTCCACCCTGTTATTCCCGGTGTGATAATGTGGCTATCAACAGCCTTATCAGCCGGGGACATCATGCCAGCACTCTATCTTCTCGACCGTCAGGATATTCGTCAGCATGTGCGCCATCTGCGCCGCAATCTTACGCCTGAGCAACAGGTTGAGGCCGCCGATCTGCTGGCTGAACATGCCATCAATTTTGCCCCGCTGGCCAGCGCACAACGCATCGCGCTGTTTCTCTCCGTCGATGGCGAAATTAATACCCGACCGCTGATTGCCAAACTGTGGCAGCAAAAGAAGCAGGTCTTTCTGCCGGTGCTGCACCCGTTTGCGCCTGGTCACCTGCTTTTTTTGCGCTACACGCCAGAAACCCCGCTGCGACCTAACAAGCTGCGCATCCCTGAGCCGCCGCTGGATATAACGCAGCTGGCGACACTCGATCAGCTGGATGTGATGCTGGTACCGCTGGTGGCATTTGACGCGCAGGGACAACGCTTAGGCATGGGTGGGGGTTTTTACGATCGCACGCTACAGCACTGGCAGCAGCATGGCTTTTTACCGCTGGGTATTGCGCACGACTGCCAGCGCGTCGATGCGCTGCCGGTGGCGGCCTGGGATGTGCCATTGCCGGCAATTCTGACGCCGTCAAAGCTGTGGCAGTGGGAAACGCTGGCGGGATAAAGACAGGGCGCCCAGCGGCGCCCTGCACTGTCAGTACAGCAGACGGGCGCGCATGGTGCCCGGAATCGCCTTCATCAGCTGCAGCGCTTTCTCCGCCACATCCTCTTCGGCATCAATATCAATAACCACATAACCCATCACTGGCGAGGTTTGCAGATACTGAGCGGCAATGTTGATGCCCTGCTCGGCAAAGATCTGGTTGATGGCGGTCAGCACGCCCGGGCGGTTTTCATGGATGTGCAGCAGGCGGCTGGCGCTGGCAGCGTGCATCGGCAGCGAGACTTCCGGGAAGTTTACTGCGGAGAGCGTCGAGCCGTTGTCAGAGTACTTGGCCAGCTTGCCAGACACTTCCAGACCGATGTTCTCCTGCGCTTCCTGCGTTGATCCGCCGATATGCGGCGTCAGGATCACGTTGTCGAATTCGCACAGCGGCGAGTTAAACGGATCGCTATTGGTTGCAGGTTCAACCGGGAAGACGTCGATGGCGGCACCGGCGAGGTGCTTGCTGGCCAGCGCATTACACAGCGCCGGGATGTCGATCACGGTACCGCGCGCGGCGTTGATCAACAGCGCGCCGGGCTTCATCAGCGCCAGCTCTTCGCTGCCAATCATGTTCTGCGTGGACGGCGTTTCCGGCACGTGCAGGCTGACCACATCACTCATGTTCAGCAGGTCAGAGAGATGGCGCACCTGGGTGGCATTGCCCAGCGGCAGCTTGTTTTCGATATCATAGAAAAATACGTGCATGCCGAGGCTTTCCGCCAGCACGCCGAGCTGCATCCCGATATGGCCGTAGCCAATAATACCCAGCTTCTTACCACGCGCTTCGTACGAACCGGTGGCGATTTTATTCCAGATGCCGCGGTGTGCTTTGGCGTTGGCTTCCGGAATGCCGCGCAGCATCAGCAGCATTTCGCCGATCACCAGTTCCGCGACCGAACGGGTATTGGAGAACGGGGCGTTGAACACCGGCACGCCGCGTTTCGCTGCCGCGCTGAGATCAACCTGGTTAGTACCAATACAGAAGCAGCCCACCGCCACCAGCTTTTCAGCTGCCGCGAAGATCTCTTCAGTCAGTTGGGTACGGGAACGGATACCAATGAAGTGGGCATCGCGGATGGAGGACTTCAGCGTCTCAGCATCCAGTGCGCCTTTGTGGAACTCGATGTTGGTGTAACCTGCGGCGCGCAGATTATCCAGCGCACTCTGGTGAACGCCTTCCACCAGCAGGAACTTAATCTTGTCTTTTTCCAGTGATACCTTTGCCATTTCCCGACCCTATTCAGAATTCAACGAGGACTACCATAAGGTAGCCTTCTGTCAAAATATCAAAATTTTCCGGCGCGGCAATACAAACGATTGCCTGCACGCCAGCACGCGCCCACGTGCAGACAACACAAATCCACACAAAATCGTGAGATGACGAGAGCGCAAAGTACGAACCTGCTGTTGATGAATCATTTGTGACATAAGTCACCAAATTTCACTGCAGCAAGAAAAGATGTTTTGCGGATGGAAATAACCGGCGCTGGCGGCGCGCCGGTGAGATCAATTGGTGATGGTTTTCACACCGTCCGGCGTGCCAATCAGCGCAATATCCGCTCCGCGTGCGGCAAACAGCCCCACGGTGACGACGCCCGGCAGCGCATTGATGGTTTTTTCCAGCGCAATCGGGTCAAGGATGCGCAGATTATGTACGTCGAGAATAATGTTGCCATTATCCGTAACCACGTGCTGACGATACTCCGGCAGGCCGCCCAGCTTCACCAGCTCCCGCGCCACATAAGCGCGTGCCATCGGAATCACCTCCACCGGAAGCGGGAAGTTGCCCAGCACATCGACCTGCTTGGACGCATCCGCGATGCAAATAAATTTCTGCGCCACCGCCGCGACAATTTTCTCGCGCGTCAGCGCCGCACCGCCGCCCTTGATCATCTGCATCTGTGGATTGATCTCATCAGCCCCGTCGACATACACCGACAGCGCATCCACGTTGTTGAGATCGAACACCGGAATGCCCAGCGATTTGAGCTTTTCGGTGGAGGCTTCCGAACTGGAAACCGCGCCCTCGATCTGATCCCTGATGGTACCAAGCGCGTCAATAAAGTGCGCCGCCGTTGAACCGGTGCCTACGCCAACAATGGTGCCTGGCTGCACGTACTGCAGCGCTGCCCAACCTACCGCTTTTTTCAGTTCATCCTGGGTCATGGTATGTTTAAAACCTGTGCGACATCGAAGTGCGCGTAGTATAAAACAAGGCGCTGTCAAAAAGCGCGGCTGACCGACGTTGGATGTAAGCCTTTGGAAGCCAGCCCGCAAAAACGCGTCGGCCGCACAGCTTCGCCGTTTTATGGCATAGTAGTTTCCACCCTGAACGAGAGAGAACAACAATGAAACGCCCGGATTATCGAACGCTTCAGGCGCTGGATGCTGTGATTCGCGAACGCGGCTTTGAGCGTGCCGCCCAGAAGCTGTGCATCACGCAGTCTGCGGTGTCGCAGCGCATTAAACAGCTGGAAAATTTATTTGGTCAGCCGCTGCTGGTGCGAACCGTGCCGCCGCGCCCGACCGAGCAGGGACAAAAATTGCTGGCGCTGCTGCATCAGGTGGAATTGCTGGAAGAGGAGTGGCTGGGCGATGATAACGGTGGCACCACGCCGCTGCTGCTGTCGCTGGCGGTGAACGCCGACAGTCTTGCTACCTGGCTGCTGCCGGCACTGAAAGATGTGCTGGCCGACTCGCCGGTGCGCCTGAATCTGCAGGTGGAAGATGAAACCCGCACGCAGGAGCGTTTACGGCGCGGTGAAGTGGTCGGCGCGGTGAGTATCCAGCCGCAGCCGTTGCCAAGTTGCCTGGTGGATCAGCTGGGTGCGCTGGACTATCTGTTCTGCGCCTCGCCGGAATTTGCCGCGCGCTATTTCCCCAATGGCGTGACGCGCTCGGCGCTGCTGAAAGCCCCGGCGGTGGCGTTTGATCACCTCGACGATATGCATCAGGCCTTTTTGCAGCAGAACTTTGATTTATCGCCGGGCAGCGTGCCGTGCCACATCGTGAACTCATCAGAGGCTTTTGTGCAGCTGGCGCGTCAGGGATCGGTGTGCTGTATGATTCCGCACCTGCAGATTGAGCGCGAGCTGGCGCAGGGAGAGCTGGTTGATTTGACACCGGGTCTGTATCAGCGCCGGATGCTGTACTGGCACCGTTTCGCGCCGGAAAGTCGCCTGATGCGCAGCGTGACCGATGCGCTGATTGCCCACGGCCACCGCGTATTGCGCCAGGATGAAGTTGCGGCTTAGCGCCGTTCAGATTAGCGCACAACAGTCGTAGCGGCGCGATTAATCGCGCGTTTTAACAGCGGTTCTGCTGCTGGAGAGCGCGATGAATCGCGCCGCTACAATTTTACAGGCTAACTTACTGCGCCGTATTCGGTTTGATTTCGAATACCACATCCACCTGATCGTCAAAATGGATGCTCTGCTGCTCGTAGGTCTGCTGCGCGGTGGTGTCCGCTGCGGCACCGGCCGCTTTGTACATGCGCGCCATCGGCATCGGCTGGTAGTTAGCCACGTGATAGCGAATGCTGTACACCGAGCCCAGTTTGGCATTGAAGCCTTCCGCAAGGGCGCTCGCCTGCTGTGTGGCATTGGCAATCGCCGCTTTACGCGCCTGATCTTTGTAGCTGTCCGCGTTAGCCACGCCCAGCTCAACAGAACGAATCTCATTCAGGCCCGACTTCAGCGCGCCGTCCAGCAGCTCATTCAGCTTATCCAGCTGGCGCAGCGTTACTTCAACCTGACGCACCGCACGGTAGCCTTTCAGCACCGATTTACCCTCTTTGGTGTAGTCATACTCCGGCTGGGTGCTGAGATTAGCCGCATCAATATCTTTCTTCTCGATGCCATTCTTTTGCAGGAAATCAAAATATTGCGCCACGCGGTCGTCAGCCTGTTTTTTTGCATCCGCCGCGTCTTTCGACGAAACATTCACCACGATGGAGAGCGTCGCCATATCCGGACGGGCATCCACGCTGGCCTGTCCTGATGTCACCACGTGCGGTCCGTTCGGCACTTCTCCCGCCTGGACCAGACCGGACAGTGCGCCCGTGCTCATTACGGCGGCCAGCGCCAGTGCTTTCAGTTTCACGAAAGTCCTCCTTGAAGGGTTCAATTTGCAGGTCGCCACTATGGCGAAACCCAAAACACATTACTATGCGTGATGGTCTGAGTTTGAAATTAGCAAAAAGTTCGGCTTTGCTCAGGTTTAACGTATCCGCGATCGCAAATTTATCGCTACAGATTCGCTGAAAAGCGCCGCCTGCGTTTCTATTAAAGAAACACTTCTGCCCCTCGGGAGAGTTGTATTATGACAGAACAGCCACTTAGCCAAAGCGCGGTCAGCGTGCGAGCCGGACGCACACGCTTTATGATGCTGGCCCTGGTGTTTATCAACATCATCATTAACTACATGGATCGCACCAACCTGTCGGTGGCCGCCACGCAGATGGCCGGTGAACTGCGCTTCACGCCGCTGGAAATGGGGCTGATCTTCTCGGCGTTCGGCTGGATCTATGCGGCGCTGCAAATACCCGGCGGATTCCTGATCGATCGTCTCGGCGCGCGGCTGGTATACGGCGCGGGGCTGTTTGCCTGGTCGCTGATCACCGCACTGCACGCTTTTGCCAGCAGCTTCGGCGCGCTGTTCGGTCTGCGCCTCGGCGTGGGTGCCTTCGAGGCGCCGGTGATGCCGGCTAACAATCGGGTGATTTCCAGCTGGTTCCCCGAGCAGGAGCGTGCCAGTGCAATTGGCATCTACTCGTCCGCACAGTTTGTTGGCCTCGCCTGTATGACGCCGCTGCTGTTTCACGTGCAGGCTGCGTTTGGCTGGCGCGGGCTGTTTCTGATTACCGGCGTGGCGGGCATGATTTGGGCGCTGGTGTGGTATCTGCTGTATCGCGAGCCGCACCAGCACAAAGGTGTATCAGAGGCTGAACTTAACTATCTGCGTGACAACGGCGCACTGCTGGAAAATCGCCAGGGCAGCCAGGCGCCGCGTGCACGCTGGGCCGATCTGGCGCAGATGTTTCGCAGCCGCAAGCTGGTCGGCATCTATATTGGCCAGTTCACCATCTCTGCCACCTTCTGGTTTTTCCTAACCTGGTTTCCCACCTATCTGGTGGAGTATCGCCACATGGACTTTATCAAGAGCGGCTACGTGGCGTCGCTGCCCTACTTCGCGGCGTTTTGTGGTGTGCTGCTGGCTGGCTTTGCCTCAGACCGCATGATCCGGCGCGGCGTGTCAGCCAGCGTGGCGCGCAAGCTGCCGGTGATCCTCGGCCTGTTCCTGACGCTGTTCATCCTTGGTGCTAACTACACCGAAGATTCGCGGCTGATCATCCTGTTTATGTCGCTGGCGTTTTTTGGTAATGGCCTGGCGACCATCACCTGGGTGTTTGTTACCGCGCTGGCGCCGCGCCATCTGATCGGTCTGGCCGGCGGCGTATTTAACTTTACCGGCGCGCTGTCATCGATCGTGGTGCCGATCGCCATCGGCGCCCTGATTGACGGCAGCAACTTCGCGCCGGCGCTGGCTTTTATCGCCGTGCTGGCCGCTATTGGCATCTGCAGCTATCTGTTTGTGGTAGGAAAAATTGACCATGTCAGCGCGCGCTGATGAGCCGTTTCGCCAGCGCGTGCAGCTGTTGCAGACGCTGCGCCAGCTGGGCTTCATCGGCCTGCCAGATTTTGGCGAAGGCCAGCGCCGCGCGGTTGTTATTGATCGGCTGCGCCATACTGATTTCGCCGTCCTCGCGATGCCACACCAGATAATCCCCGGTGCGTTTGCGCGCCAGCAGTGGCGCAATCTGCGCCCACTGTTCGTCACTGAAGCGTGGCCGCAGCACCTCGTCACTCTCCGCCGCCAGCAGCGCGACGCCAATCACCGACTGCCACGCGGGCAGCATGCGGAATCCGGCCAGCGCCTGGCTGGTACTGGTGCGCTCGCCGGGCTCCGAGTGCCAGATGTAGATGACCTGGTCCTCCCACAGTACACCAAGCGCCACCACGATATCGCGCGGCGCATGCGCCTCCAGCTGCGGCAGTGCCGAAGCAAACAGCGACGATCCACGAATGGCCTGCGCCGCCAGCGCATGAATGCCCGGGCCCGGCAGATAGCGCCGGTGTTCATCCTGAATCGTCAGGCCGATGGACGCCATGGTCATCAGCAGACGGTTTACCCGCGTGCTGTTCATCCCCATCTGGCGCGCCAGTTCACGGCCGCCGACCGCTTTGTCACTGGAGACCAGATATTGCAGGCAGCGAATTCCGTCAATCAGGCTCTGGTTGGGTTGCGAAGACATAAATCACCTTGTGACGGTAAAAATTCAATCTTAGCAGCCTTCAGGCGGGAGTAACCTCATGATGCAAACTTTCTCTTCTCAGGCCGCGCGTGCCTTTCCGTTGCAGTCGTTACACGCCGATGTGCTGGTCGCCGGTGGCGGTCTGGCTGGCGTCTGCGCCGCGCTGGCTGCGGCACGCGCGGGCCAGCAGGTGGTGCTGATTCAGGATCGCCCGGTCCCCGGCGGCAACGCCTCCAGCGAAGTGCGGCTGTGGGCCAACGGCGCGACGTCGCATATGGGTAATAACAACCGCTGGGCGCGTGAAGGCGGCATCATGGGCGAGATCATGGAGGAGAACCTGTGGCGTAACAAAGAGGGCAACCCGGTGCTGTTCGACATGGTGCTGCTGGACATCGTGCAGGCGCAGCCGCGCCTGACGCTACTGCTCAATACCGTGGTCAGCGACATCGAAAAATCCGCGCAGCGCCTGCAGGCGGTACAGGCTTTCAACGCCATCAATCAGACCCGCTATCGCGTGACGGCCGACCAGTTTATCGATGCCAGCGGCGACGGCGTGCTCGGCTATCTGGCCGGGGCAGCGCACCGTGTGGGCGCAGAATCACCGCAGGAGTTTGGCGAAAAAATGGCGCCGGGCGAGCAGTTTGGTCACAAGCTCGGCCACTCAATTTATTTTTATACCAAACGCAGCGCGCAGCCGGTGCGCTTTGTACCGCCCTCCTTTGCGCTGAAAGAGATCACCGCTATTCCGCGCTATAAACGTTTGAGCTCCGATCTCAACGGCTGCGATCTGTGGTGGCTTGAGTGGGGCGGCCGGCTGGATACCGTGCATGAAAGCGAAACCATCAAGTGGGAGCTGTGGAAGATTGTCTGGGGCGTGTGGGATTACATCAAAAACTCCGGCGAGTTTGCCGATGCCGACACGCTGACCATTGAATGGGTCGGGCTGATTCCCGGCAAGCGCGAGAGCCGACGCTTTCTCGGCGACACCCTGCTGTGTCAGCAGGATATCATCGCGCAGCGCGACCACTACGATGCGGTGGCCTACGGCGGCTGGTCGATTGACCTGCATCCGGCCGACGGCGTGTACAGCGCTCACGATGGCTGCCGCCAGTTCCACAGCAAAGGCACTTACACCATTCCGTTTCGGGCGCTGTACAGCCAGTCGCTGGATAATCTGCTGCTGACCGGTCGGCTTATCTCTGCCACGCACGTTGCCTTTGGCAGCGCGCGCGTGATGTGCACCTGTGGCGTGCTGGGCGAAGTGGTGGGCCGCGCGGCGGCGCTGTGTCAGCAGCACAACCAGACACCGCGTCAGCTGGCGCAGCCGGAGCATATTGGTCAGCTGCAGCAACAGCTGCTGCGCCACGGCGCGTACATTCCGCGTCAGCAGCTGGCGCATCCGGCCGGTGCCGCTCAGGTCAGCGCCAGCAGCACCTTCGCGCTGCACGCCCTGCCCGCGGATGGCGGCTGGCACGCCCTTACCTCACGCTGCGCCCTGCTGCTGCCGCTTAAAGCCGGAGAACGCCTGCCGGCGCTGACGGTGCGGCTGCGGGCGTCATCCGCGCAGACGCTGCAGGTTTCACTGCTGACCAGCGACAATCCGGCCAATACCTGCGGCGATCGGCTGCTGGCCACGCACAGCCTGCAGATTGACGCTGAAGAGGCGTATTCGCTGCCGTTTGACTACCGTGCGGAGTGCGATCGTTACCTGTTTATCGCCTTTGAAGAAAATCCGGCGGTTGAAGTGGCGCTCACCCGTCAGCGCCTGCCGGGCATTATGATGGTATTCAACAGCCTCAATCCGCGCGTCGCGAAACGCACCCGGCAGATAAACGACGGCGATTACGGCGTGGATGAGTTTGATTTCTGGCTACCGCGCCGCGCGCCTAATCAGATCCTGATCGCGTTTAGTCTGGCGACGCCGCTGCGACTGTGGCACTGCGACTATTTGCTCAACGGTAAACTGCGGCCGGAAAGCCACACCAACGGCTGGCTACCGGCGGCGGACGATCGCCAGCCGTGGGTGTGCTGGCAGTGGCCGGACGCGCAGCGCGCCAGCCAGATTACGTTGCTGTTCGATAACGATTTCGATCATGCGATGGAAACGGTGCAGATGGGCCATGCGCAGGCGGTAACGCCGCACTGCACTACCCACTATCGCCTGTGGCTGGATGACACGCTGCTGGCCGAGGTCAGCGATAATCATCACTCGCTGTGCCATCATGCGCTGCCCCCGGATACCGCGTTCCGCCAGATTCGGCTGGAGCTGCTGGCCAGCGCAGGCGCCCTGCCCGCGCTTTACGGCCTGCATGTGCATCACCAGCCGGCGATGCCCTGACGCGCCAGCTGCAGGGCGATAAACCACATCACGCCACCCACCAGCAGATTAATGATGCGCTGCGCGCGCACGGTGCGCAGGCGCGGCGACAGCCAGGCGGCCAGCAGCGCCAGACCGAAAAACCACAGCAGCGAGGCGCTGGCGGTGCCGAAAGCGAACCAGCGGCGCGCCTCCGCCGACGGCAGCTGACTGCCGAGGCTGCCGAGCACCACGAAGGTGTCGAGATAGACATGCGGATTGAGCCAGGTCACCGCCAGCATAGTGGCGACAATGCGCCAGCGCCCCTGCTTCAGCGCCGCCTCTGACGCCAGCGTGACATCGCCCTGCCAGGCACTGCGCAGCGCGCCCCAGCCGTACCACAGCAGAAACGCCACGCCAGCCCAGGTGATCAGCATCAGCAGAACCGGCGACTGCTGCAACAGCGCGCTGCCGCCAAATATTCCGCCACAGATCAGCGCAATATCGCTCAATGTGCACAACGATGCGGTCATCAAATGGTAATGGCGCTTAATGCCCTGGTTCAGGACAAAGGCATTTTGCGGGCCTAACGGCAGGATCAGCGCAGCACCAAGGGCAAGCCCTTGTAAGTAAACAGATAACACGGAAGATTTCCTGAAAAAGGGGTGTTGCTGTGCAGTATAGTGAGGCGCGGATATTAGCGGAAATGGAAAGAATTAATCGGTCATTAGCGGAACTGATAAAACAAGGGCACCCGCAGGTGCCCAGATAACTTACTCGCTGCGCGCAGGCTGCTGCGCCTCGCTCTGCACCTGATGCAGGTGCACGTCCATCTGCGGATAAGGAATACCGATACCGTGCGCATCCAGTGTGCGCTTGAAGTTCTTCATCAGATCCCAGTAGACGTTTTGCAGATCACCGCTTTTGCTCCAGCAGCGCACCACAAAGTTCAGCGACGAAGCCGCCAGTTCGTTCAGGCCAATCTGAATACCCAGATCTTTCAGCACGCGCTCGTCCGCTTCCACCACTTCACGCAGTAGATCGATCACCTGATCGACATCCGCATCGTAGGCGACGCCAATAATGAACTCGTTGCGGCGGATAGGTTCGCGCGAAAAGTTAACGATGTTGCCGGCGATGATTTTGCCGTTTGGCACCACCACGATTTTGCCGTCAGCGGTTTTCAGCGTGGTCGAGAAGATCTGTACATTCTGTACGGTACCCATCACGCCACCGAGATCGACGAACTCACCGGTGCGGAATGGACGGAAGGTCACCAGCAGTACGCCTGCCGCCAGGTTGGAGAGCGAACCCTGCAGTGCCAGACCGACGGCCAGACCGGCAGCACCGAGCACGGCGATCACCGAGGCAGTCTGCACGCCGACGCGGCCCAGCGCGGCAATAATCGTGAAGGCAATAATACCGTAGCGCACCAGCGCCGAGAGGAAATCAGCCACGGTGGCATCAATATGACGCGCGACCAGCAGGCGATTGACGCCGTTCGATACCACGCGCGCGATAATCATCCCGACAATAATAATGGCGATAGCCGCCACGATGTTCACCGCATAGCTGAGGATCAGCGCCTGGTTGCGCACCAGCCAGCCACCTGCATTGTTAATGCCGTCAACGACGTTAAGATCTTCCATTTGTTAGCCCTGTTGTTGAGTTTCCCGCAGGAAAGTACAAAAACTGCCAGATTCAATCCGACACTCCCGAGTACAAGGGTAAACAATAATGGGGCGAAGCGCCAAAAATGTGCTGTATAAACCGGGATTTCCAGACGGGACGCATAAAAAAAGGCCCTTTCGGGCCTTTTTTGTACGGTAAGCAAAAATTACAGTACGTCGACAGCGTTCAGCTCTTTGAAAGCCTGCTCTAAGCGCACAACCATGGAAGATTGTGCCGCACGCAGCCAGACGCGTGGGTCGTAGTATTTTTTGTTCGGGCTGTCAGCACCGTTCGGGTTGCCAAGCTGACCCTGCAGGTACGCTTCGTTGGTTTTGTAGTACTGCAGGATGCCGTCCCAGGTTGCCCATTGGGTATCGGTATCGATGTTCATCTTGATCACGCCGTAGCTGATAGACTCTTCGATTTCTGCAGCAGAAGAACCGGAACCGCCGTGGAACACGAAGTCCAGCGCGTTGTGCGGCAGGCCGTGTTTCTCTGAAACGTATTTCTGCGAATCACGCAGAATGGTTGGAGTCAGTTTCACGTTGCCGGGCTTGTACACGCCGTGCACGTTACCGAAGGAAGCAGCGATGGTGAAACGCGGGCTGATTTTGCTCAGCTCGGTGTAAGCGTAATCTACGTCTTCTGGCTGAGTGTACAGTGCAGAAGCGTCCATGTGGCTGTTGTCCACACCATCTTCTTCACCACCGGTGCAGCCCAGTTCGATTTCCAGCGTCATATCCAGTTTCGCCATGCGCGCCAGATATTTAGAAGAAATCTCGATGTTCTCTTCCAGTGACTCTTCAGACAGGTCGATCATGTGTGAAGAGAACAGAGGCTTACCGGTTTTTTTGAAGTGCTCTTCGCCAGCATCCAGCAGGCCGTCGATCCACGGCAGCAGTTTCTTCGCACAGTGGTCGGTGTGCAGGATTACTGGCACGCCGTACTGTTCAGCCATCAGATGCACATGGTGTGCACCAGCGATTGCGCCGAAAATCGCAGCGCCCTGTGGTTTGTCGGTTTTGAAACCTTTACCGGCGATGAAGGCAGCACCACCGTTGGAGAACTGAACGATGACCGGCGCTTTAACTTTAGCCGCAGCTTCCAGTACCGCGTTGATGGAATCCGTGCCGACGCAGTTAACGGCTGGCAGAGCGAATTTGTTTTCTTTCGCTACTTGGAAAATTTTCTGAACGTCATCACCAGTGACAACGCCGGGTTTTACGAAATCAAAAATTTTAGACATGGTTGTGTCCTGTTTCGTTTATCGTCCACTCCCCAATGGGAATGCGATCTGTTCGCCCACAGCGGGCAAGCCTTCAGACAGCGCCGAAGCGCTGCCCCCAAAAATTACTGCTTCGCGCGCTCTTCCAGCATGGCTACTGCCGGCAGTTTTTTGCCTTCCACGAACTCGAGGAACGCACCGCCACCGGTAGAGATATAGGAGATTTTGTCCTCGATACCGAACAGGTCGATAGCCGCCAGGGTATCACCGCCGCCGGCAACAGAGAACGCGTCGCTGTCTGCGATAGCGTTGGCAACGATTTCGGTGCCCTTACGGAAGTTCGGGAACTCAAACACGCCAACCGGACCGTTCCACAGAATGGTTTTTGCGTCTTTCAGCAGTTTCGCCATGTTCTGTGCGGTTTCGTCACCGAAGTCCATAATTTCTTCGTTATCCGCTACTTCGGAAACCTTTTTCACGGTTGCCGGGGCAGTTTCGGAGAATTCCGTGCCGACGCGTGAATCGGTAGGTACCGGAATGCCGTACTGGTCGCGCAGGCCTTTAGCGGCCTCAACGAAGTCTGGCTCGTACAGCGATTTGCCGACGTTGTTGTCGATCGCCACGAAGGTGTTAGCGATACCGCCACCGACAATCACGGTGTCAGCGATTTTCACCAGCGACTGCAGCACGTCGAATTTGGTCGACACTTTAGAACCACCCACCACGGCGACCAGCGGACGCTGTGGATTGCTCATCACTTTGCCCAGCGCTTCCAGTTCGGCAGACAGCAGCGGACCGGCACAGGCGATAGGGGCGAATTTGCCCACGCCGTGAGTGGACGCCTGCGCGCGGTGCGCGGTGCCGAAGGCATCCATGACGAACACGTCACACAGGGCGGCATATTTCTTCGACAGGGTTTCGTCGTCTTTTTTCTCGCCTTTGTTAAAGCGAACGTTTTCCAGCACCACCAGTTCGCCCGCGCCCACTTCAACGCCGTCGAGGTAGTCTTTCGCCAGGGTCACGTTAGTGCCGTTCAGTTTTTCTTTCAGGTAGTTAACAACCGGCAGGAGGGAGAACTCTTCGTTGTATTCACCTTCGGTCGGGCGACCCAGGTGAGAGGTAACCATCACTTTCGCGCCCTGTTTCAACGCCGCTTCGATGGTAGGCAGAGAAGCACGAATACGTGCATCTGACGTCACTTTCCCTTCTTTCACTGGTACGTTGAGATCGGCACGGATCAGAACGCGTTTACCAGCAAGATCCAGATCGGTCATCTTAATTACAGACATGGTGAACCCTCTCGTTGATTCTCATAAGTTTTGCCAGACGCAGTCCGCGTCTTACCTGAAACCGCTTGCGGCCATTGCTAACGTGGTGTCGATCATGCGGTTAGCAAAGCCCCATTCGTTGTCACACCAGACCAGGGTTTTGATCAGGTGGTGACCGCTGACCCGCGTTTGCGTGCCGTCCACTATGGCACTGTGCGGATCGTGGTTAAAATCTACTGAGACTAACGGTAATTCCGTATAGTCAACTATACCACGAAATGCCCCCTCTGACGCGTTTTGCAGCAACGCGTTGACCTCACACGCCTTCACCGCCTGGCGCACCGAAACGCTCAGATCAATGGCGGTCACGTTGATCGTCGGCACGCGCACCGCGATAGCCTCGAAGCGATCGTTAAATTTCGGAAAAATACGGGTAATGCCAGCGGCAAGACGCGTATCGACCGGAATGATCGACTGACTGGCGGCACGGGTACGGCGCAGGTCGCTGTGATACGCGTCAATCACCTGCTGATCGTGCATCGCCGAGTGGATGGTGGTCACGGTGCCCGACTCAATGCCAAAGGCGTCATCCAGCAGCTTGATCACCGGAATAATGCAGTTGGTGGTGCAGGATGCGTTGGAGACAATGCGGTCAGTTTGTTTAAGAGCCTGTTCGTTAACGCCGAACACTACGGTAGCATCCAAATCGTTGCCGCCGGGATGCGAGAACAACACTTTCTTCGCGCCAGCCTGCAGATGCGCTTCACCATCGTCGCGGCTGCCGTACACGCCGGTGCAGTCCAGCACGATATCGACATTCAGCTCGCGCCACGGCAGCGCGGCAATCTCCGCCTGATGCAGGATACGGATGGTATCTTCGCCAACCCACAGCTGATCGCGCTCCTGGCGGACGTCAAAGGCAAAGCGGCCGTGGCTGGTGTCGTACTTCAGCAGATGCGCCATGCCAGCCGCTTCCGCCAGTTCGTTAATCGCCACTACGGTGATTTCCGCCCGGCGACCGGTTTCATACAGCGCACGCAACACGTTGCGCCCGATACGACCAAAACCATTTATTGCGATACGAATGGTCATCTCACTTCCTGCAGCCACACCTGAAAAAACGTGCCAAATACCTTGAGCGTTTCGCTGCGTTTTGTACAGGGAATTCTTGCCCGGTTACGGTTGCTGACGGAGAGCACACGGCTGCAACTGAAACGGTTCAGCGAGAATAAAGCATGGAAGGAATAACAGGAATGATTGCGATCAACTGTGCTGCTGATTATTGGATCTGCGTCACAAATTCAGGCAATGGCGATTATTACTGCAGGAATAATTGAACCGTTTCAGGTTGAGGTGATAACAGGCCCGCCGATCTGCTCATGGGTGGCGCGGCGCAATTTATTGCGCGTAGTTAAGCCTGAGGATGGCAGCAGAACTGCGCGATGAATCGCGCCGCTACAACACGCAGCGGCGCGATGGGTTACGCGAAATTACAGAATCGATTTCGCGGTTTTCACCACGTTAGCCACGGTGAAGCCGAACTCTTCGAACAGCTTCTCAGCTGGCGCTGACTCACCGAAGGTGGTCATGCCAACGATGGCACCGTGCAGGCCGGTGTATTTGAACCAGTAATCCGCAATACCGGCTTCGATAGCAACGCGTGCGCCAACTGCTTTCGGCAGCACAGACTCACGATAAGCTGCATCCTGCTTATCAAACGCATCGGTAGACGGCATGGACACAACGCGCACCTTACGACCTTCCGCGCTCAGCTGCTCGTAAGCGCCGACTGCCAGCTCAACTTCAGAACCGGTCGCAATCAGAATCAGCTCCGGCGTGCCGTCGCAATCTTTCAGCACGTAACCACCGCGCGCCACGTTAGCCAGCTGCTCAGCGCTACGATCCTGCTGCGCCAGGTTCTGACGCGAGAAGATCAGGGCTGATGGACCGTCAACGCGCTCGATAGCGTATTTCCACGCCACCGCAGATTCCACCTGGTCACATGGACGCCACAGGCTCATGTTCGGGGTGGTGCGCAGGCTGGCCATCTGCTCAACCGGCTGGTGCGTCGGGCCATCTTCACCCAGACCGATAGAGTCGTGGGTATAAACCATCACCTGACGGATTTTCATCAGCGCCGCCATACGTGCCGCGTTACGCGCGTACTCGACGAACATCAGGAAGGTTGCGGTGTACGGCAGGAAGCCACCGTGCAGCGCAATACCGTTGGCGATGGCAGTCATACCAAACTCACGCACGCCGTAATGAATGTAGTTGCCTGCGGCATCTTCATTGATCGGCTTCGAGCCAGACCACATGGTCAGGTTGCTTGGTGCCAGGTCAGCCGAGCCGCCCAGATATTCCGGCAGCAGCTTACCGAAGGCTTCGATGGCATTCTGCGACGCTTTACGGCTGGCGATTTTTGCCGGATTAGCCTGCAGCTGCTCGATGAACTTCTGCGATTCCGCCTGCCAGTTAGCGGGCAGCTCGTTGTTCACGCGGCGTTTGAACTCTGTGGCCAGTTCCGGATGCGCAGCGGCGTAAGCAGCAAACTTCTCGTCCCAGGCTTTCTCTTTCGCCTGGCCGGCTTCTTTGGCATCCCACTGTGCGTAGATATCAGAAGGAATTTCAAATGGCGCGTAGTTCCAGCCCAGCTGTTTACGGGTCAGCGCGATTTCGTCGTCACCCAGCGGGGCACCGTGCGAATCGTGCGTACCGGCTTTGTTCGGGGAACCGAAACCGATGATGGTTTTGCACATCAGCAGCGATGGCTTGTCGGTGACCGCTTCGGCTTCTTCTACCGCTTTTTTGATCGCGTCGGCGTCGTGACCGTCTACGCCACGCACCACGTGCCAGCCGTAGGCTTCGAAGCGTTTGGCGGTGTCGTCGGTGAACCAGCCATCCACGTGACCGTCGATAGAGATGCCGTTGTCGTCATAGAACGCCACCAGCTTGCCGAGCTTCAGGGTACCGGCGATGGAGCACACTTCGTGTGAGATGCCTTCCATCATGCAGCCGTCGCCCATGAACACGTAAGTGTGATGGTCTACGATGTCATGGCCCGGACGGTTGAACTGCGCCGCCAGCGTGCGCTCAGCAATGGCGAAGCCCACGGCGTTCGCGATGCCCTGACCCAGTGGGCCGGTGGTGGTTTCCACGCCTGCGGTGTAACCGTATTCCGGGTGACCTGGGGTTTTAGAGTGCAGCTGACGGAAGTTCTGCAGCTCGCTCATCGGCAGGTCATAGCCGGTGAGGTGCAGCAGGCTGTAAATCAGCATCGAGCCGTGGCCGTTGGACAGCACGAAACGGTCGCGATCTGCCCACAGCGGGTTAGTTGGATTGTGGTTCAGGAAATCACGCCACAGCACTTCAGCGATATCGGCCATGCCCATTGGGGCACCCGGATGTCCCGATTTCGCTTTCTGTACTGCATCCATACTTAACGCGCGAATGGCGTTGGCAAGCTCTTTACGAGAGGGCATCTTCTACTCCAGGTCGGATTAATGCTCCGCCACGCTTAACTGATTGTAATTAATGAGTTATAAGGCGAAGCGAGAAAAAAGTCGCACATCAATGTACATGAAAATCGGGGCAAAAGTACATGTATCAGGATGCTAAATCTGCGGTTCAGGGTTGCATTTCGGGGCCTGTCTGCTAGCCAATCCGCCCCTGGCACGCTATAACCAATGCGTTTAAACACCTGCGTGGTTTTTCAGGTGTTTGTTTTCTCTACTTGTTACTCAAAGGATGCTGATATGAAAATCCGCGCCATGGTTGTCGCGCTGGGAATGGTTTCGCTGCTGAGCGGCTGCGAAGGAATGGATAACAACGCACTGTTGCAGTCTGGCGCGCAGGCGTTTCAGGCTTACTCGCTGAATGATGCCCAGGTTAAAGAGCTGAGCGATCAGTCGTGTGCACAGATGGATAAAGAGAACCAGCTGGCGCCGGCCAACAGCAGCTATCAGCAGCGGCTGAACAAAATCGCCGCCGCGCTGGGCGATAACATCAACGGTGTACCGGCCAACTACAAGGTGTATCTGACCAAAGACGTCAACGCCTGGGCGATGGCCAATGGCTGTATCCGCGTTTATAGCGGTCTGATGGATATGATGAGCGACAACGAAGTGGAAGGCGTGCTCGGCCATGAAATGGGCCACGTCGCGCTCGGCCATACGCGCAAAGCGATGCAGGTGGCTTTCGCGACCACGGCGGCACGCAACGCTGCGGCGTCGGTGGGCGGCGTGATTGGCTCACTGTCGCAGTCACAGCTGGGCGAGATGGGCGAGAAACTGGTTAATGCGCAGTTCTCACAGACTCAGGAGTCGCAGGCGGATGACTATTCGTACGATCTGCTGAAGAAGCGCGGCATTAATCCGCTTGGTCTGGCGACCAGCTTCGAGAAGCTGGCGAAGCTGGATCAGGGCCGCCAGAGCTCAATGTTTGACTCGCATCCGGATTCTGAGTCGCGCGCGCAGCATATTCGCGACCGCATCGCGGCGGATGGTAAGTAGTCGCCGGTCTTCCCCTCACCCCAGCCCTCTCCCGCACGCGGGAGAGGGAGCAGTCCGTGCTGTTCTCACCTCCCGCTCGATCGGTTCCCTCTCCCGCATGCGGGAGAGGAAGCGGTCCGTGCTGTTCTCACCGCCGGCTCGATCGGCTCCCTCTCCTGAGGGAGTGGGAGCAGTCCGTGCTGTTCTCACCGCCCGCTCGATCGGTTCCCTCTCCTGGGGGAGAGGGTCAGGGTGAGGGCAGCCGTCCGCACTGCCGCTTAACCTTTATTCGCCGCCTGCACGTGCAGCATATCCAGCGCCAGCGTCGCAGCGGCCAGTGAGGTCAGGTCGGCGTGATCGTAGCCCGGTGCCACTTCCACCAGATCCATCCCCACAATGTTCATACCCTGCAGGCCGCGAATCAGCTTGGTGGCTTTATCGCTGGTCAGGCCACCAATAACTGGCGTACCGGTGCCTGGCGCATGGGCCGGATCGAGGCAGTCGATATCAAACGTCAGGTACACCGGCAAATCGCCCACGGTGCGCTTCACTTCGGCCAGGATGTCGTCCACGCTGCGGTCATTAACCTGCGCGGCGTCCAGCACGTTGAAGCCCAGGCTCTTATCGAACTCGGTACGGATACCAATCTGCACCGAATGCTGCGGATCGATCAGCCCTTCCTGCGGCGCAGTGTAGAACATAGTGCCGTGGTCAAAAGTCGGGCCGTTGGAGTAGGTATCGGTATGCGCATCGAAGTGCACCAGCGCCATCTTGCCGAAGTGTTTGGCGTGCGCGCGCAGCAGCGGCAGCGTGACATAGTGATCACCGCCAAAAGTCAGCATGCGCTTGCCGTTCGCCAGCAGCTTTTCCGCGTGCGCCTGCAGCTTGTCGGACAGATCCTGTGAATCACCGAAGGCGTACACCAGATCGCCGCAGTCCACCACGTTGAGGCGCTGACGCAGATCGAAATCCCACGGCCAGCGGCAGCCTTCCCACGCAAGATTAGTGGAGATCTGACGGATCGCCCCCGGCCCTAAACGGCTGCCCGGCCGGCCTGACGTCGCGGCATCAAACGGCACGCCGGTAATCACCCACTCGGCGTCGCTGTCGTAAGGCTGGAAGTTCAGCGGAAAACGCATGAAACCGAAGGCGTTAGAAACCAGGGAGTTGTCGTACTGATTGCCCAGCGTGTTGTACATAACGAGTCCTCTTAAATCCTTAAATCGGTTAGCCAGTTAAGGTATAGATGAAAAAAATCCCCTCCGCGTCGTTAGGCCCGACGAGGAAGGGATTGATGGGCGTGATTATCGCCGAGATTGCCGCGCATCGCAATTAGCGCTCGCGCATCGCCTCTTTGGCCTTGTTAAACGGTTTGACCAGATAATCCATGATGCTCTTCTCGCCGGTTTTGATATCCACGGTGGATACCATGCCCGGGCTGATGGCAAAGCGCCGGCCAGCCTTGTTCTGCACATAGTCGTTATCAGTACGAATAAACACGCGGTAGTAGTAAATCTCCGGTTTGACTTCGTCCTGGATGGTATCCGGCGAAATGCTTTCCACCACGCCGTTCAGGCCGCCGTAGATGGCGTAATCGTAAGCGGAGATTTTTACCACCGCGCGCTGGCCGGGATGGATAAAAGCAATATCGCGCGGCGACAGGCGTGCTTCAATCAGCAGCCGATCGTTCATCGGTACGATGTTCATCAACTCACCGTTGGGCGGAATCACCCCGCCCACCGTCGAGACTTTGATGTTTTTCACGATGCCGCGCATCGGCGCGCGGATGGTCAGACGCGTTACGGTATCTTCGCGCCCTTTAATCACCTGCGCCAGGCTGTCGGCTTCGGCGCTGGCCTTCGCCAGCTCTTCGCGCGCCTGCACGTAATACTGCGAGCGCATATCGGTAAGTTTCAGCTCAAGGTCGGACTTATCGCGCTGTAAGCGCAGCACTTCCACGCTGCTGGCGGCACCAGTTTTCGCCAGTCGCTGAGTAATAGCCAGTTCGCGATTAGCCAGCGCCAGCGACTCCTTAAACTGCCGGGTTGCATCATTGAGCTGGGCGCGTTTGGTGTTATACAGCCGGGTTTCCGCCGCGATAAGATCCGGGTAGCCCTTCAGCTCGGCGGGAAACGTGAGCGGATCATCGTTCACTTCCGCACGCAGGCGCGAGGCCGCTGCCAGTGCGGCCCGGTAGCGCGCCGCGCTCTCGCCGACGCTGGACTGCGAGCGTGTGGCATCCAGTTTCGCCACGATCTGCCCGGCCTGCACGCGATCGCCCTCATGCACATACAGTTCCGTAAGAATGCCGCCCTCCAGCGACTGCAGCACCTGCTCGCGCGAACTGGGGATCACCTTCCCGGTGCCGGTTGAGACCTCATCCAGCATGCCAAACCACGCCCACACCAGCGCCACCACGATCAGCGCCGTGCTGATGACGATCAGCCGCACTGCGCCGGTGTAGTGGCTTTCCGATTTCAGTTCACCGAGCAGATCGTCGGACGAATCCACTTCCGCGGCGGTCACCAGCCGCAGTTTTGCCGGCAATTGTTTCATCATGCCTGTCCCTCCCCCGCCGCTCCGCTGGCGCGCGGTGCCGGCAGCGCGTTCTCTTTCGGGCTATCCATTACCAGCTGCCCCTCTTTCAGCACCAGTATGCGATCGACCAGCGACAGAATCGCCGCGCGGTGCGTCGCCACGATCAGCGTGCGGCCATTCAGCCAGGCGCCCAGCCGCTCAATAAAATCCTTCTCGGTATGATCGTCGAGCGAAGCGGTCGGCTCATCCAGCAGCACGATATTAGGATCGCGCAGCAGCATGCGCGCCAGCAGCAGCGACTGGCGCTGGCCGCCGGACAGCCCAACGCCGCCCTCCATGACCGGATGATCAAGCCCGAGCGGCAGACGGCGAATAAAATCGGCCCCGCCACTGACCGTCAGCGCGGCAAAAATCGCTTCGTCGGTGGCGTGCGCCGCGCCCATGGTGAGGTTTTCCCGCAGCGTACCGTGGAACAGCCGCGCGTTCTGCGTCAGTAGCCCGACGTTGCGCCGCACGTCCGCGACATCAATATGCGGCAGGCTGAGATTGTCCAGCCGCAGCTCGCCGCCCACCAGATCCATGCCGCCGGCCATCGCCTGCAGCAGCGTGGATTTGCCGGAGCCGTTGCGCCCCAGCACGGCGATGCGCTCACCCGGCTTGATGGTCAGCGTCTTGATGCGCAGCGCCACCGTCAGCGAATCGCTGTAGTAGCGGAACATGGCATCGGTGAACTGATAGTGGCCAAACAGTACCGGACAGTGAATGCGCGTTTCGTCTTTACTGTTCTCCACCGGCAGATTCATCAGCGCATCGAGGCTGCTCTTCGCCGCTTTTACCTGCTGCCAGCGTGCCAGCACGCCACACAGCGTCGCCATTGGCGCAATCATGCGTGAAGACAGCAGCGACGCGGCGACAATCGCCCCGGTGGTGATATCGCCGTTGATCACCATCGGCGCCCCGACCACGATCACGCTGGCGTACACCAGTCCCTGAATAGTGACGCCCCAGCTAATCAGCGCATGCATCACTTTGCGCATCTCGACGCCCGACTGCGCGGTGATGCGGATATAGCTGTTCCACTGCTGCAGAAAGCGATCCTCCGCCTGCATCAGCTTGATATCTTCCAGCCCCTGCACGCTCTCCACCAGCACCGCGTTGCGCAGCGTCGACTCTTTCAGGTTTTGCTGCGCCAGCTTCGCCAGTTTTTTCTGGCTCAGCACGCCGGGCAGGATCATCAGCAGCACCGCCACCGGCGCGATCCACGCCAGCTGCGGCGCGATGATCGCCATCACCAGCATAAACAGCAGGAAGAACGGCATGTCGACGATCGCCGTCACCGTGGTCGACGTCACCATTTCGCGCACCGCTTCCAGCTCGCGCAGCTGCGAAATAAAGGTGCCGGTCGATCGCGGCACCGCGCTGTTGCGCAGCCGCAGCGCATGGCCGAACACGCGATCGGAGACGCGCATATCGGCGCGCTTGCCGAGCAGATCGGTGACGTGATCGCGACCGACGCGCAGAATATAGGTGAACACCACCGAGAGGATCACCCCGATATACAGCACGTACAGCGTGGGGTACGACTGCGCCGGAATCACCCGATCGTACACCTGCATCGAGAAGATGATGCCGACCAGCGCCAGCAGGTTGATCAGGAACGATCCCAGCATCACGTAGCCGTAAGGACGCATGTCGTGCAGCACCAGACGGCGCAGCCAGTCGGGCCTGACCGTGGCGAGATAGCGATCGACACGGCTATCTTTGGCGGCCGTCACCGGACGCAGCGCCGCGGCGTAGCGGATCTGCGGCAGCAGCGTGTTCAGCGCGATCGGCGCCGGTTGTTCATCGCCGGCCAGGTGCACGCGCACCGTGTCATCGCCATCAAAGCTGGTGATGACGCCAACCTGGCCGTCGCTCAGTTCCACCGCCAGCGGCAAGCGCCAGCTGCTGATCTCCCACTGATGCTCTTCATACAGCTGCAGCGACAGCCCGGCCTGACGCGCCAGATGGCGCAGTGCTTTATCACGTGACTGTTTGCCCTGCCATTCGCTGGCAGCCATGATCATGCCCGGCGAGCACGGCAGACGATAATGGGTGGCGATGAGAATAATGGCGGTGGCCCAGCCGTGTAACGGCACCTCGCCACCGGCGGCGCTGGCGGGATTGCCATTGGGTGCGTCCGGAATCTGTAATTGCGTCATGGCTGGATCTCCACAGACTGGATGCGCTGGTTATTCAGCGCAAACGCTGACCGCATCTGCCCGGTGCTGTATAAGCAGTCGAGCTGCAGTGAACGTAACTGACTGATGGTTTGCTGCATGGCGAAGCGCGTCTGAAACACTTCCTGTTCGGCGTTGAGCACGTCCAGCAGCGGACGGGTGCCGAGTTGCAGATACTGGTCCTGATACAGCTGCTGCGTCTTCTCGCCCAGCGTCTGCTGACGCGACATGATCGCCAGGCTCTGCGACAGGCTCAGCGCTTCGGTTTGCGATTCGCTGAGCTGCTGCTGCGCTTTGAGACGCGCCGAGTTCACCGCCGCATTGGCCGCCTGCAGCGCGCTGGCCGCCGCATCGCGCGCCGCGGTAATGCCGCCGCCCTGATACAGCGGCATCTCAACTTTGACGAACGCGGAATACTGGGTGCGGTCGAGCGTTTCGCTGCCGGAGTAGTGATTGTTGAGGTAATGCGTGACCTGCGGTTCCAGCGAAATGGTGGGTAAATTCTGCGCGTTGGCGTTATCCAGTTTAGCCTGCGCCTGCCGTGCCTGCGCCCACGCCGCCAGCACCGCCGGATTGGATTTGTCGTCAGCTTTGCCCACCGCGCAGGCGCGCGTCAGGCTGGGCGGAAACGCATCGCTGACCTTTTTCACCAGTGGCCAGCCGAGATAGCTGGCCAGCGTGGCACGCCAGCGGTTGAGGCTGGCCTGATACTGGGTCAGCGTGGTGCGCGCGCCTTCGATACGCGCGTCGGTCTGGGTGGCGTCCGAGAGCGATGCCGCCCCCTCTTCATTGCGCTGACGCGCCAGATCGCCAATCTTACTCAACGCCGTCAGCTGATCCTGGGCGATCTTCACCAGTTGCTGATAGCCCTGCACCTGCACCAGCGCGGCGGCGGTGTCGTGCGCGACGGTATCAATACTCACCAGCACGCTGGCCTGCTCCTGCGCCACCCCGGCTTCGGCGGAGCGCACCGAACTGCTGACTTTGCCGAAGTCATACAGCATCTGCGATACCGACAGCACAAATGACGGGCTGAAGCCTTTCTCGCTGTAGGCGTTGCTGTAGCCGTTGTTCATGCCGGCGCTGATTTGCGGATAGTATTTGGCCTGCGCCACATCGACCTGGCTGGCCTGCTCCAGCATTTTGCCAATTGCCTGCGCGATGTCCGGATGCCACTGGATGGCGCGCTGTACTGCCTGGTTAAGGGTTAAGGTATCCGGCACGTTAGCCAGCGCGGGTTCGGCCACCTGACCGGTTAAGGAGGGAAGATCCTGCTGCTGCGCCAGACCGGCTGAGGTTATGCGCCCCGCCTGCGTCACGGCATCACTGGCAGCCATAAGATGAGAACTGTGAAAAAACACAATGCCAGCACACAGGGCGCTGAGCTTACAGGTACGGCGAGTTGTTGCGCCTGATTGCATCAGATCCATCGATTGTTCACCAGTAAAAGAGAGAAAGGGGCACCTCCCTGTGCCCGTTATGCTTCCCTGCGTTACACCCACTAAGCCGTGTGGTTTTGATGCGGTTGCTGCAGCAACTCCTCCAGTGAGACGTTTACGCCTTCCAGGGTAATCAGCTGCGTACTGCTGTACCCCGTGCCGCTGCCGTCACGGTCAATCGACAACACCGTATTGCCGTCCGCGGTATGATCCACTTTCACAAAGTCATTGATATTACTGGTGGAATCATTCCAGCCGATCAGCAGACTGCTGACGTCGATCTTGTCACCCTGCGCGACGCTGAAGTCGGTCCAGGTGTCGTGACCGTTGCCGCCGGTGGCATCTGCGCTGCTCAGCAGGTGGTAAACCAGCGTATCTGCGCCGGCACCGCTGGTAATGGTGTCGTCGTAGGCGCTGCTGGTTAGGCTGTCAGCCGCGGCGCTGCCCGTGATGGTCGGGTGAAGCTCAATGGTAAAGGTGTTGCTGGTGATGGTGCCGTCGGACGACACCAGGGTGTAGGTAAACACCTCCTTATGCGTGATGTTCTGGATATTCACATCCGCGTTCAGGGTATAGGTATAGCTACCGTTGGCGGCGATGGTCAGTACACCAAAGTCCCCGGCCACCGCCGTGCTGCCCACGCTGCTCACGGTGGTGAGATCGCCGTGCTCATTGAGGATGCTCAGCGTGCCGCTGTGGCTGACGTTGCTGTCTCCCCAGATGCTGCCGCTGGCATCATGCTCGCTGCTGGTGGTGGTTTCCGCCGCCAGACTGGTGGTGGCGAACAGCGCGGTGGCCGCACCGTTATGCAGCGTCACCGTCAGCGTCGCCGAGGTCACTGCACCGCTGGCATCCCGCACCGAGTAGGTGAAGGTGTCTGCGGATGGCAGGGTATCGATATCCAGCCCGGCCTTCAGCGTGTAAGTGTAGTTACCCTTAGCATCAATGGTCAGCGTACCGTAGGTGGTGTTGATCACCGTATTGCCGCTGGACGCCACCGCGCTGCTGCCCACCGACGCCACCGCTGTGCCGGACGGAATCGTCCCGGCGATCGAGCTGGTGTCGTTGGTCAGCAGGTTACCGGTGACCGTCGCGGCGGTGGTGACCGCCAGCGTGGTGAAATCCGACACCGTGCTTACCGTGGTGGTTGGCAACACGCTAATGTTGGTGGTGGCTGCCACCACCACCGCATAGTTGCCGGTCCCCAGTCCGGTATAGGTGACGTTTGCCCCTTTCAGCGTACCGATCGTCAGCAGCGCGTTAATGTAGTTGGTCTTGATACTGATCAACTGCCACGAGCCGTTCGCCTGCTGTTCGTACAGGTTTAACGAATAGTTGGCGGCCACGCCGAGACTGGTCACCGAACCGTTGAGCGTCACGGTACGGCTGTCATCGTTACCCACGCTGAACAGGTAAGCATTACCGTTGTTCAGTACGCTGGCATTGAGCACCGTACCCAGCCCCACGGTCAGCAGCGCGGTGTGCGACGAGCTGACCGTACCGTTGTTCACCGTTGCCTGCGTGCTGGTGTAATCCACCTCGTTGCTGTCGTTGGTCGCCACGATGCGAATCGCACCGGTCAGCGAGGCCCCCGGCGAGACGTTACCGGCGCGATCCGTCTGGATCACCGAGAGCGGCGCACCGGTGATCTGCGCGGTGGTGAGCGTCACCGACCAGTTGCCGCCGCTGCCGACCGTGGTGGTGCCGAGCGCGTTGCCGCTGGCATCGCGCACCGTCACCGTGGCCCCGACTTCACCGCTACCGGTGACGAGGGTACCGGCGCTGTTGATCGCCAGCCCGCTTACCGCCGCCGGAGGCAGGGTATCCACATTTACCGTCGCCGTGATGTTGCCGGTGCTGACGTTACCCGCCGCATCGGTCACCGTGGTGCTCAGCGTGTGCGCGCCGTTCGCCAGCGTGGCGGTGGTGAAGCTCCAGCTGCCATCACTACCCGCGGTCACAGAACCAATGGCGCTGGCACCGTCGTAGATGGTGACCACGGCACCCGCTTCCGTGGTGCCGCGCAGCGTTGGCGTGGTATCGCGCGTAAAGGCGCCGTTCGCCAGCGTCACCGGCGTACCGCTGATGTCATCAATGATGGTCAGCGTACTGGCAACCGGCACCACGGTATCGACGATCAGCGTGGTCGACACCTGCGGGCTGACGTTGCCCGCCGGATCGGTCTGCGTCACGTTCAGCGTGTGGCTGCCGTTACTCAGCGCGTTACCCACCACGAAGCTCCAGCTGCCGTTGCTGCCCACCGTGGTGGTGCCCAGCAATGTGGTGCCGTCGTACACCGTGATGCGCGCGCCCGCCTCGCCGTTGCCGCTCAGCAGCGGCGTGCTATCGTTGGTGACGCCATTATTCGGAATGGTCACCGCCGTGCTGCCGTTGTTGTTGAGCGCCAGCAGATTGGTGATGGCCGCCGGTGCCGTGGTATCGATGATCACCGTGGCCGCGGTGGTGCCGCTGACGTTACCTGCGGCATCCGTTACCGTCACCGTGATCGGGTGCGGCCCGGCGCTAAGCGCCGTCAGAGGCGTGAAGCTCCAGCTACCGTCCGCCTGCACAATCGCCGTACCCAGTGCCAGACCGTTGTCCAGAATGGTGACGCGTGCCCCGGCCTCCGCCGCGCTGACGCTGCCGCGCAGCGTTGGCGTGGTGTCGTTGGTCGCACCGCCGTTAACAATGGTGGCACCGGTCGCATCATTAATAATGGTGAGACTGGTGTTCGCTGGCGCCACCGTATCCACGGTGAGGTTAATCACCTCAGAACGGGGGCTGACGTTGCCCGCGCTGTCGGTCACCGTCACGCTCAGCGCGTGGGCGGCATTACTCAGCGTCGGCGAGACGAAGCTCCAGCTGCCGCTGGCGTTAGCCTGCACCGTTCCGAGCAGCGTGTTGCCATCGTAAACCGTGACAATCGCGTTCGCTTCCGCCGTGCCCTGCAGCGTCGGCGTGCTGTCGTTGGTGACTCCGTTATTAACGATAGCCACACCGGTGACGTCGTTGGTCAGCGTCAGTCCGGTTGCCGCCAGCGGCGGCGCGGTGTCGACGGTCAGCGCAAGGGACGCTGCGGGACCGGTATTGCCGGCCGCATCGGTGGCCGTCACGCTGAAGGTGTGTAAACCGTCAGACAGGGTGCCGGTGACGAAGCTCCAGCTGCCGTTGCTGGCGGCGGTTACCGAACCCAGCACCGTATCACCATCGCGGATGGTCACGATGCTGTTGGCTTCCGCCGTACCGCTCAGGCGTGGCGTGCTGTCATTGGTGACGCCACCCGCCGCAATCGCCACCGGCGTGCTGCCGTTGTTGTTCACCGCTGCCAGCCCGGTGATAGCCACCGGCGGCGTGGTGTCGATCACCAGCGTGGCGCTGGTGGTGGCACTGACGTTACCGGCCGCATCGGTGACCGTGACGTTGAGCGTATGGAGCGTTTCGCTCAGCGCCGCGGCTGGCGTCAGTGTCCAGTTGCCGTCACTGCCCACCAGCGCGGAACCGACCAGCGTGGTGCCATCCAGTACGGTGACGATGCTGCCCGCCTCCGCCCGGCCGCTCAGCACCGGCGTGCTATCACTGGTCACGCCGCCATTCGGGATGACGCTGCCGCTGACGTCGTTGGTGACCACCAGCGTGGCCGCGCCCGGCGCAACGGTATCGACGGTGATAGTCACCGGCGTGGTGCGCGGGCCGGTATTGCCCGCCGCATCGGTGACCGCCACGCTCAGCGCATGCGCGCCGTTACCCAGCGTCGGCGAGACAAAGCTCCACGCGCCGCTGCCGTTCACGAGCGCCGTGCCGAGCAGCGTATTGCCGTCATAAACGCTAACCGTGGTGTTGGCCTCGGCGCTGCCGCTCAGCGTTGGCGTGGTATCGTTAGTCGCGCCGCCAGCCGGTATGCTGACGCCGGTAACATCGTTAGTGATGGTCAGGTTGGTGGCCACCAGCGGTGGCGTCGCATCAACGATCAGCGTCACGCTGAGCGCCTCGCCGGTGTTACCCGCCGCGTCTGTTTCCGTGACGCTGAAGGTATGGCTGCCGTCGCTCAGTGCCGCAGAGGTGTAACTCCAGTTACCGCTACTGCCGACCGTCAGCGAGGCCACCACATCGCCATCGAGGCGAATCGTCACCACGCTGCCCGCCTCTGCCACACCGCGTAACAGCGGCGTGTTGTCATTAGTGGTACCGCCGTCAGCAATCGTCACCGGCGTGCTGCCGTTGTTGTTGCTGGCCGTCAGCGTCAGATCGTCCGGCGCCAGGGTATCAACGATCACCGTCGCGCTGGTGCTGGTGCTGACGTTGCCCGCCGCATCGGTCACCGAAACGCTCAGGGTGTGCGATCCTTCACTCAGCGCTGTCGCTGGCGTGTAGCTCCAGTTGCCGCCGGACGGCACGGTCAGCGTGGTCAGCACATCACCATTATTCAGGATGGTGACCGTGCTGCCCGCTTCCGCTACGCCGCTCAGGGTTGGCGTGGCATCGCTGCTGTAGCCGCCGTTGAGCACCGGCTGCGCGGTATCATCGTTGGTGATGACCAGCGTCGAAGCGTTCGGTGCGATGCTGTCCACAGTGAAGTTAAGCGCCGCGGTGAGAGCACTGCTGTTCCCCGCCGCATCGCTGACGCCCACGCTCAGCGCGTGCGTCCCTTCGCTCAATGCAGGCGTGGTCAGCGTCCAGCTTCCCCCTGCGCCCACCACCACCGACGCGATAGCGGTGTTGCCATCGTACACTGTGACCAGGCTGCCCACTTCGGCGCTGCCACTGAGTACCGGCGTGTTGTCATTGATGACGCTGCCGTCGCTAATCGGCACCGCCGTGCCGCTGCGATCGTTGCTGATCACCACATCAGCGGCCACCGCCGGCGCGGTGATATCCACGGTGAAGCCGAGGGTAGCCGATGGCGTCCCCTCATCACCGCCAGGGTTTTGCGCGGTAATGTAGTATGCGTAGCTGCCTTCAGCCAGTGTCGGCGTATAGCTCCACTGGCCGTTAGCATCCGCCGTAACGCTGGTGATTACCTCACCCGTAATGCCGTTATAGATACGTATGGTTTGATCGGCTAAGGCAGAGCCGCTGAGCGTTGGCGTGGTGTCGCGGGTTACCGCACCGTCTGCCAGCGTCACCAGCGTCGTGCCCGTGTCGTCAGTGATTTGCAGCGTCGAGGTGGCTGGCGGCAGATCGGCCTGCACGTTAAGGCTGAACGCCGGCGTCGCCGTACTGACGTTGCCCGCCGCATCGGTGACGGTCACGGTGAAGCTGTGAGGTCCGTTGTTGAGCGCCGCGGTCGTAAAGCTCCAGGCACCGCCAGAGCCGGTCAGCGCAGTGCCCAGCAGCGTGGTGCCATCGTAGATGTTCACCGTGCTGCCGGCTTCTGCCGTGCCGCTCAGGGTTGGCGTGTTGTCATCGGTCGACGCGCCGTCATCCAGCGGGCCCGTCGTGCCGCCCACGTTATCGGCGACCACCAGGTCAGGAACCGCGTCTGGCACCAGCGTATCGACGGTGATATTCACCGGCCCCGCCGGTTCGCTGACGTTGCCAGCGGCATCCACCACCTGCACCGAGAAGGCGTAGCTGCCATCCTGCAGCGCGCTGGTTTCAAAGCGCCATACGCCATTGGCATCGGCGACCACCGAGCCAATCACCGTATCGTCCTGCAGCAGATTGATGATGGCACCGGCCTGCGCCGTTCCGCTCAGTACCGGCGTGGTGTCGTTGGTAAAGCTGCCATCCACCAGCGGCAGTGCGGTCGGACCGTTGTTGGCGTTGACCTCAAACGACAGCACCGGATCCGGCCCGACGGTGTTAACCGTCACGCCAATGCTCACCGGGTCGCTGACGTTACCCGCGTTGTCACTGACGACGACCGTCAGCGTGTAGCTGCCGTTATCCAGCGGCGACGTATTCAGGCTCCAGTTGCCTTCGCTGTCCACCGTCGCCGACCCCACCAGCACGTTGCCGTTGTACACGTTGACGAGACCACCCGCCTCACCGCTGCCGCTCAGCAGTGGCGTGTTGTCGTTGGTGGCGCCACCATTGGCGATGGTGACAAGGTTATCCGGATCGTTGTCATTCTGCAGCAGCACGGCGCTGACCGGCTGCGGCGGCGTGGCATCAACCTGAACGGTGAAGCTGGAAGACGGCGCACTGACGTTGCCGAGGCTGTCCGTCACCGTGGCCGTCAGGGTGTGCTGACCATCGGTGAGCACGGGCGACAGGAACACCCATTCGCCGGCCGCATTGGCGGTGGTCGAACCCAGCACCACATTGCCATCGTAAATGGTCACCAGGCTGTCAGCCTCCGCCGTACCGCTCAGGCGTGGCGTGTTGTCATTGGTAAAGGTGCCATCGGGCACCAGTACCAGATCGGTACCGTTGTCGTTATTCACTTCCAGCGTGGCCTGGGCCGGAGCCTGGTTATCCACGGTAAAGGTAATCGGTGCCGACGCCGGTCCGGTGTTACCGGCCGCATCGGTGACTGTCACCGTCAGGCTGTGCGACGTGTTGGTGAGGGTTGGCACGTTGAAACTCCACGCGCCGTCACTGCCCGCAATCGCCGTACCAATCGGCGCGCCATTATCCAGAATGTTCACCGTGCTGCCCGGCTCAGCAACGCCCGCCAGCAGCGGCGTGGTATCGCTGGTGGTCGATCCCGACGGAATATCCACCAGCGCACTGCCGTTGTCATTGGAGAGACTGATTTCCGTCACCTGATCCGGTGCGGTGGCGTCAATCACCAGCTGTGCCGTGACCGGCGCGCTGACGTTGCCCGCCGCGTCGCGCGCCACAACGGTTAAGGTGTAGCTGCCGTCACTCAGCGCGCTGGCCGGCGTGAAGCTCCAGCTGCCGCTGCTGCCCACAGTGACGCTGCCCACCGGACCGTTCTGCGAGGTAATCACAATCAGGCTGCCCGGATCGCCGCTGCCGCTCAGCACCGGCGTGTTGTCACTGGTTAAGCCGCCGTTCGGGATGGTGACCGGATCGCCGTTGCCATTGTCGCTGGCGACGCTCAACTGGGTGACCGCCGACGGTGCTACGGTATCGACGGTGATCGCCACACTGGCGCTCGGTGCGCTGACATTGCCGGCGACGTCGGTGACCGTCACGCTGAGGCTGTGCGAGCCATCGGTCAGTTCAGGTGAGAAGGTCCATGCGCCGTCGTTACCTGCCGTCGCCGTGCCGATAGGCGTCTGTCCGTCATAGACGATGATGGTGCTGTTCGGCTCTGCCGTTCCGCTGAGCAGCGGCGTGCTGTCATTGGTGTTGCTGCCTGAGGTGATTGGCGTGGCCGGATCGACATTGTTGTTCACCAGCAGCAGATCGACGACCGCGTCCGGCGCCGTGGTATCCACGGTAAAGCTAATCGGCGCGGAAGGATCGCTGACGTTACCCGCCGCATCAGTCACCGTTACCGTCAGGCTGTGATCGCCCTCGTCCAGCGTACCGGTAACAAACTGCCAGCTGCCATCGGCGCCCACGGTCACAGAACCGATCGGCGTCGTGCTGTCGCCATCGTAGACAGTGATGATACTGCCCGCCGTGGCGCTGCCGGAGAGCTGCGGCGTGGTGTCGTTGGTCGCGCCATTGGCGGCTATCGCCACCAGCGTGCTGCCGTCGTTATTGCTCAGCACCACATCCACTGGCGCTGCTGGTGGCGTGAGATCAACGGTGAAGGTGTACGGCGCGGACTCCGGCCCGACGTTGCCTGCCGGATCGGTGACGCTGGCCGTCAGGCTGTGACTGCCCGCTTCCAGGGCGGTATCAGGCGTGAAGCGCCAGCTGCCGTCATTGCCGGCGTTAGCCGAGCCGATGATCACGCCGTTGTCGCGCACGATCACCACGCTGTCAGGCTCGGCGCTACCGCTCAACACCGGTGTGGTGTCGTTGGTCGCCCCGCCAGAGGCCACCGGTACGGCCGGATCAACCTCATCGTTCACCAGCAGCAGGCCGGTCGGCTCGGCCGGTGCCGTGGTATCCACGGTAAAATCAATTGCCGCGGACGGTGCGCTAACGTTGCCCGCCGGGCTGGTAACCGTCGTGGTCAGGCTATGTTCGCCCTGGCTCAGCGTCGGTACCGCATAGGTCCATGTGCCACCGGCACCCACCAGCACGCTGCCCAGCACCGTGTTGCCATCGAGGATGGTGACGGTGCTGCCGGCATCGGCGGTGCCGCTCAGCTGCGGCGTGGTGTCGTTGGTCGCGGTGCCGCTGTTAATCGGCTGCAGCGTCTCGCCGTTATCGTTGTTCAGCACGACATCAGCGGCGGCAGACGGTGCGGTGAGATCGATAGTGAAATCAAACGCATCAGACGCCGGCCCGCTGTTGCCCGCCGTGTCGGTGACAATGGTGGTCAGGCTATGCGTGCCCGCCTCCAGTGCCGGATCCGGCGTGAAGCTCCAGTTGCCGTTTGCATCGGCCTGCGCCGAGCCAATCACGCTGCCATTGTCGTAAATCGCGACGAGGCTGCCCGGCTCCGCGCTGCCGCTGAACAACGGCGTGGTGTCATTAGTGACGCCATCCGCCGCGATCGGCAGCGGCGTTGCGCCCTGATCGTTAACCAGCAGCAAGTCTGCGGCGGGCGCCGGATCGGTGAGATCGATGTTCACCTCCAGCGGAGCAGAAGGTGCGCTGGTATTGCCAGCCGGACTGGTTTCGGTCGCCGTCAGGCTGTGCTGCCCCTCGCCCAGCGCAGTGGCTGGCGTGAAGCTCCAGCTGCCGTCGTCGTTGACCGTGGTGGTGCCCAGCACGGTATTGCCATCCGAGACGGTGATGGTGCTGCCGGCGGTGCCGCTGCCGCTCAGGACCGGCGTGGTGTCGTTAGTGGCACCGCTGGTGATCAGCACAGGCGTGCCGCTCTGATCATCACTGAGCTGCACATTGCCCGGCGCGGCTGGCGTGGTGGTATCGATGGTAAAGCTGAGGGCGGCCGAGGGTTCGCTGGTATTGCCAGCGGTATCGGTCACCGTCGCCGTCAGGCTATGGTCGCCCGCTGCCAGCACCGGTGCGGTGAAGCTCCAGCTGCCGTCGTTACCGACGGTGGCGGTGCCCAGTACCGTATCGCCATCGGAAATGGTTACGGTGCTGCCCGGTTCCGCGCGGCCACTCAACACCGGCGTGGTGTCATTGGTGAGGCCATTGCTGACCGGCACCGGTGTGCCGCTCTGGTCGTTGCTGAGCAGCAGCTCGCTGGCCACGGCAGGGGCGCTGGTATCGACGATGACAATCACCGCCGTACTGCCCGGCCCGGTATTGCCCGCCGTGTCGGTAACGGTGGACGTCAGGTTGTGCTGCCCTTCGCTCAGCGGATCGGTCGGGGTGAAGCTCCAGCTGCCGTCGCTGCCTGCCGTCGCCGTGCCCAGCACCGTATCGCCGTCGCTGACGGTCACCGTGCTACCGGGTTCAGCGGTACCGCTCAGGGTTGGCGTGGTGTCATTAGTGCTGCCGCCCGCGGCAACCGGTGTGCCGTCGCCATTGCTGAGCTGCAGATTGCCTGCCGCCGCCGGTGCCTGCGTATCGACGGTGACGGTTACCGGTGTTGACGCCGGTCCGGTGTTGCCGGCCGCATCGGTCACGGTGCTGGTCAGGCTATGGCTGCCATCGCTGAGGGGCGGCGTGGTGAAGCTCCAGTTGCCATCGTTGCCCACCGTGGTGCTGCCAATCACCGTACCGCCATCGGAGATAATCACCACACCGCCAGCTTCGCCGCTGCCGCTCAGGGTTGGCGCAGAGACGTTAGTGCTGCCTGTGCCCAGCGGATCGCCGTCATCGTTGGTCAGCTGGATGCCTGTCGGTGCCGCGGGCGCGACGGTGTCGATGGTGATGGTGATTACCGGCGAATCCGTCACCGTGCCGCTGCCGTTATCGGCGATGGCGCGGAATGCGTAGGTGCCGTCGGCCAGCGCCGCTGGCGTGAAGCTCCACTGTCCGTTGCTGCCCGCGACAACGCTGCCCAAAACCGTGCTGCCGTTGTACAGGGTGACGAGATCGCCCGCCCCGGCCTGGCCACTGAGAATCGGCGTGCTGTCGGTGGTGCTGTCGTTATTGGCCAGTTCGACCAGTGTGCTGCCGTTATCATCGGTGACAATCAGCAGGCTGCTGGTGGCCGGCACGCCCGCCTCAATGTTGACCGTGAACACCGGCGATGCCGGACTGACGTTGCCGGCCGCGTCAGTCACCGTGGTGGTCAGGCTGTGCTGCCCGTTGGTGAGCGCATCTGGCGTAAAGCTCCAGCTGCCGTTGCTGCCGGCGGTAACGCTACCGAGCAGCGTGGTGCCGTCATAGATACGCACCACCGCGCCCGCTTCTGCCGAACCGCTCAGGGTTGGTGTGCGATCGTCGGTGGTCTGGCCGGAAGCCAGCGCGCCGGTGGCGCTGCCCGCGTTATCCGTCACCTGCAGGCCGCTGACGGCGGCAGGCGCGGTGGTGTCAACGCTAAAGGCGATCGGCGTTGATGCCGGGCTGACGTTGCCGGCGGCATCGGTCACCGTGGTGCTCAGGCTGTGATTGCCCTCGCCCAGCGCTGGCGTGGTGAAGCTCCAGCTGCCGTTACTGCCCACGCTGACGCTGCCGAGAACGGTGTTGCCATCGCGAATCGTGACAATACTGCCGGCTTCCGCCGTGCCGCTCAGCAGCGGTGTCGCATCGTTGATCGCGCTGCCGCCCGTCACCGGCTGTGCGGTACTGCCGGCATCGTTCAGCAGTGCCAGATCGCTGGCTGCCGCCGGTGGCGTGGTATCAACCGTAATGTTCAGAGTGACGGTGTTAATCACATTGCCGTCAACGTCGGTAATGGTGGCGCTGAACGCGTGGCCGCCCTCACTCAGGTTGCTCAGGGCAAAGCTCCACTGCCCATTGCCGTCGGCGGTGGTGCTGCCGAGCAGATCGCCGCCGTCAAAGATGCGGACGAGGCTGCCCGCCCGGGTCAGGCCGGCGAGGGTCGGGCTGTCGTCATTGGTGACGGCGCCGTTTTGCAGTGAGACGAGGGTATTGCCGCTGTCGCCCACCAGCTCAATGCTGGCGCTGGCGGGCGGCAGCGCAGCGTCCACATTGACCACAAATTCCGCGGTCGCGCTGCTGACGTTGCCCGCCGCATCAGTTTGCGTAACGGTCAGGCTGTGGCTGCCGTTGCTGAGCGCGGGCGTGGTAAAGCTCCAGCTGCCGTTGGCCCCGACAAGGGTATTGCCCAGGAGCGTGCTGCCGTCGTAAATGCTGATCAGCGCACCGGCTTCGCCGCTGCCGCTCAGGGTAGGTGTGTTGTCATCGGTGGTAGCGCCCGACGTCAGCGGGCCCTGGCTGGCACCCACGTTGTCGATCACCTGCAGATCGCCGATCGCCGCCGGTGCGGTGGTATCGACGGTGACCACGATAGCCGCTGACGCCGGACCGGTGTTGCCGGCGCTGTCGGTTACCGTGGTAGTCAGGCTGTGATTGCCGTCGCTGAGCGCTGGCGTGGTGAAGCTCCAGCTGCCGTTACTGCCGACAATAGCCGTGCCGAGCACGACGTTGCCATCGCGTACCGTAACGGTGCTGCCGGCCTCTGCCGTGCCGCTCAGCACCAGCGTGTTGTCATTGCTGCTGCCGCCGGCGGCAACCGGCGTCACCGTGCCATTGCTGTCGCCGGTCAGCAGCAGATCGCCTGCCGCACCGGGCGCCACGGTATCGATGGTGACCGTCAGGGTGACGGAGGTGGTGACGTTACCGGCGGCGTCGGTGGCAACCGCGCGGAACGCGTAAGTACCATCTGCCAGCGTGGCGGGAGTGAAGCGCCACTGACCGCTGCCGTCGGCAATAGTACTGCCCAGCAGCGTGGTGCCGTTGTACAGCGTGATGACGGCGTTAGCGCTCGCCAGGCCGCTCAGCACCGGCGTGCTGTCTTTGGTGCTGGCGCCATCGCTCAGCGTGCGCAGCGTAGCATCGCTATCGTCGGTAATTTGCAGCGAACTGCTGGTTGACGGCAGGCCCGCCTGAATCGTCACCACAAACGGCGAGGACGCAGCGCTGACGTTGCCGGCAGCGTCCGTCAGCGTCACGGTCAGGCTGTGGCTGCCATTGCTCAGCGCTGGCGTGGTAAAACTCCAGTTGCCGTTCGCGCCCACCAGCGCCGTGCCGAGCAGCGTCTGACCATCGTAAACGCTGACCACAGCGCCCGCTTCACCGCGGCCGCTCAGGGTCGGCGTGTTGTCATCGCTGCTCGATCCGTTTGGTACCGGCGTGGTGCTGCCGCCGCTGTTGTTGGTCAGGGACACGTCCGTGGCCACTGCCGGTGGCTGCGTATCGACAGTGAAATCAACCGGGCTGGTGGCCGGACTGGTGTTGCCGGCAGCATCGGTAACGGTAACCGTCAGGCTGTGCTGCCCTTCACCCAGAGCGGGTGTCGTGAAGCTCCAGCGGCCATCGGCACCGACGGTGACCGTACCCAGCAGCGTGGTGCCGTCGTAAATACTGACAATGGTCCCCGCTTCGGCCGTGCCGCTTAGCGTAGGCGTGTTGTCATCGGTGCTGGTGCCGCCCGTGATAGCGCCCTGCACGCTGCCCGCGTTATCCGTGATCAGCAGATCGCTGACTGCCGCCGGTGCCGTGGTATCACCGCCGCCGCCATTGTCGCCGCCGCCGTTATCCCCACCGCCGCCGCCGCCACCGCCGTTGTTACCGGCGATCAGCGCACCGATACCGGCCAGCGCGGCGCCGGCGATACCAAAGGCGGTCAGTGTTCCGTCACCCGTGACGTTTTCCGCTAACAGCCCTTCCGTGCTGTCGATAGAGACAAACTGGAAGCCTTCTGTGCCGGGATCTTCCACCCACCACAGCGCGCCTTTGTCGTCCTGCAGCACCAGATCGCTGTCGCCGTTAGCATCGTAGAATTTATGAATAACAACGACTTCACCGGATTTAGTGGTGACCACTAAATCACTACCATTGCGTGTGAAAGACTTAATATCAGCCTGATTAAGGTTGAGCTTAACCACACTGGGAGCAGTCAAATTAACCTGATTACCGCTCACTTCAGTAGCAATCGTTCCGCCTTTAGGCGTTACAGAGATATTGTTCATTTTATCGATATCCCGCGCAGTTATAAGCTTAATGGCATCCATAAAAACGCCCGGTATCGCCAGACACCGGTATTCTTCGCGAATAATTCAATGAATTACTCACATCCTCTCCAGGCCGGTTTCATCTGCCAGAGGCACAGTGAAAACGCGCTGAGTCGTTATTTGCCGCCCGTGCGAAAAATAGCTCTGCCGAACTCTTTTCAGACTTGCGCCAACAAATCAGTGAGATAGACGCTCTTCCAGTGGTAGCCTTGCATGCCGTAAATTGATTTTTGCGACAGCAAATCAACCTGACGTTGATGTTCAACGCCCTCAATAATCACGCCGCGACATAATTGATTGAGGTGGTCGAGCAGAATGTCGAAAGTGCGATCTTCGCCAAATTGCCAAAAAAATTTTTTATCAATCTTGACGATGTCGAATATTCCGCTATCGAGCATGGTCAGGTTGGAATAACCCGGACCAAAGTCATCGAGCCATAACGGGGCCGGCGTGATTTTGGCTACGCCTTTCAGGATCAACAGGTCGGCGCTATTAAAGCGTGCGGTGAAGAAGGCAGAGATTTCCAGCCGTAATCGCGTCAGCGCGGCCAGTTTTCTTTGTATTTCAGCATCTTTAAAAATGCCTGAAACAATATCTCTGTCTACATTAACGCTGATGACCTGCTCAAACCCCGCATGGTAAAGCTGAATAAGTTTTTCGACCTGGTGGAGGAATAACTGCCATTTTTCGTCAGCAGAAAGCCAACTGAAGAACCCTGCATCCCTGTCAGGGTTACGCTTATTATTGGTATCTGCATCATCTGCGAAACGCGTCAACAATTCCCATGCCACCACTTCACCGGAAATAGCGTGAACCGGCTCCAGCATCAGAATGTAGTCGGATTTGCAGCGCATTTTACGATCCTTACACTGGCTGATAGCGCGTTAAACCGTCAGCTTTTCTCATGTGATTCGTAAGGGAAACATCGATAAAACTTAACACCTTAACTGAAGGTTAACTTACAACTTACATTTTGAAAAATAGATTTCAGTGAACAACAGCATGAACTTTAATCGTTTAAACCAATCAATAAAGCTTCATTTTCACTGCATGTTTCACATAAAGATCAGATAATTCTTAGGATCTGGATTTTTGCTTATCGGCCCTGACAAAAAATAAAATCCATACTCATTTGATTAATAAGCAATAAATTATACGTCATTGGTATAAATTCTGGCTTTGTCCTTAATATGAGATAATGTACTGCTTAAAGCGGGATTCCAGAAAGCGTCAAAAAAACCGACAGCCTGCACAGCGCTCACCTAACGCCTTATGCTTAAATTTTTATTATATATAGACAGAAACTCATAAAAGAAAGATTGGTCATTAGCGGGCAGGTGCAACACTAAGCCACAGATTTAAAAAACGTTTTTTTCACTACCGATGCGCTTTCGCTGCTGAATTAAGCAGATAGCTTTTGTTAATAAACGGTTTGAATTTGCTGTTTCGGCCGGGATAATTTCAGAGTGATAGCGATCACGAATTGAATAAATGGCGGGAAGGATTGTCAGGGAAGGTGATAATAACGGGCTCCAGCCGGAGCCCGTTGCGGGAAATACACTTACTCGTCTTCGAGATAGGTGTAGCCGTAAAGCCCACTCTCAAACTCTTCAAGGAACTGCGCCCGCAGCTCTTCGTCAATATCCTGCTGCTGTTTTACCTGATCGCGGAATAACGTCATCAGATCGTTAGGATTGAGCTGCACGTATTGCAGCATATCCGCCACGGTATCCCCTTCATCAGACAGCTGCACTTCTACGCTGCCATCCGGGAAGGCGAAGACGTCAACCGCTTCGGTATCGCCAAACAGGTTATGCATATTGCCGAGGATTTCCTGATACGCCCCGACCATGAAGAAGCCCAGCATCGGTGGATTATCCACATCGTACTCCGGCATTGGCATGGTGGTGGCAATACCGTCGCCGTCAACGTAGTGATCAATGGTGCCATCGGAATCACAGGTGATATCCAGCAGTACCGCACGACGCTGCGGAGTTTTATTCAGCCCTTCCAGCGGCAGCACCGGGAACAGCTGATCGATGCCCCACGCATCCGGCATCGACTGGAACAGCGAGAAGTTGACGTAAATCTTGTCCGCCATGCGCTCCTGCAGCTCATCGATGATCGGCCGATGGGCGCGGTTGCTCGGGTCAAGGTGCTGCTGAATATAGTGGCAGATGCTGAGATACAGCTGCTCTGCCCAGGCGCGCTGACCGAGATCGTAGGTGCCTGATGAATAGCCGGTATGGATGTCGAACAGGTCCATCTGGCTGTCATGCAGCCATTCGCGCAGCGAACGGCGTACGCTTGGCTCGTGCATCTCCTGCCAGGTATCCCACAGGCTCTGAATCGGGCGCGGTGAGTCGGCATCCGGTGCGACCGGCGTACTGAATTCATTGCGCTCAACGCCGATGATGTTGGAGACCAGCACGGTATGGTGCGCGGTCACCGCACGCCCCGATTCCGTAATCACGGTCGGATGTTCCAGACCGTGCTCTTCACAGGCGTCGCCGATGGCCCAGATCACGTTATTGGCGTATTCGTTCAGGCCGTAGTTGACCGAGCAGTCTGACTGCGAACGCGTGCCTTCGTAGTCAACCCCAAGCCCGCCGCCGACGTCAAAGCACTTGATGTTGACGCCCAGCTTCGCCAGCTCAACATAGAAGCGCGCCGATTCACGCACGCCGGTGGCGATATCGCGAATATTGGACATCTGCGAGCCGAGGTGGAAATGCAGCAGCTGCAGGCTGTCGAGACGACCCGCTTTGCGCATGATATCGACCAGCTGCAGCACCTGCGATGCCGCCAGACCAAATTTGGATTTCTCGCCGCCACTCGACTGCCACTTACCGGAGCCCTGCGATGCCAGACGGGCGCGAATGCCGAGACGCGGCACCACATTCAGCCGCTCGGCTTCTTCCAGCACCAGGCGCACTTCGGTCATCTTCTCAATCACCAGATAGACTTTATGGCCGAGCTTTTCACCAATCAGCGCCAGACGGATATATTCGCGGTCTTTGTAGCCGTTACACACAATCACCGAGCGGGTTTTCCCGGCGTGCGCCAGCACCGCCATCAGCTCAGCTTTGGAACCCGCCTCCAGCCCCAGCGGCTCGCCGGAGTTGACCAGCGATTCAATCACGCGCTTATGCTGGTTAACTTTGATCGGGTAAACCAGGAAGTAGTCGCCCTTATAGCCGTAGGATTCACGCGCGCGTTTAAAGGCGGCATTAATCGAACGCAGACGGTGCTGCAGAATTTGCGGGAAGCAGAACAGCGCAGGCAGGCGCTGGCCGTCGGCCTCGCGCTCTTTAACCAGCTTCGCCAGGTCAACGCGCACTTCCGGCTGATCCGGATCCGGGCAGACGCTGATGTGGCCGAGTTCGTTGACGTCGTAATAGTTGTTTCCCCACCAGGCAATGTTGTAGGTGCGCAGCATTCTGCTTGCGTCCTGATCGTTCATCGCCACCTCCTGCATCGAGCGGAGTACACCCTGTTCGCCAGCTGACGAACCCTTGATATTCTTCATGTCGTCAGACATCACGAACCTCAATTTTCCGTTGAAATATGAAAAAGTTGCCGGATTTTGCTGCTACTGCGCCGGATGGAAATTTCCTCATTCTGCTTATCTTGCCTCAGCAGGTTACCGTGCGCCTTACTGAGGTTAAGTGTAAAACACCGTGCCGGAAGCGGTGCACAACGGGGCAAAATCGTCCCGCATCACCTCACCACAGGCGAGTGAAACACAGCAGAGAAACTGGGGGAATAGCTTAGCCGGCGCTCGTGTCGGGATAATTACCGCAGCGCAGAAAACTTCGACGAGAGAAAAGAGCAGAACTGGAAATGGAAAGGCGTGCCAGCGCGCCAGAACGGCGCCGTGAACCGAAGAGAGCGAAAATGTGGTTCATTGTTTTTATCACCTCCAGCGCCTGCTAACAGCATGCGGAAACGGAGTGGATGAAAATCAGATCAACAGCCTCTGACAGCGCGACGCACGGGGGCGTCATCCATGGGACAACTGCGGCGTTTTATACAGTCTGACGCGGCAAAATGCAAAATCTTTGTCGGCGCGCTGCGGCGGGTGTCAGGAAAATATTCCAGTTGATCTGTAGCGATAAATGCGGATGGCGAAAAAGCACTGGAAAAACGCGCACTGAGTGACCTAAAATAGCCGTCCAGATGGTTTTCCATCTAAACTGATTAACATCCAGGCGGTGTGAGCCTGGTACGCTGACACTTCCTACTGCTTGCGGCTTTGCCTGAAGGGGCGTCGAGCTGGCATCATCCCGCTTACGCTATGCAGTCGAATTCAAACCATTTGCAAGGTAAAGAACAGAATGGCTAAACACCTTTTTACATCCGAGTCCGTATCAGAAGGACATCCTGATAAAATCGCCGATCAGATTTCCGATGCCGTGCTGGACGCCATCCTTGAACAGGATCCCAAAGCACGCGTCGCCTGCGAAACCTACGTAAAAACCGGTATGGTGCTGGTTGGCGGTGAGATCACCACCAGCGCCTGGGTCGATATCGAAGAGATCACCCGTAATACCGTACGTGAAATCGGCTATGTTCATTCCGATATGGGCTTTGATGCTAACTCCTGTGCGGTGCTGAGCGCGATTGGTAAACAGTCGCCGGACATCAACCAGGGCGTAGACCGTACCGATCCGCTGGAACAGGGCGCGGGCGACCAGGGCCTGATGTTTGGTTACGCGACCAATGAAACCGACGTGCTGATGCCGGCACCGGTGACCTACGCGCACCGTCTGGTGCAGCGTCAGGCTGAAGTGCGTAAAAACGGTACGCTGCCATGGCTGCGCCCGGATGCCAAAAGCCAGATTACCTTCCAGTATGACGGCGGCAAGATTGTCGGTATCGATGCGGTAGTGCTGTCAACTCAGCATTCAGAAGAGATTTCTCAGGCCGATCTGCGTGAAGCGGTGATGGAAGAGATCATCAAGCCGGTACTGCCGACCGAGTGGATCAACGCCAGCACCAAATACCACATCAACCCAACCGGTCGCTTCGTGATCGGCGGCCCGATGGGCGACTGCGGCCTGACCGGTCGTAAAATCATCGTCGATACCTACGGCGGCATGGCCCGTCACGGCGGCGGCGCATTCTCTGGTAAAGATCCGTCGAAGGTTGACCGCTCAGCGGCTTACGCTGCGCGCTACGTGGCAAAAAACATCGTTGCCGCTGGCCTGGCCGATCGCTGCGAAATCCAGGTTTCTTACGCGATTGGCGTGGCAGAACCGACCTCAATCATGGTGGAAACCTTCGGTACCGAGAAAGTTTCAACCGAACAGCTGACGCTGCTGGTGCGTGAGTTCTTCGACCTGCGTCCATACGGTCTGATTCAGATGATGGATCTGCTGAAGCCTATCTACAAAGAAACCGCTGCCTACGGTCACTTTGGTCGTGAACACTTCCCGTGGGAACAGACCGACAAAGCCGCCCAGCTGCGCGAGGCCGCAGGCCTGTAATCAACGCGGGTGCGGGCAACGGCTCTCACCCCGAACTTCTCTTACGGGAGAAGGTAAAATCGAGCCCGCGCAAGCGGGCTTTTTTACCGGCGAAATTTCCACGCTTTCGTCCCTGACCGCTTCCCCTATCCCGCCTTTGCACCATCACACTTTTTGTCTATACCACCGCAGGCGCATTTTTCAGCGCTGTCTACACTGTTAGCACTGCGCTTACAACAAAGTGTTAACGATTACATTTTGAAATCCTTTTAATATCTTCAATTTAGAGATTTTTCAGCGTAGTAACGGTGATGAAAATGCGTTATTTTCAGCGTCGTCTGATAGCCGATATTTATAGTGATGTCAGAAACTTAAAGGGTGCTATACCTTACTGGTTATGTGACTGATTCGGGCAAAAAATGCTGGATTACAGGGTTTCAGCGTGTGTAACCGATTACATCGATGTGATCGCACTCACTTTTTCCCGCAGGCAGCTTACTTAACATTGATAAAAACAAAGATGGATAAACTTCGGAGGCAATATGCCTGGTAATACTCACAAAAGCAGAACCTCAAACAAGGCGATGACCCTGTTTGTCTGCTTTCTGGCCGCTCTGGCGGGCCTGCTGTTCGGTCTGGATATCGGCGTTATCGCCGGTGCTCTGCCCTTCATCGCGAAAGATTTCAACGTTACCGCACATCAGCAGGAGTGGATCGTCAGCTCAATGATGTTCGGTGCTGCGGTCGGTGCCGTGGGCAGCGGCTGGATGTCTTCGCGTCTCGGCCGTAAAAAGAGCCTGATGGCCGGTGCCATCCTGTTCGTTATCGGTTCACTGTGGTCGGCGATGGCGCCAAACCCGGAAATGCTGATTGCCGCACGCGTGGTGCTCGGCCTTGCCGTCGGCGTTGCCTCTTATACCGCCCCGCTGTATCTCTCGGAAATCGCACCGGAGAAGATCCGCGGCAGTATGATTTCCCTGTATCAGCTGATGATCACCATCGGTATTCTCGGCGCTTACCTGTCGGACACCGCGTTCAGTGCCTCGGGCGACTGGCGCTGGATGCTGGGCATCATCACTATTCCGGCGGTGCTGCTGCTGGTTGGCGTGGTGTTCCTGCCAAACAGCCCGCGCTGGCTGGCGGCGAAAGGTGACTTCCGCGATGCACAGCGCGTGCTGGACCGCCTGCGTGACACCAGCGAGCAGGCGAAACGCGAGCTGGATGAGATCCGCGAAAGCCTGAAGATCAAACAGTCCGGCTGGCAGCTGTTCCAGAGCAACAGCAACTTCCGCCGCGCGGTGTTCCTCGGCGTGCTGTTGCAGGTTATGCAGCAGTTCACCGGCATGAACGTCATCATGTACTACGCACCGAAAATCTTCGAAATCGCCGGCTTCGCCAATACCACGCAGCAAATGTGGGGCACCGTGATCGTAGGTCTGGTGAACGTGCTGGCCACCTTTATCGCTATCGGTCTGGTGGATCGCTGGGGCCGTAAACCCACGCTGGTGCTGGGCTTCCTGGTGATGGCAGCCGGCATGGGTATCCTCGGTACCATGCTGCACATTGGCATTAACTCTGCCGGTGAGCAGTACTTTGCCATCGCCATGCTGCTGATGTTCATTGTTGGCTTCGCGATGTCAGCCGGTCCGCTGATTTGGGTACTGTGTTCTGAAATTCAGCCGCTGAAAGGGCGTGATTTTGGTATCACCGTCTCTACCGCGACCAACTGGATTGCCAACATGATCGTTGGTGCCACCTTCCTGACCATGCTGAACTCGCTGGGCAACGCGCCGACTTTCTGGGTCTACGCCGCGCTGAACGTGTTCTTTATTCTGCTGACGGTCGCGCTGATTCCGGAGACCAAAAACGTCTCGCTGGAGCACATCGAGCGCAACCTGATGTCGGGCAAAAAACTGCGCGATATCGGCCAGCAGTAAGGCCAGATGCGTTAACCGGGGCTGCCGCAGGGCGGCCCTTTTTTTATCTGCCGCCTGTGCGCATGCAGTTGCGTACCCCGCTGCAACGCCTTATGCTGCCGCACATGAAAACGCCACGTCTGCCCATCGCCCTGCAACAAGCCGTCATGCGCTCGCTGCGCCATTTTTTGCAGCTGGCTCAGCAAAAACTCGAACGTCATTTCGAAGAGCCGACGCTGGTTTATCAGCAGCGCGGCACGGCCGCAGGCACCGCTTGGCTGGAGCAGTGGCAAATTCGCCTCAACCCGGTGCTGCTGCTGGAAAACCAGCAGGCTTTTATCGATGAAGTGGTGCCGCATGAGCTGGCGCATCTGCTGGTGTGGAAAACCTTCGGCCGCGTGCCGCCGCACGGCAAAGAGTGGAAGTGGATGATGGAGGACGTGCTGGGCGTGCCCGCCCGCCGCACCCATCAGTTCGCAATCACTTCGGTGCGCAGCAATACCTTCCCCTATCGCTGTCGCTGCCAGCAACATCAGCTGACGGTACGCCGCCACAACCGCGTGGTGCGTGGTGAGAGCGAATATCGCTGCGTGCATTGCGGTACGCTGCTGCAACCCGGTGAATACGCAGCGGATTAGTCCGCGATTCTCATTCCCCGCGCCCGACCATTCTGTTACCCTGCCGCCCTTTTTCGGTACCAGGTTACTTTTTGGAATATGTCTCGCAAAACGCTGTTATTACTCTCTCTGCTGGTCGCGCCGCTCAGTGCGTACAGCCTCAGTCTCACCCATTACAACCAGAACAATTTTCAGCAGGCGAAAGTGGTCGCGGCAAAGATCAACGCGGATGCGCCGGCGGATTTTTACTGCGGCTGCAAAATCAGCTGGCACGGTAAAAAAGGCGTGCCGGATCTCAGCAGCTGCGGCTATAGCGTGCGCAAGAACGCCAACCGCGCGGAACGCATCGAGTGGGAACACGTCATGCCGGCGTGGGAGTTTGGTCATCAGCGTCAGTGCTGGCAAAATGGCGGACGCAAAAACTGCAGCAAAGACGCAGATTACCGCCGCATCGAAAGCGATCTGCACAACCTGCAGCCAGCCATCGGCGAAGTGAACGGTGACCGCAATAACTTCCAGTACAGCCAGTGGAACGGTGGCGAGCAGCAGTACGGTCAGTGCAGCATGAAGATCGATTTTAAGCAGAAGCGCGCCGAGCCTCCCGAGCGCGCGCGCGGCGCCATCGCCCGCACCTACTTCTATATGCGCGACCAGTATCATCTGCGCCTGTCACGCCAGCAAACCCAGCTGTTCACCGCGTGGAACAAGCAGTATCCGGTCACGCCGTGGGAGTGCGAACGTGACCAGCGCATCGCCACGGTGCAGGGAAATCACAATTCCTGGGTACAGCAGGCTTGCCAGCGCTGAAAGCGCTACCCTACACTAGCTTTTTTCGATTGGGCCGCATCGCGCGATGCGGCATAACGCCGGCAGGAACCGCATGCGCATACCCCGCATTTATCACCCCGAAGCTCTAACCGTTAACAGTGAAGTTCTGCTTGATGAGGATGCCGCCAACCACGTCGGCCGCGTGTTGCGTATGAGCGCCGGACAGCAGATCGAGCTGTTTGATGGCAGTAATCTGACTTTTAGCGCCGAAATCACCCAGGCCGACAAAAAGCGTGTAAAAGTAAAGGTCCTTGCCAGCCAGCCTGATGATCGCGAATCTCCGCTGCACTTACACCTCGGTCAGGTGATGTCGCGCGGTGAAAAAATGGAATTCACTATCCAGAAATCGATCGAACTGGGCGTGAATGTGATTACGCCCTTGTTTTCTGAACGCTGTGGCGTAAAGCTGGATGCCGAACGCCTGGCGAAAAAGATTCAGCAGTGGCAGAAAATTGCCATCGCCGCCTGCGAGCAGTGCGGTCGTAATCGCGTGCCGGAAATCCGCGCCGCGATGACGCTCGAAGCCTGGTGCGCCGAAGCGGATGACGGCCTGAAGCTCAATCTGCATCCGCGCGCCAGTCACAGCATCAATACGCTGCCGCAGCCGGTTGAGCGCGTACGGCTGCTGATTGGCCCGGAAGGCGGCCTGTCGGCAGAGGAAATTGCCATGACGGCGCAGCACGGCTTTACCGATATCCTGCTCGGTCCGCGCGTTTTGCGCACCGAAACCACGGCGCTCACCGCCATCACGGCACTTCAGGTGAGGTTTGGTGACCTCGGTTAAGGGATACTTTCAGCCCGAAGACACACGCAGATAACTGACCAGCACAACGCTTTCGCACGGAACGGGGTGGCTGAATTCCCCTTTGAGGAGAGAATAATGATTAAGCTTGGCATCGTTATGGACCCGATTTCGTCCATCAACATTAAAAAAGACTCCAGCTTCGCCATGTTGCTGGAAGCACAGCGCCGCGGTTATGAAATTCACTACATGGAGATGGGCGATCTGTCGCTGCGTGGTGGCGTGACTTACGCGCGCACCCGGCTGCTGAGCGTCGAGCAGAACTACGATCAGTGGTATACGTTTGGCAGCGAGCAGACTATCCCGCTGGCCGATCTTAACGTGGTGCTGATGCGTAAAGACCCGCCGTTTGATACCGAGTTCATTTACGCAACCTATCTGCTGGAGCGCGCGGAAGAGCAAGGCACGCTGATCGTTAACAAACCGCAGAGCCTGCGTGACTGCAACGAAAAACTCTACACCGCCTGGTTTGCCGACCTGACGCCAGACACGCTGGTGACGCGCAACAAAGAGCAGCTGCGCGCGTTCTGGCAGGAGCATGGCGATGTAATCTTCAAGCCGCTCGACGGCATGGGCGGCGCGTCGATTTTCCGCATCAAAAAAGATGATGCCAACTTCGGCGTGATCACTGAAACGCTGACCAACCACGGTCAGTTCTTCTGCATGGCGCAAAATTATCTGCCGGCGATCAAAGACGGTGATAAACGCGTGCTGGTGGTCGATGGTGAACCGGTGCCATACTGCCTGGCACGCATTCCGCAGGGCGGCGAAACCCGTGGCAACCTCGCCGCCGGTGGCCGCGGCGAAGCCCGTCCGCTGAGCGACAGCGACTGGGAAATTGCCCGACGCGTAGGTCCGACATTGAAAGCCAAAGGGCTGATTTTTGTCGGCCTCGATATTATCGGTGATAAACTGACAGAAGTTAACGTCACCAGCCCAACCTGCATCCGCGAAATCGAGGCGGCGTTCCCGGTCTCCATCACCGGCATGCTGATGGACGCGATTGAAAAACGTTTGGGCTGAGGATGCCGCAGGAGTGAGAGCTCCGTGAACCACCCAAAGCCGGTGCAGCCGTTCAGCACCGGCTATTTTTGGTAAACGAGTGAGAATGAATTTACAGCACCATTTCTTGATTGCGATGCCGTCGCTGCAGGACCCTTTCTTCAAACGCTCGGTGGTGTATATCTGCGAGCATAACGAAGAGGGTGCCATGGGTTTGATCGTTAACAAGCCGATGGACAACCTGACGGTCGAAGGCATCCTGAAAAAACTTAAGATCAGCCCATCAGAACGCGATCCTGCCATCAAACTGGACAAACCGGTGTTTGCCGGTGGTCCGCTGGCGGAAGATCGTGGCTTTATTCTGCACTCGGCCCAGCGCGTGTTCTCCTCCAGTATCCGCATTTCTGACAATACGGTGATCACCACTTCGCGCGATGTGCTGGAAGCGATCGGCACGCGTGAACAGCCAGAGAACGTGCTGGTAGCACTGGGTTATTGCGCGTGGGAGAAAGATCAGCTGGAAAATGAGCTGCTGGAGAATGCCTGGCTGACCACGCCGGCCAATACGCAGATCCTGTTCCAGACGCCGATTGCCGAACGCTGGCGTGAAGCCGCGCGCAGCATGGGTGTGGACATCCACAACATGACCAGCGATGCAGGGCACGCCTGATGGCCAGTGAAACGCTGCTCGGCTTCGACTTCGGTACCAAAAGCATAGGCGTCGCCATCGGGCAACAGCTGACCGGCACTGCGCGCCCGCTCGCCGCGCTGAAAGCGCAGGACGGCACGCCGGACTGGGAGCTCATTGGTAAGCTGCTGAAAGAGTGGCAGCCGGATTACGTGGTGGTTGGCCTGCCACTCAACATGGACGGCAGCGAACAGCCGCTGACGGCGCGCGCGCGCAAGTTTGCTAACCGGCTGCACGGCCGCTTCGGCGTGCGTGTGGAGCTGCAGGATGAGCGTCTGAGCACCGTTGAAGCGCGTGCCGATCTGTTCGAACGCGGCGGCTATCGCGCGCTGCAGAAAGGCCATATCGATTCGCAGTCCGCGGTGATTATCCTGCAGGACTGGTTCGAGACGCATTAAATCAGCCCGGACACGGCCGCGCGGTTTCGCGCCGCCGTGTCGGCGGTTCTCAGGGCAAGTCCCTGCTCAAATCAATCCCGCCTCGCGCCGGGCCTGCTCGCTCTGGGCGAAAGTCTGCATCCCTGCCTGCGCGCCAGTCTGCAACACACCGGGCAGCTGATGCATTTTGCCTTCGCGGATCAGGTTAGCGACCGCCGGCGTCGCCACCAGTACTTCAAACAGGCCAATGCGGCCGCCGGCTTTGGCGGCGACTAAACGCTGCGCCAGCACCGCTTTCAGGCTGCCGGCCAGCTGCGTGCACACGAGGTTTTTCTCCTCGGCCGGAAACACATCCACCAGCCGGTCCACCGCCTGCGTCGCGCCGCGCGTATGCAGCGTGGCCAGCACCAGATGGCCGGTCTCAGCAGCGGTCAGCGCCAGCCGGATGGTTTCGCTGTCGCGCAGCTCACCCAGCAGGATCACATCCGGATCTTCACGCAGCGCCGCTTTTAATCCGAGCTGAAACGAAGCGCAGTGTGCGCCGATTTCGCGCTGCTGAATCAGCGAACGCTGGCTGTGGTGGACGAACTCGATCGGATCTTCCAGCGTGATAATGTGGCGCGCCTGCTGACGATTGAGGCTATCCACCAGCGCCGCCAGCGTGGTGGATTTGCCGCTGCCGGTCGCGCCGGTGATGAGGATAAGCCCTTCCTCCTGCTGCAGCAACGAGCGCACCACGTCCGGCAGCTGCAGGCGCGCCATATCCGGTGGCTGACTGGCAATCAGCCGCAGCGCCAGCGCCAGTCCGTGACGCTGGCGGAACAGATTGGCGCGCAGCCGGCTGCCGTTGCCGAGCGTGATGGCGAAATCGACGTGACCGCTGCCAGCTAACTCGCTGCGCTGCGCGGCGCTAAGCCACTGCTCGCTAAAGGCCTGCAGCCAGCGCTCAGGCAAGCTGTGCTGTTGCGGTATTGGCTCCAGTACGCCCTGCCGGCGCCAGTGCGGTAAATGTCCGCTGCAAAGGTGCAGATCGGCCGCATTATGCTTTACACTAAGCGCCACAACGTCATCCAAATCCATTTAACTTCTCCTGACTATGACTTCCATTGAGCACAACTTACAGCAAGTGCGCGAGCGTATCGCTGCTGCTGCCGCGCGTTGCGGCCGCGCGCCAGAAGAAATTACGCTGCTTGCAGTGAGCAAAACCAAACCTGCGAGCGCTATCGCAGAAGCCATTGCCGCCGGACAGCGCGCCTTCGGTGAAAATTACGTGCAGGAAGGGGTTGAAAAAGTTGCCGAACTGGCCGCACATCCTGATCTGCAATGGCACTTTATCGGGCCGTTACAATCCAATAAAAGCCGTCTGGTGGCGGAAAACTTTGCCTGGTGCCACACCGTTGACCGCCTGCGTATTGCGCAGCGGCTGAACGATCAGCGTCCGGCCGCGCTGCCGCCGCTCAACGTGTTAATTCAGGTAAATATCAGTGACGAGCACAGCAAATCTGGCATCATGCTGGAGGCCGTCGCCGGGCTGGCACAACAGATTGCCGCCCTGCCGCGTTTGCGCCTGCGTGGACTGATGGCAATTCCGGCACCCGAGCAGGATTACGCGCGCCAGCTGGCGGTGTGCCAGCAGATGGCCAGCGCGTTTCGCGCCTTGCAACAGGACTATCCAGGCGTCGATACGCTTTCTCTGGGAATGAGCGACGATATGGATGCGGCGATTGCCGCAGGCAGTACGATGGTGCGCATCGGCACCGCGGTATTTGGCGCGCGGGATTATGCACGCCCTTCACAACAATAATTGAGGAACCTCATGTTAACACTGACGTTTTTAGTCAAAACGCTGATTGATCTGTACGTGATGGTGCTGCTGCTGCGCATCTGGATGCAGTGGTCACGCTGTGACTTTTACAATCCGCTGGCGCAGTTTGTCGTGAAGATCACCCAGCCGATTGTTAAACCGCTGCGCCGCATTTTGCCGGCGCTGGGACCGATTGACACCGCGTCACTGCTGCTGGCATTCGTGCTGACCACGCTGAAATATCCGATTCTGCTGCTGATTCAGGTCGGGGTGTTCTCCGTCGATCCGACCAACCTGCTGGTGGGCCTGCTGTCACTGGTCAAATCCGCCGGCTATCTGGTGTTCTGGGTGATCATCATTCGCTCGCTGATGAGCTGGATCAGCCAGGGACGCGGTGCGATGGACTATGTGCTAATCCAGCTGACCGAACCGCTGATGGCACCGATTCGCCGTATCCTGCCGGCGATGGGCGGCATCGATTTCTCGGCGATGATCGTGATTCTGGTGCTGTATGCGCTGAACTTCCTCGGTATGGACCTGTTCCCGGGTCTCTGGTACCTGCTCTAATTCGTTAATCTGGAACTGTTATGCAAAAAGTTGTGCTCGCCACCGGTAATCCGGGCAAAGTACGTGAACTGGCCGATCTGTTAGCGGCCTTCGGCCTGGATATCGTGGCGCAAACCGAGCTGGGCGTAGAGTCTGCCGAAGAGACCGGGCTGACCTTTATCGAAAACGCCATCCTGAAAGCGCGTCACGCGGCGCAGATCACCGGCCTGCCGGCGATTGCCGATGACTCCGGGCTGGCGGTCGATGCGCTGGGCGGCGCGCCGGGCATTTACTCGGCACGCTATGCCGGCGTTGATGCCAGCGACCAGCAGAATCTCGACAAACTGCTGCAGGCACTGGAGCAGGTGCCGGACGACGAGCGCCAGGCACAGTTCCACTGCGTACTGGTGTACGTGCGTCACGCCGCCGACCCGACGCCGCTGGTGTTCCACGGCAGCTGGGCCGGGGAGATTACCCGCGCGGCCGCCGGTGAAGGCGGTTTCGGTTATGATCCGATCTTCTACGTGCCGGCGCTGGGTAAAACCGCCGCCGAGCTAAGCAAGGATGAAAAGCGTGCCGTGTCGCATCGGGGTAAAGCATTGACGCTACTGCTGGAAGCGATGCGCAATGCCTGAGTTACCACCGTTAAGCCTTTATATCCACATCCCGTGGTGCGTGCAGAAATGTCCGTACTGCGACTTCAACTCGCACGCGCTCAAAGGCGAAGTGCCGCACAGCGAGTATGTGCAGCATCTGCTCAACGATCTTGACCAGGATCTGCCGCTGACCGCCGGGCGCGAAGTGCGCACCATCTTCATTGGCGGCGGCACGCCCAGCCTGCTGAGCAGCGAGGCGATGCAGCAGCTGATGGACGGCGTGCGCGCGCGCCTGCCGCTGGCGGCGGACGCCGAAATCACCATGGAAGCCAATCCGGGCACGGTGGAAGCCGATCGCTTCAGCGGCTATCAGCGGGCGGGCATTAACCGGATTTCGATTGGCGTGCAGAGTTTCAGTCCGCAAAAGCTGACGCGCCTGGGGCGCATCCACGGTCCGGACGAGGCGGTCCGCGCGGCACAGCTGGCGGCCGGTCTCGGCCTGCGCAGCTTTAACCTCGACCTGATGCACGGCCTGCCGGATCAGTCGCTGGAAGAAGCGCTGGACGATTTGCGCCAGGCGATTGCCCTCAACCCGCCGCATCTGTCGTGGTATCAACTGACCATTGAGCCCAACACGCTGTTTGGTTCACGCCCGCCGGTTTTGCCGGATGACGATGCGCTGTGGGATATCTTTGAGCAGGGTCATCAGTTGCTGAGCGCCGCAGGCTATCAGCAGTATGAAACCTCGGCCTACGCCAAACCGGGCTATCGCTGCGAGCATAACCTGAACTACTGGCGCTTCGGTGATTACCTCGGCATCGGCTGTGGTGCGCACGGCAAGCTGACGCAGCCGGACGGGCGCATCGTGCGCACGGTGAAAACCCGTCATCCGCGCGGTTTTATGAAGGGCAACTATCTGGATAAGCAGCATGACGTGCCGGACGAGGACAAGCCGTTCGAGTTCTTTATGAACCGTTTCCGCCTGCTGGAAGCCGCGCCGCGCGCCGACTTTGAGCGCTACACCGGACTGAACGAGGCAGTGATTCGCCCGCAGATCGACGCAGCCATCGCCGCCGGTTATGTGCAGGAACAGCCAGAGCACTGGCAGATCACTGAAAAAGGCAAACTGTTCCTCAATTCGCTGCTGGAGCTGTTCATGTAAATTCAGCGGAGAAGGCACGCGCCTTTTCCGCTGGCAGCCGTACTAAACCGCACGGCTGCATCTGTTACGCTCAGGCGACCATCACCTCATTATTGATTAACAGCGTCGCGCTGTGGTCGAGACTCTCAAACACCTGCCACACTTTGCCACCGCTCTGCTGCGTCCCCTGCTGCTGCCACTGCTGATAAAATTGCGTGCTATCGCTGAGCTGCACCACGTCGCCGGCATCACCATCAATCAGCCAGCTGCGCGTGCGCTCTGGCAGCAGCACATGCTGGTGCGCCTGCTGCAACAGCTGCTGCGCATCCAGCTGCAGCAGATTGTCTCCGGAGCCGGTGAGATCGATATGCTGCAGGCCGCTGATATGCTGCGTCAGCTGCTGATAATCAAGCTGCTGATGTTCTCCTTCCAGCACCAGCGCAGAGAAGCCCTGCAGCGGTTGTCCACTGTGCGCCGCCAGCCACTGCTGCACATCATTCAGATGCAGCTGCGCGCCCTCCTGTTCCTGCGTTTCCGGCAGCGTATGGTGCTGTACCAGGCTCTCGTCTTTGCCCCAGCGCACAGTATCAATAATCCAGCCGACATCGCGCTTCACCAGCACGTTCCAGCACAGCACTTTTTTATAGGTATCCGGATCTTCGCCCGAATGGACGTCAATATAGCCAATCTGCTGGCCCGCCGGAGCCTGCCAGCTAAAGGTGTTCAGGCCCTGCTCAGACCGGCTGGCGCCACCGGGCTGCAGGTATTCGCGCCCCAGCAGCTCGCCGCTGGGGGAGAAGATATCCACGTAGGTATCGCAATTGTGGAGATAGCCATAATTGAACTCCACGTAATTGGTGGCGCCAAAATCAAACTGCACGACCGAATGATCCAGCATCTCAATCGCTTTGCTTTCATAGCCATCCGGCCGGTTCATGATGCCGGTGTAGAAACTGCTGTTGCTGGTGCCATGTTTCAGTTCGGTGACTTTCAACCCGCCGTATTGATACACCCGGCCGGTTTGCCAGCTGGTATTGGCGCGACAGTTCCAGTTCTCTTCGCCAGAACTGTGCTTCACGCCAGAGTCATAGTTAATCATCCAGTTGGGCGCATAGTTGCTGATGTTACCCGCCAGATCGACTGCTTTTATCGTAAAGTTGTTACTGCCCGGCTGCATGTCGCGGTCCGGGGTAATCTGCCAGCGGCCATCGGCCCCCACCGTCGCGCTGCCGGCTACAACGCCGTTCTGGTACAACGTCACCAGACTGTAAGGCTCGGCCTGTCCGGAAAAATCGAGCCGCTTATCGTCGGTGGTCTGGCCCGGCAGCACCGGCTGGATGGTGCCGACGTCATCGATAGCCTGCAGGATGGTGGGCGTGTTGATACGGGTGTCGACGGTCAGCGTCCAGCTGTCGCTCCATTGACTGACGTTGCCGGCTTTATCGCTGCTGCGGCTGCGAAAACGCCAGTCGCCGTCCGGCAGCAGATCCTGCGGCGGCGTCCAGTGCCAGTGGCCGCTGCTGTCGACGGTGGCCGTACCGCCGACAACCCACTTTCCGCCCGGTGCGGCATACTGAATGCGCACCACGCTGCCGGGCTCGGCTTCACCGTGCAGTTCCGGCCGGACATCATCGGTGGGTTGGCCGCGGCCAAACTGGCCCTGATACAGCCCGCGATTGTCGTCGTAATAGCTGAACGTCGGCGTTTCCGGGATAAGCGTATCGAGATAAAAGGTCCACTTCGGCGACGGCTGACTGCGGTTGTCGGCGCGGTCCTCGGCCTGCGCCGTCAGGTTATAGGTTCCGTCCTGCGGCAGATCGAGCTGTGCCTGCCAGTTGCCCTGCGCATCGGCACGGACAGAGGCGAGAAGTTGGTTGCCATTATAGAGATAAACCAGCGCGTTGGCTTCGGCCTGCCCGCGTACCACCGGCTGATCATCGTTGGTATAGCCGTTACGGCGGATGCTGTTACCGTCCTCCACGCCGCCGGCAACGTGGTCTTCAATGGCTTCAATGATCGGTCTGGCGGGCGGATGGGTATCGATATTGTAATCCACGCGCGTGGGTGCGCTGTGATTGCCGGCGGCATCCACGGCGGTGAAGGTGAGCTGGTATTCACCATCGGCCATCGGCTGCGGCGGCATCCACTCGAAGTGGCCATTGATCACCGGCACGCGTAGCGGATTGCCACCGTTAACCGTCACGATGACTTCAACGGCATCCGGCGTTTGTACCGTTCCCTGCCAGCGTTTTTGCGGGTCGTTGTACCAGCCGCGTTCGGCAACGATAACCACAGGGGGTGATAAAACCGGGTGTGAACTGGAAGCAGAGGTGTCAGAAAATAACATAAAATTTCCTTAAAAATTAATAAGTTCAACAGGCTGAATGCCCGTTGATATAGTTATTAATGCGGAAATTTTGCTGTTATCAGATTCGTCCCGAATCTAAGACAATCTGTTAAATCACGACTTAAAAGCTGCGGGGATAAAAAAGGCGCCACTGTTCAGAAGAACAATGACGCCGTGATGTTCCGCGCATTCAGCGGCAACGCGGCTGGCTTAGCCCTTTACGTTCTGCATCAGCGTCTTGCGCTGGCTCTCCAGTGCGGTCACCCGGTTACATACTTCATGACCGAAGTTCTGGAAATCCTGCTCCTGATTGTTCCATTCAGTCTGAATCGACTGCTGTAGCCCGCCGAGGTTGCCCATCAGCGCCTGCAGCGGATTGCTGCCGCTGGCGGCCTGTTTGGTGCCCATCTCGTTCAGGCTATCCTGCAACACCCCGCCCAGCGTGCTCTGCACCAGCTTCTCGCCGTCGGCGCGCACCTGCTCAATGGCCTGATGGTGGAAAGTCAGGCCATCCGGGCGATGCTCGATGATGCGGTTCATCTGCTGCCTGAGCTGGCCGTTCAGCGTGGTCAGGCGATTGCGCACATTGCTGTCCGAGCCGAGTTTTTCGACAATCACTTTATCCAGCGCCACGCGGCCCCGCTCCAGACGGGTGGTTGCGCCGCTGTCGACCCACGGCAGATCGCGACGCAGCGCGTTCTGGTAGTCAATCGCCTGCTGGCGCGTGGCGTTATCGACGCTCACCGACTTGCCGTTGAACTGCACATCGCCCTGCGGCGTGATTTCAAGATTGCCGTTGCTGCCCACCACCTGCACGCTCTGGGGTTTAATGATCACATCATCCTTTGGATTGACGCTGCACTGATAGTCAGCATGCGCCTGAGCTGCCGCCAGCAGCAGCGCGGCGAGAAGAGCCTTACGAACCATGAAATCTCCTGAGTATTCTGTGCGGGAAAGAGCAAGACAGTTTGCGGTTGTTACCAGGTCGCCATAAATGGCGCCCCTACAAAGGACCATCCCCCGCAGGGGCAATCCCCTGTAGGGTGCGCATTTATGCGCACCAGCATACTGTAATAAAACTTAGTCCCACCAAACGTCGAAGAGTTCAGTGACCTGAATATCGGCGAGATTTTTCTTTTCCAGCCAGTTACGCACCAGCTCGCGGTGCGCGTCGGTGCATTTGCCGGTCTGCTGCAGACACACCAGCCCTTCCCACACCAGATAGCCGCTGCCGTCATAGGCCAGACCATTCGGATCGATCACCTCATTGATGAACTGATCGAGCGTGGCATCCACCTCTTCCTCACTGGTGCCTTCGGCAAAACGCCAGGCAACAGAGAAGCCCAGCTCCTGAAACTCATCAACATGCAACTTTTTACGTAAACGGCGGCTACGTTTTACAGCCATTATTTCACCCTCTCAAACATCAGATCCCATACGCCATGGCCCAGTCGCTGCCCGCGCTGCTCAAATTTGGTTAACGGACGCGTTTCCGGACGCGGCACGTAATTCTGGCTCTCCGACTGATTGCTATAGCCATCGATGCTGCTCATCACTTCCAGCATGTGCGTGGCGTACTCTTCCCAGTCGGTCGCCATGTGGAACACGCCGCCCAGCTTCAGCTTGCGCAGCACCAGCTCGGCAAACGGTACCTGGACGATGCGGCGCTTGTTGTGGCGCGCCTTATGCCATGGATCCGGGAAAAACAGCTGCACCATGCGCAGCGAATTGTCCGGCACCATGTTCTCCAGTACTTCCACCGCATCGTGACACATCACGCGCAGATTCTGCACGCCAGCCTCTTTGGCCGAGGCCAGACAGGCACCGACACCCGGCGCATGCACTTCAATGCCGAGGAAGTTCTGATGCGGATTGTTCTGCGCCATGGTCACCAGCGAGGCACCCATGCCAAAACCAATCTCCAGCACCAGCGGCGCTTCGCGGCCAAACAGCGCAACCATGTCCAGCGGCTGCGGCTGATACTCGACGCCCATCTCCGGCCAGTAATTGTCGAGCGCGAGCTGCTGTCCTTTCGTTAAGCGCCCCTGGCGGCGCACAAAACTGCGGATACGGCGCAAAGGCCGCCCGTTCTCATCAAATTCCGGGGTGATGACGTCATTAATCATGTTGAAACCTGCTGGTTAGCCTGTTCAGGGAAACGGGCATTATGCAAAGTTAAGTAACAGAAGCAAGCCTTTGCAATCTTCCGGTTTACACCCTGATGTCTCTGTGCTGGAATTCCTGCCTGATTGTAGAGTAAACACGGAAAATTTCCTTCTTATGATGCAGGCGCCGCAGTTCGCGCAACAGGTGCTGGAGTGGTACCAACGCTTTGGCCGTAAAACTCTGCCGTGGCAGCTGGAGAAAACGCCCTATAAGGTGTGGCTCTCCGAAGTGATGCTGCAGCAGACGCAGGTTGCCACCGTTATTCCCTATTTCGAACGCTTTATGGCGCGCTTCCCCACGGTTGCCGACCTGGCCGCCGCGCCGCTTGATGAAGTACTGCATCTGTGGACCGGCCTCGGCTATTACGCACGGGCGCGTAACCTGCACAAGGCGGCTAAACAGGTGGTTGAGCTGCACGGCGGCGTATTCCCGCCTCATTTCGATGAGGTCGCGGCGCTGCCGGGCGTCGGCCGCTCCACGGCGGGCGCGATCCTGTCGCTGTCGCTTGGCCTGCATTTCCCGATCCTCGACGGCAACGTAAAACGCGTGCTGGCGCGCTGCTATGCAGTGAGCGGCTGGCCGGGCAAAAAAGAGGTGGAGAAGCGCCTGTGGCAGATCAGTGAAGACGTCACGCCAGCGGAAGGCGTCAGCCAGTTCAATCAGGCGATGATGGATCTCGGCGCGTTAGTATGTACTCGCTCCCGCCCGAAATGCGACATCTGCCCGCTTAACAGCGGCTGCGCGGCCTATGCACAAGGCAACTGGGCCGATTATCCCGGCAGGAAGCCGAAAGTCACGCTGCCAGAGCGCAGCGGCTGGTTCCTGATGCTGCAGCACGGCGACGAGGTGTTTCTGGAGCAGCGTCCGCCAGTGGGTTTGTGGGGCGGCCTGTTCTGCTTCCCGCAGTTCACCAGTGAGCAAGCGCTGACTGACTGGCTGGCGGCGCGCGGCATCCACGCGAAACCGCAGCAGCTTACCGCGTTCCGCCACACCTTCAGCCATTTCCACTTAGATATTGTGCCTATGTGGCTGGCGTGGCCTTCCTCCGGGTCGCTGATGGATGAAGCCGGCGGTCTCTGGTATAACTTAGCGCAACCACCGTCAGTGGGGCTGGCCGCGCCGGTAGAGCGCCTGCTGCATGAGCTACGCCATCCCCGGCAGCTTCAACTGCGAACCAGTTTGACCGAAGAGGAAGAGTAATGAGCCGCACCATTTTTTGTACTTATCTGCAACGCGAAGCTGAAGGCCAGGACTTTCAGCTCTATCCTGGCGAACTGGGTAAGCGCATCTACAATGAGATTTCCAAAGAAGCCTGGCAGCAGTGGATGTCCAAGCAGACCATGTTGATCAACGAGAAGAAGCTCAACATGATGAACCCGGAAGATCGCAAAGTGCTGGAGAAGGAGATGGTGAATTTCCTGTTCGAAGGCAAAGATGTGCACATTGAAGGTTACACCCCGCCAGAAAAATAAACGTTCAGGGCCTCCCTTTGAGGCCCTCTTTTTCGAGTCAGGCACGCATTCACAATGAATAAAAAACTGATAGCACTGCTGGTCATCGCACCCCTGTTAGTCTCCTGCTCCGGACAAAAAAAATCGCAGTACCATGAAGAGTGGGTTAAGGACACCAACGGTTTTGACATTCTGATGGGGCAATTTGCCGCCAACATCGAGAATATCTGGGGAATCAATGAGGTTCTGATCGCCGGACCCAAGGACTACGTCAAATACAGCGATAACTATTACACCCGCAGTCACATCAACTTCGACAGCGGTAGCATCACCATTGAGACCATTTCCGGCACCGATCCGATGGCCAGCCTGCGTCAGGCCATCATCACCACGCTGTTGATTGGTGACGATCCGGGCAACGTCGATCTCTACTCCGACGCCAACGATATTCAGATCAGTAAAGAGCCGCTGCTGTACGGCCAGGTGCTGGATAACACCGGTCAGCCGATCCGCTGGCAGGGACGCGCCGGTAACTTTGCCGATTACCTGATCCAGAACAAACTGCAGAAACGCACCTCCGGGCTGCACGTTATCTGGTCGGTGACCATTCCGATGGTGCCTAACCACCTCGACAAACGTGCGCATAAATATCTGCCGCTGGTGCGCAAAGCCGCCGAACAGTATGGCGTTGATGCCTCGCTGATTCTGGCGATCATGCAGACCGAATCGAGCTTCAACCCTTATGCGGTAAGCAACGCCGATGCGCTGGGTCTGATGCAGGTGGTGCAGCATACTGCCGGGGTCGATGTGTTCCGCATGAAGGGCAAATGGGGTAAACCGAGCCGCAGCTATCTGCTCGATCCGGCCAATAACATTGATGCCGGTACCGCTTATCTGTCGCTGCTGCAGAAGAGCTATCTCGGCGGGATTCAGGATCCGCTGTCGCGTCGTTACGCAGTGATCACCGCTTATAACGGCGGGGCGGGCAGCGTGCTGCGCGTGTTCTCCAGCGATAAAGACCGCGCCTTCGCCACCATCAACGGCATGTCACCGAGCCAGGTGTATCAGACGCTGACCACCAACCATCCGTCGGCCGAGTCACGCCGCTATCTGTACAAAGTGAGCCAGGCACAGCGCAGCTACCACCGTTATTGATTAGCGCTCATCGCCACCTTCTCCCGCCCGCGGGAGAAGGTGGCGTGCGGTGGGGGAACAGCCCCTCTTATAACATCATATTCGCCACTAACCGCTTGTGCCCGCTGTCATCTTCCTCGGTGTAAACCCCCTGCAACTCCGGTGAAAAGCCCGGCAGCAGATTGATACCCGCTTCCAGCGCGAGGAAATAGCGCTGCACTGCCCCGCCCCAGGTTTCGCCTGGCACCACACACAGCACACCCGGCGGATACGGCAGCGCTCCCTCAGCGGCAATGCGCCCTTCGGCGCTGGCGATCGGCACCAGCTCAACGTCACCGCGAATATACGCCTGATGCGCATCCTGCGGATTGACCTCGACTTTCGGGAAACACGCCTGACGGAACATGTCGCGCTGCAGATCCTTAACGTCGTAGCTGACGTACAAATCGTGCATCTCCTGGCACAGGCGACGCAGCGTGTAGCCCTGATAGCGCTCAACGTGCCTGCGATACACGCTCGGCAGCACTTCGGCCAGCAGCGCATCTTCCCGCACGTGCTGTTCAAACTGCTCCAGCATCGCCACCAGGTGTGCCATTTTTTCCGGCGTTTCCGCTGGGGTCAGCAGGAACAGGATCGAGTTGAGATCGCACTTCTCCGGTACGATACCGTTCTCGCGCAGATAGTTGGCGAGAATGGTGGCCGGAATGCCAAAGCGGGTGTATTCGCCGCTGGTGGCATCGATGCCTGGCGTGGTGAGCAGCAGCTTGCACGGGTCCACCAGATACTGTCCGGCATCGTAACCGGCAAAACCGTGCCACTTCGCGCCCGGTTCGAAGCTGAAATACGCCGGATCGGCGGCGATGGTGGCGGTTTCTGCCGCCTGCCATGGCTTGCCGTGCACCTGCTCCGGCAGGAAGGGCTGAATCAGGCTGCAGCGCTCAAGGATTGCTTTGCGTGCCTCAATGCCCAGCGTGACGCAGTCGTGCCACATGCTGCGCCCCGCTTCGCCCTGATGCATTCTGGCGTTGATATCCAGCGCAGCGAACAGCGGATAGAACGGGCTGGTTGAGGCGTGCAGCATAAACGCGTTATTCAGGCGCTTGTGTGGGCAGAAGCGTTTCTGGCCGCGAATATGGTTATCTTTCTTGTGAATCTGCGAAGTCTGCGAGAAGCCCGCCAGCTGCTTATGCACCGACTGGGTGACAAAGATCCCCGGGTCGTTCTCGTTAAGCTCCAGCGTCAGCGGCGAGCAGCCGGCCATCAGCGGAATAAACTGCTCATAACCCAGCCATGCCGAATCAAACAGAATGTAGTCACACAGATGCCCGATGCGATCCACCACCTGGCGCGCGTTGTATACCGTGCCATCGTAGGTACCAAGCTGGATGATCGCCAGCCGGAACGGACGCGGCTGATCCGCGCGCTGTGGCGCGACCTGGCGCACCTGCTCGCGCAGATACGTCTCGTCGAAACAGTGCGCATCGATGCCGCCAATAAAACCAAACGGATTACGCGCCGCTTCCAGATAAACCGGCGTGGCACCCGCCTGGATCAGCGCACCGTGGTGGTTAGATTTATGGTTATTGCGGTCAAACAGCACCAGATCGCCGCGCGTCAGCAGCGCATTGGTCACCACTTTGTTGGCGCTGGAGGTGCCGTTCAGCACGAAGTAGGTTTTATCGGCGTTGAACACGCGCGCGGCATATTTCTGCGCATCCTTGGCCGAGCCTTCGTGGATCAGTAAATCGCCCAGCTTGACGTCCGCGTTACACATATCGGAGCGAAAGACGTTCTCGCCGTAGAACTCATAAAACTGGCGTCCGGCCGGATGGCGGCGGAAAAACGCCCCGCCCTGATGGCCCGGACAGGCAAAGGTGCTGTTCTGCATATCGACATAGCGCGTCAGGGTGTCGAAAAACGGCGGCAGCAGTTCCGCCTCGTACGCCTGCGCCGCCTGCTCCAGCGCCTGCCACTCTTCCGCTGCGCCGTTGATCTCTCCGGTCACGCCCGGCAGCGTCAGCACCGCCTCATCAAAGGCGTTCGCGACAAACACCGGCAGATTGAAGCCAGTCTGGCGCAGCAGCGTCAGCACGCCGCTGCGTGTATCGGCCAGCGAGACCACTACCGCGGCCACGTCGGTGAAATCGGTATTATCCAGCGTCACCACGTCGCGCGCGGTGTTGAGACTCAGGCTTGGCGCTACCGCTACGCTGGCAGCAATTTTCAATGGGTTCATAACACAAATCCCCGTAATGAAGGATGAGTGGGTGCCAGTGGCACAGCAATGAGGAAATTTCCCCGGCGAATAACGTCCGGCGGCCGCAACCGATAGACATCAGTAAAGCCAGATCGCGTCTGTCTTTACTCATATCCAACAGCGAACGGGGCGTAGCCTCACCGCATGGTGAGCGGGAAATGCGAACAACAGATGACAGAGGCGCGCTTGTCATGAAGCGCACGGCGACAAGTGCAGATGTGCATTGTACCGGACATGGCGGCGTCCTCAGCGATGAAGATGGGGAAGAAATTCGGGCGACATGATGGCATCTTTTTTTACCGGGAACAACCAATCAGGGCGGAATTTTGATGCAGAACGTCAATGTGCTACTTCATTGATTTACATGAATAATAGTTAAGGCGCCTATTTTTAACTGCCTGAATAGTCGAAGATTACGCAAAGTTATGCAGAATGTAACGCCGGTGCGATAGCGACCGCCTGCCGCGCCCATCCGCCTGGCACTCCCTGCAGCAGAAGCGTACTATGGAGCGCACTTCTCCCAACCAGCCGGAGGCTGCATGTTCAAGGCACTGGTCATTGAAAATGATGAACAGGGATACCGCACATCCCTGCAGGATCTGTCAGAGCAACAATTGCCCGATCAGGATGTTACCCTCGAAGTAAGCTACTCCACCCTCAACTACAAAGACGCGCTGGCCATCTGCAATAAAGGGCCGATTGTGCGCCAGTTTCCCATGGTGCCGGGCATCGATTTTGTTGGCCGGGTGATCCACAGCCGTCATCCGGAGTGGCAGCAGGACGATGTTGCGCTGCTCACCGGCTGGGGCGTGGGTGAAAAACACTGGGGTGGGCTGGCGCAGAAAGCCAGCGTCTCCGGCGACTGGCTGGTTAGCGTCCCGGCGGCGCTCAGCCCGCTGCAAACCATGGCGATTGGCACCGCCGGCTTTACCGCGATGTTGTGCGTGCTGGCGCTGGAAAAACAGGGCATCACACCGCAGCACGGTCCGGTACTGGTTACCGGTGCCAGCGGCGGCGTGGGCAGCTTCAGCGTGAACCTGCTGGCGCGTCTCGGCTATGAGGTCGTGGCATCCAGCGGCCGCGCCAGCGACAGCGCCTACCTGCTCGATACGCTCGGCGCCTCCGCGATTATCGACCGTAACGAACTGAGCGCGCCCGGCAAACCGCTGGCGAAAGAGCGCTGGGCCGCCGCGATCGATAGCGTCGGCAGCCACACGCTGGCCAATGTGTTAGCCGGGATCCAGCGCAACGGCGTGGTCGCCGCCTGCGGCATGGCGCAGGGCCTCGATCTGCCCACCAGCGTTGCGCCGTTTATTCTGCGCGGCGTTACGCTGGCCGGCGTGGACAGCGTGATGTGCGCCAAACCGCTGCGTCAGCAGGCGTGGCAGCGTCTGGCGGAGCTGGTTGACGGCGCGCTGCTGGAGCAAATGACCAAAGTGATTCCACTGAGTGAGGCGCGCGCAGGCGCAGAACAGCTGCTGGCGGGCCAGGTGCGTGGGCGGCTGATTGTCGATTGCCGCCAGGCGCCCTGACCCGGTGCAGGATGCCGTTATGGCCGCAGCTGTATCTGCGGCCGATCCTGCGCTGGCGGCGTAACCACCTGCAGGTCGGCCTGATACCAGCGCGTCAGGATCGGTTCGGTCATCACCGCGTGCGGCGCGCCCTGCGCCAACAGCTGGCCGTGGTGTAACAACAACACCCGATCCGACCACAGTGAGGCCAGATTCAAATCGTGCAGCACCGCGCAGACGCTAAAACGGCCATTGCGCGTCAGCCGGTGCAGCAGGCGCAGAGTAGACTGCTGCCAGTAGAGATCGAGCGTGGAGGTGGGTTCATCCAGCAGCAGCCAGCCGCGCGGGCCGTCGTCATGCCACAGCTGCGCCAGCACCCGGGCCAGCTGCACGCGCTGCTGCTCCCCGCCCGACAGCGAGCGATAGTCGCGCTGCGCCAGCGGCGCGCTGCCGGTTAACTGCATCACCTCCTGCACCACCGCCTGGCAGTTACCGGTCGGCCAGGGTGCGCGCCCCATCGCCACCACGTCGGCAGCCGGCAGCGGAAAGGTGACGCTGTTTTGCTGGCGCATCACCGCGCGGCGCTGCGCCAGCGGTTCGCGTGGCCAGGCCGCCAGTGGACGATCGCCCAGCCAGCATTCGCCGGCGTCCGCGTGCAGAAAGCCGGTCAGCAGCCGCAGCAGCGTCGACTTACCGGCACCGTTAGGACCGATCAGGGCAACCATTTCGCCCGGCGGCAGCGTCAGGGAAACATCATTGATTAAGGTACGCGTTCCCCGGCAAAACCGCAGTCCGCGCGCCTGCAACTGCTCACTCATTCAGCCCCCTTTGCTGGCGCAGAATCTGCCACAGGAACCACGGCCCGCCCAGCAGACTGGTTAGCAGCCCGACCGGCATTTCGGCCGGAATCACCACGGTGCGCGCCAGCGTATCCGCCAGCAACAGCAGAATCGCTCCTGCCAGCGCCGCGCCCGGCAGCAGCCAGCGGTGGTCACTGCCGAGACAAAAACGCATCACGTGCGGCACCACCAGCCCGACAAAACCGATAATGCCGCTGACCGCCACCGCCGTGCCCACCAGCAGCGCACTCAGCACCAGCAGCTGGCGCTGCGTGCGTTTTACATCGACGCCCATATAGTGCGCGTCCTCTTCGCCCAGCTGCAGCAGATTGAGGCGACGCGCGCGCGTCTGCACCAGCAGCAGCGCCGGAACGATCAGCAGCGCACTCACCAGCAGGCTCGGCCACTGGGCACCCGTCAGGCTGCCCATGCCCCACAGCGACAGCTGACGCAGCTGCTGGTCGTTGCTCAGCCACGACAGCACGCCAACCGCCGCGCCGCATAGCGCATTAATCGCAATCCCCACCAGCAGCAGGCGCGCCAGCTGGCCCTGCGCCAGCCGGCTAAAGCTGAAGATCAGCAGCGTCACTACCAGGCTGCCGGCAAACGCTGCCAGCGAGGGCAGCCACAGCGCCAGCAGCGGCGGCAGGCTGACCGGTAGCACCACTGAGAGCGCCACCGCCAGCCCGGCACCGCTGCTGATACCCAGCAGTCCGGGATCGGCCAGCGGATTACGAAACAGCCCCTGCATCACCGCACCGGACACCGCCAGCGCCATGCCAGTCAGCACCGCCAGCAATACGCGCGGCAGGCGAATTGTGAGCCAGATTTGCCAGGCCAGATCGCTAAGCGGCGCCTGCCACAGCGTGCGCAGCGACAGCGGCATCGCGCCGAGGTTGGCCGCCAGCAGCATGCACACCAGCATGCTGATACTCATTAACATCAGCCAGCGCATCATCAGGCGGTTAATCATGCTGCACGGCTTCCGCCGCATGGCGCAGGCGCAAAATCGCGTCCGGCGTATCGAGGCCGAAACTCAGCAGCGCCATCTCATCAATCACCAGCAGCGCGTGATGCTGGCCAGCCGGCGTCAGCTGCAGGCCCGGCAGCGCCCACACCGCCTGTTCGCCTCCCAGCGTGCGCAGCCCCTCTTCGCCGACCACCACCAAATCCGGTGCTGCCGCCACGACGCCCTCCTGCGACAGCTGCTGATAGTGCGGCACCGCGCCCATGGCATTGACCAGGCCGGCAGCGCGAATTGCGCCGTCAGCGCCGGTCTGCGCACCAGCCGCCTGGGTGCGTAAACCGCCGTGCGCCATGATAAACAGCACTTTCACCGGCAGCGGCCGCTGCGGTAGCTGCGCACGCTGTTTGTTGACCTTGTCGATCAACGCGCGGGCCGCCTGTTCACGCTGCAGCGCGTTGCCAATGGTGGCGATTTTGTCCGTGATGGCATCGAGGCGGTTATCCCCACTGACCTCCACCACCGTTACCCCGGCGTCCGCCACCTGCTGCAACACCAGCGACGGTTTAGCCAGCGCGCTGGCCAGTACCAGCGTCGGTTTCAGTGCCAGAATGCCTTCCGCGTTGAGCTGGCGCATATAACCGATATCCGGCAGCCTGGTGGCCGCCGCCGGATGCTGGCTGGTGCTGTCGCGCGCCACCAGCTGCGCCTGCGCATCCAGCGCGTAGACGATCTGCGTTACATCGCCCCCGATAGTAATGATGCGCTGCGCCGCCCACGCCGGCAGCGTCAGCAGAGCAAGCAGTGTCAGGATCAGCGCTTTCATGCGGCGGCTCCTGTCGGCGTCAGCGCCATCACCTGCTCGCGCCAGCGTGCCTGTTCCGGCGTGCCCTCGCTGCGCTGGCCGTACAGCTGGGCAATCTGCGTGCCATCGGCAGCAAACAGCTCCAGACTGGTGACGAAGCCATCGCCGCCCGGCTTGCGCGTCACCCAGCTCTCGTGAATGCGATCCGCCATCAGATGCAGCGTGAACGTGGGATTAAAAACGTTAATCCAGTTATCCAGCGGCACCACTTTCCCAATAGTGCCGGTAAAGATCTGGGTACAGCCGCGATTGCCGACGAAAATCATGATTTCATTGCCATCCTGCTGTACCTGGGCCAGCAGCGTTGCCAGCGCGGTGTTGCTCACCTGACGCGCTAAATCATCCGGCACCGCGCGAAACGCCTGCGGCCGCGAGAGATGGTGACGCTTCAGCAGGCCAAAGAACTGATGCACATCGGTCATGGCACGCCACTCCGCTTCGACAGTGCCGGCATCCACCCTGTCGCTGAACGGCGTGGCGCTGACCGGCTGCGGCTGCAGCTGAGGCGCGTGCGCCAGGCGGAAGCGCTCAATCAACGCCTGCCACGCCGGCATCTCCGTTTGCGCGGTGGTGTAAATTTTCAGCACCGTATCGGCGTGACGATCGAAAATCTGTATGCTCTGCCGTTCGCCGTGCGCGGTCTGCTCGTGCAGGAAGAAAGCACTGTGCCACTGCGCAGGAAACAGACGCTGGTCGAGCGCACGCGGATTAAGCACCAGCCCGCCATGTTCGCCGAGATGCAGATTGCTGTAGGTTCCCACCTGTTCGTGCACCGCCCAGGCATTGCGCGTAATACTTTTGGTCTCACCCACTGCCGCCAGCGCCGTCAGCAGCGCCGGAAAATCGGCGCGCAGCGGCTGCGCGTCGTGGCCCACGCGCGCTTCGCACAGCTGTGCTTCCCCTATGCCCATCAGCGCGGCTAAATCACGCGCGTACATTTTTGGCTGCTGGCCTTTCAGCGCCAGATAGTGTTGATAGCGTTGATGCATTGCGCTTGCTCCCGTGAAAATGCCCTGCGCCACCGCAGGGCGAAAAGTGATTAGAAGTCGACGTTCACGCCCAGTTGCCAGGTGCGTCCCGGCATCACGGCCAGATTGATGTCGTTGCGCTCCTGCGCGCTGGCGCTGGTCAGCGTGCGGCTGCTGAGGTAATCCCAGTATTTACGATCGGTAATGTTGTAGACACCGCCGCTCAGCCTGACATTTTTCGTCAGCTGCCAGTACGCGGTGGCATCGATCAGGCCGTAGCCCGGCACGCGCATGTATTCGCTGCTGGCGTCGCTGATGGCCGCCCCGCTGTTGCTGTAGCTCTCACGGTTGGTGGCGCTGGCCTGTTTGCCTTTGACGAAGGTGGCGGTGAGCGCCGCGCCGTAACCGCGCGCTTTGTCGTCCCACGCGACGCCGACAATCGCTTTTAGCGGCGCGACACTGTCGAGATCGATGTATTTGTCGCCCAGATAGCGGGATTTCGCTTTCCCCTCGCTGTAGCCGAGCGCGAACGTGCTGCTCAGGCCATCCACGGTCGGGAACCAGCTGCCGTAGTTGACGCGGGTGCTGATCTCCGCCCCATAAATGTAGGCTTTGTCGCGGTTCTCAGCCTGATAGCTGGTGTAGATGTTGGCCGGAACATTGACGAACATCGCCGGATTGGTGGCGCGACGATAGCGGGTGTAGGCAATAAAGTTTTTGTAGGTGTTGTAGAACACCGAGGTATTGAGGGTGATGCCGTCGGTCGGCTGTCCTTTCAGACCCCACTCAAAATTGTTGCTGGTCTCGGTTTTCAGATCGGCATTACCAATCAGCGCATACTGCGCGCTGCCGGCGTAGCTTGAACCAAGGTTCCACGAGCCGTACAGCTGGCTGGTGGTCGGGAACTCCACGCCGCGCTTATATTGCAGCCAGGTGGTGAGCGCCGGATTGATATCGTACTGGAAGGTCAGTGACGGCAGCACTTCGGTGTCTGAATTGGTCTTGCCGTACAGTTTTTCCACCTGCTCTTCGGTCAGCACCGTGCTGCCGTTGGTCAGATCGCCGAGGTTCTTCGGTTTGGTGCTTTGATGAATAACGCGCACGCCGGGAATCACCGCGAAATTGTGGCTATCGAGATCGAAATTGATTTTATCCTGCAGATAACCGGCCACGGTCCAGGAACGGCTGTCTGACTGCGGCTGGGTAATGGTGCCGAAGGTGCCCGGGTTCGGCGCCTGGCGGAACGGACGCTCGCTGTTCTCCACGCGCGCGTTGACGCCGCCGCTCAGCTCGTGGCGGCCGAGGGTTTTGCTAGCGCGCGTGTCAAACCCTAAGGTATCGACGTTGTAGTCAGAGTAGACGAAGCCGTACTGACTGGCGCTGGTCGGTAACCAGGTGGTGTCGTGCGCCTCGGTTTGCTGCCAGTAAACCCGCGTGGTCAGCGTATCGATCATCTCGTTGTACGGCGTCCACTCATCAGCAAGATTAATGCCCCAGCGGCGCGAATCGCTCTGCTGTTGCGCAGTGCCCCAAATAGTGTTGCCGCTGCTGCTGTCCCAGGTATCGTAGTGGGTGTGATTGGTTTTGTGGTAGTAATCGAAGGTGGCGCTCAGCTTGTGCTGATCGTTTGGCTGCCAGATGCCCGACGTCATAAAGGCATCCGAGTGCCAGTTGGCCGGGTAGGCGTCTTTTACGCCGCTGTTGTTGCGCGTCTGCTGGCCGTCGCGGCGGCTGTAGACAAACAGGCCGCGCAGTTCATCATCCCCTGCCGCCGCAGTGATGCCGTTGTGCCAGCTGCGATCTGCCGAACTGTAGTCGCTCTGATAACCGAAATAGTGGGTTTTATCGCTGCTGAGGTAGTCGTCCGGCGACTTGTTATGAAACGATACGTTACCGCCGATGGCGGTGTTAGGTTGTTCCACCGATGTAGCGCCCTTCTCAATTTCGACGCTGCCAAACATATACGGGTCGATGTAGTCGCGACCGATACCGAAGGTATTGTTACCGGCGCGACTGACGTACGGACGACCGGTGGCGTCCGGTACCGGAATGCCATCAATATCCAGACCGACACGGTTACTTTCCAGGCCGCGAATGTTGTAGCCGGTATAGCCTGCACGGTCAAAGCCGCTTTTACCGGCTGACGAACCGCCCGCCGCGCCAGTGGCGCTGACCAGCGGCTCATAACGCATGATCGAACCGAAGTCATTGGCGCCGCGTTTTTGCAGATCGCTGGCGGTGAGCGTGGTTTTGCTGCCGGCCTGCTGCTTAGGTGCGGTAACGGTCATTACCGGTTCATTGCTGCTGTTGTTCTCTGCGGAACGCGCCAGCGTACTGCTGTCGCTGGCGGCATAGCTGCAGGCTGCGTGAATGGCTGAAGCAAGAACAGCGACTTTACACAGACGCTGCTGAACAGTTCCCTGAAGGTTGAAAGACATGCGCGAAATACCTGGTTAATTGTTAGTATTCGCTCACTTGTTTGCTGCCAGAAAACCACGGCTCTATGCTAAAAACCGTGAAACAGCGCGTCACGCTGGCCAGATAATGTTATCGATCCCGGCACCTGTGGCACAGTGTCATGCGCGCTTGAGTGCACAGCTGCCGTATATAACTGGCCGCGGTGCCGCAGGGATGCCTGTGGTAATTATAGAGAGTAAAATGATGGCGAAAACAATTTAATGCAATTGGTAATCATTATCAATATCATTTGCATCAAGATGTATCTTTGTGCGCACAATTTGTTAACCTGTGTTTAATCAGGCACTAACAGGAGGGATAGTATGGCAGATAAACCGGCAGTAACCATTCACTACTGTACCCAATGTAACTGGCTGCTGCGTTCGGCGTGGATGGCGCAGGAGCTGCTGCATACCTTCGCCGGCGATCTCAGCGCAGTCACGCTCCAGCCCGGCAGCGGCGGCGTGTTCGAGATCAGCATTGATGGTCAGGTAATTTGGGAACGCAAACAGGAAGGCGGCTTTCCCGATGCGGCAGCACTGAAGCAGCGGGTGCGCGATGTCTGCTGGCCGGATCGCGAACTGGGGCACGTGGACAAGAAGAAACCGTAACGCGCTTAGCTGTTGGCGATCTTCTCTGCCGCGTCCTGCAGCGCCGCCACGACAATCTCCACCGTGGCCGGTGAAATCTGCTCCTGCGATAACCGATGATTGAGCGTATAGCGAAGCGTATGGATCGCCTGCTCCACCTGTGGAATGCTGCGGTTGTTGACCAGAATCGCCAGCGAAGTGAGCCGCCCGATAATCACCGCCACGTTTTCGCCATTTTCTGCCAGCAGCGCGCGGCCCGCATCGTTGAGCGCGTAGGCTTTGCGCGTGGCCTGGGCATCCACCACGCGAATGGCGTCCATCTCTTCCAGCAGCGTCAGGTTGGGATAAATAATGCCGGGGCTGGGGGAATATTCGCCTTTCGACAACTCTTCCACCGACTTGATCAGCTCATAACCGTGCGCCGCGCCGCTGGCCAGAAAGTGCAGCATCAGCAGGCGAATATCACTGGCATCCAGCATCCTTTCGCGCCGCTTTCTGCGTGCGCCGGCACAGCTGGCACGCTGTGCCGCATCGGCGTGCTCTGGAACATCCCGCTGCTGTTTCATCGCCTTCCCGGGGTCAGTTGAGGGAGGTTGATAGTAGTCTGGTGCCTGGTAAAATTCAACACAGGCGGCAGCGGGCGGGCGCCGGTTATTTCTGATGCCAGTAAGCGACGGCGCGCACCAGGTCGCTGTGCGCCGCGCGCTGCTGAGTAAAGTAATCGCTCAGCTGTTTCACCGCCGCGCCTTCGCCGGTCAGCCAGATGAAGTAGTCATCAGCAGGCAGCATAATCGGGTCCAGCAGCGGCGTCAGCGCCTCAGCCTGCATCTTGCCGCTGCCGAGCCAGCTCACCGTGACGTCCGGCAGGTCGCCAAGATACGCGCGGCCGATTGGCTCATCAACACAGGCCAGCAGATGAATCTGCTGTGCCTGCATTTCCTGATAGCGGCGCTTAAACGCCGGCAGACCGGTCTCATCACAGACATAAATCTGACAGGCATAATCCACCGGCACGACGCATGAGCCGCGCGGGCCGCCCATCGCAATGCGATCGCCCGGCTGAGCGGCACTCGCCCAGCTGCTGGCGACGCCGCCGTCGTGGATGTAAAAATCCAGCGTCAGCGAATCGCTGCCGTTAAAGGCCAGCGGCGTATAGTCGCGCGCCGCCGGACGCACGCCGTCAGGCCAGACGATGCCTTCGTTGGTCATGTGTGGTAGCGCCAGCGCACCGCCCGGCGTATCCGGGAAAAACACTTTGATATGGTCGTCAAAAGAGGGCGAGTGGAAACCCGCCAGATCGCTGCCGCTAAAGACGATGCGCCAGAAGGCATCGGCCACCCGCGTTTTGCTGGCGACGGTGATGTGACGGAAGCGTAATTCATTGCGCACGCGTTGTGGAGCGCGGTGGTGAGTCGGGTTTGGCAACGTTTCTCTCCCTGCAGCGACGGTCCCGCGCTACTGCGCTGCCGCACACCGCTGATGGTGCATGTTATCGAAAATCATTCTCATTAAACGCCTTGCAAGATACCTATGATATATTTTCGACGCAATGCCGAAAAATGCTATTGGCGAAAACGGAACCGGTTTTTGCAAGGTGAGGGGGCGTTTGTTGGCGGGGATTTTCACGGCTTGA
>NZ_JALNUZ010000008.1:0-232493 GCF_026541005.1 Pantoea sp. GM_Pan_4
GGCAAATTTCCCGCCAAAAACCGTGTGATTAGCGGTTTTTTAGCCATTGAACAATATACTCTGCAACCTGATCAGGCTGATTAATATCCAGCACCGGTACCTGAAGCGCTAACGCTTCATCCGTCGCTACGGCAATCACCCAGTCGTCCAGCAATTCATCAATTTCCCCCTTAACGCCGCGCCGCCACAACACCATTCTGGGGACAGGCTCCTGTTTAAACCCCTCGACCAGCACCAGATCCAGCGTTGTAGCGTCCATACGGCCTGCCAGCTCCGCTAAACTAAGCGGCTGCTGCGGCGTTTCGCACATTAACGCCCAGCGTTGTTCGCTGGCGACGATCACCTGATCGGCTCCCGCTTTGCGCAGCAGATAACTGTCTTTTCCCGGCGTATCGATGTCCATCTGATGATGGGTATGCTTGATCAGCCCGGGGCGAATGCCCTGCGCTCTCAGTAGCGGAATCACCTGTTGTAACAGGGTGGTTTTGCCGGTGCCACTCCAGCCCACCACCGCCAGTAACGGCACACTCATCACGCACTTTCCTCATTAACCAAATCGTCAGGCGTATTGATATTGCGGAAGGCGGCTTCATCATCATCAAACAGTACGCCGTGTCCGCCATGTTCACGCATAAACTGCATCAGACGGCGTTCTCCGCGCAGCAGCCACGCTTCCAGATCATCAGCCAGCGCACGATGCACCAAAGCCAGCGCCGGATGATCACGCTGACCCGATGTCACCCACACGGCGGCGGCTGCACCACGCTGCTGCCACAGCCGTGCAACAAAATCCTGCGGTAGCCACGGCGTATCGCAGGCGCAAAACGCCACCCATTCGGTCTGGCTGTGCCGCAGGCCGCTGAGCATGCCTGCCAGCGGACCGGGATAATCAGGCAGCGAATCACGAATCACCTGACAACCACTTGCCTGATAACGATCAATGTTACGGTTGGCGCTAATCAACACAATATTGACCTGCGGCTGTAAACGCTGCAGAACGTGCTGATAAAGCGGTTTGCCCTGTAATGGCAGCAAGCCCTTATCCTGACCTCCCATACGGCTGCCTTGCCCGCCTGCAAGGATCACACCGGTAAATGCGGTCATCTTCGTCTCCCTGTTTATTCTGGACGATACTTAACTCGCGGTAGCGAACCACCTGCGCAAAGGAATCAATGATGAAATATCACCGACTCAATGAACTGCTCGAACTGCTGCAGCCTGCCTGGCAGCAAGAACCCGATCTCAACCTGCTGGCATTTTTACAAAAACTGGCGCAGGAATCAGGTTTCAGTGGCCCATTAAGTGAATTAAGCGATGACGTATTGATTTACCATCTCAAAATGCGTGATGCCGGTAGTCAGGCTGTGATCCCGGGGCTGAAGAAAGATTATGAAGTGGACTTCAAAAGCGCGCTATTACGTGCGCGCGGTGTGATCAAGGATGATGAGTAGTGTTATCCTTGCGCGTTCAACGCACAGGTAACACACAGGCACAATGATGAGCGAAGCCGCTTTTAATTTTCAGACGCTGAATCCCGACGTTATCCTTGATGCGCTCTGGGATGCAGGTCTGCGGGTCGAGTCCGGCTTAACCGCCCTGAACAGCTACGAAAACCGCGTGTATCAGTTTAGCGATGAGGATAAGCGACGCTATGTCGCTAAGTTCTATCGTCCGCAACGCTGGAGCGCCGCGCAGATCGCTGAAGAGCATCGCTTTGCTCAGGATCTGCTGGACGATGAAGTGCCGGTTGCCGCACCGCTGGCGCTGCAGGGCACTACGCTCAATCAGCACGCTGGCTTTATGTTCGCGGTGTTCCCCAGCCTCGGTGGCCGGCAGTATGAAACCGACAATGAAGAGCAGATGGAGTGGGTAGGTCGTTTTCTTGGCCGTATCCATCAAACCGGACGCCACAGCCCGTTCCGCCAGCGGCCCACTTTGGGCCTGCAGGAGTATGTGGTTGAGCCACGTCTGCAGCTGGAACAGAGCGCGCTGGTGCCTGCCTCGCTGAAGGATGCGCTACTGAAGGCGTTAGATAAACTCAGCGCCACGCTGCAGCAGAGCTGGCATAGCCAGTGGCAACCGCTCCGGCTGCACGGTGACTGCCATCCCGGCAATATTCTGTGGCGCGATGGGCCGATGTTTGTCGATCTCGATGACGCGCGCACTGGCCCGGCAGTGCAGGATTTGTGGATGCTGGTGAACGGCAGCCGTCAGGAGCAATTGATCCAGTGGGATATTTTGCTGGAAGCGTATAACGAATTTGGTGATTTCGATTTACACGAATTGACACTGATTGAGTCTTTACGCGCCATGCGCATGGTTTATTATCTGGCCTGGGTGGTACGCCGCTGGCAGGATCCCGCTTTTCCGCGCGCCTTCCCCTGGATGACCGATGAGGACTTCTGGCGCCGGCAGATTGCACTATTTATCGAGCAGGAAAGGCTGTTACACGAACCGCCGTTACAGCTTAGCCCGCAATTTTAATGAAGTACTCAGGAGATGTTCTCACGATGAAAAAGATTTGGTTTGCGCTGGTAGGTTTGATGCTGGCATTTAGCGCCTCAGCGGCACAGTTCAACGACGGCAAACAGTACGTTACGCTGCCAAAACCGGTCGCCGGTGAGCCGCAGGTCATGGAGTTCTTCTCCTTCTTCTGCCCGCACTGCTACCAGTTTGAGCGCATTTACCACGTCAGCGATGCGGTGAGAAAGAATCTGCCAGCGGATACCAAAGTGACCAAATATCACGTTGATTTCCTCGGCGGCGACTTCGGTCCGGTGGTCACGCATGCGTGGGCAGTGGCAATGGCGCTGGGTGTGGAAGATAAAGTGACCGCACCGATTTTCGACGGCATCCAGAAGACCCAGACCATTACCGACGCAGCCAGCCTGAAAGAAACCTTCATTAAAGCAGCGGGTATTACCTCTGAAGATTACGATGCAGCGTGGAACAGCTTCGCCGTGAAGGCGCTGGTTGCACAGCAGCAGAAAGCGGCTTCGGATGTTAATCTGCAGGGCGTACCGGCGATTTTTGTTAACGGCAAATACATGGTTAACAACGGCGGCCTGGACACCAGCTCAATGGATAACTTCGTGGCGGATTATGCCAACGTCGTGAAATTCCTGGTTGAGAAAAAGTAATTAAGCGCTGAAAACGCGATGGCTTATGCTGTAGCGGCGCGGTTATCACCCGCCGCTACAGTGAAAACAACCCACACCACATCCTTAATTCACTAAGCTATTCATCCCTCACCGCCAGCGTTTTTTGATTACCCTTTCGCTTAATATCCACATAGACGATCGCCTTTTTAAAAAGGTGTTTCGTATCACGGCAAGATTATAAATGACTGATTATAAAAGCATATTAATCGTAAAATGATTGCAATTAACGTAAATAACAATACGTTATGAATTTTACGCACAAAGTTATCCACAAGATGATCCTTGCGATCCGCGCCGCGTAACCGCGAAAAAGATCCTCACTTTCTGCTGTTACTTCAACATTGTTCGCTGGTTGTGGCATCCTTATAACCCTGATTATCGCAACGAAGAAAATACAAACCTATGGCGCAAATTGCAGAAAATCCCCTGATTCTGGTAGATGGCTCTTCCTACCTCTACCGTGCATATCATGCCTTTCCGCCGCTGACCAACAGTGCGGGTGAGCCAACCGGCGCCATGTATGGTGTGCTCAACATGCTGAAAAGCCTGCTGATGCAGTATCAACCCAGCCATGTGGCTGTGGTCTTCGATGCCAAAGGCAAAACGTTCCGCGATGAGCTGTTTGAAAATTACAAATCGCATCGTCCACCGATGCCGGACGATTTACGCGCGCAAATCGCGCCGCTGCACGAGATGGTAAAAGCCATGGGGCTGCCGCTGCTGGCGGTGTCCGGCGTGGAAGCCGATGACGTGATCGGCACGCTGGCGCTGGAAGCGGAAAAGCAGGGGCGTGCGGTGCTGATCAGCACCGGCGATAAAGATATGGCGCAGCTGGTGACGCCGGGCATTACCCTGATTAACACCATGACCAACACCGTGCTCGGTCCGGAAGAAGTCGAGCAGAAATACGGAGTACCGCCTTCGCTGATTATCGATTTCCTCGCCATGATGGGCGACAGCTCGGATAACATCCCGGGCGTACCGGGCGTGGGCGAGAAAACCGCACAGGCGCTGCTGCAGGGGCTGGGCGGCATGCAATCCATCTACGACAACCTTGATAAAGTGGCCGGGCTCTCCTTCCGTGGAGCAAAAACCATGGCGGCGAAGCTGGAGCAGAATCGCGATGTGGCGTTTCTCTCCTACCAGCTGGCGACCATCAAAACCGATGTGGAACTGGAGCTGGCCTGCGAGCAGCTGACGGTTAACGAGCCTGACGTCGAAGCATTGCAGACGCTGTTCAGCCGCTATGAATTCAAACGCTGGCTTGCCGATCTGCAGGAAGGAAAATGGCTGCAGGGTAAAAAGAGCAATAGCCAGGCGCAGAAATCGCTGCCGGATGAACCCGCCGTGGCCGCAGCGGAAACGGTCAGCGTGCTGTCCTCCGACGGCTATGTCACCATCCTCGACGAGGCGACCTTTGCCGACTGGCTGAAAAAACTGCAAAGCGCCGACGTGTTTGCTTTTGACCTGGAAACCGATTCGCTGGATACCCTGAGCGCCAATATTGTCGGCATTGCCTTCGCCGTGGCACCGGGCGAGGCCGCTTACCTGCCGGTGGCGCATGACTATCTTGACGCGCCACCGCAGCTGGATCGCGCCGCGGTGCTGAAGCAGCTGAAACCGCTGCTGGAGGACAGTAAAGCAGCGAAGGTCGGGCAGAACCTGAAGTACGATCGTGGCGTACTGAAAAATTACGATATTGAGCTGAACGGCATCAAATTCGACACCATGCTGGAGTCTTACTGCCTGAACAGCGTCGGCGGCAAGCATGACATGGACAGCCTGGCGGCCCGCTGGCTTAACCACAAAACCGTCACTTTCGAAGAAATCGCCGGTAAAGGTAAAAATCAGCTCACCTTCAATCAGATCGCGCTTGAGCAGGCGGCGCACTATGCGGCAGAAGACGCTGACGTCACGCTGCAGCTGCACCTGCAGATGTGGCCGAAGCTGGAGCAGGAAGCCGGTCCGAAGCAGGTATTCGAGGCGATTGAGATGCCGCTGGTGACGGTCATTTCCCGCGTAGAGCGCAACGGTGTGCTGATCGATCAGAACATCCTCGCGAAACATTCGCAGGAGCTGACCACGCGTCTGGCCGAGCTGGAGCAGAAGGCGCATGAGCTGGCCGGCGAGCCTTTCAACCTCTCCTCCACCAAACAGCTGCAAACCATTCTGTTTGAGAAGCAGGGGATTAAGCCGACGAAGAAAACGCCGGGCGGCGCGCCGTCGACCAGTGAAGAAGTGCTGGCTGAGCTGGCGCTCGACTATCCGCTGCCGAAAGTGATTCTTGAGCATCGCGGCCTGTCGAAGCTGAAATCCACTTACACCGATAAGCTGCCGCAGATGATCAATCCGATCACCGGCCGGGTACACACCTCTTATCACCAGGCGGTGACGGCCACCGGACGACTCTCCTCGACCGACCCGAACCTGCAAAACATTCCGGTGCGCAACGAAGAGGGACGGCGCATTCGTCAGGCGTTTATTGCGGGCGCGGATAAGCGCATCGTGGCCGCCGACTATTCGCAGATTGAGCTGCGAATTATGGCGCACCTGTCGCAGGACAAAGGCCTGCTGGATGCGTTTGCGCAGGGTGAGGATATCCACCGCGCCACGGCGTCCGAAGTGTTTGGTGTGGCGCTGAGCAAGGTTTCCGGTGAGCAGCGCCGCAGTGCGAAAGCAATCAACTTCGGACTGATTTATGGCATGAGCGCATTTGGTTTGTCGCGACAGCTCAACATTGGTGCCGGCGAAGCGAAGAAGTACATGGATCTCTACTTTGAGCGCTATCCGGGCGTGCTGCGTTATATGGAAGCGACGCGCGCGCAAGCCGCGGATAAGGGATACGTCGAGACGCTGGATGGTCGTCGTCTGTGGCTGCCGGACATCAACTCCAGCAATGCTATTCGCCGTAAAGCCGCCGAACGAGCAGCGATCAACGCACCGATGCAGGGCACCGCGGCGGACATCATCAAACGTGCCATGATCGCCGTTGACGGCTGGCTGCTGCAGCAGAACAGTGACGAGGTGAAAATGATCATGCAGGTACACGATGAACTGGTATTTGAGATCCACAAAGATGCCGTCGCAGGTGCCAGCCAGACGATCCGCGAACTGATGGAGAACAGCATGAAGCTGGATGTACCACTGCAGGTTGAAGTGGGAACCGGTGATAGCTGGGATCAGGCGCACTAAGGGCCCGCTGCCCGCCGCAGATGCAGGCGGCGGGTAACGTCATAAGAAAAAAGTTTACTTAATCGGTTCAGCCGGTCATCAAAACTGCCGGTAAAATACAGGTTAAGTAACTGCTTATCGGCTAAGCATTTTTTTGGTAATTAAACTACATGCCCTGCGCGAAAATGTGACGAAGCTGGTAAAAAAGATGTCGAATTCTGAAACTTAACAACAAAAAACCCTTTGTTGGTCAGAAAAAATCGGGTAAAGTTCATCGCGTAGGGTACAGAGGTAAGATGTTCTATCTTTCAGACCTTTTACTTCACGTAATCGGATTTGGCTGAATATTAGCCGCCCCAGTCATTTATGACTGGGGCGTTTTTTATTGGGCTTTTTCTGAAAAAAAGCGGACGCAAAGGCCCACTCTGGCGCTATTCTGACAGCGCTTCACCGTCGCCTTCCTGCGCCGGGGTCAGCTCGCTAAACCAGGTATCGAGTTTCTGACGCAGCTTATCGACGCCCAGTTTTTTCAGCGATGAGAACATCTCGACCTGGACATCGCCCATAAATGCCAGCGATGCCTCACGCACCATGTTCAGCTGCGCTTTACGGGCACCGGAAGCCAGCTTGTCGGCTTTAGTCAGCAAAATCATAACCGGAATACCGCTCTGCACCGCCCACTCAACCATTTGCTGATCGAGATCTTTAAGCGGATGGCGGATATCCATCAGTACCACCAGTCCTTTCAGGGCCTGACGTTTCTGCAAATATTCACCCAGCGCGCGCTGCCATTTACGCTTCATCTCTTCCGGGACTTCCGCATAACCGTAACCTGGTAAATCCACCAGGCGTTTGCCTTCCACCACTTCAAACAGGTTAATCAGCTGCGTGCGGCCTGGTGTTTTACTGGTACGCGCCAGGCTTTTCTGGTTGGTCAGGGTATTCAGCGCGCTGGATTTGCCTGCATTTGAGCGTCCGGCAAAGGCAACTTCAATGCCCGTATCCGCCGGTAGATGACGAATATCCGGCGCGCTGAGCATGAAATGGGTGACGTGATAGTTCAAAGCAGACAATGTAAAACTCCAGCAGAATGATCGGGCAATGGCGCTGATTATACCTGTTATGGCGCAAAAGTGCCCGACAGGCGTCTTAACGCGCCATTTTGTAAGAGATCGCCGCTAACTGCTACCAGTGATGACGGATTCATGCAACATTCATTCGTTATAATATTGTTTATTTTCAATGTATTACGTTAAAAATGAAAAAGGCCGCTCTAAATTAGAGACAAGTCTCACTTGTTCAATTTACTGTTTGGTCTACATTTGTTGTCAGTGCACGGCAGCACCCATCAGGATGATGAGCTCAGGAGCGTCGGGGATGACCGCGAGCATGGCAGGAGAGCGATTCAGGCAGGAATCGGACAGGGACAGGGATTACTCGCAGGAGCGATGTGGCGATGGAGCAACCGGGACGTTGTGAGCCGTAAAGGATTTGACGCGTGTTTCCTTCGTATGAAGGTGCGAAATAAGGCGATAGCACAGGCTATCGCCTTTTTTCTTTGTCATCTTTCTGCTAGATTTCGCCGCAATTCTATACTGAACTCACCAGGCATCGCCGAGACCGAACACATGAAGCAACCTGCACCAGCCCAGCGTGGCAAACCTGCTGCTAAAGCGAAACGCAAATCGCGTGAAGAACTGAACCAGGAAGCCCGCGATCGCAAGCGCGATAAAAAGCACAGCGGCCACAAATCCGGCAGCCGCGCCAACCCGGAAACGCAAAGCGCCGGTAAAGGGCACAGCAAAAAGAGCGCCGATCCGCGCGTGGGCAGCAAAAAGCCAGTCGCGCTGGTGGCGGACGGCAAAACCCTGCCCGAAAAGAAAGTGGCGAAGCCAAAACCCAAAGCCGAAAAAGTGCGCCTGACGCCGCAGGAAGAGCTGGCCAGGCTGGAGAACGATGAGCGTCTCGACACGCTGCTCGATCGCCTTGAGAGCGGCGAAACCCTGAGCGCAGAAGATCAGGCGTGGCTGGATGAGACGCTGGATCGCATTGACGAGCTGATGGAAACGCTGGGCATTGCGCTGGACGACGACGCCGAAGACGAGCAGGCAGAAGAGGATATGATGCGCCTGCTTAAGGGCCACTAACCGCCATTTTTGATCGGCATGCGGCTTTGCGCATGCCGCGCTAAACAGGTATTCACCTATGTTTTGGCCTGGATCAATTTTAGCGCTGCTGCTGACATGTTATCTGCTGTGGTTATTGTTTAAACTACGCCGCCTGTCGCGGCTGAAATCGCGCTTACGGCGGCGTTCCGCCCAGCGCTTCGTCTCCTCTTCTGCCACGCGACCCGCCCTCAGACGACGTCACCGTAAGGAGTGAGCATGTCATCGCAGCAGATTGAGTGGGATCAGCGGCTCATCGAAAAATACAATTACGCCGGTCCGCGTTACACCTCCTATCCCACCGCGCTGGAATTCAGTGAAAGCTTTGGCGCGAGCGATTTTCAGCGCGCGGTTGAGCGCTATCCCGAGCGCGCGCTATCGCTGTATGTGCATATCCCGTTCTGCCATCGTCTGTGTTACTTCTGCGGCTGCAATAAAATCGTGACGCGCCAGCTGCACAAGGCCGATCGCTATCTGGAGGTTCTGGCGCAGGAGATTCGTCAGCGCGCACCGCTGTTTGCCGGCCGTCGCGTTACGCAGTTGCACTGGGGCGGCGGCACGCCTACCTTCCTTAATCAGCAGCAGGTCAGCCGGCTGGTGGCGCTGCTGCGCAGCCATTTCGACATCGCTGACGATGTGGAGATGTCGATCGAAGTCGATCCGCGTGAAATTGAGCTGGAGATGATCGATCATCTGCGCGCAGAGGGCTTCAATCGCCTGAGTATGGGCGTGCAGGATTTCAACAAGGCGGTGCAGGAGCGGGTCAACCGCGTTCAGGATGAAGAGACCATTTTCGCCCTGGTGCAGCGTGCCCGCGCGCAGGGGTTCCGCTCAGTCAGTCTGGATTTAATCTACGGCCTGCCGCTGCAGACGCCAGAGAGCTTTGCCTTTACGCTGCAGCGGGTGATTGCGCTCAATCCGGATCGCCTCAGCGTCTTCAACTATGCGCACATGCCTGCGCTGTTTGCCGCTCAGCGCAAAATCAAAGATGAGGAGCTGCCGACGGCGGCGCAGAAGCTGCAAATCCTGCAGCAAACCATCGCGACGCTGACCGGTGCGGGTTACCAGTTTATTGGCATGGACCACTTTGCCAAACCGGATGATGAACTGGCGGTGGCGCAGCGCGCCGGCGTACTGCATCGCAACTTCCAGGGTTACACCACGCAGGGCGAAACCGAACTGCTCGGGCTGGGCGTTTCGGCCATCAGCATGCTGGGCGACAGCTATGCGCAGAATCAGAAAGAGTTAAAAGCCTGGTATGCCAGCGTTGAGCAGCAGGGCCATGCGCTGTGGCGCGGTTTAACCCTGAGCGAGGATGATTGTCTGCGGCGGGATGTAATTAAAGCGCTGATCTGTAACTTTGCGCTGGATTTTGCCGACATCGAAGCCCGGTGGCCAGTGGTGTTTGAACGCTATTTTGCTGAGGATTTAGCGCTGCTGGCGCCGCTGGTGGCGGACGGCTTGCTTGAGATGGGTGAGCGCCGGCTGCAGGTCACCGGCATTGGCCGTCTGCTGATTCGCAACATCTGCATGTGCTTTGACCGCTATCTGCGGCAGAAAGCGCGCATGCAGCAATTTTCGCGGGTAATTTAAGCATAAAGGGAGCCAGCGCTCCCTTTATGTTAACTGAACAGACTGACGCTGATGGCGCAGACCACGGCGGCCAGCGCGGTTTGCGGTGAGTGAGTCACAGCATTACCGATTGCCGCCACGTTATGCGCGATCAGCTGGATGACAGATTGCAACATGTTAGCCTCTCCCGATTGCCGCCCGTATGATACTGAACGGCACCGGTCTGTACAGATGTTACGCGCAGAAAGTGTGCAATAAATAACCCTTTTACACTTTTCCGCGTTATTCCATGCCCAGTTCTTTCAGTTTACGCGTGAGCGTATTGCGGCCCCAGCCCAGTAAACGTGCCGCTTCCTGCTTGTGGCCCTGCGTATGACGCAGCGCAGTGGTCAGCAGCGTACGCTCCATCTCCGGCTGTGCTTCTGACAGCAGGTTTTGATGACCGGAACGCAGCGCGCGGTCTGCCCACTGCGCCAGCAGCGTTGCCCAGCTGTCCGGCAGCGACTGCACCGGATTTTCCGGCGTACTCGACTCAAACAGCTCCGGCGGCAGATCCTGAATCAGCACTTCCTGGCCCGCGGCCATCACCGTCAGCCAGCGGCAGGTGTTCTCCAGCTGACGCACGTTACCCGACCAGTGCAGTCGCGTCAGCGCGGCTTCGGTCTCTGGGTGCAGAATTTTCGCTTCCACGCCCAGCTCACGCGCTGCGACCTGCAGGAAGTAGCGCGCCAGACGCGGAATATCCTCGCGACGTTCACGCAGCGGCGGCAGATGCACGCGAATCACGTTGAGGCGATGGAACAGGTCCTCACGGAACTTGCCCTCCTGCACGCGCAGCTCCAGATTCTGGTGGGTAGCGGCGATGATGCGCACATCCACTTTGACCGGCGCATAGCCGCCAACACGATAGAACTGGCCATCAGCCAGCACGCGCAGCAGGCGCGTCTGTACATCCAGCGGCATATCGCCGATTTCGTCGAGAAACAGCGTGCCGCCATCGGCCTGCTCAAAGCGGCCCTGACGAATCTGGTTCGCGCCGGTAAACGCGCCTTTCTCGTGGCCAAACAGCTCCGATTCGATCAAATCCTTCGGGATCGCCGCCATATTCAGCGCGATAAACGGGGATTTGGCGCGCGGGCTGTGGCGATGCAGCGCATGCGCGACCAGCTCTTTACCGGTACCGGACTCGCCGTTGATCAGCACGCTGATCGACGAACGCGACAGACGGCCGATGATGCGGAAGACATCCTGCATCGCCGGCGCTTCGCCGATGATGTCGGTGGTCGGGCCGCTTACCGGCTGATTGCGCGGCTGTTGCTGCTCCTGATAGTGACTGATGGCGCGCTCTACCAGCGCGACCGCTTCATCAATATCAAACGGCTTTGGCAGGTAATCAAACGCGCCCTGCTGATAAGCGCTGACCGCCGCGTCGAGGTCCGAATGCGCGGTCATAATGATGACCGGCAGCATCGGATGACGCTGTTTGATCTGCTTCAGCAGCGCCAGACCATCCATGCCTGGCATACGAATATCCGACAATAATACGTCCGGGGTTTTGGTCGAGAGCGCATCCAGCACCTCGTTGCCGCTGTCAAAGGTGGCGCAGCTTAAACCGGCTCCAGTGAGCGCACGTTCAAGCACCCAGCGGATGGAGCTATCGTCATCGACGATCCAGACTATCCCTCGTTGCATAGAAACCTCACTGGCGAATAGGCAGGTAAACCGAGAATTCGGTGTGGCCTGGCCAACTGTTAAATTCAATTTTTCCCGAATGCTGATCGATCAGGCTGCGGGCGATAGAGAGACCTAAACCGGTGCCGCCTTCGCGTCCGCTGACCATCGGATAGAACAGCGTATCCTGCAGCTGGGCCGGAATGCCCGGGCCATCATCTTCAATGTCGATACGCGCCACCAGCCGGTAACGCGTGCCGTGTAACGTCAGCTGAAACGCGGTACGGGTACGGATGACAATGGTGCCGCCCGCTTCGCCCAGCGCCTGCAGCGCATTACGCACCACGTTGAGCAGCACCTGCTCAATCTGGTCCGGGTCGTGCGGCAGCTCCGGCAGGCTGGGGTCATAATCACGCACCAGCGAGACGTTTTCCGGCAGCTCCATCGACACCAGGTTAACCACACGTTCAGCTACCTGATGGATGCTCTGGGTCACGTGCAGTCCGGGCTGCTGCGGACCCAGCAGGCGGTCGACCAGGTTACGCAGCCGGTCGGCCTGCTCAATAATCACTTTGGTATATTCATTCAGCGCCGGATCGGGCAGGGCGCGCGATAACAGCTGCGCCGCGCCGCGCAATCCGCCGAGCGGGTTTTTAATTTCGTGCGCCAGGCCGCGCACCAGATCGCGCGCAGCAACCTGCTGGGCATGCTGAATTTGCTCCTGGCTGAGACGACGCTGATTATCCATCGGCGCCATTTCCAGCAGAATAAATCCGTCGGGTAGACGCTGTGCCGTGAGCGACATAATGTGCGCGCGGCCATCCACCACTAACGTGACTTCGCTATCGGTAAAGCCCTGGCCTGCCCCTAAACTCTCGCTCATTACCTCAATGTTCAGCGAAAAATAGCCGGTAAGTTCCGGTAAGGGCGTGCCGAACAATTTTCGTGAGCTTTGCGCCAGTAATTGCTGGGCCGCCGGGTTGGCGTAGTGGATAACCAGATCGTTATCGACCAGCAAAATACTGTTGATCAGGGAGTTGAGAATCTGCCCCGCGTCGGGCAGCGTGCCAGTTGCCATACAGCGTTCCTCTGCACTAAATTAGTGCATTATAGCCTTTGGGGACGCAAATCTATCCGTCGAACGATGAATTCGCGGTGAAAAAAGCCCATCCGGAGATGGGCTAAAGTTTCCACGGCAACAAAAAATCTTCAGCGCCAGGATTAGCACCGTCGCTGCGTTGGCGGCTACGGTGCATCTGCGCGAATCTTTTAAGGATTAAACGCTGTAGTACAGTTCGAACTCAACCGGGTGCGGCGTCATGCGTACGCGGTCATTGTCAGCTTTACGCAGTTCGATGTAAGCATCGATAGCGTCGTCGGTGAACACGCCGCCACGGGTCAGGAACTCGCGGTCTTCGTTCAGTGCATTCAGCGCTTCTTCCAGTGAACCGGCCACTTTTGGAATCTCAGCTTCTTCTTCCGGCGGCAGGTCGTACAGGTTTTTGTCCATCGCATCGCCAGGGTGGATCTTGTTGATCACGCCGTCGAGGCCGGCCATCAGCAGTGCGGTGAACGCCAGGTATGGGTTAGCCGCTGGATCCGGGAAGCGCGCTTCGATACGACGTGCTTTCGGGCTGGCCACCACCGGGATACGGATAGAGGCAGAACGGTTACGCGCTGAGTAAGCCAGCATGACCGGTGCTTCGTAGCCTGGGACCAGACGCTTGTATGAGTTGGTGGTCGGGTTTGCCAGGGCGTTGATGGCTTTAGCGTGCTTGATGATACCGCCGATGTAGAACAGGGCAGTTTCAGACAGGCCGCCGTATTTGTCGCCAGAGAACAGGTTTACGCCGCCTTTAGACAGTGACATGTGGCAGTGCATACCGGAACCGTTGTCGCCAAACATTGGCTTCGGCATAAAGGTCGCCGTTTTGCCGTAGGCGTGCGCGACGTTGTGCACGACATATTTGTAGATCTGAATTTCGTCAGCTTTCTTGGTCATGGTGTTGAAGCGGGTAGCCACTTCGTTCTGACCTGCGGTTGCCACTTCGTGGTGATGCGCTTCAACCACCAGACCCATCTGCTCCATGGTCAGACACATGGCAGAACGGATGTCCTGTGATGAGTCAACCGGTGGCACCGGGAAGTAGCCGCCTTTCAGACCTGGACGGTGACCTTTGTTACCGCCTTCGTACTCTTTACCGGTGTTCCAGGCTGCTTCGATGTCGTCGATAGCCACGTGTGAGCCGGAAGTTGAAGAGCCGAAACGGATGTCGTCAAACAGGAAGAACTCTGGCTCAGGTCCGAACAGTACGGTGTCGGCGATGCCGGAAGAACGCAGGAACTCTTCTGCGCGCTTGGCAATGGAGCGCGGGTCGCGATCGTAGCCCTGCAGCGTGCCTGGCTCGAGAATGTCACAGCGGATGATGAGCGTCGGATCTTCGAAGAACGGATCCATCACGGCAGTTGTTGCATCCGGCATCAGCACCATGTCTGATTCGTTAATGCCTTTCCAGCCGCCGATGGAAGAGCCATCGAACATTTTGCCTTCTTCGAAGAAGTCAGCGTTAACCTGGTGAGCAGGGATAGTAACGTGCTGTTCTTTACCTTTAGTATCGGTAAAACGCAGGTCAACAAACTTAACTTCGTGCTCGTTCATCATCGAGAGAACGTGTTCAGCGGACATACTCAACTCTCCTGGAAATGGTCATTTTGTCGTCGTGGTGAGAGAACTTCTGTTGCCGGGAATGTGTCACGACTACTGACCACCCCTGACCAAGATCTCGGCAAGCTCTTCAACCGTTGTGCAACTGTCGTTTTCGCTTAAAAGATATAAAGCGAATTCTGTGCCAACTTTATTACAATGGTGAAAATGGCGCTGTGATGCGCCCTGCGGTGAGACGACGGCTGCACCAGCGTGGATGGAATGCACCAAAATAGTGCCGTCAGTTTAGGGGTAAGCACTTAAATGGTGCAAAGCGCCATCAAAGTGCAGCTTAATGCACCGTTATTGGTGCTAAAAACGCGCACTGCGAGAATCTTTCGGCGAAAACTGTGATCATGTTCAGTCTTTCGCTTAATCCGTGTACAATACCGCGTTATTTCTATAATGCCTGAGGCAAAGCTGTGATCGAAAATTTGCGTAACATCGCCATCATCGCGCACGTTGACCATGGTAAGACCACCCTGGTTGACAAACTGCTGCAACAGTCCGGTACTTTTGATGCCCGTACCGAAGCGACTGAGCGCGTAATGGACTCCAACGATTTGGAGAAAGAGCGTGGGATTACCATCCTCGCGAAAAACACCGCCATCAAATGGAACGACTACCGTATCAACATCGTTGATACCCCGGGGCACGCCGACTTCGGTGGTGAAGTTGAGCGCGTCATGTCCATGGTGGATTCGGTGCTGCTGGTTGTAGACGCGATGGATGGCCCTATGCCGCAAACCCGCTTCGTAACCAAGAAAGCCTTTGCCCACGGTTTGAAGCCGATTGTAGTCATCAACAAAGTTGACCGTCCTGGTGCGCGTCCGGACTGGGTTGTGGACCAGGTATTTGACCTGTTCGTTAACCTCGACGCGACTGACGAACAGCTCGATTTCCCGATCATTTATGCGTCTGCGCTGAATGGTATCGCCGGTCTGGATCACACCGACATGGCTGACGACATGACCCCGCTGTATCAGGCCATCGTCGACCACGTTTCTCCACCGCAGGTTGAAGTTGAAGCCCCACTGCAGATGCAGATCTCGCAGCTGGACTACAACAACTACCTCGGCGTAATCGGTATCGGCCGCATCAAGCGCGGTAAAGTGAAGCCAAACCAGCAGGTTACTGTGATCGACAGCGAAGGGAAAACCCGTAACGCGAAAGTCGGTAAAGTGCTGGGCCATCTGGGTCTGGAGCGTATTGAATCCGATCTGGCTGAAGCGGGCGACATCATCGCTATCACCGGTCTGGGCGAGCTGAACATCTCCGACACCATCTGCGACACGCAGAATGTGGAAGCGCTGCCAGCGCTGAGCGTGGATGAGCCAACCGTAACCATGTTCTTCAACGTCAACACCTCACCGTTCTGTGGTAAAGAAGGTAAGTTTGTGACGTCGCGTCAGATCCTTGAGCGTCTGAACAAAGAGCTGGTGCACAACGTAGCGCTGCGCGTAGAAGAAACCGAAGATGCCGATGCATTCCGCGTATCCGGTCGTGGTGAGCTGCACCTGTCAGTTCTGATCGAGAACATGCGTCGTGAAGGCTACGAGCTGGCGGTATCCCGTCCGAAAGTTATCTTCCGTGAATTCGAAGGCCGCAAGCAGGAGCCATTCGAAAACGTTACCCTCGACATCGAAGAAACCCACCAGGGTTCGGTGATGCAGGCGATGGGTGAGCGTAAAGGCGACCTGAAAAACATGGATCCGGATGGTAAAGGCCGCGTACGTCTCGACTACGTGATCCCAAGCCGTGGTCTGATCGGCTTCCGTAACGAATTCATGACCATGACTTCCGGTACCGGTCTGCTGTACTCCACCTTCAGCCACTACGACGACGTGCGTCCGGGCGAAGTGGGCCAGCGTCAGAACGGCGTGCTGATCTCCAACGGTCAGGGTAAAGCGGTTGCCTTCGCCCTGTTCGGCCTGCAGGATCGCGGTAAGCTGTTCCTCGGTCACGGTGCGGAAGTGTATGAAGGCCAGATCATTGGTATTCACAGCCGTTCTAACGACCTGACCGTAAACTGCCTGACCGGTAAGAAACTGACCAACATGCGTGCGTCAGGTACTGACGAAGCTACCACCCTGGTACCACCGCAGAAAATGACGCTGGAGCAGGCTATCGAGTTCATCGATGACGACGAACTGGTAGAAGTGACGCCTCAGTCAGTACGTATTCGTAAACGCCACCTGACCGAGAACGATCGCAAACGCGCGTCTCGCGGCAGCAAAGAGTAAGCGAAATCGTCTGATAATGAGCCCCGCACCCGCGGGGCTTTTTTTTGCCTGTCGGTTGTGACGGCGCGGCCTGGGCGAAATCAGACCCCGCTTGCGGAATGCGGATTTCCCCTAAGCGTACCTGTTCAGGCTTGCCTTTTACCGCTAGAGTGAATGATCCAGGGAACGTAGAGGAGAGGTGTCATGCTGTACATCTTTGATTTAGGCAATGTGATTGTTGATATCGATTTCAATCGGGTACTCGGCGTCTGGAGCGATCTGGGACGCGTGCCGCTTGCCACGCTGCAGAGCCGTTTTCGCATGGACGAGACCTTCGAGCAGCACGAGCGGGGCGAAATCAGCGACCCGGAGTTTGCCGCGCGGCTGTGTGACCAGCTCGATATTGCCCTGAGCTATCCGCAGTTCACCGCTGGCTGGCAGGCGGTGTTTGTCGGCGTGCGTCCGGAAACGCTGGCGATCATGAACCAGCTGCGCGCCAGCGGCGAGCGCGTGGTGATTCTGTCTAACACCAACCAGCTGCATTTCGAGTTCTGGCCAACGCAGTATCCGGAAGTGCAGCAGGCTGCCGACCACATCTATATGTCGCAGGATATCGGCATGCGCAAACCAGAAGCGCGCATCTGGCACTACGTACTGGAGCATGAAGGCTTCACCGCCGATCAGGCGGTATTCTTTGATGACAACCAGGCCAATGTTGATGCAGCGCGCGCGCTGGGCATTGAGAGCGTGCTGGTCGAAGATGCGAAAACCGTGCCTGACTGGTTTGCGAGCCGTCGCTGAGTGACCATGCGAACTCATCTGCGCCACTCGGCGCATGCGTTTTTCCTGTGGATCAAACTGCTGTGGCGCCGCATCGATGAAGACAACATGACCACGCAGGCCGGTAACCTGGCCTACGTGTCACTGCTGGCGCTGGTGCCGCTGATTGCCGTGGTATTCGCGCTGTTTGCCGCCTTCCCGGTGTTCTCCGACATCAGCGTGCAGCTGAAGAACTTCATCTTCACTAACTTCATGCCGGCCGCCGGGGATGTGATTCAGCGCTATCTCGATCAGTTTGTCGCCAACGTCAACAAAATGACGGCAGTGGGAGCGGTCGGGCTGATTGTCACTGCGCTGCTGCTGATGCACTCGGTCGACAGCGCACTCAACGCCATCTGGCGCAGCGACAAGCCGCGCCCGATGGTTTACTCCTTTGCGGTCTACTGGATGATCCTGACGCTGGGACCGCTGCTGGCCGGTGCCAGTCTGGCTATCAGCTCCTATCTGCTGTCGCTGCGCTGGGTGAACGTGACCGGCGTCACCAGCCTGATCGATCAGGCGCTGCGCATCTTCCCGCTGGTTTTGTCGATTCTCGCCTTCTGGCTGCTATACAGCATTGTGCCGACGCGGCGCGTGCCGGGACGCGATGCGTTGATAGGTGCGGTGGTCGCGGGTCTGCTGTTCGAGCTGGGCAAAAAAGGCTTTGCGCTCTATGTTACGATGTTTCCTTCGTATCAGTTAATTTACGGCGTGCTGGCGGTGATCCCCATCCTGTTTCTGTGGGTTTACTGGACCTGGTGTATTGTGTTGTTAGGCGCGGAAGTGACCGTCACGCTGGATGACTATCGCCAGTTAAAACAGCAGGAACGCGATAAAGAACGAGAGGAAACATGATTGCTTTGATTCAGCGTGTGACGCGTGCCAGCGTCAGCGTGGATAACGCCACGGTAGGCGAAATTGGCGCCGGTCTGCTGGTGCTGCTGGGGGTAGAAAAGGGCGATGACGAGCAGAAATCACAGCGCCTGGCGGAGAAAGTGCTGGGCTACCGCATCTTTGGCGATGAGAACGACAAAATGAACCTCAGCGTACAGCAGACAGGCGGTAGCGTGCTGGTGGTCTCGCAATTCACCCTGGCGGCCGACACGCAAAAAGGCATGCGTCCCTCTTTCTCTGGCGGCGCGCATCCGGCGGAAGCGGAGCGCCTCTATCACGACTTCAGCGATCGCTGCCGGGCGCTGGGCGTCACCACCGCCAACGGGCGCTTCGCCGCCAATATGCAGGTTTCGCTGATTAACGATGGTCCGGTGACCTTCTGGTTACAGGTGTGAGATTTTTAGCCGAGCGGCAAGGGATCAGCCACGCAAGCTCCGAACGAGAGAATCACTTTATGTATCATCTTCGCGTACCGCAAACGGCGGAAGAGCTGGATATGTATTACCAGTTCCGCTGGGAAATGTTACGGAAGCCGCTGCGCCAGCCGCAGGGCTCAGAACGTGATGCCTGGGATGCGCTGGCGCATCACCAGATGGTGGTGGATGAGCACGGCAAACCGGTAGCGGTAGGCCGGCTGTATATCAATGCGGAAAATGAAGCGGCGATCCGCTTTCTGGCGGTGCATCCGTCGGTGCAGGGCAAAGGGCTGGGTACGCTGGTGGCGATGACGCTGGAGTCGGTGGCGCGCCAGGAAGGGGCCAAACGCGTCACCTGTAGCGCGCGCGAGGATGCGGTGGAGTTCTTTGCCAAGCTCGGCTTTGTTAATCAGGGCGAAATTACCGCACCGCAAACCACGCCGGTGCGTCACTTCCTGATGATTAAACCGGTGGTGACGCTGGATGATATTCTGCATCGCGCCGACTGGTGTGGACAGCTGCAGCAGGCGTGGTACGAACACATCCCGCTGAGCGAAAAGATGGGCGTGCGCATTCTGCAGTATACCGGGCAGAAGTTTGTTACCACCATGCCGGAAGCCGGCAACCAGAACCCGCACCACACGCTGTTTGCCGGCAGCCTGTTTTCACTCGCCACGCTTACCGGCTGGGGATTGATCTGGCTGCTGCTGCGCGAACGCCATCTCGGCGGCACCATCATTCTGGCCGATGCACATATTCGCTATAGCAAACCCATCAGCGGACGGCCCGGCGCCATCGCCGATCTCGGCTCGCTGAGCGGCGATCTCGACCGGCTGGCGCGCGGACGAAAAGCTCGCGTACAGATGGAGGTGGAGCTTTTTGGGGATGATGAGCTGGGCGCGGTGTTTGAAGGTGTCTACATCGTGTTACCCGCCGATCCCGACGGACCGCTGGAAGAGGGCGGTTCAGGCGCGCGTATTAATTAACCACGCAGCGCGCAAAAAACCACAGGGTCACTCTGCATGGCGTAATGTTTGCCAGCTAAGATTCAAATGCATGCAACAACAGTTGCATTTTTGGTAGCGGCGCAATTTATTGCGCGATAAATCGCGCCGCTACAAATATTGTGCGATTTGTGATGGCCTGACGCGCCCGCATCGCGCTTTTCAGCGCGATCGGTCATGCAATCATCACTGCACCTGCCCGCCACGCATCGTCTGCTGCAGCGACTGCGTATCCGTGGTCACCGACAAACTGCCTTCTGCGCTGGTACGCAACGGTGCGCCCGCGCTGAGCGAGCCCTTCAGCTGCAGCTGCAAATTACTGCTGCCGCTCAGCGGCAGTGCAGGCCAGCCCCAGTTTTGCAGCACGTTTGCCGGCACCGCCTGGCCTTTCAGGTTCAGCGTAAACGGACGCTGTGCTTCCTGTCCTGCGGTTGCCGTGCCTTCCAGTAATCCGCTACCGTTAAAGGCGCTCATCTCGCTGACCTCAATCTGCCGATCGCTGGCGTTCAGGCTAATCGACGGATGGCGCAAATCGGTGCGGTTAAAGGTGGCTTCCGCCGCGTTAAAGCTGGCTTTGCCCGCCCAGATGCCCCATTGATGCTGGCGCGCCAGCAGCAGATTCTCTGCATTACCATCAAGCGCGGTCATCTGGAACGGGAAGGCCGGATTGATATCAATCACCAGGTTACGGTTAGCGGTCGCACGCTTCACCAGCACGCTATCCAGCCAGCCCGGCAGCGTCTGCTGCCAGCGATCGCGCCAGTTTTGCGGCAGCGTGTATTCCAGGCCAGCAATGGCTAAATCGTCAAGCGTCAGGCGCTTATCGCTGCGCGTCCAGCTGCCGCTGGCGCGAATCACGCCGTTGACCCAGCGGGAGCTGAACTGCGTCAGTTGAATGCCCTGCGGTGAGAATTCGGCGTTGACGATCGGATCGTTGAGTTCAAAGCTGCCGTTAATAAAGTTGCCGGCGTTCATGGCCAGCGAACCGTCGTCGCTCTGCCAGTCATCGCCGCGCAGCGTAATGTTCTTCAGGGTCAGATCGAGATCGGTCACCGCCCAGTCCGGGCCCTGCAGGCGCGCATCGGTCATATCCAGCCGGTTAATGCTCACCGAAGGCACGTCACGCAGCGGACTGAGGAACTCGCTCAGGCTCTGCTGGGTTTGCAGACGAATATCGTTAAGACGCAGCTGGTTGATTTGCCAGTTACCCTGCGCGTCGCGCTCGGCACGTCCGGTCATTGAGCCGCGCGCCAGATCGGCGCCGATATTGCTCAGCACCAGCCGGCGTTTGGCGATATTGCCCTGCAGCAGCACGTTGTTACCGGCGACGCCGTCCAGCGTCATGGCACCTGCGCTCATCTGGAACTGCGCATCGCTGCCCAGCATATCGTCAGGCGTGGGCTTCCACGGCACAATGCCGCCGTTTACCCGCTGCGCCGCCAGCGGCAGGACGCTGTGCGGGCTTTCGATCTGCACATTATTGAGCTGCAGCCGGTTGGCCTGAATCGGTAGCGTAGTTTGTGGTGACTGGTTAGCGAGGTTGATGTCGCCGTCGCGCACTTCAATGCTGTCGAAATGCAGCGGATCGCTGAACTGCACCAGTGCCAGTCCGAGATCGACGCGCTTCGCCACCAGCACCGCCGGCTGGCCGTCGTGGCCGAAGCTGAAGTCATCCAGAATGATGTGGGAAGGCGAGGAGAAGTTGTGCTCAATCTTACTCAGCGACAAATGCCAGGCGGTTTTATCGCTTACCCAACGGCTAAACCAGCCTGCGCCCCACTGGGTTTGCAGCAGCACATAGAGAACCACCAGCGCCAGCAGAATCAGCAGTAACAAGGTAAGGAAAAACTTGCCTAAAAATTTCATCGCATCCATCCATCCCGATATTTATCCGGTGAGTGGTTGTTATGCCTGAATTACCGTTACAGCTCAACAGCCTGGATGAAAAAGCGGATAAATAACAGGCAGGCCGTAGCCTGCCAGCTGCATTACTTTTCCTGCGGAAAGACGAGGTTAAGCACGATAGCGGTGATACCCCCGGCGGCGATGCCGGATGACAGCAGGGTTTTCAGCCAGTCCGGGGCAAATTGCAGAATCAGCGGCTGTTGCGATACGCCAAGGCCCACCGCCAGCGACAGTGCGATGATCATAATGGCGCGGCGATTGAGCGGCTCGCGCGAAACAATGCGCACGCCGGAAGCGGCAATGGTACCAAACATCACGATGGTGGCACCGCCCAGTACCGGTTCCGGAATATGCTGCACAAAGCCGCTCACCGCCGGGAACAGGCCGAGTACGATCAGCATCAGCGCCACCACAAAGCCCACGTAGCGGCTGGCTACGCCGGTCAGCTGAATCACCCCGTTGTTCTGACCAAAGCAGGAGTTAGGGAAGGTGTTGAACAGCGCCGACACAAACGAGTTGAGACCATTGGCCAGCACGCCGCCTTTCAGACGCTTCATATACAGCGGACCGCTGACCGGCTGTTCGGAGACATCGGAGGTGGCGGTAATATCGCCGATGGTTTCCAGCGAGGTCACCATAAACACCAGCATCAACGGGATCAGCAGATTCCAGTCAAAACCCAGGCCGTAATAGAGCGGCGATGGCACGGCCAGCAGCGCCTGGTTGGTTGGTGCAGAGGTAGCGGGCAGCATATCCAGCGCCCAGGCCAGCGCATAACCCACCGCCATGGCGATCACCAGCGACGCGACGCGCAGATAAGGGTTGCGCTGGCGGTTGAGCAGGATGATAACCACCAGCACGGCACCGGCCAGCAGCAGATTTTTCGGCGCCCCAAAGCTGTGATCGTTCATGGCGGCGAAGCCACCCCCAATCGAGGTCAGGCCGACCTGAATCAGCGACAGACCGATAATCATCACCACAATGCCGGACACCAGCGGCGTGATGATGCGGCGCGCGAGGTGCAGCACGCGTGACAGCAGCATCTCGGTACAGGAAGCCACCATCAGGGTACCAAACAGCGCCGCCATCATGGTTGGCACATCGGCACCGCCGTTTTTCAGCGCCATACCGCCCATGATCAGCGGCGTGACAAAGTTAAAGCTGGTGCCCTGAATCGACAGCAGGCCAGAACCCACCGGTCCCCAGGTTTTAATTTGCAGAATGGACGCCACGCCCGAAGCAAACAGCGACATGCTGATGATGTGCTGCGTGTCCTGCGCCGGTAAGCCGAGCGCCTGGCAGATCAGCAGTGCCGGGGTAATCACCGCCACAAACATCGCCAGCAGATGCTGGCAGGCAGCAAACAGCGTTTGCGGCAGCGGCGGACGATCTTCAAGACGGTAAATCAGTTCACTTTTGCTCTCGCCTGGCGCAGTGGCAGGCTGGCGGGATTCAGCAGTATTGACGGACATGGTGGCTTCTCAATAACAACAAAGGGGCGATTTTAAACGGTTGCGTTGTGAAAGCAATCGTTTGCAGTACCCCTTTTGGTTGTGATTGATCTAGAGCGTAAACACCGTGCGGCAGCGGCTGTCATCCTGCTGCCACGCCTGCTCTACCTCACTCAGCGGACGCTGCTGAAAAGCGATGGAGAAGTCACTTTCAGCGGCGGCGTTCAGCATCTCACCAATACAGGCGATCAGTTCGCTGTCAGAGACGCTGCCCAGTCCGCTGCCCATCAGCGTCAGCCCGGATGAGCGCAGCAGTTTACTGTGCAGTGCGATCTCCTGCCCGCTGAGCGACCCAATCTGCACGAAGCGCACCGTTTTCTCACCGCCGGCCACGGCCGCATGCATGATGTCGAGCGCACTCTGGCCCCACAGATAATCCAGCACCACATCAATGCCCTGCTGCATCAGCGCTGGCAGCGCGCCGGGCAGTTCATCCAGCGTCAGGATGATATCCGCGCCCTGCGTGCGCAGCTGCTCCAGCACCGCGCGGTTACGGCCGGTGGCGATGATTTTCCCGGCACCGAGGTGACGCGCAATGCGCACCGCCAGCCCGCCGGAGGTGCCGGTTGCGCCGTTGATCAGCACGGTTTCACCTGCCTGAAACTGCGCGCGACGCGTCAGTGCGGCCCACGAGGACATGCCGGGATTGGCGATTGCCGCAGCCAGCAGCGGATCAAGCGTCGGCGGCAGCGCAACCACCGCCGCAGCCGGCACCCGGGTCTGCTGCGCCATACTGCCCCACGGTGCGCTAAAGGCGAGAAAATAGACCGGATCGCCGTTGCTCAGCGTGCCGGTGCCATCAATACCGGCGATAAACGGATAGTGGCTATCGGCGCTGTAATGGGCGCCGGCAGCTCGCGCTTTCGCCAGCTGGCTGATGGCGGCGGCCTTCACCGTTACCACCACATGCTGTTCATCGGCCTGCGGTGCCGGGAAATCGCCCCATACCGGTTTCTCACCTGCGGCACTGACAATAGCTGCTTTCATGTTTCACCTTCAGTTCATCGGATAATATGTGTAATATGCACACATTAGGCCTGCTCTGGGATGACGTCAATGAAAAGTGTGCAAAATACACATAATAATGCCGGCTTCGATGATTTGCACAACGCGCTGCTGATGATCGTCGGCACCTTTAATCGTCCGCAACGCGATGAATTATTAATAAAAGAGTCCGGTATCCAGCTGGATCGCGCCCTGTTTCCGTTGCTGATCCAGATTGGCCGCTTTGGTCCCCTCGGCGTGATCGAGCTGGCCGATCGCGCCGGGCGCGATTACACCACTGTCAGCCGCCAGGTGGCGAAGCTGGAAGAGCTGGGGCTGGCGCAGCGGCAGAAAAATGCCAGAGACAAGCGGATCAATGAGGCGGTGATCACCGCGGCGGGAAAAGCGATGACGGACAAAATCGACGCGGCGCGCACCCAGATCTATCAGCAGCTGTTCGCTGGCTGGCCAGCTGAAGAGCGCGCTGAGTTAACGCGCCTGTTACAGCGCTTCGTCGGGGATTTTATGGCGGTGGATCGACAGCCGCAGCTGGATTAAGCGTGGCTGTAGCGCTCGGTTTCCGGCAGCCAGCGCTCGATCAGCGCCTGAGCCTGTTCGGGATAATGCTGGTGGATATGGCGCGCCACGCGCTGAACTTCCGGAATCATGCTTTGATCGCGCAGTAAATCGGCAACTTTAAACTCGGCGTTGCCGGTCTGGCGCGTGCCGAGCAATTCACCCGGACCGCGAATCTCCAGATCGTGCTGGGCGATGACAAAACCGTCGTTGCTGTCGCGTAGCACCTGCAGGCGTTTCTGCGCGGTTTTACTCAGCGGCGCTTTGTACAGCAGTACGCAGTGTGAGGCGACGGCACCGCGGCCAACGCGTCCGCGCAGCTGATGCAGCTGTGCCAGACCAAGTCGTTCCGGGTTTTCGATGATCATCAGGCTGGCGTTGGGCACATCCACGCCAACCTCAATCACCGTGGTAGCCACCAGCAGCTGGATTTCGTTGGCCTTGAACGCCGCCATTACCGCCTGTTTCTCCGCCGGCTTCATACGCCCGTGTACCAGACCGACCTGCAGGTCCGGCAGCGCCACTTTCAGCTCCTGCCAGGTGGCTTCCGCCGCCTGCGCTTCCAGCACGTCGGATTCATCGATCAGCGTACACACCCAATAGGCCTGACGGCCTTCATGGCAGGCGCTTTGCACCCGGGTGATGATGTCGCTGCGGCGGGTATCGGGAATTGCCACCGTGGTCACCGGCGTACGGCCCGGCGGCAGTTCGTCAATGGTTGAGGTATCGAGATCGGCGTAGGCCGTCATCGCCAGGGTGCGCGGAATCGGGGTGGCGGTCATGATCAGCTGATGCGGATGGAAACCCTGCTCTTCGCCTTTTTCCCACAGCGCCAGCCGCTGATGCACGCCGAAACGGTGCTGCTCATCAATGATCACTAGCGCCATGCCGTTGAACTTCACCTGTTCCTGGAACAGCGCGTGCGTGCCCACCACCATCGCCACCTGACCGCTGGCAATCGCCTCCTGCTGCGCTTCGCGCGCTTTGCCTTTCTGCTTTCCGGCCAGCCAGCCAACCTCTACGCCAAGCGGCGCAAACCACTGGCGGAAATTACTGGCGTGCTGTTCTGCCAGCAGTTCGGTCGGCGCCATCAGCGCTACCTGCTTGCCGTGGGCGATCACATTCAGCGCCGCCAGCGCAGCCACCAGCGTTTTACCGGAGCCGACATCACCCTGTACCAGGCGCATCATCGGGAAGTCATGCGCCAGATCGCGCTCAATCTCTGCGACCACGCGCCGCTGCGCCGCGGTGGGCGAGAATGGCAGCGCGGCCAGCAGTTTATCCACCAGTTGGTGGCGTGCCGGCATGGGCAGGGCGTGATGGCGCTGCGCGCCGGCGCGTACCGCCAGCATGCTGAGATTGTGCGCCAGCAGCTCTTCGAGAATCAGACGCTTCTGCGCCGGATGACGGCCGGTTTCCAGCTCGCTCAGGCGCAGGTCCGGCGGCGGCCGGTGCAGGGTGCGCAGCGCCTCCGGCAGGCTGATCAAACCGCCGCTCAATTCCGGCGGCAGCAGCTCGGCAATCGGGCAGCTCTCCAGCAGCGTCAGTGCCTGATCGGTGAGATTGCGCAGCGTGGCCTGGCGAATACCTTCGGTGGTGGGATAGACCGGCGTCAGGGTTTCCTGCAGCTCAACGCCACCCAACTCGCCCTGGACGCGATACTCCGGATGAATGATTTCAGCGCCGCGCTGGCCGCGTTTGATCTCGCCATAAGCGGTGACGCGACGGCCCGGTGCCAGGCTGTTTTTCATGCCGGCGTTGAAGTTGAAGAAGCGCATCGTCAGCACGCCGCTGCCGTCGCTGATCTGGCATACCAGCATGCGGCGGCGGCCAAAGGTGATTTCGCTGTGCAGCACTTCACCTTCCACCGTCGCCCAGATGCCGGGCAGCAGATCGTTAATTTTGTACAGCTGGGTGCGGTCTTCGTAGCGCAGCGGCAGGTGCAGCAGCAGATCCTGAATGGTAAACAGGCCGAGTTTCGCCAGCTTACCCGCCTGGCTGGCGCCGACGCCGGTCAGGGTACTGAGCGGAATGGCATCCAGCAGACGGCCTTTCATTTTTTACCCGTCGCTTGCATGGTGGACCACCAGGCGGCATCGGCTTCGACTTCGCCCTGCGCGTTGATGTGCGGATAGGGCAGGCCTTTCTGCTTCGCTACGCGCGCCAGCACCGGATACCCGCCCTCAAACAGCAGACGCTGCTGCTCATCCTCGTCCAGCAGGCTGTGCTGGCGGCGATACATGCCGGCGTTTTGCCGCTGACGCTGGGCTTCATACAGAATCAGCGCGGAGGCCACGGAGACATTCAGTGACTGCACCATACCGACCATCGGAATGATGATATCGCGGTCGGCCAGCGCCAGCGCTTCAGCGGTGATGCCGGTTTTCTCCTGGCCCATCAAAATACAGGTCGGTTTGGTGTAATCGATCTCGCGGAAATCGACCGCTTTGTCTGACAGATGGGTCGCCAGCACCTGCATGCCGCGATCTTTCAGATGGCGCACCGCATCAGCAATGTGGCGATGGGTTTTCACCTTCACCCAACTGTTACTGCCCGCCGACGCGGACACCATGGTGCGCATACGCACGCTGGGCCATACGGCGTGCACTTCGTGGATGCCGACGGCGTCGGCGGTGCGGATCACCGCAGAGACATTGTGCGGCTTATGCACCTGCTCCATGCAGACGGTGAGATCGTGCTGGCGCATGGCCAGCATCTCCTGGATACGAGCAAAACGTTGAGCGTTCATGCACTAATTACGGTTACGGTGAACTTTAATCACGTCCGGCATCACGCGGATTTTACGCATGATATTGGCCAGATGGACGCGATCGTTCGCGGTGAGGCGGATGAAGGCGCTGTAAACGCGGCCGTCACGCTCTTCGGTATTGAGGCTTTGAATATTCGAACCTGCGGTATTGATTGCCGCGGTCAGGTTGGCCAGCGCGCCCTGGTGGTTAAACATATCCACCTTAATCTCGGCGACAAACTCCTGATCGGTCACTTTATCCCATTCAACCGGCATGAATTTTTCCGGTTCTTTCTGGTAGCCGCGAATGTTACGGCAGGATTCGTGATGCACCACCAGACCTTTACCGGGGCTGACGTGCGCGACAATCGGGTCGCCAGGAATCGGACGGCAGCACTTGGCGAAAGTGATCAGTACGCCATCAGCGCCCTTGATTGGCAGCTTTTTGCTGCGCTTACTGCTGCCAGATGACGGTTCGCTGCCGGATTGCAGCAGGTTCTTCGCCACCACTACGCTCATGGCATTGCCAAGGCCAATCTCCGCCAGCAGATCGTCGATGCTGGAGAGCTTCATACGCTCCAGTTCCTGCTGAATATTCTCCGCCGGAATCTCGGCCAGTTTTTTGCTGCCGCCGAGCGCATGGCTCAGCAGACGACGGCCGAGGTTAACGGAATCTTCGCGCTTGAGGTTTTTCAGCAGCTGGCGAATTTTGGCACGCGCTTTTGAGCTGACCACAAAGTTGAGCCACGCGGCATTTGGCCGGGCGCCAGGGGCGGTAATGATTTCAATCGTCTGGCCGCTGGTCAGCGCCTGCGACAGCGGATACGGCTGGCGATCAACGCGCGCACCGACGCAGGCGTGGCCGATATCGGTGTGCACCGCATAGGCGAAATCCACCGGCGTGGCGCCCGCGGGCAGTTCGACGATGCGGCCTTCCGGCGTAAACACGTAGATCTCATCCGGGAACAGATCGGATTTTACGCTCTCGATGAATTCAAACGAGCTGCCAGCGCTCTGCTGCAGCTCCAGCAGGCTTTGCAGCCAGCGCTGGGCGCGAATTTGCGCGGTAGTACCGCTTTCGCCAGCTTCTTTATAAGCCCAGTGGGCCGCCACCCCCATCTCCGCCATCTGATCCATATCTTCGGTACGGATTTGTACCTCAACCGGCACGCCGTGCGGGCCGATCATCGAGGTGTGCAGTGACTGATAGCCGTTGGCTTTGGGAATGGCGATGTAATCTTTCACGCGTCCGGGACGCGGTTTGTACAGGCTGTGCATCTGACCGAGCACGCGATAGCAGGTATCAAGGTCTTTCACGATGACGCGAAAGGCATAAATATCCATGATCGAGTGAAATCGCTGCTCTTTCAGGTGCATTTTGCGGTAGATCGAATAGAGATGCTTTTCGCGTCCGCTGACGCGGCACGGAATGCCGGCTTCCTGCAGACGCCCGTCGATTTCCGACAGGATCTTCTGAATCATCTCTTTACGGTTACCGCGCGCCGCTTTCACTACCTCTTTAATCACGCGGAAACGGTTTGGATAGAGCGCTTCAAAGCCGAGCTCTTCCAGTTCCGTTTTCAGGTGATGAATACCTAGGCGGTGCGCCAGAGGACTGTAAATTTCCAGCGTTTCCAGCGCGATGCGCCGTTTTTTATCCGGACGCAGCGCGCCCAGCGTGCGCATGTTGTGCGTGCGGTCAGCCAGTTTGATCAGGATGACGCGAATGTCCTGCACCATCGCCATGATCATTTTGCGGAAGTTTTCAGCCTGCGCTTCTTTCTTGTCGCGGAATTTCAGCTTATCGAGCTTGGAAACGCCTTCTACCAGCTCGGCCACGCTTTTTCCGAACAGCTGTTCCATGTCCTGATAGGTGGCGGGCGTATCCTCAATCACATCATGCAGCAGCGCCGCCATCAGCGTTTCGTGGTCGAGCTTCATCTCGGCCAGAATGCAGGCAACCGCAACGGGATGGGTGATATAGGGTTCGCCGCTGGAGCGTGTCTGGCCCTCGTGGGCATCACGTGCGACAAGGTAAGCTTGCTTGAGGCGCTTGATTTGCTCCTCAGGCAAGTATTTTTCAATCAGCTGATTGAGGCTTTCAAACAGATACAAGGTTGACCTGCAGAGTGCTGTTAACGACGACCTTCAGCGATAGCGGTAACGGCTTGTAACTCAGCGGCTTCCTGCTCTTGCTGTTCCTGACGATCACGGACATCCAGAATCTGGTTGGTGATCAGGCCTTCTTCGATTTCGCGCAGGGCGATAACGGTGGCTTTATCGTTCTCTTCCGGAACCAGCGGATCTTTGCCGCCTACCTGCATCTGACGTGCACGACGTGCAGCGACCAACACCAGGTCAAAACGGTTACCAACTTTCTCTACTGCGTCCTGAACGGTTACGCGTGCCATAGGTGTGCTACTCCACAGATGATGAAGAAATGACTGGGCATAATACTGAAAGTGACTTCAGACTGCCAATAGTTTGCTGATTAAAGCATCATGTCGCGCTTTCTGGCGACCCATACGCAGACGTTCTGCGCGAATAATGGTTTTCAGATCCGACAGCGCCAGATCGAAATCATCATTAACAATCAAATAATCGTATTCGGCATAGTGGCTCATTTCTGCCACTGCCTGCGCCATGCGGCGGGCGATCACCTCTTCGCTGTCCTGACCGCGGCCGCGCAGGCGGCGATCCAGCTCTTCGGTGGACGGCGGCAGAACAAAGATACTGCGGGCGGCCGGCATTCTCTGGCGAATCTGCTGCGCGCCCTGCCAGTCAATGTCGAGAAACACGTCAACGCCGGTCGCCAGCACCTGCTCAATCGCCGCGCGTGAGGTGCCGTAATAATTGCCAAACACTTCCGCATGCTCAAGGAAAGCATCCTCGGCGATCATGCGTTCGAATTCAGGCTTTGAGACGAAAAAGTAGTGTTCACCATGCGCTTCGCCGGGGCGCACGCCGCGGGTGGTATGAGAAACAGACACCTGCGTATCGTACAGCGGTTGTGTCTTTAACAGCGCCTGAATCAGGCTGGATTTACCTGCGCCGCTGGGGGCGGAAACAATATAGAGCGTGCCTTGAGCCATGGTTATCTTGAATTGAGTAAAGAGCGGAGTCGATTTCCTGCACAGTATACACGGCTTAAGCGCAGCACGCAGCGTTTGCCGCCCGCACGCGGCAATTCTTTTTCTGTGCGCGACCTCCAGCGGCAGCGCAACTTTCTGCAATTCGCACAAAAACCCGTCAGCCTCGCTCCACAATCGGCTTTTTAACGCTGGTGTCACTCACCGCGGCACGCTGCAATCAGCAAAAAAGGAGGCGACGATGAAAGGATGGAGATGGCTGGGTGCGATGTTGCTGGCGGGATGTGCGAATGGGATGGCGATCTGTCCCAACTGGTCACCGGTGCGCGCTGAACAGGAGATGGGCGTGCTGCACAACCAGCTGCGCCACTGGGATGATGCCTACTACCGTCAGGGGCAAAGCCCGGTAAGCGATGCCGACTACGACAGCCTGCAGCAGCGCTTACAGCAGTGGCAGCGCTGCTTCACGCCGGCGTTGCCCGGCTATGCGGCACAGCTCAGCACCGACGGCAGCACGCTGCATCCGGTGGCGCATACCGGCGTGCGCAAGCTGCGTGACAAGCTGGCGGTGGCCTACTGGATGCAGGATAAACCGGCGCTGTGGGTGCAGCCGAAAGTCGATGGCGTGGCGGTGACGCTGGTGTATCGCCACGGCGAACTGGCTGGCCTGATCAGCCGGGGCGACGGACTGCGCGGTGAACAGTGGCTGGCGAAAGCGCCGCACATTGCGGCGATCCCGCAGCATATCGCGACCGACCGTGCGGAAGTGGTGTTGCAGGGCGAACTGTTTCTGACGATGACCGGTCACCAGCAGGCGCGCGACGGCGGTCAGAATGCGCGCGCCCAGGTGGCGGGCGCCATGATGCGGCGCGAAGCCAGTCCGCTGCTGTCGCGCATTGGTGTGTTTATCTGGGCATGGCCGGATGGGCCGCCGATGATGCAGGCGCGGCTGGTGCAGCTTACGCAGTGGGGCTTTGCCCTGACGCAGCAGTGGAGCCGCCAGGTCAGCAATGAGGAGGAGGTCGCGGCCTGGCGTGAGCGCTGGTATCGCCAGTCGCTGCCTTTTGTCACCGATGGGGTAGTGATTCACCAGTCACCGCAGCGCGTCGGGCGCGACTGGCAGCCCGGGCAGGGCAGCTGGTCGGCCGCGTGGAAATATCAGCCCGCCGAAGTCAGCAGCGAGGTGCTGTCGGTGGATTTCAACGTCGGACGCACCGGCAAAATTGCCGTGGTGCTGAATCTGCAGCCGGTGCAGCTGGAGGATAAAACCGTCCGGCGGGTCAATCTGGGCTCGCTGCGTCGCTGGAAGCAGTGGGATGTGATCGCCGGCGATCAGGTCACGCTGTCGCTGGCCGGGCTGGGTATTCCGCGGCTGGAACGGGTGATCTGGCGTGTGGCGCAGCGCGACTATCCGCTGCCGCCACAGGACGACGCATTCAATCCGCTAAGCTGCCTGCACTTCAGCGCAGGGTGTCGCGCGCAGTTTCTGGCGCGCCTCAGCTGGCTAAGTCATAAGTCGGTACTGGATATTGCTGGCATGCAGCGCAGTAGCTGGCAGCGCCTGCTGGACGGCGGCAGCGTCAGCCACCTGTTCTCCTGGCTGACGCTCACGCCAGAACAGATTGCGCAGGCGCAGGGCATCTCCACCGTACGTGCCCGGCAGATCTGGCATCGCTTTAACCTGACGCGCCAGCAGCCGCTGCGCCGCTGGATCAGCGCGCTGGGCTTACCGCTGCCGCGCACGGCACTCCAGGCGTTGCCCGATACGCAGTGGTCGCAGCTGCTGGCGCGTTCAGCCGACAGCTGGCAGCAGCTGCCGGGTATCGGCAACGTCCTGGCACAGCGGCTGGTGACGATGCTGCAGGATGCGCGACTGCAGTCACTGATTCACTTTCTGCAGCAGCAGAATATCCCGGCGCAGCCGTCAGTGCTCGGGGTGGGGGTAGTTGAAAATCGGCAGACCGAGGCGGAAGCGCAGCGCCAGCAGGCGGGCGAAGAAGCCGAACAGTAGCGTAATGATCACCACCACTTCATGCGCCAGCGGTGTTTTCAGCAGCAGGATATACATCCAGCCGGAGGCAAAAGCGATACCGGCATACAACTCTTTCTGGAATACCAGCGGAATGCGGTTGCAGAACATATCGCGCAGCACGCCGCCAAAAACGCCGGTTATGACTGCGGCGATGGCGGCGATGATCGCCGCATGGCCGGAATCCAGCGCAACCTGTGCGCCGATAATCGAGAACACCACCAGACCCAGCGCATCCAGCACCAGAAACACTTTACGCAGATGATTCATCAGCGGCGCGACAAAGGTGGTGACCACGGCCGCCGCCGCGACGATCATGATGTATTCCGGATGTTTCACCCAGCCGAGCGGATAGTGGCCCAGCAGAATATCGCGCACCGAGCCGCCGCCAATCGCCGTGACTGACGCAATAATAATGACGCCGAACAGGTCCATTTTGCGTCGGCCTGCCGCCAGCGCACCGGTCATTGCTTCGGCGGTAATACCAATGATGTACAGGACGGTTAATAACATAGAGCACTCCAGTAAACTGGCGGCAAGGCTAAAGATTTCCCAGAGTGTAGACCACTGAGATTTTCTAAAAAAATGTTTTCGGATTAGCCATGCTGATGGCGAGCCTGCTGATGGGCTTGTTACAGAGGAACTGCGGTTGTCAGCCGGTGTTTTCGCATCAATAAAAATGATGCGAGACGGCGGATCGGCCCTGATTTAAGTTTCGCCGATCATGTGTCGTACCTGATTAATGCCTGCTCATTCAGGCTCATCATTTACGGGCGCGACGTGCAGCAACTCTGGACAGGCATGAAAAAACACAGCGAAGACATCCTCTACTACTCCTCCGATAAGCTGGCGGCACTCGGGCTGGAAAGCCTGCTGACGGCATTACCGGTAGGCTGCCGGGCGCATGAGCTCTGGTCGCTCAGTACCGTCATCTCGCAGTGTGAAAAGCTGCGACCCCGCTTGCTGGTGTTTATCTTTCACGAAAATATGCCGCTGAGTGGCACCTTCAAAGTGCTGTATGCGCTGCAGCAGCAGTTTCCGGCTATGCAGGTGCTGGTACTGACGCGACGCCTGTTGCCGATGATGCACGCCCTCAGTCGTTATCTGCCCGGACTCAGTGTTCTCGATTTAAAGTCCTCACACACCGCGCTGTGTCGTTGCCTGCTGGCCTGTATCGCCGGCGGGATACCGCAGTTGCAGGAGGGGGCTGACATTCTGCTACCGGACCGGCAGCTACGGGTGCTGCTGATGTTGGCGTGGGGCTACAACACGGAGCAGATTGGTAACCGGCTCGGTATCAGTCATAAAACGGTGAATGCACACAAGCTAAATGCGTTAACCCGCCTGCAGGTGAAAAGCAAAAACGACATGGCCGATCTGTTTATGGTGATTGACGAGCTGCGCATGCTGGTGGGATGGCTGCGCCTGCACCGCAATGGCAAGCTGAGCGAGCTGGCTTATCATTCGCTGGAAGAGTTACTGGAAGCATAAAAAGAAAAAAGCGTGCTGGTAACCAGCACGCGAACGCATCTTGCAGATGCCCAGAGCCCACCATACAGACTTGTTGTTATTATCCGTTTCTTGCTCGCACTGCGGCGAAAGCTTTCAGGCTAAAACGGTACTCCGGCTGGAACCAGGGACGTCCGTAGTAGCAGTAGATCAGCATTCTGATGGAAACCATCGCCAGGTAACCCCAGATGGCGCACAGCACTGACGGCGTCAGCCACACGGTAAACAGCGTGACCGCCAGCCCTGCCAGCACGGAAGACGTTTCCGTAAAGGCAATGCGCGTAAATTGTTTTTCCCGTTGCAGGATGGCGCGATAGTGCTGCCCCTGCGGAATAATAATAAAGATAACAGAAATCATCTCCAGCATAATTGCCAGTTCCGGCTGTCCCATTACTCGGCTGTAAATATCACTGCCGATAAACAGCGCGGCAAAAATAAATAGACCGCTTAATACATTACCCCAGTAAAGCGTCGAGAGTTCGCTGTTATTTAAACTTTGATAGCGAATAAGTGCGTTACCGAAGCCGCGATCGGCTAATGTATCAATCACTAATAATATCACTACGGCAATCGCGAGCAAATTGAGCTCATTTGCCTGCAGGATTTGCGCCAGCAGTGAAAGTTGTAATACCCCAATGCCAACGATTTTTATGGATGACAACACTGACCATTTGGCGCTGGCCAGATTTCTTTCGCGTATCGCCATACTCTGCTCATTATGGTACATGTACCAGTGCAATTAAGGGTTCACCCGGGCGGCTGCCCAGAGTACAGATCACATCAATGCAGCGCTTCCTGTCGCAGCCCTGAGATACCTTTCAGTGCCGGCCACGTCGCGATGCTGTTAATTAAGTGATGCTCTGATAATAAAATGATGCCCCTGGCGCGTAATTGTTGTGGCGTCTGCGCGGTATCTCCTCCGGTCAGGAGGAAATCCGCGAGATCGTTATAAAATCCTTTTGCATTATTATATTTCCCGGCCAGTATCCGTCTGGCAATCTCAACAAATTCTTTTTCAGATAACAAAGGATAAGTTGAGCGATCCATGTTATGTCCCTGCTGTTTTTATTATTAAGTACTGCTGTGTGTGAAGGAGTTATACCGTGTTTTATTTAAATTAACACCATAAGAAAACTCCTATAAATCGACTGCAGGAATAAATGGTTTCAGAATATGGATGTGAATATATAAGTTCTGGTCTTTGCAATTTATAAGTCCTTTTCCACCTTTTATGGCGCTGCAAAGTTGAACAAGTCAGTGCACAGGAAAAAACAGAGATAAATCAGAAGCACTCAGCTCTCGCCAGTCCGGCACGACCAGGAATTTTCCCGGTTACGACGCTTTAGCCAGACTGGTGAATGGTGCGAAAATGCGCTTTGCGCGCGGTGAAACAGTTAAACACCGCTGCGCGAAAAAAATGCCGCTTTTTCGCGATTGCGTCCAGCGCAGTATAAAGGGCGGCTGGTGGGATAATGCATTGATTCTAATGGGTTAACAGATGCAGGAGACGCTCGAGATCGCGTTTTACCCAGGCAACATCCCCGGCGAACTTCTCATCAGACATCAGCGGCTGGCGATAAACCACCATGACGACTTCGGCCCCCTGCTCGTTGGCAATGACCCGCATCGGCATATAAATCTCTTTACCGCTGCCGGTGTCGATCCAGTGATCCATCACGCCAAACGGGTTATAGGGAGTAAAACGAATCTTCACTGTGCCTTCCGGGCCTTTCGCTTTCCAGTACTGGCCTTCTTGCGTCAGCGTGCTGCTGCTCAGGCCGCTGGCCCACTTTGCAAAACATTCGGGTTTCCAGATGGTTTCGTACAGATCTAACCAGTTACGGGGAATGGTGAGCGTCACTGTCTGAGATGGCAGCATGGAGCCTCCGCGGGGCAGGTAAACGACAAATTAAACCTGAAACATCGCCTGTCACCTTAACTGAAGGTCACCGGACTGCAAACGGCCCGGTGACGGAAGTGTGCTGCAACAGCGTTTTCTGTCAGATAAAACGGCCACGGCCCTGAATGTCATGCGGTTCGGCGCTGCCGTCGGCCTGACGCAGCACGAAGCGATCGGATTGCGCCACCACCGCACAGCTGTGATTAGGGAAGATGCGCAGCAGGGCGCCAACTGCAGGCGCATGTTCGCCATAGGTTAAAAAGCCGTGCTCTTCCGACAACTTCTGCACTTTATACTGATGGCCATGCTCGTCCACTGCGATGCCGAAACCGATGGCATTGGTGCCGTGCGGGCCTTTATCCGAGCTCAGCATTTTGGATCCGGCATCAATGATGGCGTAATAAGGATTAACGGCCACCACGCGCGTCACGACCGTTAACGCCAGCGCATCCGCATCACACAAGCCCAGACGCCAGGCGGTGAGATCCAGCAGGGCATAATTGCCGGGACGAATTTCATCGCTGCCGGCGGCTACCGGTGCCGCCAGCGCCGTGGGCGTGGAGCCAACCGAGACGGGACAAGGGGCAAAACCGGCATCCAGCAGCCGCCGTTGCAGGTCACGCATCAGCGCGATCTCCTGCTGCGCCACCTCAGCTATCGCCGTGGCATGACCCGCAGCGTACGCATGACCCGCATGCGAGATCAGCCCGGCGAAGGGCAATCCGCTGGCGACAATCTGCTGCGCCAGCGTCAGCGCGCTATCGCTATGCGGATCGACGCCAACGCGATGCAGACCCACATCCACTTTAATGGCGATCGCCAGCGCGCAGTCCGGCTGCTGCTGATGGGCGGCGGCAATGGCGCTCACGCCCGCCGCGCAATCTGCGATGCAGGTAATGCGTGCCTGATGCTGTGCCGCCAGCTGCAGCAGTTCGGTCAGCGCGGCGGCGTGCACCACGGGATAGGCCAGCAGCACATCGCGTGCCCCGCCGAGCACAAAAGCCACGCCTTCGCTCGGTTTCGACACGGTAATGCCGCGCGCACCCAGCTGGTGCTGCTGTTCAGCGATCCAGACGCTTTTATGAGTTTTGATGTGGGGACGCAGCGCGACGCCGGCGGCATCGGCTTTCTGTTGCATCAGTTGCAGGTTACGCTGCAGGCGCGCAGCATCAACTTCCAGGTAGGGCGTAAGCTGGTCGGCGTGCAGCGGTCGCAGCCAGCCTGCTGTCTCAGAGTGTTCCATTATAATAGTCCGCAGGTTATGTCTTGGTGCGGACTATCATTCACGAGCGCCGGTTAGACGTAAAGTGAAGCTTCGCCTGGCGGACGGGTTTTAAAGCGGCGATGCAGCCACAGATATTGCTCAGGTGCACGCAGAATTTCTTTCTCAATCACCCGATTCATGTACGCCGCGGCGGCCGCTTCATCATCATGCGGGTAGTTTTCCAGCTGCGGCTGAATGATCAGCTGATAGCCGTCTTTGCGCGCATTACGAATCAGCACGATGGTCAGCATCGCCGGTTTCGCCAGCCGCGACAGCACAAAGGTGCCATTAGTGGTGGCCGCTTTCTCGACCGCGAACAGCGGGGCAAACACGCTGCCTTTCGGGCCGTAGTCCTGATCCGGCGCGAACCAGACGGCTTCGCCCTGTTTCAGCGCCTGAACCATGCCGCGCAGATCGCGTCGATCAATCATTGCTTTATTGGATCGCATGCGCCCTTTGGTTTGCGCCCACTCCATCGCCTGATTATTGTGCGGGCGATACATCGCCATCATCGGCTGGCACAGTCCGGTAATACGGCCGCCCAGCTCCAGCGACATAAAGTGCACGCCAATCACCATCACGCCGCGCTGCTGGCTCTGCGCATGCTGAAGATTGGCGATGCCGTGCACCTGAAACAGCTGCCGCACGCGCGCATCGGACCAGAACCAGGCGATGCCGGTTTCCGCCAGCGCCATGCCCAGCGACTCAAAATTGCCGGCAATCATCATCTCTTTCTCGTCTTCATTAATGTGCGGGAAGCAGAGTTCGATGTTACGCCGCGTGATGCGTTCGCGCCGCTTCAGGAAGTGGCGTGATAACCGGCCCGCCGTCGCACCCAGCCGGATTAATAAAGGATAGGGGAGCTGCACCAGCAGCCAGAGCACTGCCAGCCCGAACCAGGTAAACCAGTAGCGGGGATGCAAAAGTTTGGAACAGAACTGCCCGGTTTTCTTCATAGCGCCTTCATGTCAGGAGTGAATGTAACGCGCGAAGAAGTCGGTCCATGGTTCCTGGTGCGGTACAACTGTAGTTATTACGACCGGCACTTTAGCAAATAGTGCCGTATAAGATATGTAAACTCTGCAATCTTCAGGATTCAGATGATTGATGGATCGTGCACTAACTGGCGTGAGAATGAAATCGGATTGGGTTTAAACTGCTTAAAAACAATAGGTTGGTGGACTGGCTGGCCAGATTTATATGTCATTTTCGGTCAGTAACAGACACAGTTGTTCATCATTCAGGCAATAATCCTTACATTGCGAAAATTAAATATTGGTCTACCACTGCAACTAGTAGCTTCTGCAAGCCAGTTCCAGACACAGTAATGTCCATTTGACGCTAAAAAAGCCATGCTCAGACACTATTGTGTCTATATGGAAGCGTTATAGCTCAATCAGGCTTACCCTATGGCTACGGTGTGCAGCAAAATCTCACCGCATACCTGCGGCAGGCCGTAAAACCGTGGGATCCAGCAACCAGGCGCTATACAAACCGGCGTAATGGCTGCTGTTAGCAAGGAAAGATAAAGCCCTGAGCAGGGCTTTACAGAGATAAGCGTTACTCGATGTTCTGGATCTGCTCGCGCATCTGTTCGATCAGCACCTTGAGCTCAATTGCCGAGGCGGTGATGTCCGCATTGATCGATTTCGACGCCAGCGTGTTCGACTCGCGGTTGAACTCCTGCATCATAAAGTCGAGGCGACGGCCGACGGCTTCTTTCTTCTTCAGAATGTTGTAAGTCTCTTTTACGTGCGCATCGAGGCGATCCAGCTCTTCGGCTACATCAATACGCTGGGCCATCATCACCAGTTCCTGCTCAAGGCGATTGTTCTCCAGCTTAACCTCAGCTTCTTCCAGCTTGCTCACCAGACGCTCGCGCTGCCATTTCAGCACTTCTGGCATCTGTGCACGCACTTTGCTGACCTGCTCGGTCACGCCCTGCAGTCGCTGTTCGATCAGCGCTTTCAGCGCGTTGCCTTCACTTTCACGCGCAATGATGAAATCGTCCAGCGCGCCATCCAGCGCCGCCAGCAGTTCAGCGTTGATGGCGTCCAGATCCTGCTCCTGCGCGGTCATCACGCCCGGCCAGCGCAGAATATCCAGCGGGTTAATTGCGCCTTCATCACTCTGCATCTTCACCCAGTTCGCCGCCTGCACTAGCTGTTTAGCCAGCGACTCATTCAGCTGCAGCTCACCCTGGGCGCTGGCATCGGCGTCGAAGCGCAGGTTGCACTCGATTTTGCCGCGCGTCAGTCGGTTGCGGATGCGTTCGCGAATCACCGGCTCCAGGCTGCGAAACTGCTCCGGCAGGCGGATATAGGTTTCGAGGTAACGCTGGTTGACGGAACGCAGTTCCCAGGCGGCGCTGCCCCAGCTGCCTTTGGCTTCACGGCGGGCGTATGCGGTCATACTGCGGATCATAAGCTTCTACTCATTCAGGAAATGTTCTTCGAATTATAGCGAGGGTGCTCCCGGCATGATAGGCGTAAACGCACTGCAGGGCGCCAGGCCTTTGACAATCGCGTTTATTGTTATTTACCGATGTTTTCAGGCGATAAAAATATCAAGGTTGTGAATGCAGAGATAAATAACGTTTTAATCTGGCGAAAAAATAGCTACTGCGTGAATTGACCTGCGGTAATTATCGCCAGCTTGTGAACGGGCAGGGTTTTTCCCTTGATTAAAATCATTAAAACACTGATGCAAAGCTGTGAATTGTGTCAATCCATTGATTTTAATGGCTTTAATAACCGTTAAAACATAATGGATTTGTGAGTGTTGTTTTTGATCATATATAACGAAAATACCGTTGCGCAGGGCAAAATTGATCTCTATCGTTGGCACCACTTGAGGACGACAACCACAAAAATGATGTGGACGGCCATCAGGAAAAATATAAGTAATTAAATTTTTCTATACACAGCAAATTGAATAAGACCGACGCAGAACGCGCTCCTTGTTTTATTCACCTAAATGGAAATCAGCAAATGAACATGAACAAAATCGTTGTGGCTTTAGGTCTGTCTATGTCTCTGGTGGCGGGTTCTGCGATGGCAGCAGGTGAAGGTAACGGTACTGTGACGTTTAAAGGTGCGATTGTTGATGCGCCATGCTCCATCGAACCAGGTTCAGTCGATCAGACGGTTGAGCTGGGTCAGATTTCCAACCTGGCGCTGAAAGACGGTGGCCGTTCTACACCGCGTCCATTCCAGATCAAACTGGAAAACTGCGACACCGCAACGAAGAAAGAAGTGACCGTGACCTTTGCCGGTACTGGCTCTCAGGTTATCCCGGGCAAACTGGCTATCACCGGTACTGCATCAGGCGCGGCGATCGGCATCAACTTCGGCGATACCGAAATTGAACTGGGTACCGCCACACCAGCGCAAAAACTGATGGACGGCAACAACCAGCTCTCCTTCGCAGCCTTCCTGCAGGGTGGCGGCGCTTCTGAGACTATCGTCCCGGGCGAATTCCAGAGCGTGGCTGACTTCGCACTGAACTATCAGTAATGGTCAGAGACTGGCGGGCTTCCTTGCCCGCCACTCTATCTTTTCGCTTAAGGAACTGCGGCGATGAGTCGTTTTATGCCTGCGGCGATAGTTTCGGCATCGGTGCTTTTCATCAATGACTGCCGCGCCGAACAGTTGATCGACCGCGGCCGCGTTGCGTTACGCGGCGCCATTCATCAGGGTGCCTGCGCCATTAAGGTCGATGATGCTGAACAAACCATCGCGATGGGGGTGCTGCCGCTGGCGCGCCTGCAACGTGACGGTAAAGGGCCGGGTTTTCCCTTCTCTATCCAGCTGGTGAATTGTCCGGTGGAGTACAGCGCGTCGGGAGGCGTGGCACGCACCTTTTCTATCACCTTTGACCACGATGGCCCGCCGGGTCAGCAGCGTTTTGCTGTGTATGGCGATGCCAAAGGGGTAGAGCTGATGATTACGGATACGCAGGGCAACACCATTGCTCCCGGTGAGGCGCAGCCGATCGATCAGCATCTGACGCAGCAGCACGACCTGCGTTATCGGCTCACGCTGGTCAGCAACCAGCAGCAACTGCACAGCGGGAGTTACGCCGCCGCGATTCGTTTTCACATTAATTACAACTGATCTTTCACGGTTTACGGACACCGCTTGCCATGAAAAAGGCTTCATTAACTGCGCCAGTCTCATGCGTGCGCAGGCAGCGTATCAGGCTGACGCCGCTCAGCGTGGCGTTAATGTTAGCCCTCGGCTACAGTGCTCCGCTCTTCGCTGCCGGTGCGGTCTCATTCAACACCGATATTCTTGATCTCAACGATCGGCAAAACATCGATCTGTCGCAGTTTGCTCAGGCCGGCTACATCATGCCGGGCGAATACATGATGGAGCTGCGCGTCAACCAGACACAGATTCCGGAAATGCTGGTGCGCTACTACGCGCCCGAAAATGCGCCGAATGAAAGTCTGCCCTGCCTGACACCCGAAATGGTGGATAAACTGGCGCTGAAACCGGAAGTGCTGAAAAACGCGTCGTGGCTGCAGGACGGCCAGTGTCTGGCGGTGGATTCCATCTCCGGCATGCAGGTGCGCGGCAATCTGGGTGAATCTCGCCTCAACATCACCATTCCACAGGCATGGCTGGAGTACAGCGCCGCCAACTGGGAACCGCCGTCGCGCTGGGATAACGGCGTCCCGGGCCTGTTAATGGATTACAACCTGTTTGCCTCCACTACGCGTGCGCAATACGGCGCTAAAAGCCAGAGTGTGAGCGGCAACGGCACCGGTGGCGTTAACGCCGGTGCCTGGCGCCTGCGTGCGGACTGGCAGATGCAGCAAAATCGTGGCACGGGCAGCCATCGCCAGGAATTCACCTGGACACGCTTTTACGCCTATCGGCCGCTGCCTTCTCTCCAGGCGAAAGCCACGCTGGGCGAGAACTATCTCGATTCCGGCATGTTTGACAGCTTTCGCTATCTTGGTGCGGCGATCACCAGCGATGACAACATGCTGCCGCCCAACCTGCGTGGCTATGCGCCGGAAGTAACCGGTATCGCCAAAACCAACGCCAAAGTCACCATTAGCCAGCAGGGACGGGTGATTTATGAATCGCAGGTGGCTGCCGGTCCATTTCGTATTCAGGATCTCAATGATGCCGTCTCCGGCCAGCTTGACGTGCGCGTCGAGGAGCAGGACGGCAGCGTGCAGACCTTTAGCGTCGATACCGCCACCATCCCGTATCTGACCCGTCCGGGCCGCGTGCGTTACAAATTCGCCAGCGGCAAACCAGGCAGCGAAGAGCACAAAACGCAGGGCCCTACGTTTGCCACCGGCGAATTCTCCTGGGGGATCAGTAACGGCTGGTCGATGTACGGCGGCGGGCTGGCCGCAGGCAATTACAAAGCGTTATCGATGGGTCTGGGGCGCGATCTGCTGTTGCTGGGCGCCATTTCGTTTGATGCCACCCAGTCACAGGCTGGCTTACCGCAGCAGGGCAACAAAAGCGGCGGCTCTTATCGCCTGAGCTATTCCAAACGCTTCGAGGAACTTGATGGTCAGGTGACGTTTGCCGGCTACCGCTTTTCGCAGCGCAACTTTATGAGTCTGCCGCAGTATCTCGACGCGCGTTATCGCAACCAGCAGGTTTCTAACAGCAAAGAGCTCTACACCATTACGCTCAACAAGCACTTTCGCAGCCTGAACCTGAGTAGTTACCTCAGCTACAGCCATCAGACCTATTGGGATCGTGCCCCGCTGGATCGCTGGAGCTTTTCCACTTCGCGCTACTTTGATGTCGGCCGGTTTAAGAATCTGAGTTTAAGTCTGTCGCTCAACCGGACGCAATATAACGGCAAAAACGATGACAGCGTTTACCTCAACTTCAGTATGCCGATTGGCGGTGACAGTAGCCTGAGCTACAGCCAGCAAACCAGCGGTAAGCAAACCACCCACTCGGCCAGTTTTTATGACCGGCTGGACAGTAATAACAGCTACAGCCTGAGCGCCGGCCTCAATAACGATCGCCGTCAGTCGTTCAGCGGGTTTTACAGTCATCAGGGCAGTCTGATCAGCATGACGGCCAGCGCCAGCGCGCAGCAGGGACAGTACCGCAGCGCCAGCCTGTCACTGCAGGGCGGTTTAACGCTCACGCCGCAGGGCGCGGCGCTGCACCGGCTGGGCATGCCCGGCAGCACGCGTCTGATGGTCGATACCGATGGCGTCTCCGGCGTGCCGGTCAACGGTGGTGGCAGTAACACGTATACCAATTTCTTTGGCAAAGCGGTGATTTCGGATGTGAACAGCTACTACCGCAACACCGCCAGTATCGATGTCACCGGACTGGCCGACAACGTGGAAGCGTCGCGCCCGGTAACCCAGATCACCCTGACCGAAGGTGCCATCGGTTACCGGCGTTTTGGTGTGATTAAAGGTATCAAAGCCATGGCCGCCATCCGGCTGGAAGATGGTAGCTGGCCGCCCTTTGGTGCCAGCGTCCAGAGTAACGGACGCGAAGTGGGCATTCTGGATGATGACGGCCTGGTATGGCTGAGTGGCATTGAGGCCGGTGCCAGCATGGATGTGCGCTGGAACGGCGAAACCCAGTGTCAGCTGGCATTGCCCGATCCTCTGCCGCAGCAGTTGCTCGACGAAGGACAGAACTTGTTATTACTTTGCACGCGCCGCGCAGCGCCTGCTTCTTCAACGTAAGGAAAGAGTTAATCATGCTGGTAAAAACGCTGAGCAGCGCCTTGCTGCTCTCCACGCTGACGCTATCGCTGCAGGCTCACGCGGCGATTGCGCTTGATCGCACCCGGGTCATTTTTAACGGTAACGAAAAAAACGTCTCACTGAATATCAGCAATGAAAACAAGCAGCTGCCTTATCTGGCGCAGGGCTGGATTGAAGACAGCAGCGGTAAAAAAATAACGTCACCGCTGGTGCTGCTGCCGCCGGTGCAGCGCGTCGAACCGGGCGAACGCAGCGTGGTGAAAGTGCAGGCGCTGCCAGCCATCAAGGCGCTGCCACAGGATCGTGAATCGGTGTTCTATTTCAGCATGCGTGAAATCCCGCCGCGCAGCGAGAAGAGCAACGTGCTGCAAATCGCGTTGCAGACGCGTATCAAGCTGTTCTATCGCCCGGAAGCGATCGTGGTGAGCAATCCGTCAGTGGTGACGCCATGGCAGGAAAAACTGACGCTGACGCGCAAGGGTGCACGCTACCAGCTGAATAATCCCACGCCTTACTTCATTACGCTGGTGGATGCACAGCCAGCGAAAGGCCAGTCGCTGAAGAAGAGCTTTGAACCGGTCATGGTCGCGCCAAAAACCAGTATCGATCTGGGCGTGAACGCAGCAGAACTGGGCAGCGCGCCGCTATTAACCTACATCAACGACTACGGCGGCCGTCCAACGCTGGCGCTGAAGTGTGCCGGCGACAGCTGCAGCGTCGTCAGTAACAAGGTGGAGCAGTAAGCGATGCGTGTGCTGTTGCTGGTGCTGATGCTGTTGAGCCTGACTCTGCAGGCGGCAACCAACGGCGTGGTGCATGTGTATGGCGCGCTGCAGGAGAGTCCATGCTGGCTTGACGTCGGTAACAATGATCAGGCGGCTGGCCTCGATACCACGCCGACCGCCGCGCTGCAACAGGTCGGCGAGCAGGTGATGAAGCAGGCGTTAACGCTGCATTTGCAGGACTGTCCGTACAGTATCCGCAATGTCGCCGATCCGCTATGGCTGCAACATGTGCCGTCCATCAGCATCGACTTTTTTGCCCCGCAAAGCCTGGCCGACCCGCAGCTGATTCGCGTACAGGGCTCTGACGGCGTGGGCCTGCAATTGTTTGATGAGAACCATCAGCCGCTGCCGCCCACCTTCCGCAATCTGCGCGTGCCGCTCAGCGCCGGCAGCAATGTGCTGAGCTGGCTGACGGTTGAGGAACGCACCGCGCTACCGCTGCAGCCGGGTGCCTGGTCAGCCAGCGGTCAGTTACAGGTGAACTATGACTAAGCATCGACTTGTTCCGTTGATGAAGTATTACAGCAGGCTGCTGATCGGTAGCCTGCTGCTGTGCATCTGCTGGCCGCTGCATGCGGTGGAGCTGCGCCTGCACGGTACGCTGATTGAGAATCCGCCCTGCACGCTGAATGACAACCAGAGCCTGATGATTGAGTTTGGCGATGCGCTGAGCGTGAAAAAGATCGATGGCGTCAACTATCTGCAGCGTAAGGCGATACCGGTCAAGTGCACCGAGGATCCGGGTGCGGCATTGCAGGTGCGTCTGACCGGTACCGCTTCCGGATTCGACAGCAGTGCGCTGCTCAGCAGTGTGAGTGCGCTGGGTATTCGCTTTTATCTGGCCAGCAAGCCGCTGGCGGTCAACAGCACGTTGCCGATTGTTTTCCCCGGCACACTCGATCTCGGCGCGGTGCCGGTACAGCAGCCGGGCGTGACGCTGGAGGGTGGGGAGTTCACCGCCAGCGCGGCGCTGCTGCTGGAATATCAGTAAGGAGAGGCGATGAGAGCGGGAGTAATGCTGGTACTGGGATGGCTGCTGGTGTCACAGGCACAGGCGATAGAGATGCAGCTGCACGGCACGCTGGTGGCGGAACCCTGTTCTCTGGAGCCGGATCAGCAGCAGCTGGAGCTCAACTTTGGCGATATCGTTGCGAAATCGCTGTATCAGAATCCGCGCACGCCGGCGCGTCCGCTGGTGATGCGTCTGAGCAGTTGTGATACCGAACTGGGTAAAGACGTCGAGCTGGTGTTCAACGGTATTGCCGATGCCGAGCAGCCCGATCTGCTGGCGCTGGCCGGTGATGCCGGTGCCAAAGGCGTGGCCATTGGCCTGAGTGATGCGGACGGAAAGCTGGTGCCCATTAACCGCGGCGTGATGCATTTTCCGCTGCAGCAGGGCGACAACCAGCTGCAGTTCAGTGCCTGGCTGCAGGCTTCGGCGAGCGCGATTGCCGAGCGCACCATTGAGCCTGGCAACGTATCGGCGATTGCTACTTTTTATCTGAACTATCCCTGAGTGCCTGTTATGTGGTTGATAAATCAACATATCACGTTTGACCCGGATCGGCGCCTGTTGCGCGATCGGCATGATAACGAGCTGCTGCTCAACCAGAGCAGCGCACGCTGCCTGGCGCTGTTTCTGCAAAAGCCGGGTGAGGTCATTAGCCACGAAACGCTGCTGGATGAAGGCTGGCGTAGCCAGGGGGTGCACGTGACGGAAAACTCGCTGCGCCAGATGCTATCGATGCTGCGCAAGCAGTTTCTGCAACTGCGGGTTGAAGGAGAAACCTTTGTCACCGTTCATCGTCAGGGCTACCGGCTGCATGAGTCGGTGCGGGTGGAAGCCTGTTTACCGCTGGCTGAAGCCGTAGAAGAAGCGCGCATTGCGTCGGAAGCACGTATTCAGCCGCTGGTGACCACTCATGTGCACACGGCGCCGCTGCCGGTGATGGTGCAGCCGCCAGCCACCGCCACCGTGGAGGAGGAAACGACCGCTGCGGCACCACGCAGCCGTTCCGGGCTGGTGTTAATCGGCATGTTGATCAGCGCGGTGTTGTTACTGGTGCTGGCCTTACTCGGTATTAAGGTGCTGGAGATTCGCGACGTGGTGACTGTGACCTATGCACCCTATCGCCACGTGCAGGGCCGGCAGTGGTATATCCAGGACGACTTCAGCGCCACCGAGCGTGAAGAGATCGATCAAAACCTGCAGCTGGTGAGTGACAGCATGGCGCGCTTTATCCAGCTGGCCGAAGAGGAACGCCACATCTATATCAACCGCACCAAGCTGGCTGACCGTTACAGCTGGTTTATCTGTCAAAACCCCATCGAGCAGAAGGATGCGTTATGTCGGTCAGCCATATATTTCGTCGCCGAGTAACCTGGGTGTTGCAGGGGGGATTACTGATGCTGGCGCTGGTACTGGCGGCTATCCTGATTTATCAGCTGTCGCGCCGTATCCCTCATTGTGAAGCAGATTCGATTCTGATTTCCAGAGAGGCGGGACAGCTGGTGGTGTCGCATGGGCAGTGGAAAGTGCAAAACAGTCTGTTTCAGGCCACCGGCAATTACAGCGGCATGATCAGTTATTACTCGCCACAACAGCAACTGCAGCGCCGCGAACCGGTAGACGTCTCTTTTGAGCTGCGCCACAGCTTCTCCGGCGCCGCGCTGCGCAGCGAAACCACTGCTATCTCCTACAACCTCGCTAATCGTGCCTCACCACAGAATATTGAACGCTATATCTCCGCCGGCCTGGCGCCCGGCCATGTCAATTACGGCTGGATTTATCGTCTGCAGAATGTGCGTTATGTGATTGGCAATAATGCGAATCCGTCGGTGATTTGTAAAAAATAACTTATGATTATACAAATGAGTAAAATTATATTTTTCGGTTTCTTATGTTTTATTTTGATAAGAATGAATAGTGCTATAGCAGGGTTAGAAGAATCTTGCTGGACTGAACCGACTCAATTAATGGTTCTTGATACTAAGGCGTTAAAATTCAATAGTTATAAGAAAGGTGCAGAAAGCTCCCTGGGCAATAGGACTTTATTACCCCGCATATTCCCTGTTATTTGTAATAAGAGCAAAATCACGCGGCCTCCGGGTAATCTTTCAGATGTTCTTTGGTTGGAAGGTGACATGGGTCCATTGCTAACTCCTTCTGATCAGAACAATAGGTATTATAAATTAACTGATGATATTGATGTGGCTGTCTTGATTTTAACAAATGCGGGCACTCGTCGTAAATATCTTCCCGTAACTTTTAATGACGATATAATGCGAGTTATAGATGCATTCGTTCCTGTTGGCAGAAATGTCTCATCACAAAGTCCAGACTTTTCGAGCGAAACTATATATTTTAAATTGCGACGTGATGTTATCGGTGGGGCAGTAGTGATACCAGGTAATATAGTTGTAGCAACTTTATATTCCGTTGACAGATTTTTTGTGCCGCTTCCTCCGCGGCCAGACAAGCCTTTGGCTCATATTATTACCGATCCTCTTGGGGTTGTTATTCCTGTGCCGATAGTTTGTAATATTAATGAAGGTAATGCTTTAAATGTTGAGTTTGGTCGTATGGTGGTTAGTGAAATTCCTGATGCACCAGTAAATGACAAATATAGCCAGGACGTACCCCTGCACATAAAGTGCAACTCTCTCCTTAATCAGGACGCAGCAATCCAGTTAGCGACTGGGGTAACCGATTTCTCCAGCGACCTGATTGCTACCAGTAATAAGGATTTAGGTGTGGCAGTGTTTCACCGTGGGCAGCTAATGAAACCTTACCAACCTTCACCTGTAAAGCTGGTTAATGGCGAAGCCCTGGAAACTATTACACTCTCGCCGGTTAAAAGGAAAGGTGCGAAACTTTCCGGTGGTGAGTTTACTGCTTCAGCCACGGTAATTGTCACAGTAATGTAATAAATTAAAAAGAAGATGGGCCGAATTTATGAAGACTAGTACGGCTGGATGTGTCCTGAGTAAATTCAAAGCCAATTGTTAATTGCTAAGTGTCTTTATTATTTTAACTGGATATGCGTATTTATGTTATGAAAACCAAATTGTCGCGAAGAAAATGCGTGTTATTTATTATAAAATTTATTTTTATGAGCACCTTCTCCGGTCAGGCTCATGCTGGTCTTGATTATGCCTGCTGGACCGACCCCTTAGCGGTAATGGTGTTGACATCTGGCCGTTTGGCTAGCCACAGCATATCTCCTGTAAAAGGAGTACACGGCAGGTTATTCTTTGATGAATCATTAGGGGGGTTTTCTGGCATATGTAATAATCCCGGTAAATATGAATGGTATAACTTACTTATTGAGGCTGATCTGGGTGCACATTTTATCCCTTCATCTACAAATATCGGTTATTATAAACTCACTGATGATGTTGATGTGAAGGTGCAAGGCTATGCTCCAAGCTGGTATCCTTATCCAATGACTTTCGAGGACCGTAGATATAAAAATCCTGGTCGTGGGACAATAAAGCCTGGGCTGGGAATGATTCATGATGTTTTTTCGGCTTCTTCATTTCTTTTAACTGATTTTATTATAACAAAAGATATTATCGGTGGAGCGATTTTTGTCCCGCCTGATGTAGAGATGGTGACCATTTATACGATTGGTTATATGAGCCCGCCTTATCCTCCGAGACCCGAAAAACCCTTGCTAAAAATCGTTATCGGACCTCACGGCATTATCATCCCGGTACCCATTGTCTGCGATATCAATAACGGCACGGATATTAACGTTGAATTTGACCGCATCGCGGTAAGCTCCGTTTCTGAATCAGTGTCCAATACCGCCAACTACAAAGATGTGCCGTTAGAAGTTAAATGCAGTTCTGCATTAAATCAGGAAGTCAATTTACGCTTAGTCGCCGGAACCCCCTCTTTCTCGAATGAACTCATCGCCACCAACTATCCTGATCTGGGCATTGCGGTTAAACATAAAGGACAATTGCTCAAACCGATGGGCACTTCTACTGTCCGGTTAATCAACGGCATGGCTTCAGAGGTCATCACCGTGTTCCCGGTGAAAAAGAAAGGACAACCGCTGAGCGGTGGTGAATTCAATGCTTCAGCAACATTGCTGATCAGCCTGCCTTGATGATGCTTTAATCCGCGTTATTGATATTAATGTTAATTAATCTTTTTATGATGGTTAAAGTTAAACACTTATCAGAGGGAGATCGGCTTAACCTGCAGCGATACAGATTAACGGTGTTTGAAAATATTTTTCATCATCACAGCTGTGTGAATCACCATGATTCACGGGGGTTTTCACACCATTCACAGCTTTTTGGCCGTACATTTTCTGTAGCCAAAGTCTATCAACCATTATTCAACGAGACAGTTTTTGGCCTGTTTCGGCAATTGGGTTTGCTATGCTCTTTCTCTGTTTTATGTCGTGGTATCTGTCCGGACGAGACCCGCGCGTCACGCCGCCTTTGCTGATGCAGCAATTTCTGCAGCGGCGGCGTTGGGGACAGTGCGGTGAGAAAGTCGCTTCTTTCCCTTTCGCTTCGCTGGCCTGTCTAATCTGTTTCCTCCCCACGCTGATTTATCTGCCCAACAGTGGTGGCAATGGCTTTGATCTGCCGCTGAATTTGCTCACTGCAGGCTGCCTCGCGCTGCTGGCGGCCACGCTGCTGTTGAAGAACTGGCGCCAGCCGCGCGATTTAATTGATGACAACGTCATGACGCATGCGCTGTTGCTGATGCTGTTTTGCTTTGCGCTGGCGGTGATCCTGCAGGAGAACGATAACGGACTGCTGACCGGCGTTATCCGGCTACTGGGGCTCAGCGCCATACTCATTATGTGGCTGCTGCTCGGCCTGATGCCGCAGCTCTGGCAGCAGCGTCAGCAAATCATTGCCGGCATCGTATTGCTCAGCACCTTGCAGGCGCTGCTGGCGATTGCGCAAACCTGTTTTCCGGCCCAGCTGCAAACGCTGATGGAGTTTCGTTATCACGCCGGCCAGATTCGCCCTTACGGTATTTTTCAGCAGTTCAATTTGCTGGCCAGCTTTCTGGCGACCGGTCTGGCGGCAACGGTCTGGCTCTGTCTGCAATCTGACATCAGGCACCGTTTCTTACTACTGCCGGCAGTGCTGATCAACAGCCTGGCGCTGCTTCTGACGCAGTCGCGTACCGGTGCGTTTGGCTTTGCGCTGGCGCTGCTGGTGATGCTGCTGGTGTGCGATCGTCGCCAGCGCGCGGTAATCATCAGGATTGTCATGGTGATGGCGCTGGCCGTGCTGTGCGCCCTGCTGCTGCGCAATGAATTAGCGCCGGGCATGCGTGAATTTGCGTCGTCCGACCTGGCGCGCCAGCAGCTGCTGGAATACACGCTGCGCATGATTATGGAAAAACCGTTCAGCGGCTGGGGCTTTGGTCAGTTTGAGTATCATTTTTCGCGGATACGCATGGTGGACGCGATCCACCTGAAAGATTTCAACGCCACCCATCCCCATAACGAGTGGCTGTATAGCTGGGTGGAAGGCGGTGTTTTGCCGATGGTAGGCTTCACCGCCGTGTTGCTGGCATGGCTGACGCCGCTGTGGCGCTGGCGCAGTCAGCCGCAGCGCCTGATGCTGTGGAGTCTGACGCTGCCCGTCATGCTGCACACCATGGTCGAGTTTCCGCTCTATCAATCGCTGCCGCATCTGTGGCTGCTGATGCTGCTTACCCATCTGGCGTTACGTCAGCCCGAAGATCGATCAATGATTGAACCTGCGACGCCGGGGCTGCCGTCGCGCATGCTGCGCCTGAACATGGCCGGCGGCGCGATTGCGCTGATGCTGTTTTTCTTCAGCGGCCTGCAGACCAACGCGCTGCTCACCCAGGCGGAGCGCGGTCAGTTTCTCTCCTATCCTTCACGCGATCAGCTGTGGAATCCGTGGATTCAGGGCGAGCGCTATGAGTTTGGCGAAATGGTGCATTGCCTGATGCGCTACAACCAGACGCGGGATGAGCGCCTGCTGGCGCGCTTTGTGCAGCAGTCATCGCTGTGGCTGGAGCGCCATAACGATCTCAACGTGTTCCGGAATGCGGTGATGATTGAGTGGCATCTGCGTCACTATCAGCGCTCGCGCAGGCTGCTGCGTCAGGCGCTGACTCTCTATCCGACAGATGAAAGCCTGCTGCAGCTGAAAGCAAAAATGATGACGGAATGGTCATCGGCGGCCTATGCTGTGACAGATGAGACAGGCAACTTCTGAGGCTAAGATGTTGAATAAATGGATGAGGCCGCTGGGCTTCGCCATGATGTTAAGCGGATGTCAGACTTCTCCGCCCACCCCGCAGGTTATTCCGCCGCATACCGCGCCCGTAGCCGTGTGCGGGGCCGGCGAGATGATGATGCAAACCACGCTGTGGTTTGATCTGCCGTCCTCCGCTGGCGCAGCGGGCTGGTCGCAGTTTGCTGAACGCGACATCACGCCGCACTTTCCCTCGCCGCTGACGATTTACGATGGCCGCAGCCCGCAGGGCAATCGCAAGGTACTGGTACTGCTTCATCCGGCGGATCGGGCCAGCTCCGAAAGCATTAACGCGCTGCGCGACAAGTTTAAACATCGTTTTGCGACACAACCGGTGACGCGTATCGACTCGCTGGTGTGCGCGGCGCTGTAACACGCGCTGCCTGCACGCGGGCAGGACAGCCGCCTGTGAAGTCCGTATAATGCGCAGCCAAACCCAAGCAAGCCGGAGAGAAACCATGCGTCCAGCAGGCCGTAGCACTTCTGAAGTGCGTCCCGTCACCCTCACTCGTCACTTTACCAAACATGCGGAAGGCTCGGTTCTTGTCGAGTTCGGCGAAACCAAAGTCCTGTGCACCGCGACCGTTGAAGAGGGCGTGCCGCGTTTTCTCAAAGGCAAAGGTCAGGGCTGGGTAACCGCAGAATATGGCATGCTGCCGCGTTCGACGCACAGCCGCATGGCGCGTGAAGCCGCCAAAGGCAAGCAGGGCGGACGTACGCTGGAAATCCAGCGCCTTATCGCCCGCTCGCTGCGTGCGGCGGTTGATCTGCAGGCGCTGGGTGAATTCACCATCACGCTGGACTGCGACGTAATTCAGGCCGACGGCGGCACGCGCACCGCGGCAATCACCGGTGCCTGCGTTGCGCTGGCGGATGCGCTGAACGCGCTGGTGGCAGCCGGTAAACTGAAAGCCAGCCCGCTGAAAGGCATGGTGGCGGCGATCTCGGTCGGCATCGTGGCCGGTGAAGCGGTGTGTGATTTAGAGTATGTCGAAGACTCTGCCGCTGAAACGGATATGAATGTGGTGATGACCGAAGATGGCCGCATGATTGAGGTGCAGGGCACCGCAGAAGGCGAGCCGTTCAGCCATGACGAATTGTTGCAGCTGCTGGCGCTGGCGCGCGGCGGCATTGAGCAGCTGATTCAGGCGCAGAAAGCGGCGTTAATTGATTGATGTAACAGGCGACCACAGAGTCGCCTTTTCTTTATTTGAGGAGTGAGAAATGAAAGCCTGGCAGCGTCAGTTTATTGAGTTCGCCCTGAACAAAGGGGTATTAAAGTTTGGTGAGTTCACCCTGAAGTCCGGCCGCAAAAGTCCCTATTTCTTTAATGCCGGTCTGTTCAATACCGGGCGCGATTTAGCGCTGCTGGGCCGTTTCTATGCGCAGGCGCTGGTGGATGGCGGCGTCGATTTCGACCTGCTGTTTGGCCCGGCCTACAAAGGCATTCCGATTGCGACCACTACCGCCGTGGCGCTGGCCGATCATCATGACCGCGATGTGCCGTACTGTTTTAACCGTAAAGAGGCCAAAGATCACGGCGAAGGCGGTTTACTGGTGGGCAGCCCGCTGCAGGGCAAAGTGATGCTGGTCGATGATGTGATCACCGCCGGCACGGCAATTCGTGAATCGATGGACATCATCAACGCCCACAACGCCACGCTGGCCGGCGTGCTGATTTCACTCGACCGCCAGGAGCGTGGCCGTGGCGAGATTTCCGCGATTCAGGAAGTGGAGCGCGATTATCAGTGCAAGGTCACGGCGATCATTACGCTGAGCGAGCTGATTGATTACCTGGCGGAGAAGCCAGAGATGGCCGACCATCTGGCGAAGGTGAAGGCGTATCGCAAAGAGTACGGCATCTAAGGTTTGCCGCGGTCGCCATGAATGGCGACCCTACAGTAGCAGGATGTTTGAGCGTAGGGTGCGCATTGATGCGCACCTGGTGGCAAAGGTGAAGGCGTATCGTAAAAAGTACGGTATTTAAGGTTTGCTGCGGTCGCCATGAATGGCGCCCCTACAGTAGCAGGATGTTTGAGCGTAGGGTGCGCATTAATGCGCACCTGGTGGCGAAGGTCGGGGCGATTGCAAAGAGTACGGCATTTAAGGTTTGCCGCGGTCGCCATGAATGGCGCCCCTACAGTCGCAGGATGCCAGGGCGTAGGGTGCGCATTGATGCGCACCTGGTGGCGAAGGTCGGGGCGATTGCAAAGAGTACGGTATTTAAGGTTTAGCGCGATATTCAGCGCCGCACGATAGCGTAGCGGCGCAATTTATTGCGCGATGGATCGCGCCGCTACAAATCCGCTGTGCGTATTAAACCAGCTGTGCGGCAATCAGCGGCCAGCGGCTGTCGAAATCGGCGGTCGGACGATAACGGAACTCCGAGCGTACATAGCGTGACAGCAAACCTTCGCAGAACGCCAGCAGCTGGCTGGCGAGCAGCGTCTCATCGGTCTGGAAACCTTCGCCGTCGCGCATCTTCTTCTCTTTCATCACCTGGCGCAGCTGAACTTCGATACGCTCAAACAGCTGATTAATGCGCCCCTGCAGGCGATCCTGTTCAAACATCAGCGCGTGGCCGGTCAGGATGCGCGTCAGCCCTGGATTACGCTCACCAAATCCCAGCAGCAATTGCACGATCAGGCGCAGACGCGCCATCGTCTCTTTTTCATCTTTCAGGATCAGATTGATGCGGGTAATCAGACTGTCTTCAATAAACTCAATCAGGCTATCAAACATGCGCGTTTTGCTGGGAAAGTGGCGATATAACGCCGCTTCCGAAACGCCGACATTGGCGGCCAGCTTGGCGGTGGTGATACGCTGACTGCCATCGCCCGACTCCAGCATTTGCGCCAGCGCCTGCAAAATCTCTTCGCGACGATTCCGTTTCGCGACTTTTTTTTCTGCCATGACCTTCAACACCCCTGAAATTCACCAAAAACAGGCAATACTGCCTTATCTGCCACAGATAAAGCGGCCTGTGGCGACAAGAAATAAAAAGATGGCTATGCGAAAAGTGAGCGTATTACTGACGGCCAGAGTGACCGAAACCGCCTGCGCCGCGATCGCTGGCGTCAAAATCTTCCACCAGGTTAAATTCGGCCTGCACCACCGGTACAAACACCAGCTGGGCCAGGCGATCGCCAGGCTGCAGCGTGAAGCTATCCTGGCCACGATTCCACACTGAAACCATTAGCTGGCCCTGATAGTCGGAGTCAATCAGCCCTACCAGGTTACCCAGTACGATGCCGTGTTTGTGACCGAGACCGGAGCGCGGCAGGATTACGGCAGCCAGTGACGGATCGGCAATGTGAATCGCCAGGCCGGTCGGCACCAGCGTGGTCATGCCCGGTGCGATTTCCAGTGCGTCATCAAGGCAGGCGCGCAGATCGAGACCCGCGGAGCCAGAGGTCGCATAGGTGGGTAGTGGGAATTCCTTGCCTACGCGCGCATCAAGTATTTTTACGTCGATTTTTTTCATCATAACGGCTGACAATCTCGTCTATTAATTGTTGGCCAAGGAGCGTCTTATCACTGAGCGGTAAGACTTTCTCTCCCTCCTGCCAAAAAAGGTGAAGAGCATTGGTGTCGCTATTGAAGCCCTGCCCGGCCTGCGCCACATCATTGGCGCAAATCAGGTCCAGGTTTTTCCGCACCCGTTTTTGCCGCGCGTATTCTTCCACATTCTGGGTTTCGGCAGCAAATCCCACCACGAAAGGGCGCTGCACTTTGAGCGCCGCGACGCCTGCGACAATATCCGGGTTCTTCACCAGCTGCAGCGTGACGTTATCATCGCCACCCTGTTTTTTAATTTTCTCTGCGGCAATGTTTGCCGCCCGGTAGTCTGCCACGGCTGCGCTGGCAATGAAAATATCTTGTTGGCTGATTTGCGCCATCACCGCCGCTTCCATCTCCAGTGCGCTGTTGACATCAATACGCGTCACGCCGGCGGGCGTGGCTAAGTTCACCGGACCGGAAACCAGCGTCACGTTTGCGCCGCGCTTCGCCGCAGCCGCGGCAACCGCATAGCCCATCTTGCCGGAGCTGTGATTACTGATATAGCGCACCGGATCCAGCGCTTCTCGGGTCGGACCGGCGGTGATCATAATGTTGAGATGTTGCAGATCGTTGACGGGCGCGGCCCACTCCAGCGCATGCGCAACGATGGCCAGCGGGTCCAGCATGCGGCCCGGGCCGATATCACCGCACGCCTGGCTGCCGCTGTCCGGTCCCCAGATCAGCAGGCCGCGCTGCGCCAGACGCTGCAGATTCTCCTGCGTCACGGCCGCGCGGTACATCTGCTGGTTCATGGCCGGCACGATGGCGACCGGTGCCGCACTGGCCAGGCAGGCGGTGGTGACCAGGTCGTTTGCCATGCCGGCGGTAATGCGTGCAATCAGATCGGCGGTTGCGGGCGCAAGCACAATCAAATCGGCCCATTTTGCCAGTTCGATATGGCCCATTGCCGCTTCGGCCGCCGGGTCGAGCAAATCATCAAACACCGGATAGCCGGAAACCGCCTGCAGGCTGAGCGGCGTAATAAAGGCTTTGGCTGCATCGGTCATCATCACGCGGACATCCGCGCCGCGATCGCGCAGACGGCGCACCAGTTCCGGTGCTTTATAGGCCGCGATGCCGCCACTGACGCCCAGCAGAATTTTTTTTCCGGCTAATCCCATCATGTTGTTTGCCTCACTTCAACGCAGAGTGCCGCGCCTGGCGCGACAGATGCAGGCAACTTTATCACAAAATCGGCGACCCGCCTTTTCACTGCCTGCGCCCTTTGCGAGCCGGCTCTGGAATTTGTCACGCGCCGCTGGTGGCCTGCAATGCACCGGCGCAAAATGGCGGCATTGCAGGGAGGGCGGAACGATGACGGAACTGGCACCACGGGAAAAACTGACGCTGCTGGGCGCCGAGGCGCTAAGCGATGCCGAACTGCTGGCGATCTTTTTACGTACCGGCACGCGCGGCAACAGCGTGATGGGGCTGGCGCGGCTGATGCTGAATGAATTCGGTTCGCTGTATCGCATCATGACCGCCAGTAAAGAGGAGCTCGGGCAGATAAAGGGCGTCGGCAGCGCCAAAATGACGCAACTGCATGCCATTGCGGAACTGGGGCGGCGCTTTTTTGCCAGCCAGCTGGCGCGCGAAAATGTGATGGAGAATCCGCAGGTCACGCGCCACTACCTGCAAAGCGTGCTGGCACATCAGGAGCGTGAAATCTTTATGGCGCTGTTTCTGGATAACCAGCACCGCGTTTTGCAGGCGCAGAAGATGTTTTCTGGCTCCATTGCCAGCGTGGAAGTGCATCCGCGTGAAATCGTGCGTGAGGCGCTAAAGCTCAACGCGGCGGCGGTGATACTGGCGCACAATCATCCGTCCGGCATGGCGGAACCGAGCCGTGCCGATCGTGAGATTACCAGCAAGGTGGCGCAGGCCTGCGCGCTGCTGAATATCCGCTTATTAGATCATCTGGTGATTGGTCACGGCGAGTTTACCTCTTTCGCCGAGCGCGGCTGGTTGTAATTCGCGGCGTCAACTGGGCAGAAATCCGGCGTTTTTGCGCGATCCGGAGGGATCTTTATCTGTTCGGGACTTGAGCACTTCGGCTTAGCGGCGTATACTACGCCACCTTTGAGAATCTCGGGTTTGGCGTTTGGGCCAGCTTAGCGGGTTCACATGGAACTCGCCTGGGCGGGCTAAGGCCTGACGAGGCGGCCAAAACCTAGTTTTTAAAGCTCGAGCTGATTTGATTTTTGGAGAATAGAAATGTCACGAGTCTGCCAGGTAACTGGAAAGCGTCCGGTGACCGGTAACAACCGTTCCCACGCAATGAACGCGACGAAACGCCGTTTCCTGCCGAACCTGCACTCTCACCGTTTCTGGGTTGAGAGCGAGAAGCGCTTCGTTACTCTGCGTGTATCTGCTAAAGGTATGCGTGTTATTGATAAAAAGGGCATCGATACGGTTCTGGCCGAAATCCGCGCCCGTGGTGAGAAGTACTAAGGAACTGAATCATGGCTAAAGGTATTCGTGAGAAGATCAAGCTGGTTTCCTCTGCTGGTACAGGTCACTTCTATACCACCACGAAGAACAAACGTACTAAACCTGAGAAACTGGAACTGAAAAAGTTCGATCCGGTTGTACGTCAGCACGTGATCTACAAAGAAGCCAAAATTAAGTAATTTTGGTGTTCTTGCGAAAAACCCGGCTCCGGCCGGGTTTTTTGTTTCTGCGCTACGTTGAGGAGATGAGATGCCTGAATTACCTGAGGTAGAAACCAGCCGACGCGGTATAGAACCTCACCTGGTGGGAGAAACCATTCTGCATGCCATTGTGCGCAATCCGCGTCTGCGCTGGCCGGTTTCCCATGAAATCCACGCGCTGAGCGACCAGCTGGTGCTCAGCGTACAGCGCCGCGCCAAGTATTTGCTGCTGGAGCTGCCGCACGGCTGGATCATCATTCATCTTGGCATGTCCGGCAGCCTGCGCGTCCTGTCCGGCGAACTGCCGGCTGCGAAGCATGACCACGTCGATTTGGTGATGAGCAATGGCAAAGTGCTGCGCTATACCGATCCGCGGCGTTTTGGCGCCTGGCTGTGGACTACCGATCCGGAAGGCAGCAGCGTGCTGGCGCACCTCGGTCCGGAACCGCTGAGCGATGCCTTCAGCGGCGGGTATCTGTATGAAAAGTCGCGCGGCAAACGCACGGTGATCAAGCAGTGGCTGATGGACAACAAAGTGGTGGTGGGCGTGGGGAACATCTATGCCAGCGAATCGCTGTTTACCGCCGGGATCTTACCCGATCGTCCGGCGATGAGCCTGAGTGAAGCGGAAGCGGAGCTGCTGGCGAACACCATCAAAGCCGTACTGCTGCGTTCGATTGAGCAGGGCGGCACCACGCTGCGTGATTTCCTGCAGACCGACGGTAAGCCAGGCTATTTTGCGCAGCAGCTGCAGGTGTATGGACGCACCGGCGAGCCTTGTCGCGCCTGCGGTACGCCGATCCTCAGCGGTAAACACGGTCAGCGCAGCACCTTCTGGTGTCCACGCTGCCAGCACTGATTACGGCTGCGCCAGCTTCGCCAGCAGCGCCTGATGCACCACGGCAGGCAGAAATGCCTGCACGTCACCCTGATGGCGCGCCACTTCCTTGACCAGCGACGACGAGACAAATGAGAAGCCTTCGGACGGCATCAGAAACACGCTCTCCAGCGTGGGCAGCAGATGACGGTTCATGTGCGCCAGCTGCAGCTCATACTCAAAGTCCGATACCGCACGCAGACCGCGCACCAGCACGTTCGCGTTCTGCGCCTGGGCAAAATTCGCCATCAAATCGCTAAAGCCAACCACCTCAACATTTGGCAGATGGGCCGTAACCTGGCGCGCCAGATCGACACGTTCATCAAGGCTAAACAGCGGCTTCTTACTCGGGCTGGCGGCAATTGCCAGCACGATGCGATCAAACATCTGCGCTGCGCGCGTGACGATATCCAGATGGCCCAGCGTCATCGGGTCAAACGTGCCGGGATAAATCGCTTTAGTGCTCATACGCGGCCCTGTGTTGAGGTGTGATGCAGCGCCCAGAGCGCCGAGTATTTATTAAAGGTGTATTGTGCGTTGACCACCGCCAGAATCCAGCCCTGTTTACCATCGAGAAAACCGGCGCGCAGCAGCAGCGTCTTAATAAACGCGCCTGCGGTGTGGCTGAAAACAGAGAGAATACTGCAGCGCTTGCCGCGCTGAAAGCGCTCCTGCGCCCAGGCTTCGGCATAGTTCATCTGCTTGCGCTGGAAGGCAATCAGGTCGCGGCAGGTCAGGTGCTGCAAATCACCCGGCAGCGCCACCACCGGCGTGCCCTGCGTCTCCAGCGATTCGTGCACCAGATTGTCGTTATAGCGCAGATGGCGCGGATAGAGGCGCAGCACGCGGTCGGGATACCAGCCGCTGTGGCGCATAAAGCGGCCGAGAAACAGATTACTGCGGCCGAGGCTGTAAACCTTATCGCTGGGTGGCTGTGTCAGCACCTGCTCAATGGCGCGGCGCAGCTCTGGCGTAACCCGTTCATCGGCATCCAGCATCAGAATCATATCGCCGCTGGCAAAGGCCTGGGCGCGCTGACGCTGCTTACCAAAGCCGGCCCAGCCGTCTGCCTGATAGACCTGCGCACCGTGCGCGCGTGCAACCTCAATGGTCGCATCGCTGCTGCCCGAATCCAGCAGAATGATTTCATCTGCCCAGCTGACGGAAGCCAGCGCCTCCGGAAGGAGTTCAGCTTCGTTTTTGGCGATCATCACCACGGAGAGACGTTGGCGTTGCGACATGCGTTAATGAGCTCGTGGAGGCAGATGCGGTTCGAGTAACTGTAGCAGACGCTGCAGTGCGCCCTGATTCTGGTGCAGCACGTCTACCGCGTGGCGGCCGTAGTAGCGGCGATAATCGTCATCCTGCAGCAGGTTCGCCACTTCTTTTTCCAGCGACACCACATCAGTAACGGTAATCAGCCCTTCCGCCTGTTGCAGACGGGCGCAGATATCTTTGAAGTTCCAGATGTGCGGGCCCATCAGCACCGGAATGGCATGTGCAGCGGGCTCGAGCGGATTGTGGCCGCCGCGCTCCACCAGGCTGCCGCCAACAAAGGCCAGATCGGCGATGCCGTACAGCAGCATCAGTTCGCCCATGGTATCGCCAATCACCACCTGCGTGGCGCTGGAGGGGATCTCGCCGCTGCTGCGCAGGGTAAAGCTGAAGCCGCGTTTTTGCGTCAGGTTGCAGGCATCTTTAAAGCGTTCCGGATGGCGCGGCACCAGAATCAGCAGCAGATCCGGGAACTGTTGCAGCAGGCGACGATGGGCGTCGAGCACGATGGCCTCTTCTCCTTCGTGCGTGCTGGTGGCGATCCACACCGGCCGGCGCGACGCCCACTGGCGGCGCAGCGTCACCGCGCGTGCCGCCAGCTCCGGCGTAACGGAGATATCAAACTTCAGACTGCCGGTCACGGCCAGGTGCGAGCGCTTCAGGCCGAGGCTGAGGAAACGATCGCCGTCCTCAACGTTCTGCGCGGCAATCAGCGTAATGCGCTGCAGCAGGTCACGCATGAAACCGCCGAGCTTTTTATAACCTCTGGCGGAGCGTTCAGACAGGCGCGCATTGGCAATCACCAGCGGAATCTGGCGCTGATGCAGAATGCGAATAATGTTCGGCCACAGCTCGGTTTCCATGATAATCACCAGCCGCGGGTCGACGGTATCGAGGAAACGGTTGATTGAACCGGGCAAATCGTACGGCAGATAGACGTGGTGCACGTCTTTGCCAAACGCCGACTGGGCGCGCTCGGAGCCGGTGGGCGTCATGGTGGTCACGGTAATGGGCAGCGTCGGATAGCGATGACGCAACGCGCGCACCAGCGGTACGGCGGCGAGCGTTTCACCGACCGAAACCGAGTGCAGCACAATGCCGTGCGGCGCCACTTTACCGCTGCAGTAGCCGTAGCGCTCCGCCCAGCGTTTGCGATAGGCCGGTGCTTTTCGACCGCGCAGCCACAGGCGCAGCCAGATCAGTGGCTGAATCAGATAAAGCAGGGCTGTATAGAGAGTCGTCATAGTTAAGGTTACGACCAGTTCGCGTCAAAAAACACAGGAAAGGCGGCATGTTAACAGAAACTGACCGCCTGCTCATACCACTTCGTCAACGGGTTTGCAGGACGTGCTGATAAAGCGAAGTCAGTGCCTGCGCCAGTCTCTGTGGACCATAAGGTTCAATTTTGCGACGTGCGGCTTCGCCCAGCGCCGGATTGAGCGAAAGTGCGGGCGTTGCGATTACCGCTTCGTTTAACGCTTTGATATCCAACGCATCGCAGACAAAACCCTGTTCACCGTTGGTGATAAATTCTGCGCCGCCGCAGCCGGTGCTGGTAATGATTGCCAGCCCGCAGGCCATCGCCTCCAGCACCACATTGGGGAACGGATCGTACAGGGTTGGCAACAGCAGCGCATCGGCGGCGTGATAAAACGGCTGAACGTCCTGCTGCACGCCCGCAAAGCGCAGGCGGTCAAGACAGTTAAGCTGGTTCGCCAGCTGCTGATAGCGCGCCAGCTGTTTGTCCTGGCCGACCACCACCAGGTAGCGATCGCTATTAGCGACCGCTTCGATAGCGGCCTTTAGCCCTTTGCGTTCGAAGCCGGAGCCGACGTAGATCATCACCGTGGCGTCCTGCGGCAGGTTGAGTCGCTGACGCGCGGCGTGACGCAGCGTATCGCTGGCAGGCTGAAAACGCTGGCTATCAATGGCGTTGTGAATCACGTGGATTTTGCTGGCATCCAGCGCGAAGTGGCGCAAAATATCCTGCTTCACCATGTGCGAATTACAGATCACCGCTTTCAGCGAGGGCGCGTTGAACATCTCCGCTTCCGCCTGCAGCACATAGCGATGGTACGGGCTCAGGCTGGCGCTCAGCCGCTGCCACGGCGAAACAATGCGCGCGCGCTGCTCCAGCCATACGCGATGCACGCCGTCGCCGGCGCGGAAAATATCGCAGCCGGCGATGCGCTCGTGGCTCTGTACGATATCGAACTTTTCCCGCTCCCAGCAGGCGCGCGCCGCGCGGGCAAAGCCGCGTTCACGCGAAATGCGGCCGAATTTTGCCGGATTGCAGATGTGCAGGTGCCAGGCCGGGTTCGGCGTGCCCTGCCAGCTGCGGGTAATGATGTTGAGATCGAGCTGCTCGCTGTCCAGCGCTTCCAGCGCGCGTGAGATAAAGCGCTCGGCACCGCCGTCCGGCCGGTATTTCTGCCGGACAATCGCCAGCCGTAACTTAGTCATGCAAAAGGCTCCTGGCGGCGGCAAGCACATCCTCAACCGGGATGGCAGACAGATAGCGCTGCTCGGTATTGGTATTGATCGAATCCGGTGACGGCAGCGGCGCATAGTCGCCCGCCCAGATAACGCGGTTATTGTCGCCCCACGGGCGCCAGTGCTGCAGCTTGGTCGGGCCGAACAGCGCCAGGCACGGCGTCTGCAGCGCCGCGGCCATGTGCATTGGTGCGGAATCGACGCCAATAAACAGCTGTGCGGCGTCGATCAGCGCCGCCAGCTGCGGCAGCGAGAGCTGGCCTGCCAGCGACACCACGTTCGGCGTGCGGCACAGCGACTGGATATGGGCGATCATCGCCAGCTCTTTCTGATCGGGCGCGGCGGTCAGCACCACGCTGCGACCATCAGCGGCCAGCGCATCAATCAGCTGCGCCACCTTTTCATCTTCCCAGCACTTAAAAACCCAGCGCGAGGTGGGCTGCAGCACCACAAACGGGCCGGTAATCGACTGCTGAGCGAGGACGTCCTGCACTTTTTGCTGGTCGGCGGCGCTGAAATGCATGGAGGCTGTCGCCCCGGCGGTGGGAATGCCGAGCGGCTGCAGCGCCGTCATGTTTTGTTCCACGGTATGCAGCTGATGGTGACGGTCGGTGGAAACCAGCTGGTTATGGCACCAGCGCCAGAACGCGTTGTCGCGCTTGCGGTACGCAAAGCCAATGCGCACCGGCGCACCGGACAGGCCGGTAATAATGGCGCTGCGCCACTGGTCGGCCAGATTAATCACCACATCGTAATGGCAGGCGCGCACCGCCCGCACCAGCGCGACCTCATGGCGAAACTTCTGCCAGCCGCCTTCCTTTTTCCAGTTGCGATCGATGATATGCAGCTGACGGATCGCCGGATGCGCTTCCAGCATCGGGCGCGTCTCTTTGTACAGCAGCACATCAATGTTGGCCTGCGGATAGCGCTGGCGCAGCGCATTGATGGCAGGCGTGGTCAGCAGCATATCGCCATGATGACGCAGCTTTATCAGCAAAATATTTTGCGGTGCAAAGTGGGCTGGAATCGGGCTTGCCATACTCAAATCATCTCAAAATTCAGTGAGCTGATTGTAGGGCAAACCCTGGAGGGGTTAAAGCCGCGGCGGGCGCTTATTTATTGCGCCAGCGATAAATGCGGCTCAGCCACAGCAGCAGCTGATACCACTGACGCGCGCCGCGCGCATTGCGCAGCATGCGTTTGTGCGTCTGGCTGCTAAACAGATCGGCGATCATTGCCTGGCGCGCTGCGGCGTCCGGTTCGCGCCGGATAGCGTGGCACACGCTGAGCGCTTCGCGGGTAATCTGCGCGTGGAAGCTCGGGTAAATCTTCACCTTGTGACGATAGCGCGTATTGATCTCTTCCAGCATGCGCGCGATTTTCAGGTAGTGACGCTGATAGTCGACGTTGTGCTGGCCGGTGCGCTTGCGGTTGCTGATCGACGCATCGTGCATGTAGTAGCGATACAGCACCCGATCGGTGTAGCGCACGCGCTGCACATTGAGCATGAACTCAGCGGTCCACGGGATGTCCTGATGATGCAGACCGGGTTCAAACTGCAGATTAAGCTGTTCGATCAGCTCACGGCGGTAGATACCGAGCCACACGACGTGCAGGTAACGCCGGGTTTTCAGCGCCTTGTCGAGCCACTCCGGCCCGCTTAACACGCCAGTGCTGGTGAGGCGATCCCGCGGAATCATCGGCTTAATTGTCTGGCTGGCCTTGAAAAACCACTCGGCGTTGCACTGCGCAGCGTCCAGCCGATCGCGCTCCGCCATGTCGACCAGCGTCTGGTACATCGCCGGGTCCATGGTGTCGTCAGCGTCAGGAAAGCTGACGTATTTACCCCGCGCCACGGCCAGCCCGGCATTGCGCGCACGCGACACGCCACCGTTCGGCTGATGAATCACCTGGATATGTGGGTACTGCTGCGCCAGCGCGTCGGCGCGCTCGCCAGAGCCGTCGGTGGAGCCATCGTCAACAATGATGATCTCCAGCGACGTCAGGGTTTGCGCCAGCAATGCATTGATACAGCCGGTAAAGTCAGCACCAGCGTTAAACATCGGGATAATGAGACTGAGTAGCGGGGATGAGCTATCGGGCTGCGCTGTCATGTTCTTCGTTGTTCCGTCGCGCCAGGCGCTGCTGCTGCCGGGTGCGGATAAAATCATGGATATCATTTAGCTTGCGTTCATCCAGCTCGAACAGCTGTTCAACCGGATGGGCAAATTTGTATTGCGCAGCGAACACAAACGAAGAGGGCGCGATGTGGTTCGGGCCAATTAAGAGCACGTCACCCAGCGGCCTTTGCTCCTCTACGCAGCAGGGACCATAAATTAAAATCACCGGTACCTGTTGCGCGTCGGCAATATACACATTGCCGGAATCCGAGGCGATATAGAAATCCATCTCGTTAATGGCGGCAGGCAGCGCCTCGAGCGGGATTTTACCTACCAGACTCACCAGATTGTTTCGCTGACCGGCAACTTTAAACAACTCCTGAACGCGTGATTGTTCATTCGGTGCGCCGAAAGCAAAAAAAGTGCAGGGGAGATCGTTCAGGTGGTCGAAAAGCCGACACCAGATTAACGGCGGAATGGTTTTGGCCTGATTCCCTGCCGTTACGCTAATACCAATGCGGATGCCCGGCGCCTGCCTAATTTCCGCTGGCAGGGTTTCCGGTTGCCACAGTGGCAGGGTGGCATGTTTGGGATAACTCTCTTTGGTAAAAGAGCGATCGGCCAGTTTCAGGTAATTTTCCAGCGTTAAGGTATTTTTCTCGTGATAAACCACGCCGCTGGCCGTTAAATAAAACAGGCCCTGATAGCCTTTGCGCCGATAGCTGGAAAGAAATTGTTTGTTGCTGGCATTGCAGCAGGCGGCAATAAATAAATTGAGATTGGTGGGATGCAGCAAATAAATATTGTCGTAGCGATTGAGCAGCTGCCACACCAGTTTAATTTTTTTCATCAAACCGGAGCGATGATCTTCGATATACCAGATGTGCTCCAGCGTGGCGTCACGTTCAGCCAGCGGGGCGACACTATAGCTCAGCAGGGCATCGCTTTTTCCCAGGTGGGATAATAACGGCGTGATATTAATATAGTCGCCAATTTTAGCGGTCTGTATCACCAGATTTTTACCGGTGCGGCCATGAACAAACTTCATCACCCATTTGACCGGTGAAAAAAGAATAAACAGTAGTACGTACGTCAAGTAGTCATCCCCATGATTCGGTCACACCGTCATGGGGGACCTGTTAACCTGAAACGTGCTGCGTGGTTGAAAATGACGTCTCCGCCACCTGAATAAGCTGCAGGTATTGCTGGCAAACAACGCTCAAACTATAAATGCTTAAGTCCAGATGTTGCAACCTGGGGGGAGTTGTATAAATTTCTCGCATTTTTTCTGCCAGCGATGTTGCATTCATCTCTGCCAGACCGCGTGACAGTTCGCCGGTGAGGATCGAAACAGGACCGCCCGGACAGCGCGTACTGACCACCGCGGTGCCGCAGCTCAGGGCTTCGACCAGCACATTACCAAAACCTTCACTGTCGGAGCTGACCACCAGCAGGCGCGCGTGCCGTATCCAGGGATAAGGATTGCGCTGAAAACCTTCGAAGCGCACGCGCTCTGCAATGCCTGAATTCTGCGCCTGCTCACGCAATTTTTGCGTTATTTTTTCGCTTCCCTGTCCCAGCAAAACCAGCGGCGCGGTGATGCCACTCAGGGCATAAGCTTCGAGCAGGCGGTCATGGCGTTTGGTTTCATGGAAGCGTCCCACGTGCACCAGGAAATCGGTGCCGGCCAACGGGCAGGGTTCTGCCGCCAGTCGGGCGAGGCTGTCAAAATCGAAAGGATTGGCGATCACTTTGGCCTGGCGGGGCTGTACGCCAATGTTTTGCACCATATCGTCGATGACGTACTGCGAAACCCCAACGATTTGGCGATCCTGATAAACGTGACGGATTTTCAGCCGCTTCAGCCACAGCGAGAAGCCGGTTTTACGTGCCAGATACGAAGCAGAAAACACGCCGTGCAGACAGAACCAGGTCCTGTCTCCATCGAGCGCCGGCGTTTGCCTGACAATGCGGTCAGTTTTATGCAGATGAGAGAGGATCAGATCAAATTTGCCGTGCCGCGCTTCACTGTCGCGCACCGCACGATCCAGCAGGCGCGCGCGGCGCCATGTTTCTGTCAGCTTGCGCCACGGGTGGTTACAGCGATCAAGAATCACCTGGTAATCCACGCCAGCCGGAATAGGGTAATCACATACCTTCCGCAATGAGAAGATCGAAACCTGGTGTCCCTGACTGAGGAAGCCCCCCGCCAGAGTCAGTACGACTTTTTCGGCGCCGCCGCCCGGCAGGCCATCAATCACCATTAAAATGCGTTTCGACAAAATTTTTTACCCCTACATGCCAGTCTGCTGTAAAGACTTAGCTGCTATCATTCCCGGTGCTATCAGGACTTAATATAAGAAAATTCAATTAATTATTTTTATGGCCAGGTAATTTTACACGAACGTGCGCTCGGTTAATTGATAAAATTCAGGCCAGTGAAGAGTTTAAATTATTCTAGTTTAACTAATCTTATACCGCTATCGACTTCCCCTCGAACCCGCATGGGAAAAGTTTGCGCCCGTCAGGAGCGTTGCGTACCATAGCGATTATAACACTGTAATTCACCGGATAAGTTATGGAAAAACCTGCCTTTTTAATTACCCTTGATACCGAAGGGGATAACCTGTGGCGCAATCGCAGCGGCAAGGTCACTACCCATAACGTCCGGTTTTTACCGCGCTTCCAGGCGCTGTGTGAGAAATACGCTTTTAAACCGACCTGGCTGACCAACTATGAGATGGCCAGTGACCCGGCTTATGTCGAGTTCGGGCGCGATCTGCTGGCGCGCGGTCAGGGCGAAATCGGTATGCATTTACATGCCTGGTACAGTCCACCTGAATATGCGCTGACCGACGATGAGTGGCGTTACCAACCTTATCTGATCGAATATCCGGAAAACGTCCTGCGCGATAAAGTCGCCTTTATGACCGATCTGCTGGAGAACGCTTTTCAGCGTAAAATGACCAGCCACCGCGCCGGCCGCTGGGCATTTAATGAAGTGTACGCCCGCGCCCTGATCGATCAGGGCTATCTGGTTGACTGCTCGGTTACGCCGCGCGTGAGCTGGCGTAATGCGCAGGGTGCACCGCAGGGACAGGGCGGAACGGATTACAGCCATTTCCCCGATCGCGCTTATTTCCTTGATGAACAGGATATTTCCAGGCCGGGCGACAGCCCGCTGCTGGAACTGCCGATGAGCATTCAGTATCGCTATGGCACGCTGACCAATCAGCTTAAAAAAATGTGGAATGGCATCCGCGGCAGGCAGCGCGGACCGTCAGTGAACTGGCTGCGTCCGGTGGGGGGGAATCTGGCCCAGATGAAACAGGTGGCAGAACAGACGCTCGCACAGGGCAACGACTATGTGGAGTTCATGCTGCATTCATCCGAGTTTATGCCAGATGGCAGCCCCACGTTTAAAACGGAGGCTGATATTGAACGCCTGTATGACGATCTGGAAGGCCTGTTCAGCTGGCTGGCGACCCGGACGCAGGGCATGACGCTCACGGAGTTTGCCCGGCTGAAGCAACAGCAGCGCTAAGCCGCCCAATCGCGTTACAGCGCGATCTCAGCCAGCATGGCCATCACGTCGTCAGGCTGAATGTCTGCCATGCTGCTGCTGCCCTGCGCGGGCCGTAACGCATGCTGATTCCTGCCGTAGCCACCAATCAGACCCGGGTCAGTCGGGCCGAACAGGGTGATGTTGGGGCGATCCAGCGCGGCGGTCAGATGGCTCAAACCGGTATCTACTGAGACCACCGCACGGGCGCCCGCCAGCTGCTGCGCCACCTGCTCCAGCGTCAGCTTCGGCAACACCTCTGCATGATCAAACCCTGCTGCCAGCCGCTGCGCGCGCTGGTGCTCGTGTTCGGCGCCCCACGGCAGCCTGACGCGCAGGCCAGTGGGCTGAACCCGCGCGATGAGCTGGCGCCAGTGATCTTCCGGCCAGTGTTTGTTGTCGCGCGTTGTGGCGTGCAGAAACACCAGGTACGGTTGGCCATCCTGCGGTTGTGCCGCGAGAAAATGACCGGCAATGGCATAGTCGCCCTGCGTGGCCGGTTTTTCATAGCCCAGACTTTTCGCGAACAGTTCGCGCGTACGTTCCACGGCGTGCTGCTGCTTACCAATCTCATGACGCTTGTCATACCACCAGCTGGCGAACGGTTCACGTGCGCTGCGGCTGTCCTGGCCATGTTTGATGCCTTTAGCCAGGCGCGTCACCAGCGCGGCGCTTTTAATCAGCCCCTGGGCATCAATCACCACGTCGTACTGACGTGACTGCAGCTCGCGTTTGAATTGCACGCGCTCTTCGCGCTGCTGGCTGCCAAACCAGTGTTTGCGCCAGCGACGAATCGCCACCGGCAGGACTTTATCGACGGCCGGATGCCAGCCAGGAATTTGCGCAAAATTCTCTTCCACCACCCAGTCGAAGCGAATGCCGGGAATCGCCTGCATCGCGTCGGTCAGCGCCGGCAACGTGTGCAGTACATCACCCATCGACGAGGTTTTAACAATCAAAACGTGCATGGTTACTCCTGCACCGGATGCAGTAACTCGTTGAGTTCCTGATGCACGCGTGCCGGTTGAATATCAATCAGGCTCTGGTGATAGCCTTCTGCGGCATCGCCTTTGCGCACTTTGTGGTAGCCGGTAATCAGGCGAATGATGCGCGCCTGATGGGACAGCGGCGGCGTGAAGTCCGGGCTGCTCGGGCCATACAGCGCCACCAGCGGCCGGTTGAGCGCGGCGGCAATGTGCATCAGTCCGGAATCATTGCTGACGACCGCAGCACAGTGGGCGATCAGAATCACCGCCTGCTCCAGCTGCGTTTCGCCCGCCAGATTGCGGCAGTGCGCGCGTGCCGTGTCCGGCAGCGCCTGCAGGATCGCCTCGCCGGTTTCCCGATCTTTAGCCGAGCCGAACAGCAGTACCTGATAGCCTTCAGCAATCAGCTGTGCCGCCAGCGCGGCGTAGTGATAGTGCGGCCAGCGCTTCGCGGGACCAAATTCGGCACCGGGGCAGAAGCCGATGGCCGGGCGATCGGCCGACAGCGCAAACTGCGCCGCGGTCATGCGTTTTTCATCGTCGTCGACGCGCAGCTGCGGCCACAACAGCGGCTGCGGCAACTGTGCTGCCGCCGTAACCGGCTGGTCATAGCCCAGCGCCACATAGCGCTCCACCATTAAGGGAAACGCGGCTTTGTCCAGCACCCGCACGTCATTCAGCACGCCATAGCGCATTTCGCCGCGCCAGCCGATGCGGCGTTTGATGCCGGCAAAAAACGGCACCAGCGCCGATTTAAACGAGTTTGGCAGCACATAGGCGCGATCGTAACCGCTGGCCCGCAGCGCTTTGCCCAGCCGACGGCGCTCACCCAGCGCCAGCGCACCGTGGCCAAGCGGCATCGCCAGCGCCTGATTCACTTCCGGCATGCGTGACAGCAGCGGCCGGCACCAGGCCGGCGCCATCACATCAATTACCGCCTCAGGGTGCGCCTGTTTCAGCGTGCGATAGAGACTTTGCGACATCATCATATCGCCGACCCAGGAGGGGCCAATAACCAGAATTTTCATCGCCGGTGCCGGTTTCCTTATGCGTGACGGTTCAGCCAGGCCATGTATTCGCCCACGCCCTGCGCAACGGTTTTAAACGGTTTGTCATAGCCCGCGGCGCGCAGTTTGCTGAGATCCGCCTGCGTAAAGGCCTGGTAGCGCCCTTTCAGTTTGTCCGGGAACGGGATGTATTCGATCTGGCCTTGCTGGTGGAACTTCAGCACCGCATCCGCCACTTCCTGGAAAGATTCGGCGCGGCCGGTACCACAGTTATAGATGCCGGAAACGCCGTTTTCCCAGCACCACAGATTGACTGCCACTACATCATCAACGTGGATGAAGTCACGACGGAAGCTGTCGCTGCCCTCGAACAGCTTAGGATTTTCACCGTTGCTGATTTGCGTATTGAGGTGGAACGCGACGCTCGCCATGCTGCCTTTATGGCCTTCACGCGGCCCGTACACGTTGAAATAGCGGAAGCCGCACACTGGCGAATCTGCTTCCGGCAGAATCTGGCGGACATAGTGGTCGAACAGCATTTTTGAGTAGCCGTACACGTTGAGCGGCTGCTCGTACTGGCGCTCTTCAATGAAGTTCTCGTTACGCCCGCCATAGGTGGCGGCCGATGAGGCATACAGGAACGGGATTTCACGTTCGAGGCAGAAGTGCAGCAGATCTTTTGAGTACTGATAGTTGTTATCCATCATGTACTTACCGTCCCACTCGGTGGTGGCTGAACAGGCACCTTCATGGAACACCGCTTCAATCGGACCCAGATCTTCACCCGACATGATGTAGGTGAGGAACTCCTCTTTATCCATGTAATCCGCGATGTCCAGATCCGCGAGATTCACGAATTTGGTGCCATCTTTCAGATTATCCACCACCAGGATATCGGTATGACCGCGATCGTTGAGCGCTTTCACAATGTTGCTGCCAATCATGCCCGCGCCGCCGGTTACGATAATCATATGCTTTGCCTTTAAACAGTTGGGGTGAAACAGGAGGTTTCACGCACGAATACCTAACATCATAACATTTCAGCCCGATGCGGACAGCCAGATGACGCCGATCGCGCTGCACAAATCCTGCGCGCCGCGTGAACTATGCTGCAAAACGGAGATTTCCCTGGCTGAATTGTCGTCCATTCGCTTTTCGATCAGTAATATGTGCCAAAATTTTGCTATCTGAGGAGCAGAATCATGTCCGATCAGTTCTATTCACAAATCCGGCAACAGCTTGAGACAACGCGGCAGGACGGATTGTTCAAACAGGAGCGCACCCTGACCTCGGCGCAGCAGGCGGAAATCAACGTCGCCAATAGCCCGCCGGTGATTAACTTCTGCGCCAATAACTATCTCGGCCTTGCGAACCATCCGGCGCTGATTCAGGCCGCCAAAGACGGCATGGACACGCATGGTTTTGGCATGGCGTCGGTGCGTTTTATCTGCGGCACGCAGGACAGCCATCAGCTGCTGGAGCGCCGGCTGGCGGAGTTCCTCGGCATGGAAGAAGCTATCCTGTTCTCCTCCTGCTTCGACGCCAACGGCGGGCTGTTTGAGACCCTGCTGGGCGCGGAAGACGCGATTATCTCGGATGCGCTCAACCATGCGTCGATCATCGACGGCATCCGCCTGTGCAAAGCCCAGCGCTATCGTTACGCCAACAATGATATGGCTGAGCTGCGCGCGCGCCTGCAGGAGGCCCGCGACAAGGGGGCGCGCCATCTGCTGATTGCCACCGACGGCGTGTTCTCCATGGATGGCGTGATCGCTAACCTGCAGGGCATTTGCGACCTGGCCGATGAGTTTAATGCGCTGGTGATGGTGGATGACTCGCACGCGGTAGGCTTTGTCGGCGCAAGCGGACGCGGCACGCATGAATACTGCGGCGTGATGGATCGCGTGGATATTCTGACCGGCACGCTGGGTAAAGCGCTGGGTGGCGCGTCCGGCGGTTACGTGGCGGCAAAACGCGAGGTGGTTGAATGGCTGCGTCAGCGCTCGCGCCCTTATCTGTTCTCTAACTCGCTGGCACCGGCGATTGTGGCCGCGTCGCTGCGCGTGCTGGATCTGCTGAACGAAGGCGATGGGCTGCGGCAGCGGCTGTGGGAAAACGCCCGCTTCTTCCGGGAAAAAATGACCGCCGCGGGCTTTACGCTGGCCGGTGCCGATCACGCCATCATTCCGGTGATGCTGGGCGATGCCAAAGTGGCGCAGCAGTTTGCCAGCCTGCTCCAGCAGGAAGGCATCTACGTTACCGGCTTCTTCTATCCGGTGGTGCCGCAGGGCCAGGCGCGCATTCGCACGCAGATTTCTGCCGGCCACACTCAGGCGCAACTGGAGCACGCGGTGGCGGCCTTCACGCGCATCGGACAACAGTTAGAGGTTATCACTGCAGGAGCCAACGGATGAAAGCATTGGCTAAACTGAAAGCGGAAGAGGGGATCTGGATGGTGCACGACGCGCCGGTGCCGGAGCCCGGTCATAACGATCTGCTGATTAAAATCCGCAAAACCGCCATTTGTGGCACCGATGTGCACATCTATAACTGGGACGACTGGTCGCGCAAAACCATTCCGGTGCCGATGATCACCGGCCACGAATACGTGGGCGAAGTGGTCGGTATCGGTCAGGAAGTGAAGGGGTTCGCCATCGGCGATCGCGTATCGGGTGAAGGTCACATCACCTGCGGCCACTGCCGCAACTGTCGCGCCGGCCGTACCCATTTATGCCGTAATACCGTGGGTGTCGGGGTTAATCGTCAGGGCTGCTTCGCTGAATATCTGGTGATCCCGGCGTTTAACGCGTTCAAAATTCCCGACAATATTTCCGACGAGCTGGCGGCGATTTTCGATCCATTCGGTAACGCGGTGCATACCGCGCTCTCGTTTGATTTGGTGGGAGAAGATGTGCTGATCTCCGGTGCCGGACCGATTGGCATTATGGCGGCATCGGTGTGTAAGCACGTCGGCGCGCGAAACGTGGTGATCACTGACATCAATGAGTATCGCCTCGGGCTGGCGCGTGAAATGGGCGTGACGCGCGCGGTCAACGTGGCGCAGCAGAATCTGCGCGAGGTGATGACGGAACTGGGGATGACCGAAGGCTTTGATGTCGGACTGGAGATGTCCGGCGCGCCGCCGGCGTTTCGTACCCTGCTGGAGACCATGAATCACGGCGGACGCATTGCGCTGCTGGGCATTCCGCCGGGTGAGATGTCGATTGACTGGAATCAGGTTATCTTCAAGGGGCTGTTTATCAAGGGGATTTACGGCCGTGAGATGTTTGAAACCTGGTACAAAATGGCCGCGCTGATTCAGTCCGGCCTCGATCTGACCCCAATCATCACGCATCGCTATCACATCGACGACTTCCAGCAGGGCTTCGACGAGATGCGTTCCGGGCGTTCAGGCAAAGTGGTGCTGAGCTGGGATTAAACGACACACCGGCCTGCGGGCCGGTGACGCTCAGGATTGCTGTTTTTCCGCATCGGTCAGGTAACGCACCTTTCGCGTGTAGTCCTGGCCTTTGAAGCTCAGCGGCTGGTGCGGATCCTGCAAATATTTTTGCCATTCACTTAAGGGAAAGCCGCCATGCGCGCCAATCACCTGCGGTGGAATCACGGCCGACTGACCACCAATGCGTTTCGACACCGGCCAGTTAGCCCATTCGCCCAGATTGACCGTGCGGACATCCAGCAGGTCGAGCAGGGCAGCGAGCGGTAGCTGATCGGTTGGCGGCTGGTCGTCGTTCATCAATTCCCAGGTATCATTAAATAACGTCAGCCACAGCGGACAAATACGCTGCCATGTGCGACGGGAGGCCGCCAGGTAGGCGCCATTCACGTGATCCTGCAAATAAGGGCGAACGGTGTGGTGGTAATAGGCCGGAATATGTTCTTCTGGTGCGCCGGCCAGTTTGGCGATCATCTTGCCCTGACGGAAGCTGCTATACAGATGATGCTCACGCATCGCAATATCCGGCGTTTTCAATAAATTGAGATCGGAATCGATCATCAATATACCTTCACCGGTCGCCTGCAAGGGGGCCTGAAGTTTTATCAGGCGGCTGCGGTAGATCTGTTTATAACGGTAGTTTTCTTCTCGAAACGGCACTTCCAGCGTCACCACGCGCACGCGTGCCGGCAGCGGCGGAAAAGCGCTGGAAGGCTGATCGCTGACGATGACAATTTCGCTGATGGTGTCGGCGCAGCGGCTGGCAAAATAAGCGCTGAGCACCGCTTCTTCAATGTAATCAGCGCCGGTACAGGGAATGACCACAGAACTGACGGCAATTGTGCCCTGCGCATCCGCCTGCGTGGCGGGAATGTTGTGGCGCGAGAGAATATAGCGACGGTGTTTATTTAAAAAATCAAACATGCTTTTTTCTCTCCATGACGTTTTCCAGAATGTTTTCCACGCCCGACACGTAATGTTCAATGCTGTAGCGCTCGCGCACCCGGGCGGCGGCGGCGGCGATTAAACGCTGACGCAGTACAGTATCCTGCCACAGCGCGCTAAGATGCTGACTAAGCTGTTGCGTATTGCCATAGTCAAACAGTAAACCGGTCTCGCGGTGTTGAATTAATTCCGACGTACCGACGACATTCGAACCTATCACCGCCGTATTCACCAGCATCGCTTCCAGCACCACGCGCGGCAGCCCTTCACTGGCTGAGGCGAGAATAAACGTATCGAATGCCGCCAGATAATCCAGCGCGTTATTTTGAAAGCCGGTAAAAATAACCTGCGCGGCAATCCCTTCTTTTTGTGCCAGCTGCTGTAAGTGCTGCTGCTCCGGGCCGGCACCGACGATCACCATTTTCCATTTAGCGGCAGGATGCGCGCGGCTGAATGCACCTAGCGCCTGCAAAATATGATGGTTGGATTTACGCGCAATCAGGGAACCGATGGAGCCGAAAATAAAGGTATCCGCGGGATAATCAAAGCGCTGACGCACCGCCTCACGCACCGGCAGCGGCTGATGAATATCGATAGCGTTGGATACGGTAAAGCAGCGCTGCGCATCAACACCGCTTTCGCTTAAGGTGCGGTGTACGCCCTGTGACACGGCAATCACCGCATCACAATGCCGATTAATCATGTTGACCAGCGCATTATTGAGTAACGGGTCAATGCGGCAGTGCTGAATTAACGCCACGTGAGTCTGTTCAGCGGCGAGATAGCCTTCAACGTTGGTGCTGGGCTGATTATTCATGTACAGCGCATCATAGCCACCGTCGCGTAAAATCGTCGCGATTTGGCGGGCGTTAGGCTGCATGCGCCACTGGCGATCGATGTGGTCGATGGCGCTTTTTTTCACCGCGCGGTTAAAAAACAGCAGGGTGCGCAGCAACTCTTTGGTGATTTTTGCCCAGAGCGGCTGGCGGCGCTGCGCAATAAATATCACCGGAATGCCGATCGCGTCTAATACCGAGGCAATGGTCTCCTGATTGCCACGCGCATAATTCTGATAAAAACAGCAGGTAATAGCGAAACGCTGGCGATCGATGCGCTTGAGTAATTCCAGCATGCTGTTGGTACCACCGCCCCATTCGCGCCCGGTATCCAGCAGCAGAATTTTCTTTCTGGTTGACGTCATCTGTTCCGATATCCTTGCGCGGAAAAGGTGTGGCGTTAAATAAGGCGCAGCACGCTGCGCCTGATAATCAGAATAGCTGTTTAAGCGACTGCACGAGTGGACTGCCGGTAATGCTCTCTGTCACCACCTCCACCGCACGACTCTGCGGTACGGCAGGCAGCGGCTGGCCCGGCTTACACACGCCAGGCGCACGGAATACCGGGGTACGCGGTTTCACCGGCGTGCTGGCCGGCGGCGTAGCGCCCTGGCGCAGCGGTTCGTTGAGCAACTGGCTGGGGCGGACCAGGGTGATATCGCCCGGTAGCGTCGGCAACATCTGCTGCAACACCCGTACCGTGGTGGGATGCGGATGGCCAATGGCGATAGCGTAGCCATCACGCTGTGCCAGCTTCACTGCGCGGGTGAACTGGGTGCGAATCGCCGCTTCATTCTGGCTGTCGTCGAGGAATACGCGCCGCTTCAGCACCTTAACCTGCGTGCCCTGCGCGGCCGGAACCGACTGGCTGTTGCCAATGGTCATGCTATCGAGGAAGTAGTAGTTGTAGTGATTGAGCACCTGCATCACTTTCTGCATGCCGGGCAGGCTGGAGGTCATTTTGCTGCCCATATGGTTGTTCAGGCCAACCGCATACGGCACTTTGTTGCTGGCTTCACGCACGATGCGCGCGATCTCTTCGCTGCTCATCTCCGGCGTCAGCGTGTCCTTCTCCAGCGGCTGTTTGCTCAGCGGCGCCATCGGTAGGTGAATCAGCACTTCATGACCGCCCTGATGCGCTTTGGTTGCCATATCACGCGCATGAGGCGCGTTGGGTAGCACCGCTACAGAAATCGCGGCAGGCATCTGCAGCACTTTATTCTCTTCAGCCGGGCGGTAGCCGAAGTCGTCAATGACGATAGCCAGTTTTCCCGCATGGGCGGCAAAGGTTAAAAACAGCCCGCACAGGGCGGCGCTAAGCTTTTGGGACTGAAACAACACTTATCTTCCTAACCACGGCAGTGGGTTGACGGCCTGTCCCTGACGACGAATTTCAAAGTAGAGCGAGGGCGTGCCGCGGCCGCCGCTGGTGCCCACGAGGGCGATAGGCTGTCCTGCCTTCACCTGCGCACCGACGCTCACCAACGCGCTCTGATTGTAGCCATAAAGGCTCATATCGCCTTTACCGTGTTCGACGACCACAACCAGGCCGTAGCCTTGCAGCCAGTCGGCCATCAGCACGCGACCATCAGCAATGGCTTTGACTTCAGTGCCTTCCGGCGCATCAATCACCAGACCTTTCCAGCGCAGTTCGCCCTGCATTGCTTCACCAAAGCGATGTTCAATGCGACCGCGCACTGGCCAGATGGCCTGTCCGCCCGGCCGGCCAAGGCCGCCGGTGCGCGCCATCAGCTCGCGCTCGCTTTGCGTAGGGGAATAGCTGGAGCCTTTGGCTTTTGCCTGGGCCTGACGCTGGCGCACTTTTTCCGCCTCGCGCGCTTCGCGTTGCGCCCGTTCGCGCGCCTCACGTTCGGCCTTGGCGATTTTGTCCTGCAGGCGGCTTTCGTTCTGACGCATCTCGACCAGATCGGCCTGGTCTTTCTCCAGCGCGCTCTCCAGTGCGGACAGCGTTTTCTTGCGTGCGGCGCTGGCGGTTTCCAGTTTGTTCTGTTGCGTCTGCTGCTGCGCTAACAGCGACTTTTGCTGCTCCTGCTTGCCCTGCAGCGCCTGACGCTGCTGCGCCAGTTCCTGCTGAGTCTGCTTAAGCTCATCGATATTTTTCTGCCGGGCGGCATTGAGGTAGCCAAAATAGGCCAGAATACGTTCGCTGCGCTGTGCTTCTTCACCGCCGAGCAGCAGCTGCACGCCGTTGTGCTGGCCCTGACGAAACGCGGCATCCAGCTGCTGCGCCAGCAGTTTTTCCTGCTGTGCCTGCTGCTTTTCCAGCCGGGCAATGGCGGCGGTGGTTTGGGCGATTTCGCCGTTCAGCGCGCTCAGGCTATTGCGGGTTTCACGCAGCTGGCGACTGGCCTGGGCAATCACTTTTTCCTGACTCTGCAGCTGATCGAGCAGCTTACTGCGCTGCAGCTTCTGCGCTTTAACGCTTTTCTCTTTTTCGGCGATGTCCTGCTGAATGGACTTTAGCTGCGTTTTGCTGTCATCGGCGCTATGCGCGGCGACGGGCAACAGCAACGCACCCGCACAAAGCAGGCTGAGGGAGATATCGGACCAGCGAAATGACAACGGAGATGCCGGGTCGTTGTAACGGGTCCTTGTGTGTGTAACGGTCGCTTTTCCCTTCATAGTCGATAATTATTCCACGATGAACAGCCGCTTACCAGTTATCCCGGCCGGGTTTTGCTTTACGAAAGATGTCGGCCACAGCTTACCGGGATAAAGATTGTCTCAATTTTGCGATTAGAACACTTTTTTTGGAAAATGACGCACAAATCGTAACTCTGCCCGCTTCGCGACTGTACATGCGAAGTGGCGCAGGTATACTCAGAACCCTTGTTTTAGCTTATTAGCCCCGGTCTGGAGTCGTTACCCCTCATGCAAGAAATTATGCAGTTTGCAAGCAATCACCCCATCCTTAGTCTGGCATGGGTCGCTTTACTTATTCTGGTGATTGTAACCACCGTTAAAGGCATGTTCTCTAAGGTAAAAACCATCAGCCGTGGTGAAGCAACCCACCTGATCAATAAAGAGGACGCGGTGGTGGTAGACGTTCGTTCACGCGACGACTATCGCAAAGGACACATTTCAGGGGCTATTAACGTCGCCGCAGCCGATATCAAAAAAGGCAGCTTCGGCGAGCTGGAAAAGCACAAGTCGCAGCCCATAATTGTGGTATGTGCCACCGGCCAGAGCGCCGCAGAACCGGCAGCTACCCTTAGCGCAGCGGGTTTTGACAAAGTGACCGTGCTGAAAGATGGTGTGAGCGGCTGGAGTGGCGAAAACCTGCCGCTGGTTCGCGGTAAATAACTTCCTGAGGTATCACCGCATGGCTAATGTTGAGATTTATACCAAAGTGACCTGTCCTTACTGCCACCGGGCGAAGGCGTTGCTGGATCAAAAAGGCGTGTCATACCAAGAGATTCCCATTGATGGGGACGCGGTAAAGCGCGAAGAGATGATCAAACGCAGCGGCCGCACCACGGTGCCACAGATCTTTATTGACGCGCAGCACATTGGCGGCTGTGACGATCTCTACGCGCTGGACGGGCGTCAGGGACTCGATCCCTTGCTCCGCGCATAACATTTTCGACCGACAATTTTCACTTAAAGGATTCAGTAACATGTCAGAGCATAGCAGCAACGAAATGCAGTTCCAGATTCAACGCGTTTACACCAAAGACGTCTCATTTGAAGCGCCAAACGCACCTCAGGTTTTCCAGAAAGAGTGGGAACCGGAAGTGAAGCTGGATCTGGACACCGCCTCTTCTCAGCTGGCGGATGAAGTGTATGAAGTCGTGCTGCGCGTTACTGTCACCGCCACCGTGGGCGAAGACACCGCGTTCCTGTGCGAAGTACAGCAGGCCGGTATCTTCACCATCAGCGGTATCGAAGGCACGCAGATGGCACATTGCCTCGGCGCTTACTGCCCGAACATTCTGTTCCCGTATGCGCGTGAATGTGTCACCAGCCTGGTGTCACGCGGTACCTTCCCTCAGCTCAATCTGGCGCCGGTCAACTTTGATGCGCTGTTCATGAATTATCTGCAGCAGCAGGGTGAAGGCGAAGCGCCACGTCAGGATGCCTGATGACTACACTCAACGCTTCGATTAGCGTCATCGGTGCCGGCTCGTACGGCACCGCACTGGCCATTATGCTGGCCCGTAATGGCCACCCGGTGCTGCTGTGGGGCCACAATCCGCAAAGCGTGGCGCAGCTGCAGGCTGACCGATGCAATACCGCTTTCCTGCCCGATGTTCCTTTCCCCGATAATCTCGTTCCTGAAGCCGATCTGGCCCGCGTCGTCAGCGCCAGCCGCGATCTGCTGGTGGTGGTGCCAAGCCATGTGTTCGGCGATGTGCTGATGCAGCTCAAACCGCTGCTGCGTGCCGACTCACGCATTGTCTGGGCGACCAAAGGACTGGAAAAAGAGACCGGACGGCTGCTGCAGGATGTGGCGCGTGAAATCCTCGGCGACAGCATTCCGCTGGCGGTGATTTCCGGCCCGACCTTTGCCAAAGAGCTGGCGGCCGGTTTGCCGACGGCGATTGCGCTGGCGGCCACTGACGCGCAGTTTGCCGACGATCTGCAGCAAAAGCTGCACTGCGGCAAAAGCTTCCGCGTTTACAACAATCCGGACTTCATCGGCGTGCAGCTGGGCGGCGCAGTGAAAAACGTCATTGCGATTGGTGCCGGGATCTCCGACGGCATTGGCTTTGGCGCCAACGCGCGTACGGCACTCATCACCCGCGGTCTGGCGGAGATGAGCCGTCTCGGTGCTGCGCTGGGTGCCGATCCGACGACCTTTATGGGCATGGCGGGTCTTGGCGATCTGGTGCTGACCTGTACTGATAATCAGTCGCGCAACCGCCGTTTCGGCATGATGCTGGGGCAGGGCGAAAGCGTGGATGAGGCGCAACGCATTATCGGACAAGTTGTAGAAGGCTACAGAAACACGAAAGAAGTCAAAGCGTTAGCTGCGCATGTGGGCGTGGAAATGCCAATAACCGAGCAAATTTATCAGGTATTATATTGCGAAAAATCGGCGCGAGAGGCAGCATTGAGCCTGCTTGGTCGTACAAGGAAGGACGAGAACAGCCAAAGCTAAAGCAGGATGCTTAAGCATTATCACCTGTAGCGCCTAATCGGGCGCTTTTTTATCGGGAGCAAACAGCAATGTCGTCTGAAGAGTTAGAACTGGTCTGGAACCATATCAAAGCCGAAGCCAGAGCGCTGGCCGATTGTGAACCGATGCTGGCCAGTTTTTACCATGCGACCTTGCTCAAGCACGAAAATCTTGGCAGCGCGCTCAGCTACATGCTGGCTAACAAGCTCGCTAACCCGATCATGCCCGCTATTGCCATACGCGAAATTGTTGAAGAAGCCTATCGTCAGGATCCTGAGATGATTGTCTCGGCCGCGTACGATATTCAGGCGGTGCGTCAGCGCGATCCGGCGGTCGACAAATATTCCACGCCGTTACTCTATCTGAAAGGTTTCCACGCGCTGCAGGCGTACCGTATTGGCCACTGGCTGTGGAAAGAGGGACGGCGCGCGCTGGCGGTGTATCTGCAAAACGAAATCTCGGTCTCATTCGCCGTGGATATTCATCCGGCGGCGCGCATCGGGCGTGGCATCATGCTGGATCACGCCACCGGCATCGTGATTGGTGAAACGGCTGTGGTGGAAAATGACGTCTCCATTCTGCAGTCGGTCACGCTGGGCGGTACCGGTAAAACCAGCGGCGATCGCCATCCGAAGATCCGTGAAGGGGTGATGATTGGCGCGGGGGCCAAAATCCTTGGCAATATTGAAGTCGGGCGCGGTGCCAAAATCGGCGCCGGTTCGGTGGTCTTGCAGCCGGTGCCGCCCCATACCACGGCAGCCGGCGTGCCGGCGCGTATTGTCGGCAAACCAGCCAGTGACAAACCGTCGATGGATATGGATCAGCACTTCACCGGCGCCGGGTTTGAGTACGGCGACGGCATCTAGCCTTTGATCAACGCGCCCGCATAATCCAGCTGGCGCCACGCCTCATACACCACCACTGAAACCGCATTCGACAGGTTCATGCTGCGGCTCTCCGCGCGCATCGGAATGCGGATCTTTTGTTCTGCCGGCAACGCATTAAGAATTTCTGGCGGTAAGCCACGGCTCTCCGGGCCAAACAGCAGATAGTCGCCCGGCTGATAGCTGACGGCGCTGTGCGCCGGTGTGCCTTTGGTGGTCAGCGCGAATAAGCGCTGTGGCGCTTCCGCCGCCAGAAAAGCGGCATAGCTGGCGTGCTTTTTCAGCGCGGTATATTCATGGTAATCCAGTCCGGCGCGGCGCAGGCGTTTATCATCCCAGGCGAAGCCTAACGGCTCAATCAGGTGCAGCTGAAAGCCGGTATTGGCGCACAGGCGGATGATGTTGCCGGTATTTGGCGGGATTTCAGGTTCAAATAAGACGATGTTTAGCATAAGGCCCCCGGAAACGAGGGCCGCAGCATAGCAAATTATTGCCGGGCGGAGTACAGCGGCAGCCACAGCGTCAGGCGCAGACCGCCTAACGGGCTGTCATCGGCTTTCACCCAGCCGCGGTGCTGTTGCACGGCGGTTTCGACAATCGCCAGCCCGAGCCCGGTGCCGCCGGATTCACGGTCACGCGCTTCATCGGTGCGGTAGAACGGACGGAAAATCTGCTCGCGATCTTCCGGGCTGACGCCGGGACCGTCGTCGTCCACGTGCACGGTAATGCCCTGAATATCCACCGCAAAGCTAACGCTGATGTGCGTGTGTGAATAGCGCAGCGCGTTACGCACAATGTTCTCCAGCGCGCTTTCCAGCGCATGCGGGTTGCCGTACAGCGGCCATGGACCGGGCGGATAGGGCACGTCCATGGTTTTACCCATCTGCTCCGCTTCGAATTTGGCATCTTCCAGCACGCCATTCCACAGCTGGTTGGCCTTCATCGCTTCGCTCACCAGCGCGTTCTTGTGCTGGGTGCGCGACAGTACCAGCAAGTCGTTGATCATGCCGTCCAGACGCTGCGCTTCGGTCTCAATGCGCTCCAGCTCTTTGCCTTCGCCATGACGCCGGCGCAGTAGCGCCGTCGCCAGCTGCAGACGCGTCAGCGGCGTGCGTAATTCATGGCTGATATCCGACAGCAGACGCTGCTGTGCCGTCATCATGCGTTCGAGCGCGCTCACCATCTGGTTGAAACTGGAGCCGGCAGCGAGAAATTCCTGCGGGCCCGATTCCAGTTCCGGATGCTGACGCAAATTTCCGCTAGCCACTTCATCCGCGGCATGTTTTAGTTTGCGTGCCGGACGCGCCAGGCTCCACGCCAGCCACAGCAGCAGCGGTGAGCTGATTAACATCGTGACGATGAGCAGCAGCAGAGGACGGTCAAACAGCAGGTTGACGAAATCGAGCTGGGAACTGGTGGCGGGACGGATCAGATACAGCTGGTAATTGTCTTCGCCGTCGCGCACCGCGAAGGGACCGACCATCTCGACGCGGCCATACTTTTTCTTCTGCGGATGATCGGCATTATCAGACTGGCCGATAAAGTTGCGGATCACCTGCATTTCATTGTGCTGCGCACCGATCACCCGTCCTTCGCTGGTCACCAGCAGCAGGCGCTGACCGGGCGGTGCCCATTTGTCGATGGCGCGAAACAGCCGGCGCCACCACATCAGGTCGTTGGGCGGATCCTGTGACAGCTCCGCCTCAACGTGTTGCTCAATCATGGTACCCTGGCGCTGTTCGCTCTCCATCAGTGAGGTCATCTGGCGCGAATCGAGTTTGGGCACCATCAGTACCAGCATCAACACCAGCGCCAGGGTGAGCCAGAAGATGGCGAAGATGCGGGTAGTCAAACTTCCAATCATGATGCCGAAACCATCAGATAGCCGCGTCCGCGCAGAGTTTTGAACCACGGATGACCATCACGACGTTCCGGCAGCTTACGACGCAGGTTAGAGATGTGCATATCAATAGCGCGGTCAAACGGCGTCAGGCGCTTGCCCAGCACTTCCTGGCTGAGATGCTCGCGTGACACCACCTGGCCAAGATGCTGCGCCAGTAAGTAGAGCAGGGTGAACTCGGTGCCGGTGAGATCCAGCGTTTCGCTGTCGAAGCTGGCTTCCTGACGGCCCGGATTCAGGCGCAGGCAATCCACTTCCAGCGTCGGTGAGCTGTTATCGTGCTGTTGCTGCTGTTCGCTCCAGTTGGAACGGCGCAGAATCGCACGGATACGCGCCACCAGTTCGCGATCGTTGAACGGCTTTGGCAGATAGTCATCCGCGCCCAGTTCCAGGCCCAGAACGCGGTCCAGCTCGCTACCGCGGGCGGTCAGCATGATGACAGGGGTTTGATGTTGCTGGCGTAGCTCTTTTAACGTGTCGATACCGTTCTTCTTCGGCATCATGACATCGAGCAAAAGCAGGTCGACGGTGTTGTCCAGCAGATTGAGCGCCTGCTCGCCATCGCTGGCGACAATCACCTCAAAACCTTCCATTTCAAGCAGTTCTTTAAGCAGCGAAGTCAATTCGCGGTCGTCATCAACCAACAGGATTTTATTCATTTTTTGTTGCCCTCCGCAGGCAAAATACCGTGTTCCTATAGTGGCAATCCAACGCTTTACGTAGTTTTACACCCCCTGACGGATGTTTGCAGCTGTCGCCGTACACTAGCTCTCGTTGAATCGCAAAACGGAACGAACCGGGAGTAAACGATGCGCTACTTAACCGCCGTCGTCTTTGCCTCAGCGATGGTTCTCAGTCACGCCAGCGCAGAAGCAGCAGACACGACGACGATTGACGAGATGCATCATAACGGCGGATTGACGACAGGCAGTATGACGCAAAATCCGCAAAGCCACATGTTCGATGGCATTGAGCTGACTGAACAACAGCGGCAACAGATGCGCGACCTGATGCAGCAAGCGCGCCATGAACGCCCGGTGTTAAGCGTTCAGGACATAGAAACTATGCATGACCTTGTCATTGCAGACAAATTTAACGAATCGGCTATCCGCCAGCAGGCAGAGAAACAGGCCCGCGAGCAGGTAGAACTGCAAATCGAGATGGCCCGGGTTCGTAATCAGATGTATCACCTGCTAACGCCTGCACAGCAAGCGACATTGCAGAAGAATTTTGAGCGGCGCCTGAATGAAGCGCGTCGGCTCTCCGGATTGCAGCCATCATCACCGCTGCAAGCAGTGAGTAGTACCAGCAGTAACCAGTAACATAGTATCCCTGTTTTCCTTGCCATAGACACCATCCCTGTCTTCCCCGCCATGATGGCGGGGTTTTTTTTGCCCTGAATTCGCGGGCAAATTGCATCCGTTTCGCTATCCTGTCACGCAGTCTGCACGGTACGGTGATAAACTTGAGCCATTTTCCACTGCATGGCGTGCTGCAGCGCCTGACGAGGCAAGGCATGGAACCTTCCTACGCAAAACTGGTAAACCGCGCGGCGCTGGCGGCGACCACGCTGGCAACGCTGTTGCTGATCGTGAAAATTTTCGCCTGGTGGTACACCGGTTCGGTCAGCGTGCTGGCGGCGCTGGTGGATTCGCTGGTCGATATCGCCGCGTCACTGACCAATCTGCTGGTGGTGCGCTATTCATTGCAGCCTGCCGATGACGATCACACCTTTGGTCATGGCAAAGCGGAATCGCTGGCGGCACTGGCGCAAAGCATGTTTATCTCCGGATCGGCGCTGTTTTTGTTTCTTACCGGGCTGCAGCATCTGGCCACGCCGGAAACGCTGCGTGCGCCGCTGGTGGGTATAATAGTGACGCTGATCGCCCTCAGCTCCACGCTGGTGCTGGTCGCTTTCCAACGCTGGGTGGTGCGGCGTACCCGCAGCCAGGCGATTCGCGCGGACATGCTGCATTATCAGTCGGATGTGGTGATGAACGGCGCGATTCTGGTGGCGCTGGGCTTAAGCAGTTATGGTTTCAAGCGTGCGGATGCGCTGTTTGCGCTCGGCATCGGCGTATATATCCTCTATAACGCGCTGCGCATGGGCTATGAAGCGGTGCAGTCGCTGCTGGATCGTGCGTTGCCGGAGCAGGAAAAACAGGCGATTATCGCGCTGGTAAGCCACTGGCCCGGCGTACGCGGTGCCCATGCGTTACGTACGCGGCAGTCTGGCCCGACGCGGTTTATTCAGCTTCATCTGGAGATGGACGATCATCTCCCGCTGGTGCAGGCGCATCAGGTGGCCGATCAAATTGAGCAGGCATTACGGCAAAAATTTCCCGGCTCAGATGTGATTATTCATCAGGACCCCTGTTCTGTCGTGCCGCAAAATCAGCAGGGTTTTTTTCAGTTTTAGCCGTTATAAAACATAGTATTGCGTGAAAAAAATGACGTAACGCTAACAACTCTGTAAAAAATTAGCGAAAACTTGTCTGACCTGAATCAATTCAGCATCAAGCCTTTGATATACTATCTGCAACTATTAAGCCGTGCGATCGCGAGCTGGTCCACACCGGTCGAAAGGCAGGAATAATCCTTAGTTTTGAACAATCCAGAGGTTGTCATGATCAAAAAAATCGGAGTACTGACCAGCGGCGGCGACGCCCCAGGCATGAACGCAGCCATTCGCGGAGTTGTCCGTTCCGCGCTGAGTGAAGGCCTTGAAGTTTTTGGTATTTATGACGGCTATCTGGGTTTGTACGAAGACCGCATGATCAACCTCGACCGCTACAGCGTGTCGGACATGATTAACCGCGGCGGCACCTTCCTCGGCTCGGCGCGTTTCCCGGAGTTCCGCAACGAAGAAGTGCGTCAGGTCGCGATCGAAAACATGAAAAAGCGCGGCATTGATGCGCTGGTGGTGATTGGCGGTGACGGTTCTTACATGGGTGCTAAGCGCCTGACTGAGATGGGCTTCCCGTGCATTGGCTTGCCGGGCACCATCGATAACGACGTCGCCGGTACCGATTACACCATCGGTTATTTCACCGCGCTGGAAACCGTAGTTGAAGCGATTGACCGTCTGCGCGATACCTCTTCTTCGCATCAGCGTATCTCCATCGTAGAAGTGATGGGCCGCTACTGCGGTGACCTGACCTTAGCGGCGGCCATCGCCGGTGGCTGTGAGTTCATCGTGCTGCCTGAAATCCCTTACACGCGCGAAGAGCTGGTGGCAGAAATCCAGGCTGGCATTGCGAAAGGTAAAAAACACGCCATCGTGGCGATCACCGAACACATCTGTGACATCGACGATCTGGCGCACTTTATTGAAGCGGAAACCAAGCGTGAAACCCGTGCCACCGTGCTCGGCCACATCCAGCGTGGCGGTGCGCCATGCGCTTACGACCGCATTCTGGCATCACGCATGGGCGCTTATTCAATTGAGCTGCTGCTGCAGGGCTACGGCGGTCGCTGCGTGGGGATTCAGAACGAGAAGATGGTTCATCATGACATCATTGACGCTATCGAAAACATGAAGCGTCCGTTCAAGCGCGACTGGCTGGATACCGCGAAAAAACTCTACTAATCAACGATAAATCGGGCGCGATCGCTTTCGCGCCCTTTTTTATGCCTTGCTATATTCTCCATAGTTATAACAGCTTATTTTTAATTCTTTAATCCATGGATTGCTTTGTGTCAGTCTTGTTCTATAACGACCTCGGGAGAGCAAGCAATGAACAAGTGGAGTATTGGTGTCACCCTGTTACTGGCTTCAACCAGTGTTCTGGCAAAGGATATTCAGCTGTTAAACGTCTCTTACGATCCAACCCGTGAGCTGTACGAGCAGTACAACAAAGCATTTAGCGCGCACTATAAGCAGGAAACCGGCGATAACGTGGTGATCCGCCAGTCGCACGGCGGTTCGGGTAAGCAGGCGACGTCCGTGATCAATGGCATCCGCGCGGATGTGGTTACGCTGGCGCTGCAGTCCGACGTGGATGCTATTGCTGACCGTGGTCGTATCGATAAAAACTGGATCAAGCGTCTGCCGGATAACTCGGCACCTTATACTTCCACCATCGTGTTCCTGGTACGCAAAGGCAATCCTAAAGGCATTCATGACTGGCCGGATCTGATTAAGCCAGGCGTTTCCGTAATCACGCCAAACCCGAAAACTTCCGGCGGCGCACGCTGGAACTATCTGGCGGCCTGGGGCTGGGCGCTGGACCAGAACCACGGTGACCAGGCCAAAGCGCTGGCTTACGTCCGGGCGCTGTTCAAAAACGTTGAAGTGCAGGATTCCGGTGCACGTGGCGCGACCAACACCTTCGTTGAGCGCGGTATCGGTGATGTGCTGATTGCATGGGAAAACGAAGCCTATCTGGCCGTCGATAAGCTGGGCAAAGACAAGTTTGAAATCGTTACGCCGAGCGAATCGATCCTCGCCGAACCGACGGTCTCCGTGGTCGATAAAGTGGTGGATGAGCAGGGCACGCGTAAGGTGGCGGAAGAGTATCTGAAATATCTCTACTCACCGGAAGGCCAGACCATCGCGGCGCAAAACTTCTATCGCCCGCGCGATCCTGAGGTGGCGAAGAAGTTTGCCAGCAGCTTCGCGCCGGTTAAGCTGTTCACCATCGATGACAAGTTTGGCGGCTGGAGCAAAGCGCAGAAAGCACACTTTGCCGACGGCGGCAGCTACGATCAGGTCATGAAACCGTAACCGCGTTTTCATCATGACGAAACGGTCAGCCCTGCGCTGGCCGTTTTGCTTTACGGCGCGGAAAAAGCCGTGACTTTTCGCTGGCGACAGGTGAGGATGCTGGCAGCTCATCACTGAGGATCTGGCCATGCAGGCGCGCCGCCGTAGTGTTACGTTGCTGATTATCGCGTTCATCCTTCTGATTGCCGGGCTGATCGCCGGTGCGCTGCATTTGCATAAAAACGCCGACGCGCTGTGGCAGATTGTCAGCGAAAAGTGCGTACCGGACATGACGCAACGCGGTAATCCTGCCCCCTGTCAGCAGGTCAATCTGGCGCAGGGTTACGTTACGCTCAAAGATCTGAATGGCCCGCTGCAATATCTGCTGATGCCGATAGCAAAAATCACCGGCATGGAGAGCCCAATCCTTCTCGAACCCACTACGCCGAACCTGTTTGCTGCCGCCTGGCAGCAGCGCCGCCTGCTGGCGCAGAAGCGCGGTGCGCCTGTCGACGACCGCGTGCTGTCGCTGGCCATCAACGCGCAGTATGGTCGTACGCAGAATCAGCTGCACATTCATATCTCCTGCCTGCGACCGGATGTGCGTCAGCAGCTGGATACGCTGGCACCGAAGCTGAATGCGCAGTGGCAGACGGCAACGCTGCTGCGGCATACCTGGCTGATTCGCACGCTGAGCACCGCCGAACTGGCGCAGCAGAGCGTGTTTATCCGGCTTGCAGAGGAGGTGCCGCATGCGCGCGGTGAGATGGGCAAATACGGGCTGGCGCTGGCCCAACTGCCGGATGGACGCCTGGCGCTGCTGGCGCTGGAGCGCAACTGGCTCAAGCTGAATCGCGGTTCGGCGGAAGAACTGCAGGATCACCAGTGCCGTTTGCTGGAGTGAGTGGCATCGCGACTGCTCAGGCAATAAAAAAGGCGGCTTATCAGCCGCCTTTTTCTGCGTGAGAAACTTACGCGTTTTTGGCTGCTGCAGCGGCTTTGACGATCACCGCGAAAGCGTCGGCCTTCAGTGACGCACCGCCCACCAGCGCGCCGTCGATGTCCGGCTGAGTGAACAGTTCTGCGGCGTTTTTGTCGTTAACCGAACCGCCGTACTGAATGATTACCTGCTCAGCGATAGCGGCATCTTTCTTCGCGATGTGGTCGCGAATGAATTTGTGTACTGCCTGCGCCTGCGCTGGGGTCGCTGATTTGCCGGTACCGATGGCCCAGACTGGCTCATAGGCGATAACCGCGCCTTCGAAGGCCGCTGCGCCCTGAGTTTCCAGCACGGCGTCGATCTGACGTGCGCACACTTCTTCAGTTTTGCCGGCTTCGTTCTCGGCTTCGGTCTCACCGATGCACAGCACTGGTACCAGGCCTGCGGCCTTCAGCACGGCGAATTTCTTCGCGATGAACTCGTCGCTCTCTTTATGGTAGGTGCGGCGCTCAGAGTGGCCGATGATGATGTATTTCGCGCCGATGTCTTTCAGCATCTCGGCAGAGGTTTCACCGGTGAAAGCGCCAGACAGGTTCACGTCAACGTTCTGCGCACCCAGCGCAATGTGGCTGCCGGAAATGGCGTGTTTGGCCTGATCCAGATAGATCGCCGGCGGAGCAATCGCCACACCGCAGCCTTCCACACCGGACAGCTCTTTGCGCAGGCCTTCAATCAGCTCGCCCGCCATGTGCTTGCTGCCATTCAGTTTCCAGTTACCCATAACCAGTGGATGTCGCATTCTTTCCTCCGCATAACGCGATTCATGAAATAGCGCTGCCATCGGGGCAGCGATGTCTGCCAGACAGTATAGAGATCAAATGGGGCGCTGGCTTTGCTTTTCGTCATTTTTGCCGGGGAGATCAGGGGCTAGCGAGCGCCAGTTTAATGGGCTCAACGGCGAAGGTCAGCCCCTTGTCGCCGTTGTCTGCGACCACAAAGCGCAGTGCACCTTCGGTGCGGGAAAAATAGCGTGCACCCTTGCCGGCGCTGAGCAGGCCGTCGAGCTTCTTGTGTCCCTCTTCCGCTGACAAACCGGGCACAAAAAAGCGCAGTAGCGCAGTCATGTAATCCATGGCGCGTGTCTGTGCCGCTTTCATATCCGGGCCCGGCACCGGCAGCCAAGTAATCTGCAGCGTTTTAATCTTGCCGGTGCCCTGTTCCAGCGCGGTAGAGGCATACAGCGTTTCGCTGATTTTGCTGGCGGCACGTGTCAGGTGGCTCTTGTCATCGCGGTTATCGATGGCGCGATACTCCTGCAGCGGCAGGTCAGGATTGGCAGCGTTGTACTTTTCGCGGAACTGCGCGATGGTCATATCAAAGGTGGGCGCACCCGCCAGCAGATACGGCGCCGCAGGCAGGTGATCGTTGCGATCCTGCGCGGGCGCGTCCTCCGCCCAGGCGGGAAATGTCAGTGCGATGCTGAGCAGCAGCGCGACTGGCAGATTCTTCATTGCTTCGGCCCTAAATCATTCACTTAGCCCACGATTAGAACGGTTTTTACCGCTGAAAGTCAAAACCCGCGCCGGGAAAAATCTGACATTTTGCTGCCAGCGCGATTACCAGTAATGCTCGCTGGTCATGTGACCGGGTTTACGTTTGAAATGCTTGCGCATATCGCGGGTCTCTTTCAGCAATTGCTGGGTATCGCGCACCATCTGCGGGTTACCGCACAGCATCACGTGGCTGGTGTCGGCGAGCATCGGCAGGCCCACGGCGTTTTCCAGTTCTCCGCTCTCGATCAGCTGCGGTACGCGGCCATGCAGTGAACCGGGCATCTGCTCGCGGCTGACCACCGTCTGAATGTGCAGCTTGCCCTGATAACGCTGCTGCAGTTGCTGCATCAGCGGCAGAAAACTCAGGTCGGCGGCATAGCGCGCAGCGTGTACCAGCACAATGTTGTCGAAGCGCTCCAGCCCTTCGCCCTGTTGCAAAATCGACAGATACGGGCCGATCGCCGTGCCGGTCGCCAGCATCCACAGCGTCTGGCAGTCGGGGATCTCATCCAGCACAAAGAAACCGGCCGCCTCTTTGGTCACCATCACCTGATCGCCGGGCTGCAGCGCCTGCAAACGCGGGCTGAGCTTCCCTTCCGGCACCGTTACCAGATAGAACTCCAGCAGCGGATCCTGCGGCGCATTAACGTAGGAGTAGGCGCGCTGCACGCGCTCGCCGTCGACTTCCAGCGCCAGCTTGGCAAACTGGCCGGCGGTAAAAGGGTCGATGGGCGCCGTGACGCGCAGGCTGAACAGTGCATCGGTCCAGTTTTTCACTTCTTTAACTTCTGCATTGACCCACTCTGCCATGTTCGCTCCTGATGATTGATAATTGGTCTCTTTCTATCTTCGTCAGCCCGGCACCAGATTTCCAGCCCCGCAGCGGGCAAAGGGCTCTCTGCGACAAATCGTCCGCACACATCAGCAACTGTAGCGGCCACGTTACAGCCTGGTACAGAAGCTTGACGATGTCTGAGCTATCGCTTTACGCCCGCCTCTCGCTTTGTGCGCAATTCCTGATATTTTTGCCGCCATAACTCTCCGGCAGCCCTGTTTAGTGCTGTCATTACTTTGTTTCTCAGGCAGACATTTTGTTCCATGATGATGAGTAATACGCAAAACCGCTTCATGCTGTTCATGCTGATTGTGCTGGTGGCGGTGGGACAGATGGCGCAGACCATCTATGTGCCCGCCATGGCGAACATGGCAGAGGCGCTTAACGTGCGCAGCGGCGCCATGCAGCAGGTGATGGCGGCCTATCTGATGACCTACGGCGGATCGCAGCTGATCTACGGGCCGCTGTCGGACAGTATTGGCCGGCGTCCGGTGATCCTCTCGGGAATGTCGATCTTCGCGGCGGGCGCGCTGATCGCCCTGTTTGCGCCGTCGCTGAGTGTGCTGGTGCTGGGCAGTGCGGTGCAGGGACTGGGTACCGGCGTGGCTGGCGTGATGGCGCGCACCATGCCGCGCGATCTTTACTCCGGCATTGCGCTGCGCCAGGCCAACAGCCTGCTCAACATGGGCATTCTGGTCAGCCCGCTGCTGGCGCCGGTAATCGGCGCGCTGCTGACCCATCTGTTTGGCTGGCACGCCTGCTTTGCTTTCCTGCTGCTGCTGTGTGTTGGCGTAACGGCGGCAATGGCCCGCTGGCTCCCGGAGACCCGTCCGGTGGATGCGCCCGCGACACCGTTTCTGCGCCGCTACATCACGCTGCTCAGCGACGGCAACTTTGTGCGCTATCTGCTACTGCTGATCGGCGCGCTGGCGGGCATTGCGGTATTTGAGGCCAGCTGTGGCGTACTGATGGCGGGCGTGCTGGGGCTGGACGGGCTGACGGTGAGTATTTTGTTCATCCTGCCGATTCCGGCGGCCTTTTTCGGCGCCTGGTTTGCCGGCCGCGAGCAGAAATCCTGGCATACGCTGATGTGGTATGGCGTGAACAGCTGCCTGCTGGCGGGCCTGCTGATGTGGCTGCCGGCGTGGTTTGGCGTGATGACTATCTGGACGCTGCTGGTACCGGCCGCGCTGTTCTTCTTCGGCGCGGGCATGCTGTTTCCGCTGGCAACTTCTGGCGCGATGGAGCCCTACGCGTGGCTGGCCGGCAGTGCCGGTGCGCTGATTGGGGGGCTGCAGAATCTGGGTTCCGGCGTGGTGGCGTGGCTCTCAGCGCTGCTGCCGCAGCACGATCAGTCGAGCCTCGGCATGCTGATGTTTGTGACGTCGCTGGTGATGCTGCTGTGCTGGTGGCCGCTCTCGCGTCATCCGGAGAGCGGCAAACAGACGGTTACAGGATAAAAGGGTGCAGCGCCGCGTCTTTGCGGTCCAGATAGTGGATCGACTGAATGCGGCGAATGGTGCGCGATTTACCGCGCACCAGCAGCGTTTCGCTGGTGGCGATATTGCCCTGGCGCGTGATGCCCTTTAGCAGATCGCCCGTGGTGATGCCGGTCGCCGCGAAAATCACGTTATCGTTACGCGCCATCTGTTGCAGCGTCAGCACTTCCCCGGCGTTGATACCCATTTCGGCACAGCGCGCCAGCTCCTGCTCACCCAGACGGCGGTTTTCGGCCGAATCTCCTTTGACCTGATGACGAGCCAGCAGGCGCGCCTGCATGTCGCCATCCATGGCGCGGATCACCGCCGCCGACACCACGCCTTCTGGCGCACCGCCGATGCCATACAGCACGTCCACTTCGCTGTCCGGCATACAGGTAAGAATCGAGGCCGCCACGTCGCCGTCCGGGAAAGCAAACACGCGCACGCCCAGCTGCTGCAGCTGCGCGATGACCGCATCGTGACGCGGTTTGGCGAGAATCGACACCGTCAGCTGGCTGAGCGGTTTATTGAGCGCCTGCGCAATCGCCTGCAGATTGGTGGCGAGCGGCAGGTTGAGATCGATAGCGCCGCGCGCGCCCGGACCGACAATCAGCTTTTCCATATACATATCAGGTGCGTGCAGGAAGCTGCCTTTATCGCCCACCGCCAGCACCGCCAGCGCGTTGGCCTGGCCCATCGCAGTCATACGCGTGCCTTCGATAGGATCAACTGCAATGTCCACCGCATCGCCGTGGCCGGTACCGACTTTTTCACCAATGTAGAGCATCGGTGCTTCGTCTATTTCGCCTTCGCCAATCACGATCTGGCCGTCGATATTGATGGTGTTGAGCATAATGCGCATGGCGTTGACGGCGGCGCCGTCGGCGGCATTCTTGTCGCCGCGTCCTAACCAGTGATAGCCCGCTAACGCAGCGGCTTCGGTCACACGGGAAAATTCAATCGCGAGTTCTCGTTTCATGGTCTGCACCTGACAAAAAACAGGCGGGCAGTGTAGCACAGCGGGGCAGGGGGACGTGAAAAACCCGCGGCAGGGCGCCGCGGGTCAGCACAGTGTTACTCTTCTTCTTCCCACGCCTGGGCGCGCGCCACGGCTTTTTTCCAGCCGGCATAGCGCACGTTGCGTTCGGTGGTTTCAATGCTTGGACGGAACTCGCGTTCCACCACAGCTTTAGCACGAACTTCTTCCAGATCGTTCCAGAAGCCGACCGCCAGACCGGCGAGGTAAGCCGCACCCAGCGCAGTCACTTCGCGCACTTCCGGACGCTCCACGCGCGTGCCGAGAATATCGGACTGGAACTGCATCAGGAAGTTGTTGGCCACCGCACCGCCATCCACGCGCAGCGACTGCAGGCGGGTATCGGCATCGTTCTGCATCGCTTCCAGCACATCACGCGTCTGGTAAGCGATGGACTCCAGCGTGGCGCGAATGATGTGGTTGGCATTGGCACCACGGGTCAGGCCGAAGATTGCGCCGCGCGCATACGGGTCCCAGTACGGTGCGCCGAGACCGGTAAAGGCCGGCACCATGTACACGCCATTGGTGTCTTTGACTTTCATCGCGAAGTATTCGGAGTCGCCCGCATCGCTGATCAGCTTCATCTCATCGCGCAGCCACTGAATGGACGCACCACCGATGAACACGGCACCTTCCAGCGCGTAGTTCACCTCGCCGCGTGGACCGCAGGCGATGGTGGTCAGCAGACCGTGAGTAGAAGTAACCGCTTCGGTACCGGTGTTCATCAGCATAAAGCAGCCGGTGCCGTAGGTGTTTTTCGCCATACCAGGCTGCACACACAGCTGACCATACAGCGCAGCCTGCTGGTCACCGGCGATACCGGCGATAGGAATACGCGTGCCGCCCTTACCACCAATGTTGGTCTGGCCGTAGATTTCGGACGATCCTTTCACTTCCGGCAGCATTTCACGCGGAATATCCAGAATCTCCAGCATGCGCGCATCCCACTCCAGCTTGTGGATGTTGTACATCATGGTACGCGATGCGTTGGTGTGATCGGTGATGTGCACGCGGCCCTGGGTCATTTTCCACACCAGCCAGGTGTCGACGGTACCGAACAGCAGTTCGCCGCGTTTCGCCCGCTCGCGTGCGCCTTCCACGTGGTCGAGAATCCATTTCACCTTGGTGCCGGAGAAGTACGGGTTAATCACCAGACCGGTGGTGTGCTGGATGTACTCTTCCAGACCCTCTTTCTTCAGCTTGTTACAGTAGTCGGCGGTACGTGGATCCTGCCAGACGATGGCGTTGTAAATTGGTTTGCCGGTCTCTTTGTCCCAGACAATCGCGGTTTCACGCTGGTTGGTGATACCGATGGCGGCGATCTGGTCAGAACGGATATCAGCGTGCGCCAGCACTTCCACCAGCGTGGAGCTCTGCGAGGCCCAGATGTCCATCGGATCGTGTTCAACCCAGCCGGCTTTCGGGTAGATCTGGGTGAATTCGCGCTGTGAGACGGCGACGATGTTGGCGTCATGATCGAGCACCACGGCACGTGAGCTGGTTGTGCCCTGATCGAGCGCGACAATATATTTTTTATCAGTCGTAGTCATTATGGTTTCCTGATGATTAACGATGAAACTTACGCTTTACGCTGCTCAGCGCGCGCGACCGGTTTTTCTGTTTTACTGGTTTCTGCAAGGTTGCCCGGCAGGTGACGGCCAATCAGCGCACGATAACCAAAGGCACCGAGGCAGGCTCCGACCAGCGGGCCAAAAATTGGCACCAGGAAGTAAGGAATATCTTTACCACCGGTGAACGCCACGTTACCCCAGCCCGCGAAGAAGGCGAACAGCTTCGGACCGAAGTCACGCGCCGGGTTCAGGGCGAAGCCGGTCAGCGGACCCATGGAACCGCCAATCACCGCCACCAGCAGACCAATCAGCAGCGGCGCCAGCGGGCCACGCGGTACGCCGTTGCCGTCGTCGGTCAGCGCCATGATCACCGCCATCAGCACGGCGGTAATTACCATTTCCACCAGGAACGCCTGCGCCACGGTGATGTGCGGGTTCGGATAGGTGGAGAAGATACCGGCCAGATCGAGGCTCTGCACGCTGCCGCGTACCATCTGGTGGCTGGCTTCGTAATCAAAGAACAGATTGTAGTAAAGACCGTAGACCAGCGCCGCCGCACAGAACGCGCCAGCGATTTGCGACACAATATAAGGTAAAACTTTGCGGCCTTCGAAGTTGGCGAACAGGCACAGGGCAACCGTGACTGCCGGATTGAGGTGAGCGCCGGATACGCCTGCGCTCAGATAAACCGCCATGGAGACAGCAAGACCCCAGATGATACAAATTTCCCACTGGCCGAATGCGGCACCGGCCAGCTTCAGCGCCGCCACACAGCCGGCACCAAAAAAGATGATCAAACCGGTACCGAGGAACTCGGCGATGCACTGACCTTTGAGTGTGTTCGTTGTCTGACTCATAATGGAATTCCTGAAGCGAGGTTAAATTTTATCAGTTTTTGTTCTCAATCCTTGAGTCGCCCAGCTCTAATGTAGGGTTGATGTGAATTTATCGTTAACGAGCATAAACGAGAAATAGCGAAATCGAATTTTGTGTGCCGTGTCATAAAAATGCGCGTTTTCGCGTCTTTTGCCTGTGTTTAGGGCCAAAAACCCCCGCTGCGCTGCACCCTGCGCGTGTGACCGCGCGCAAAATGCGCGAAGTTGCGCGTTTTCCAGGTATAAACTGAAAAGTGTTACAGACTTCCCTCGCAGGCCTTGTGCTGCTGGACTTGCCGGGTGTGGCTACATACAATCGGGACATCGTGGCTGGACGCACTATTTTAAGGCACGCCCGGTCTATCAACGCCTTGCACGATTTAGGAGAGGTCAGAAAGATGTCATTTGAAGTATTCGAGAAACTGGAAGCGAAAGTACAGCAGGCGATTGATACCATCACCCTGCTGCAGATGGAAATTGAAGAGCTGAAAGAGCAGAACAATAACCTGAAAAATGAAATGAGCCAGGCATCCGGCAATCACGAAGCGCTGGCGCGTGAAAATCAGCACCTGAAAGAAGAGCAGCATGTATGGCAGGAGCGCCTGCGTGCACTGCTGGGAAAAATGGAAGAAGTTTAAGCCTCAGCGCTTAAACCAACGGGTGCCGCGGCACCCGTTTTTGTTTGTCGCTTACTCGATGTCGAGCGCGTCTTCAGACAGGATCATACCGGTGTTGTCGGCGTAGAGATGATCGCCGGAGAAGAAGGTGACGCCGCCGAAGTTAACCCGCACGTCGCTCTCGCCGATGCCTTCGCCTGCAGCGCCAGCCGGAATGGCTGCAATCGCCTGAATGCCGATCTCCAGCTCTTCCAGTTCATCGACCTGGCGAACCGAGCCGTACACCACGATGCCTTCCCACTCGTTTTGCGCCGCCAGTCTTGCTAACTGAGCGTCAACCAGCGCGCGCCGCACTGAGCCGCCGCCATCGACCAGCAGCACGCGACCGCGACCGTTCTCTTCGAGCAGGTCATACAGCAGGCCGTTGTCTTCGAAACATTTCACTGTGGTAATTTGACCACCGAATGAGGTGCGCCCACCAAAGTTCGAAAAAAGCGGTTCAACAACGTTCACTTCTTCATGGTAGATGTCGCAGAGTTCAGATGTATCGTATTTCATAGGGATGTCGTCTGTTTGCCACAGGAGCGGTAAGTATATCGCTATCTGACGATTGTTGGCAAAATCATCAACCGCCAAAAAAAGCGCTGCATCAATATCCTGCGTAATATTTTGTCTGCGGCGGAGAGAACAGCGGCGCGTGGCAATAGCGCCGCAGGGGAAGCGTTACACGGCGGGCTTCTTGAAGGCCTGTTTGTGCGAGATACGGGAAATCAGCTCGGTCAGCGACAGCACCATGGTGGATCGCACCATCTGCAGGTAGCGCTGCTGCTGCATGGCGCGCAGCGCGGCGTCGTCGCGGGTGAAATCGGGTTGCGGCGGCCAGGCCAGCACGCAGTGCAGTTCGCCGAACGGGCCGAGTATTTCATCGTCGGTAAAGCGGTAGTCGCTGGTGTCGTGATTCAGCTCCTCACGCAGCGCCAGCAGCAGCTCGCAGTCTTCGTATTCGTGGCGATTGATCACCCCCAGGCCGTAGATAAGCTTCAGGCGTACCGAGAGCTCGCCCAGCGGGCCGTCGCCCAGCAGCAGCGGTTCCACCGCATATTTCACCGCGTAGTCATCTTTGCGAAAGACCTGCAGCACCAGCAGATTGACTGCTTCCGCCAGCAGTTCGACAGCGGCGATCAGGAAGCTTCTCACCGAACGACCGGCGTTCAGCCGCTCAAGCACCCGGTTTTCAAAAGCCTGCTTCTCTTCCATTATTGCCTGCATCATTCAGCTACCGTCGACGGGCACGCGGCTGCCGTGCCCGAATTGACCACTAAAGGGCGCGCATTATGCCATAGCGTGGTAAGCGCTCACCACTGAGCTCACCACTTCGCTATTGGCATCGAGGCCAGAAATCTCCGCCAGCGCCGCCTGTGGGCCTTTCTGTGCGATCAGTGACGCCAGCTCCTGCGCCTGCGGATCGGCTTCGCTGCGATAGTGCATCGCGGCAGCAATGCCCTGCACCAGGCTGGCGTGCGGCAGCTGATACTCCAGCGTGCCCAGCGTCGGCTTGATCAGGCGATCGCCGGCGCTCAGCTTGCGCAGCGGCTGACGGCCCACGCGCTCGACGTCATCTTTCAGGTACGGGTTTTCGAAACGCGTCAGGATTTTCTGGATATACGCGGCATGTTTCTCCGCATCGAAACCATAACGCTTGATCAGCACCGCGCCGCTCTCCTGCATCGCGCCCTGCACCACGGCACGTACTTTCTGGTCGAGAATGGCTTCGCGAATGGTGGCGTGACCGGCGAGCTGGCCGAGATAAGCGGTAATGGCGTGACCGGTGTTGAGGGTAAATAGCTTGCGCTCGACGAATGCCATCAGGTTATCGGTCAGCTCCATGCCAGGAATGTCCGGCAGCGCGCCTTTAAACTGGGTTTTGTCGACGATCCACTCGCTGAAGGTTTCTACGGTAACTTCCAGCGGATCGGTGCTGCCGGCTTCAGATGGCGGCACGATGCGGTCAACTGCCGAATCGACAAAGCCAACATGCTCTTCAACCCACGCATGATACTGCTGCGGCAGCGCCTTCAGTACGTGCTGCTTCAGCTGGCTGGTGCCGCGCACCATGTTTTCACAGGCGATGATATTCAGCGGACGGACATTACCGTTGTCACTGCGTTTGGCCAGACCCTGCGCCACGCTGCCCGCGATGCGCTCAAGGATCTGCGGACCAACCGCCGTGGTAACGATATCAACCTCAGCGATCAGCGTGACGATGTCGTCGCTGGTGCTGTTCACCGCGCTGACGCCGGTAACGATTTCAACCTGCGCCTGCTCGCCCACCACGTGAACCGGATACTCATGACGGGCGTTAAGGGCATCAAGCACCACCTGATTCACATCAGCAAACACCAGTTCGATACCGGCATCCGCCAGCAGCTTACCGATAAATCCACGGCCGATGTTACCTGCTCCAAAATGTAACGCTTTCATAAATTTGACCCATATCAAATGACGAAGGGGCGAGCATGTCCGCCCCGGAAAGTGGGGACGGGCTTGCCCGCCCCAGGGAAGTTAAAACCGCGAATTACGCGTTGGCAGTGCTGCCAGACAGCAGATCCAGCACATCCTGCACGCTGGTGGTGTTCGCCAGCTTCTCGATTACGCTGTCGTCGTCGAGCGCATTGGTCAGGCTGGTGATCACCTGAATGTGTTCGTTATTGCGTGCGGCAATACCAATCACCAGTCGCGCGACTTCGTCCGGCTCATCGCCAAACTGCACGCCGGCCGGATACTGGCAGAATACCACGCCGGTTTTCAGCACGCGGTCTTTGGCTTCGACGGTGCCGTGCGGCACAGCGATGGATTCACCGAGGTAGGTTGGCGTCAGCTGCTCGCGCGCCAGCATCGCTTCAACATATTCCGGCTGCACGTAGCCGCCTTTCACCAGCTGCTCGCCGGCAAAGCGAATCGCCTGCTCTTTATTGCTGGCGCTCAGGCCGAGGAACACGTTGTCAGCGCCCAGTTTGAACAGGTGCGCGCTGCCGTCGTCATAGCTGTCTGCCAGCGCGGTCTGCACCGTTTCACGGTGGGCTTCGCTGCGGTTCGCCGCCACCAGACGCTCAGTCAGGTTGGTGTACAGCGCGCTGTCGAGGAAGTTGTTCAGCGAGATGTGCTGCGCCTGTGGCGCCTGACGCATCGCACGTTCGGTCAGATCGCGGTGAGTAATCACCAGATCGACATCGCCCGGCAGCGAGTTAATCGCGCTGTTGGTCACAGAGATATTGCTCAGGCCCGCATCCTGCACCTTCTTGCGCAGCACGCCTGCACCCATCGCGCTGGAGCCCATACCGGCATCACAGGCGACGATGATTTTGCGCACGTGGCTGACGTCAACGCTGCTGGCATCGGCTACCACCGGTGAACCGGCAACGGTCTGGCCTTTTGACTGCGCTTTCATGTCTTTCATGCGCTGGGTCGCCGCTTCAATGTCGTCTTCTTCTTTTACTTTGCTGGTTTTCAGCAGAATCGAAGAGACCACGAAGGAGACGGCGAAAGCCGCAACGATAGCCGCGATGTTAGCGAAGTAAGCGCCTTTTGGCGTCATCGCCAGCACGGCCAGAATCGAACCTGGTGAAGCCGGTGATACCAGACCGCCGTTCAGCAGCGTCAGGGTGAACACGCCGGTCATACCGCCGAGGATTACTGCCAGCAGCAGGCGCGGCGCCATCAGCACGTACGGGAAGTAGATTTCGTGGATACCGCCAAGGAAGTGGATGATCGCTGCACCGCCCGCCGACTGCTTGGCGCTGCCGCGGCCGAAGATCATATAAGCAACCAGCACGCCCATACCCGGACCCGGGTTCGCTTCAATCAGGAAGAAGATCGATTTGCCCGCTTCGCTGGCCTGCTGGATACCCAGCGGCGAGAAGATACCGTGGTTGATGGCGTTATTGAGGAACAGGATTTTCGCCGGTTCAACAAAGATTGAGGTCAGCGGCAGCAGGTTGTTCTGCACCATCAGGTTTACGCCGGCGGCGAGAATGTGCGACAGACCTTCTACCAGCGGACCGATAGCGAGGAAGGCCAGCAGCGCCAGCAGCATACCGATAATACCGGCCGAGAAGTTGTTAACCAGCATCTCGAAGCCGCTTTTGATTTTGCCGTCAACCGCGCGGTCAAACGACTTGATCGCCCAGCCGCCCAGCGGACCGGCAATCATCGAGCCAAGGAACATCGGCATATCGGCACCGACGATCACGCCCATGGTGGTGATGGCACCCACCACGCCGCCGCGATCGCCACCCACCAGACGACCACCGGTGAAGCCGATGAGCAACGGCAGCAGGTAGGTAATCATCGGGCCGACCAGCTTGGCCAGCGTTTCGTTAGGAATCCATCCGGTTGGAATGAACAGTGCTGTGATGATACCCCAGGCGATAAACGCACCGATGTTTGGCATCACCATATTACTCAGAAAGCGACCAAAGCTCTGAACCTTGACCTTGACTGATGAGGACATAAACCCACCCCTTATTGAGACGCGCTGCAATAAGAGAGCGCGTTTGTTTTTGTTAAGACGTTACGGCGGGGGCCGTGGCATTACTGTATGCACGCGGACTCTAGCACTAGTTGATTACACTGCGTAGCGTCAGGAAAAAAGTGTGATACATATCACGCTAAGTTGGGGTGGGCAGGGGGATTAAAGGTGACTTTGATCACAAAAATACCCTGTAAGAAAGCAACGTCGGTGAAAAAATGCGCGCATTAGCGGTAGAAATGTGACAAAAATCACCTTTCATCTGGGCCGGTTTGTTTCACAAATGTGATTGAGATCACAAACTATTTTTGGTTGAAAATGCGCCAGATCACACTCTGTGCTGACAGAAAAAGGCGATGTAAGGAAGTGACAAAAATCTGAAAAAGCGGGCAGGGGAGAACTGCCCGCTGAGCGGCTTACTGCAAACCACCCTGTACGGCATTTTGTGCCTGGGTCAGCGCCTGCGTATTGCTGGCGAGATTACTCATCAGCGTGTTGTATTGCGTGGCCTGCTCCTGCGTCGGGAACTGAACGCCGCCGTCATTGAAGCTGACGCGTGCGCCCTGCGACTGCAGATAATCGCCGGCCTGAACTGCCGACTGGCTCAGCGCCTGCAGCTGCGGCAGCAGCGGGATCAGCGTGCTGGCTGGCTGCGTCACCACTTTGGCGTACACGCTGTCGTACACTTTCTTCAGGTCGTCCGGCTGCTTCAGCGTGGCTTTGCTGCTGTCGGCCTGCATTTTGGCGCTCTGAATCTGCTGCGTCAGCACGCTCAGATTGCCGCTCGCCTGGCGCAGGCTGTCGCGGCGTGTCAGATAATCCTGCGGTACGCGAATGGCCGCCAGCTCATCAACCACCGGGCGCATGCCCTGATCCACCGCCTGATTCACCTGCTGCGAGAAGCCATACAGGATGGCGTAATCACTGGCGTAGTTACCGAAGGTTTGCTTCTGGTTTTCGCTCAGGCTGGGCAGATGTTCACCGCTGCGCATCACGGTGTTTTGCAGAAAATCAGTAAAGGCTTTGCGCTGATCGCCCTCTTTATCGCCGCAGGCGGTAAGCTGCAGCACAAGTAGCACGCCGGTCAGCAGCATGCCGCTACGCATCCAGATGCGGGAAATTCCTGACGCCATAATTCAACTCCTGTTGTGACGATGGCTAAATTCGATTCGCTGGGAAAGGTCCTAAAGAATAGTGCAATGGCCCCGGCTGTACAACGGCTGGTCTGCAGTGCTTCACGCTGGTGCGTGCCTGCTGCACAACTGTGCAGCGCAGCCTGCCTGCGAGCGCAGCGCTGTGCAATAACGCATCTAATTCAGGCTGATAGCAACCTGGCATTGATATTGCCTGCTTTCTGGCAGATGCAGGAGCGATCGCGGGCAACCGACGTCGCCACACAATTTGCAATGGGTCACTAGGGTTCCGATCGCGAGATGCTGGTCCGAGAGTGACCGACCGTCCTCTGACGGTTACACGGCGGGAAAAAAGCCCGGGAGGAAAGCGAGAACGTTGCTCGCCGCCTCCTGCCTGATTTTCGTCCGTTAACGCCAGAGGAATCATCATGATTAAAGTCTGTCTGCGCCTGCTGCTGATTTGCAGCGTCGCCCTGTTCAGCGTTCCGTCGCTGGCCGCCGCTAAACCTTCCTTTAAGCTTTGCTGGTCCATCTACGCTGGCTGGATGCCGTGGGATTACGCCCAGCAAAGCGGCATCGTGAAAAAGTGGGCCGATAAGTACGGCATCGATATTCAGTTTGTGCAGGTTAATGACTATATCGAGTCGGTCAATCAGTACACCGCAGGTGGATTTGACGGCTGCACCATGACCAATATGGATGCGCTGACCATTCCGGCGACCGGCGGCGTCGACAGCACCGCGCTGATTGTCGGCGACTACTCCAACGGTAACGACGGCATTCTGCTTAAAGGCGCGGACAGCGTCAGCGCGCTGAAAGGCAAACCCATCAACCTCGTCGAACTGTCGGTCTCACACTATCTGCTGGCGCGCGCGCTGGAGAAATCCGGCATGAGCGAGAAAGATGTCAGGGTGGTTAACACCGCCGATGCCGATCTGGTGGCGGCGTTTGGCACTGCTGACGTTAACGCCATCGTCACGTGGAATCCGCTGCTGGCGGAAGCAGAGAAGCAGCCGGACAGCCATCTGGTGTTCTCCTCGGCGCAGATCCCGGGCGAAATCCTCGACCTGCTGGTAGTTAACACCGCCACGCTCAACAAATATCCTCAGCTCGGCAAAGCGCTGACCGGCGCCTGGTACGAGACGCTGCACAGCATGGCCGGACAGAGCGACAGTGCCAAAGCGGCGCGCACGCAGATGGCGCAGGCATCCGGTACCGATCTGGCCGGTTTTGATCAGCAGCTTGCCGCGACACACCTGTTCAGCGATGCCAAAACCACGCTGGATTTTGTCGACAGCCCTCAGCTGAAAGCCACGATGCAGCTGGTGGCCGAATTCTCCTTTAAACACGGCCTGCTGGGCGAAGGCGCGCCGGGGGCCGATGCGGTAGGGGTCGCGACCCCGGCCGGTAACTGGGGCGATGCCGGCAACATCAAACTGCGCTTTACCGACACCTTCACCAAACTGGCCGCCGCCGGTCAGCTGTAAGCGAGGCGCTGCCGATGCGTAAATTAATTAACTACCAACCGCTGCCGCTCGGCCGCCTGCTGCTTGGCATTCTGCCGCTGCTGGCGGTACTGCTGGTCTATCTGTTCGCGTCGGATGCGCGCCTCAGCCTGAACGCGGCAGACAAACTGCTGCCGGGATTCAACGCCATGGGCGAGGCCATCAGCCGGATGGCGTTTCAGCCCAGCCCGCGCACCGGCGAGTATCTGCTGTGGAGCGATACCGCCGCCAGCCTGCTGCGTTTGCTGAGTGGCGTCGCTATCAGCGCGCTGCTGGCGCTGGCAATCGGCCTGTTTACCGGCGCGCTGCCGGTGGTGCGCGCGGTGCTGGCGCCGCTGGTGACGCTGTTTGCGCTGGTGCCGCCGCTGGCGATTCTGCCCATTCTGTTTATCTGCTTTGGCCTTGGCGAAGTCTCCAAAGTGGTGCTGATCGTTATCGGCATCACGCCGCTGATCGCGCGCGATCTGCAGTTGCAGGTGCAGAAAATCCCGCAGGAGCAGCTGGTCAAAGCGCAGACGCTCGGTGCGCATAGCGCGCAGATTCTGTGGCGGGTGATTCTGCCGCAGCTGATGCCGCGCCTGTGCGATGCGGTGCGGCTGTCGCTCTGTTCGGCGTGGCTGTTCCTGATTGCTGCCGAAGCGATTGCGGCCACGGAAGGCCTCGGTTACCGCATCTTCCTGATGCGCCGCTATCTGGCCATGGATGTGATTTTGCCGTACGTGGCGTGGATCACCCTGCTGGCCTTTGCCCTCGACCTGCTGCTGCGGCTCGTCAGCCGAAGCTGCTGGCCGTGGTATCACGCCAAATAAGGAGCGCGCGATGCCCTTACTGCAACTGAAAAATCTGGAAAAACACTACGGCGATCAGGTGGTGCTGGAGCGGCTGAATATGCAGGTCGAGCGCGGCGAGTTCGTGGCGATTGTCGGTGCCTCCGGCTGCGGCAAAACCACGTTTCTGAATATGCTGCTCGGCACCGAAGCACCGACCAAAGGCGAGCTGCTGCTGGATGGCGCACCGATTCCCAACGAGCCGGACGCCCATCGCGGCGTGGTGTTTCAGCGCTACTCGGTGTTTCCGCATCTGACGGTGCTCGGCAACGTGATGCTGGCCGACGAGTTCAGCAGCGCACGCTGGCTGGGACGCGTCTGGGGGCGCAAACGTCAGGCGATTCGCCAGCGCGCGCAGGCAATGCTGGCGCAGGTCGGACTGGAACAGGCGCAGAGCAAATATCCGCATCAGCTGTCGGGCGGCATGCAGCAACGTCTGGCCCTGGCGCAGGCGCTGATGAAACAGCCGCGTATTCTGCTGCTGGATGAACCTTTTGGCGCGCTCGATCCCGGTATTCGCAGCGAGATGCATCAGCTGATCACCCAGCTGTGGCAGCAGCATCAGCTGACCATTTTCATGATCACCCACGATCTGAAAGAGGGCTTCAGCCTCGCGTCACGCCTGCTGGTGTTCGACAAACTGCGCCACGATCCGCACGCGCCGCAAGCCTGGGGCGCCACTATCACTTACGACCTGCCGCTGGATCGCACTCAGCCCGCCGCTGAAGTGCTGTCCGCAACGCAGGTGGCTTAAAGGAGAGCACGATGCAGCCATACCAAACCCTGCTGCCCGCCGGGGCGCACTGGTCTTTTGTCATGCGCAGCGGCAGCGCGCTGACGCTGACCGATGTGGAGGGCGGCGCCAGCGCCAGCCTGTTGTTTTATAACCCGGAAAACCTGCTGGAGCGCTATAACGCGCCGGACACGCTCAAGTGCCAGCACACTTTCCGGCTCACCGCCGGCCACTGTCTCTACTCGGACATGGGGCGCATTTTCTGCGGTATTGAACACGACAGTTTCGGCTGGCACGAGAGTGTGTGCGGCACGCTGAACGCGGCACAAACGGCCGCGCGCTATGGGGTCAGCGACTATCAGCAGGCGCGCAACCTGCGCCATCAAAACGGCTACGACAGCTTCCTGGTCGAGCTGGCGAAATATGGCCTTGGCCAGCGCGACATGGCGGCCTGCCTCAATCTGTTTGCGCAGGTACGCGCCGATGACAGCGGGCGCTTAACGCTGGAGCGGCAGGGCCAAGCCGGCGCGCAGGTTCGGCTGCGTTTCGCCATGGACACGCTGGTGCTGCTGCACACCTGTCCGCACCCGCTCAGCCCGGCGAGCGATTATCCGCGCCAGCCGCTGCAGCTGACGCTGGATGCGCAGCGTGCGCCGCTGCCGGAAATCTGTCTGCAGCGCGCGGAAAACCAGCGCGGCCTGCGCAATAACGCCCTCTATCAACTGCAGGGAGAAGTGTGATGATCAAAGAGAGTGAACGAAACCCGGCGCAGGCGCGTCTGCAACAGCAGATCGACGCCGGTGATTACTGGCTGCAGCGCATTGCCGCCGGAGAAACGCTGCGCATTACCGATCTGGAAGGCAATCAGGCGGCGGATACGCTGTTTTTCAACGCCGACGATACCGCCGAGCGCTACAGCATGAGCGAGACGCTGCGCGGCCAGCACAACGTGTTTCTCACGGCCGGCAGCGTGCTGCGTTCTAATCTTGATCGGCCGATGCTGACCATCACCGCCGATACCTGTGGCCGTCACGATACGCTCGGCGGCGCCTGCTCGTGCGAGAGTAATACGGTGCGTTATGACCTCGAAAAGCGCCACATGCACTCCTGTCGTGACAGCTGGATGCTGGCGGTCGCCGCGCATCCGGAGTCTGGCCTGACGCGCCGCGATATCACGCACAACATTAACTTCTTTATGAATGTGCCGGTGACCCACGACGGCGGCCTGACGTTTGCTGATGGCATCTCCGCGCCGGGTAAGTATGTTGAGATGGTGGCGCAGATGAACATTCTGGTGCTGATCTCCAACTGTCCGCAGCTCAACAATCCCTGTAACGGTTACAACCCGACGCCGATTGCCGTCAGCGTGTGGTGATTCTCTGACGCAACGGGACGACCCGTTTTACGCCGTCACAGCTGGTGCAGGACGACCTGCCGCAATAAGAGTATTCAGTCATGATTGATCGCGTATTGATTGCCAACCGTGGCGCGATTGCCGTGCGTATCATCCGTACCCTGCAGGCCATGAATATCCGGGCGATTGCCGTCTATGCCGAAGCCGACCGCCATGCGCGCCACGTGCGGCTGGCCGATGAAGCCTGGTCGCTGGGCGAGGGCCAGGTGCGCGACACCTATCTCAACCAGGACAAACTGCTGGCGATTGCCGCGCAGAGCGGCGCGCAGGCGCTGCATCCGGGCTATGGCTTTCTCAGTGAAAAACCGGAGTTCGTCACGCGCTGCGAAGCGGCGGGCCTGCATTTTCTCGGGCCGGATGCGGCGCAGATGCGGGCGTTTGGCCTGAAACATCGCGCGCGCGAACTGGCTGAGCAGAACGCGGTGCCGCTGCTGCCGGGCAGCGGCCTGCTGACCTCCCTGCAGCAGGCACAGGCCGCCGCGCAACAGATTGGCTATCCGGTGATGCTGAAAAGCACCGCCGGCGGTGGCGGCATCGGGATGCAGCGCTGCAACAGCGCGGAGGAGCTGGAGGAAGCCTTTACCCGCGTGAAGCGTCTGGCAGGTAACAACTTCGCCGACGATGGCGTCTTCTTAGAGAAATTTATCGCCCGGGCGCGCCATATCGAAGTACAGATTTTTGGCGATGGCCGGGGCGACGTGATTGCGCTGGGCGAACGCGACTGCTCGGCGCAGCGCCGTAATCAGAAGGTGCTGGAGGAGACGCCCGCGCCGCGGCTCAGCGATGCGGTGCGCGCGCAGTTGCAGGCTACCGCCGTACGGCTGGCGCGCGCGGTTAACTATCGTAGCGCCGGCACGGTGGAGTATGTCTACGATGAGGTCAGCCAGCAATTCTGGTTCCTCGAAGTGAATACCCGCCTGCAGGTCGAGCATGGCGTCACTGAACTGGTGTACGGCGTGGATCTGGTGCGCTGGATGGTCGAACTGGCGCAGCAGCGCCTGCCGCCGCTGGCGACGCTGCAACCGGTGGCGCAGGGCCATGCTATTCAGGTGCGGCTGTACGCTGAGGATCCGGCGAAGCAGTTTCAGCCGAGCGCCGGGCTGCTCAGCCACGTGCAGTTCCCGACGGCGCTCGATCACGCCACGCTGCGCATCGACAGCAGCGTAGAGAGCGGCATGGAGGTTTCACCGTTTTACGATCCGATGCTGGCGAAGATCCTCGTGCACGCGGCCGATCGCCAGCGCGCGCTCGACGGCATGATCGCGGCGCTGGCGCAGAGTGAGCTGTATGGCATCGAGACCAACCTGCGCTGGCTGCGTCAGCTCTGTACGCTGCCGGACGTGCAGCAGGGGCGCATCATTACCGCCACGCTCGGCAGCGTGGCGTGGCAGCCGCCGACGCTGGATATCCTCAGCGGCGGCACCCTCACCACGGTGCAGGATGCGCCGGGCCGCGTCGGCTACTGGCACGTCGGCGTACCGCCTTCCGGGCCGTTCGACAGCCGCGCCTTCCAGCTCGGCAACCGCCTGCTGGGTAACGAGGCACAGGCGGCCGGGCTGGAAATCACGCTGCGCGGTCCGACGCTGCGCTTTAATCAGGCATGCAGCTTTGTACTGAGCGGCGCGCCGTTGGCAGCCACGCTCGACAGCCAGCCGCTGGCGATGCATCAGGTGCTGCATGCGCAGGCCGGGCAAACCCTGACGCTGGGTGACGTGCGCGACGGCTGCCGCAGCTATCTGCTGCTGGCGGGCGGGCTGGATACGCCGCGCTATCTGGGCAGCCGCAGTACCTTTACGCTGGGTAAGTTTGGCGGTCACGCCGGGCGGGCGCTGCGCGCCGGCGACGTGCTGCAGCTGGCCGCGCCGCGTCAGGCTGCGGCGGCGCGCCTGCCCGAGACGCTGCTGCCGCCGCTTAACGGTGAATGGCAGCTGCGCGTTATTTATGGTCCGCACGGCGCACCTGCCTTCTTTACCGATGACGATATCGACGAATTTTTCGCTGCCGAGTGGCAGGTGCACTACAACTCCAGCCGCACCGGGATTCGGCTGATCGGCCCGAAACCTGACTGGGCGCGCAGCGACGGCGGCGAGGCGGGCATGCATCCGTCCAATATTCACGACAACGCCTATGCCTTTGGCACGGTGGATTTTACCGGTGATATGCCGGTGATCCTTGGTCCGGACGGCCCTTCGCTGGGCGGCTTTGTCTGTCCGGCGACGGTGATCGACGCCGATCTGTGGAAGCTGGGTCAGCTCAAAGCGGGCGATCGACTGCGCTTTGTGCCGATCGCCCTTGCTGATGCCGATCGTCTGGCGCAGGCGCAGCGTCACGAGATCGCGCATCTGCAACCGGAAGCGGTGTGCGTGGCGCCAGCACTGCCGCTGATCGATCCGATCTTGCACCAGCATGCAGCAACCGCCGGGCGGCCTGCACTGTGCGTGCGCGCCGCGGGTGACCGTTTTCTGCTGGTGGAGTATGGCGCGCTGACACTGGACATTGCGCTGCGTTTCCGCGTTCACGCCCTGATGCAGTGGCTGGAGGCGCATCCGCTGGCGGGTCAGCTGGAGCTGACGCCCGGCATCCGCTCGTTACAGGTGCATTATGATGCGCAGCAGTGCGCAAGAAGTGAGCTGTTGGCGCAAATTTTGCACGCTGATAATCTGCTGGGCGACCTCGCCGACGCGGCTGTGCCGTCGCGCACCGTGTGGCTGCCGCTCAGCTGGGATGATGCCGCCTGCCGTGAAGCCGTGACACGCTATAGCCAGTCGGTGCGTCCGAATGCGCCCTGGTGCCCGAGCAACATTGAGTTTATCCGGCGTATTAACGGGCTCGATAGCGTGGAGGCGGTGAAACAGATTGTGTTCAGCGCCTCGTATCTGGTGATGGGGCTGGGCGATGTCTATCTCGGCGCACCGGTGGCGACGCCACTCGATCCGCGTCACCGCCTGGTGACCACCAAATACAATCCGGCGCGCACCTGGACGGCGGAAAACTCGGTGGGCATCGGCGGCGCGTATCTGTGTGTTTATGGCATGGAAGGGCCGGGCGGCTATCAGTTCGTCGGACGTACGCTGCAGATGTGGAATCGCGATCGCCGCACCAGCGCCTTTACCCAGCCGTGGTTGCTGCGTTTCTTCGACCAAATCCGTTTTTATCCGGTCAGTGCCGACGAACTGCTGCAAATCCGCGAACGTTTCCCGTGGGGCGATTATCCGCTGCGCGTGGAAACCGGTGAGTTCCGGCTGGCCGACTATCAGGCGCTGCTGACTGCCCAGGCGACGGAGATCGACGCATTCCAGCAGCAGCGTCAGCAGGCGTTTGACGCCGAGCTGGCACGCTGGCGCGCCGATGGCCAGTTCACCTTCGACAGCCAGCTGCAGGCGCAGAGCAGCGAGGAAGTGGTGGTGCCGGCGGGCTGCCACAGCGTGGAGAGCCAGGTGGCGGGCAGCGTGTGGCAATGGCTGGTGGCGGAAGGCAGTATTGTGACCGCGGGTGCCACGGTAGGCATTCTCGAATCCATGAAGATGGAAATCCCGATCGTGGCGCCGGTCAGTGGCAAAATCCACAGCCTGCAACGCCAGGCCGGGCAGCAAGTGCAGGCGGGTCAGTTACTTATGGTGATCGATCCGTTTGCAGTATAAGAAAGAAGAAAAAATAATCAGGAAACAGGCAGCAAAACCGGGGATCTGACCCATACTTAGAGACCCGGTTCAATGTTGCATTGCCCTGACATCTTTTCGCAGTGTGCAACAGGCTGTGTCCCGTAACGGTTTCATTAAAACACTATTTTCGCCCTGATAAGGGAAAACTGTTTCGGGATACAGCCTGATAAGGCCGGTTTCAGCGCCTGGTGGCGCTTACCTCTCTACTTTCACGTGCTTCATAGTGAGTTTTAAGGAGTTCTCTATGGAAATAAAAGATCCAATGGTCGAATTACTCAGCAGTCTTGAGCAAATTGTTTTGACACGTGATGCACAGACTCCCGTATCAGAAATTGCACTCAATACCGTTTCCGTTCCCGAACCGCAGCGTTTACGCGAGATGACCGGCATGCAGGTGGATGAATTCGCCCGCGTGATGGGGGTGAGCGTCTCGTCAGTAAAAAGCTGGGAAGCGCAACGTACGCGCCCATCCGCCACGGCTCGCAAACTGATGAAACTGCTGCAGGCCAATCCGTATCTGGGCCGACAGCTGCTGGAATAACGCCGACTATCGGTTCTCTGTGACCCGCCTGCACGGCGGGTTTTTTTTAGCTTAAGCCACCGTATTTCGCCGCCTGTTTGACAAACCAGCTCTCCGGCACGCTGTACGGCGGTTTTGCCAGCTGCGCGATGCCCTGTTCAATGATGTGATTCGCCTGCTGCCACAAACGCCGATCGCCCTGCTGTAATAGCTGAATCTGAATCTGTTTCTCCACCAGGTAAACCCGGGCAAAGTTGGGATCGAACTGCACGATGGCACGGGTGTTATCGATGATATCGGCCAGCTTGATGGTTTGCGCTTCGGGCGAGGCTTCGGCAGTGTGGCGAAAGTGTGCCAGCTTACGGGCGGTACGATTTTTCGCCTGCGGCTGGGCGCTGTCGGTAAGCATGTCCACCAGATGTGCAACGCGCGCACCAAAGTGTTCTTCAATATCCTGTAAAGTACTGGCGGTGTCCTCCACCGTGTCGTGCAGCCAGGCGGCAGCGATCATCGCTTCGTCATCGCTGACGCTGCGCACCAGCTCCGCGACGGCAGCCGGATGCACAATATAGGGTTCGTCGGTGTATTTACGACGCTGGCCCGCATCGGCATGTGCCTGCGTGGCATAACGGCGCGCCTGCTCTTCCAGTGAATCACGCATCTTCACACTCCAGGAAAAAGTTGCTTGCAATTATCTAGCGCGCTATCTATATTGAGTCGCATGAACAGTAATCAAGATGACAAAAAAGTGAAGCCTGCGCCACTCCAGCTTGATCAGCATCTGTGTTTCGCGCTCTATTCGGCGAACCTGGCGATGCATAAAGTCTATCGCCAGCTGCTGGCGGCGCTGGAGATCACCTATCCGCAATATCTGGTGATGCTGGTGCTGTGGCATCAGGATGATCTGACGGTATCGGAGATTGGTGAAAAGCTGTTTCTCGATTCGGCCACGCTGACGCCACTGCTGAAACGACTGGAGAGCGCTGGTCTGCTGCGCCGCCAGCGTTCGCGTCAGGATGAGCGTCAGGTCGTGGTCACGCTGACCGACCAGGGACGCGCGCTGCAGGAAAAAGCCGCCAGCATTCCGGAAGCGGTACAGTGCGCGACCGCCTGCGATACCGACACCATGGCGGCGCTGAAACAGCAGCTGGACGATCTGCGCGGCAACCTGAATCGCGCCACCTGAGCATCAGGGATGTCGCTGCGGCGGCATCCTGAGAGTGAAGTTTTCCCTTGTGCCTTATAAATAGCACGCGATTATATAGCGAATAGTGAGGTTATAATGTCTTTAGAAAAAGTGATTTACACCGCCAAAGCCAAAGCAACCGGTGGCCGCGATGGCCGCGCCACCTCGTCTGATAACGTGCTGGACGTGAAGCTGGGCGTGCCAAAAGAGATGGGTGGCGCGGGCGGCGAGGTGACGAACCCGGAGCAGCTGTTTGCTGCCGGCTACTCTGCCTGCTTCCTCGGCGCGATGAAATTTGTCGCCGGCCGCGACAAAATCGCCATGCCAAAAGACGCGTGGATTGAGGGCGAAGTAGGGATTGGCCCTATCCCCACCGGTTTTGGCATTGAAGCAAAACTGAATATCCATCTGCCAGAGATGGATGCGGCGGAAGCGCAGAAGCTGGTTGATGCGGCACACATTGTTTGTCCGTACTCAAACGCGACGCGCGGCAACATCGACGTGACGCTGAATATCATCAACTAAGTTGATGCCTGCATAAAAGGCTCCTGCGGGAGCCTTTTTTATCACGAACCACATCCCGCATCCCACCGAACTAAAGAATTTTCTGGTCTTACCATTGGTTAAATGTTCTACTGCTGCGCTCCGTGCATCATCGTGATTATTTGGGTTCAGATTCGTCCCGATCCTACTCGCCAGGTCACGCTTTTCTGCTACGCAAGCGAACCTTACGCTCTTTGCACAGTCACATTTACGGTTGAAGCATCGACACCAGGTCGGGAACAGAAATTTATATGAATTACATTAAAAGTTTAACGCAGCAAAAGTTGTCGCTTTTGCTGGCGCTCTATCTTGGCATCTTATTGAATTTGCCGATCTTTTATCGCCGTTTTGACGGCTTCTTAACGAAATCCACCGTCACCAACTGGTTATCCGCCGCGGCGGAAGTGACCGCTGCCGTGCTGCTGACCTTCTTCCTGATGCGACTGCTGTCGCTGGGTGGCAAATGGTTTTATCGCGTCATCGCTAGCCTGCTGGTGGTGATTTCGGTGGCCGCCGCCTATTACATGGCGTTCTTTAATGTGGTGATCGGTTACGGCATCGTGGCGTCGGTCATGACCACCGATGTCGATCTCTCTAAAGAGGTTATCGGGCTGCACTTTGTGCTGTGGATGGTGCTGGTGAGCGCACTGCCGCTGCTGCTGATCTGGCGCAATAACCTGAGCCTGACGCTGATTGAACAGCTGAAAACCCCCGGTCAGCGCCTGAAACCTACAGTGATCCTGCTGCTGAGCGTAGCACTGGTATGGCTGCCGATTCGCTACTTCGACAAGCTGCAAAAAGCCAATGAAGAGATCACCAATATCGACCTGCCAAGCTATGGCGGCGTAGTGGCGCACTCTTATCTGCCTTCGAACTGGATTGCGGCGCTGGGCCTGTTCGCCTGGACCAAGGTGGATGAGAAGCTGGACAGCCAGGAGTTGCTCGATCCGGCGAAGAAGTTTACCTATGTAGCGCCGGCTGGCATTGACGATACCTATGTGGTGTTTGTGATCGGCGAGACCACGCGCTGGGATCATATGGGCATGCTGGGCTATAACCGCGATACCACGCCGAAGCTGTCGAAAGAGAAGAATCTGGTGGCATTCCGCGGTGAATCCTGTGATACCGCCACCAAGCTGTCGCTGCGCTGCATGTTTGTGCGCGAGGGCGGCACCATGGATAACCCTGGCCGTACGCTGAAAGAGCAGAACATTTTTGCGGTGATGAAAGAGCTGGGCTTCACCTCCGAGCTGTTCGCCATGCAGAGCGAAGTGTGGTTCTACGACAACGCCGATGTGAATAACTTCTCGTTCCGCGAGCAGATTGGTTCTGAGAAGCGCAATCAGGGCAAAGCGGTGGACGATATGCTGCTGGTGCCGGAACTGCAGGCTTCACTGCAGCGCTTCCCGAAAGGCAAGCATCTGGTGGTGTTGCACACGAAAGGTTCGCACTATCTCTATTCACAGCGTTATCCGCGCGAGTTTGCCCGCTATCAGCCTGAGTGTATTGGCGTGGACGATAAGTGCAGCAAAGCCCAGCTGATTAACGCCTACGACAACTCGATTCTGTATGTTGATACCATGCTGGACAGCGTGCTGGATCAGCTGCGTGATAAGAAGGCGATTGTGTTCTATGCCGCCGACCACGGCGAGTCGATCAGCGAAAATATGCACCTGCACGGTACGCCGCGCGAGATGGCGCCGCCGGAGCAGTTCCGCGTGCCGATGATTGTCTGGGCGTCCGATAAGTATTTGCAGGACCCGACTAACCGCAGCAACTTTGAGCGCTTACAGGCGCAGCAGCGCGTCGGCAAAACCCATCGTCACGTTGAGCTGTTCGACACCATTTTAGGGTGTCTGGGTTATACCTCGCCAGATGGTGGTATTAAAGCAGCGAATAACTGGTGCCAGGCACCTGCTACTGCCAGCAGTGCGAAAGCGCTGTAATTCGTGCCTGGATCTTATTGAGCAGGCAGGTGTTTAAGGCACTGCTTGCTTTCCAGGCAATCAGGCGGATTTTCGGGAAAAGGGATTGACGCTATAAAGTCACGGCAGTAATATTCGCCCCCATCGGCGAGTAGCGCAGCTTGGTAGCGCAACTGGTTTGGGACCAGTGGGTCGGAGGTTCGAATCCTCTCTCGCCGACCATCATTCAAGAAACCTGCTTTGCAAAAAGCAGGTTTTTTTTCGTCTGTAGCAAATAGAGGATGAGAACCTCCGAAGGAGGTTTGAGCCGAGCGCAGCGAGACAACGTTGCGTCAGCAACGGCCCGCAGGGCGCTTCTCGCAGAGAAGCGTAATCCTCTCTCGCCGACCATCATTCAGGAAACCTGCTTTGTAAAAAGCAGGTTTTTTTTCGTCTGTCGTTTTTGCAGTTTCAGGGTGAAATACGCGACCGCTCCGTAAAGACGCTGTCTCGTCCCTGATCGCTCGGCACACGCCATCCATGGCGTGTGACGCTTTACTCCACGGCCCCGCATTCCACCCTTTATCCGGCTTCGGCGATGGCTGAAGGTTTACTGACTGCCGTTTAGCGTGGCGTGACTGATTGCAGCGGTACATATGCCAAAAGGGAAGGGAAGGCCATCAGGAGAGCAAAGCGTCCGCCGCATGGATGCGGCGGTCGAGGCTACAGGGATGTATTTACGCCGCCTTTGCGATCTGATGACCTTCCCTGAACCAGACTCACATTCTCGCAGCCATCAAGCAAAGTCATCAATTTACGCGTTCCATTAATCATCACCGGGATAAACCGTATTATCTTTCAACACCGCTCTTCATCCCTTGCTGCATCAAAGCAGCTCTCTTAATTCGCGACACATTCTGCTTATGACCGGCTTTTGCTTTTTGCTGATTTCTTATGCCATTACGCCAGCATATTTCGCTGCCTGAACGTCATAACGCACGGGGAATCGTTCAGATATTCAACATTTACCGACAACTTTAAGACGTTTTTTAACGGTGATAATCACTGTCATCAGGCGCTATTGCCAGAGAATCACACGGCATTGCGCGCTTTATCACCTTTTTAAATTTTGGCTTAGCGTACAAACACTGTTTTTTATCGTTGCTTGCACTTACTCACACTCTGTGTAAATAACCCCACGTTGTATTGACGTTCATTGCAACTGTTGACAAATTGATGCGTCAATAAGATGCAGAGACGGCCAGCGCTGGCAGGTTCCACGGCGTCAGCGCTACAACAATAACCGCTCGCATTTTGGTCATTACATAACTGACCTGCCCGAACCGCATAAAAAAATCAGAGGTCGGGCGACGCACACAACATCACATCACAATGGAGCAAAACATGATCAACTCCCTGGCCAAATCCAGGATGCTGAAGGTCGGTCTTAGCCTGATTGCTATGACCGTGGCCGCGGGCGTTCAGGCGAAAACCCTCGTTTACTGTTCAGAAGGTTCGCCGGAAGGCTTCAACCCGCAGCTGTTCACATCCGGCACCACTTACGATGCCAGCTCAGTACCGATCTACAACCGTCTGGTTGAGTTCAAAACCGGTACCACTGAGCTGCAGCCGGGCCTGGCAGAAAAATGGGACGTCAGCGAAGATGGTAAAACCTATACCTTCCATCTGCGTCATGGCGTGAAGTGGCAAACCACCAAAGACTTCAAGCCGACCCGCACCTTCAACGCTGATGACGTCGTGTTCTCCTTCGAGCGCCAGCTCGATAAAAACAACAAGTACCATGGTGTCTCTGGCGGCAGCTACGAATACTTCGAAGGCATGGACATGCCGAAGCTGATCGCCAAAATCGAAAAAGTGGATGACTACACCGTACGCTTCACGCTGACCCGTCCGGAAGCGCCGTTCCTCGCCGACCTTGGCATGGACTTCGCGTCAATCCTGTCGAAAGAGTACGCCGACAACATGCTGAAAGCCGGCACGCCAGAAAAACTGGACCTCAACCCGGTGGGTACCGGTCCGTTCGTGCTGCAGCAGTACCAGAAAGACTCACGTATTCTGTACAAAGCCAACCCGGACTTCTGGGGCACCAAGCCAAAAATCGATCGCCTGGTGTTCTCCATCACGCCAGATGCTTCAGTGCGCTACGCCAAACTGCAAAAAGGCGAGTGTCAGGTGATGCCGTATCCCAACCCGGCTGACATCGCCAGCATGAAGAAAGACACCAAAATCAACCTGATGGAACAGCCGGGGCTGAACGTCGGTTACCTGTCTTTCAACACCGAGAAAAAACCGCTGGATAACGTCAAAGTGCGTCAGGCTCTGACCATGGCGGTGAACAAACAAGCGATCATTGATGCGGTCTATCAGGGCGCCGGTCAGGCAGCGAAAAACCTGATCCCACCAACCATGTGGGGCTACAACAATGACGTCAAAGACTACGCTTACGATCCGGCCAAAGCCAAAGAGCTGCTGAAAGAAGCGGGCATGCCGGATGGCTTCAGCATTGACCTGTGGGCGATGCCGGTACAGCGTCCGTACAACCCGAACGCCCGTCGCATGGCGGAAATGGTTCAGGCTGACTGGGCGAAAATTGGCGTGAAAGCCAAAATCGTTACCTTCGAGTGGGGCGAGTACCTGAAGCGTGCTAAAGCCGGTGAACACCAGACCGTGATGATGGGCTGGACCGGTGATAACGGGGATCCGGATAACTTCTTCGCCACCCTGTTCAGCTGCGCGGCAGCGAAAGACGGTTCCAACTACTCACGCTGGTGCTACAAGCCGTTTGAAGATCTGATTCAGCCAGCGCGTGCTGAAGCCGATCACAACAAACGTATTGAGCTCTATAAGCAGGCGCAGGTGGTAATGCACGACCAGGCGCCAGCACTGATCATCGCGCACTCAACCGTGTACGAGCCAGTGAGCAAGAAAGTGAGTGGCTATGTGGTTGATCCATTAGGTAAACATCACTTCGAAAACGTCGACATCCAGGAATAACCTTTCGGATTATCGCGGTCAGGGCCAGCCATGCTGGCCCTCGGGCGGCACCTTCGCCGCCCGTACTCCGCACTTTATTTCCGGCTAATTTCTTATAAACCCTCAATACCTTGCGCTGATGCAGCGTGAAGTATGACGGGGATTTTGAAGCGCTTCTTGCGTCGCGTCCGGCTATGCCGGCTGCGGATTGTGAGCAATGTAGTCCATGGCGTTAGCGCCACGGAAAATGACTGAGAATCCGGCTTATGCTGCAATTCATACTCCGACGTCTGGGCCTTGTCATCCCGACGTTCATCGGTATTACATTATTGACCTTTGCCTTCGTTCACCTGATCCCCGGCGACCCGGTGCTGATCATGGCCGGTGAACGCGGCATCTCCCCCGAACGTCATGCGCAGCTGATGGCCCAGTTTGGTCTCGATCAGCCGATGTGGAAACAGTACATCACTTACATCAACGGCGTGCTGCATGGCGACCTCGGCATCTCGCTGAAAAGCCGCATCCCGGTGTGGGATGAGTTCGTGCCGCGCTTTAAAGCCACGCTTGAGCTGGGCATTTGCGCCATGATCTTCGCCGTTGCCGTGGGTATTCCGGTCGGCGTGCTGGCGGCGGTGAAACGCGGCTCAATTTTCGATCACACCGCCGTGGGCATCTCGCTGACCGGCTACTCAATGCCGATCTTCTGGTGGGGCATCATGCTGATCATGCTGGTGTCGGTGCAGCTCAACCTGACGCCGGTCTCTGGCCGCGTCAGCGACACCATCTTCCTTGACGACAGCCATCCGCTCACCGGCTTTATGCTGATTGATACGCTGCTGTGGGGCGAAGAGGGCGACTTCAAAGATGCGGTGATGCACATGATCCTGCCGGCCATCGTGCTGGGCACCATTCCGCTGGCGGTGATTGTGCGTATGACGCGCTCTTCGATGCTGGAAGTGCTGGGTGAAGATTACATCCGCACCGCGCGCGCCAAAGGCCTGACGCGCATGCGCGTGATCGTGGTGCATGCGCTGCGTAACGCCATGCTGCCGGTGGTCACGGTGATCGGTCTGCAGGTGGGCACGCTGCTGGCGGGCGCCATCCTCACCGAAACCATCTTCTCCTGGCCGGGACTCGGCCGCTGGCTGATCGAAGCACTGCAGCGCCGTGATTATCCGGTGGTGCAGGGCGGCGTGCTGCTGGTGGCAATCCTGATCATTCTGGTCAACCTGCTGGTTGATCTGTTGTACGGCGTGGTGAATCCGCGCATCCGTCATAAGAAATAAGGGGGAATCATGTCTGCTGTTGATCCCGCAAGCGTCACCGCTGCACCGAAGCCGATGACCCCGATTCAGGAATTCTGGCACTATTTTAAACGTAACAAAGGCGCGGTTATCGGCCTGGTTTACATCATTCTGATGCTGCTGATCGCCATCTTCGCCGATGTGCTGGCACCGCATGCCCCGGCTGAGCAGTTCCGCGATGCGCTGTTGCACCCGCCGGTGTGGCAGGAAGGCGGCAGCTGGAAATTTATTCTCGGCACCGATGACGTCGGCCGTGACATCCTGTCGCGCCTGATGTTTGGTGCGCGCCTGTCGCTGCTGGTGGGCTGCATGGTGGTGGTGCTGTCGCTGATTCTGGGGGTGATTTTCGGTCTGATGGCCGGTTATCTCGGCGGCGTGGTGGATGCAGTGATCATGCGCCTCGTCGATATCATGCTGGCGCTGCCAAGCCTGCTGCTGGCGCTGGTGCTGGTGGCCATCTTTGGCCCGTCGATTGTCAACGCCTCACTGGCGATCACCTTCGTTGCGCTGCCGCACTACATTCGCCTGACGCGCGCGGCGGTGCTGGTGGAAGTCAATCGCGACTACGTAACCGCCTCCAGCGTGGCCGGTGCCGGTACGCTGCGCCAGATGTTCATCAATATTCTGCCTAACTGCCTGGCACCGCTGATCGTGCAGGCGTCGTTAGGTTTCTCCAACGCCATCCTGGATATGGCCGCGTTGGGCTTTCTCGGTATGGGGGCGCAGCCGCCGACGCCGGAGTGGGGCACCATGCTCTCCGACGTGTTGCAGTATGCGCAGAGTGCCTGGTGGGTCGTGACCTTCCCCGGAGTGGTCATCCTGCTGACGGTTCTGGCCTTTAACCTCATGGGCGATGGTTTGCGTGATGCACTCGACCCGAAACTCAAGCAGTAAAGAGGCACCGAGATGGCGTTATTAAATGTAGAAAAACTGTCGGTGCATTTCGGCGACGAAAAGGCACCGTTCCGTGCGGTTGACCGCATCAGCTACCAGGTAGAACAGGGCCAGGTCGTCGGGATTGTCGGCGAGTCCGGCTCCGGTAAATCGGTCAGCTCGCTGGCGATCATGGGGCTGATTGACTATCCCGGCCGCGTGAAAGCAGAGAAGCTGGAGTTCAATCAGCGCGACCTGCAGCGCATCTCCGAAAAAGAGCGCCGCCAGCTGGTGGGCGCAGAAGTGGCGATGATCTTCCAGGACCCGATGACCAGCCTCAACCCGTGTTACACCGTGGGCTACCAGATCATGGAAGCGCTGAAAGTGCATCAGGGCGGCAGCAAGCGCACGCGGCGTCAGCGTGCCATCGACCTGCTGGAGCAGGTGGGCATTCCCGATCCGGCATCGCGGCTCGATGTCTATCCGCATCAGCTGTCCGGCGGTATGAGCCAGCGCGTGATGATCGCCATGGCCATTGCCTGTAAGCCGAAGCTGCTGATTGCCGATGAGCCAACCACGGCGCTCGACGTGACCATTCAGGCGCAAATCATCGAACTGCTGCTGGAGTTACAGAAGCAGGAGAACATGGCGCTGATCCTGATCACGCACGATCTGGCGCTGGTGGCCGAAGCGGCGCAGCACATCATCGTGATGTACGCCGGTCAGGTGGTGGAGAGCGGCAAAGCGGTGGATATCTTTAAAGCGCCGCGTCACCCGTATACGCAGGCGCTGCTGCGTGCGCTGCCGGAGTTTGCCGCCGACAAAGCGCGGCTGGCGTCGCTGCCGGGCGTGGTGCCGGGCAAGTATGACCGCCCTAACGGCTGTCTGCTCAATCCGCGCTGCCCGTACGTGACCGACCGCTGCCGTACTGAAGAACCTGAGCTGCGCGATATTCCGGGCCGCCAGTCCAAATGTCACTTCCCACTGGATGATGCCGGGAGACCGACTTATGAGTCTTGATAACACGAAGCAGGATTACCTGCTGCAGGCAATTGACCTGAAAAAACACTATCCGGTGAAAAAGGGCCTGTTCGGCCAAGAGCGCCTGGTGAAGGCGCTGGACGGCGTCTCCTTTAACCTCGAGCGTGGCAAAACGCTGGCGGTGGTGGGCGAATCCGGCTGCGGTAAATCCACGCTGGGTCGCCTGCTGACGATGATTGAAACGCCGACCGCCGGCGAGTTGTACTGGCACGGGCAGGATCTGCTGAAACACGATCCGCAGGCGCAAAAACTGCGCCGGCAGAAAATCCAGATTGTGTTCCAGAACCCGTATGGCTCGCTCAATCCGCGTAAGAAAATCAGCCAGATTCTGGAAGAGCCGCTGGTGATCAATACCGCGCTGAGCAAAGCGGAGCGGCGGGAAAAAACGCTGGAGATGATGGCCAAAGTGGGCCTGAAAACCGAGCACTACGATCGCTATCCGCACATGTTCTCCGGCGGTCAGCGCCAGCGTATCGCTATTGCGCGCGGCCTGATGCTCGATCCCGACGTGCTGATTGCCGATGAGCCGGTCTCGGCGCTCGACGTCTCAGTGCGCGCTCAGGTGCTCAACCTGATGATGGATTTACAGCAGGATCTCGGCCTGTCCTATGTGTTCATCTCGCATGACCTGTCGGTGGTGGAGCACATCGCCGACGAAGTCATGGTGATGTACCTCGGCCGCTGTGTGGAAAAGGGCAGCAAAGAGGCGATCTTCAGCAATCCGCGCCATCCGTATACTCAGGCGCTGCTGTCGGCCACGCCACGCCTCAATCCGGACGAACGCCGCGAGCGCATCAAACTGACCGGTGAGCTGCCGAGCCCGCTGAATCCGCCGCCGGGCTGCGCGTTCAACGCACGCTGCCGCCGTCGTTTCGGTACCTGCGTGCAGCTGCAGCCGAAACTGAAGCAGTATGGTGAGCAGCAAATCGCCTGCTTCGCCGTCGACCAGGATGAGAATCAGCCGGTGGCGACGCCGTAATTACGGCCAGCCAGTGCGAAAGGCTCCTGCGGGAGCCTTTGTTATTGGTGGCCTGATACATGAGTAAAATTAACCTGACGTGTCTTAATCGCCTGCTATGGCAGAAATGTATTACGCGACTGAATCTTTAAATCGCTGGTCCTGAACCACAGCGAAAAGGTTAAGGCAAATTCTGAATCCGTGCCGCATTGTGTGAGCGCCGTCACGGCCAGAGATAACTGCACATTTCAATGGTAAGTTGTTTATTATCAGTGCATTATCCTAATTATCTTCCGGCTGCTATTTCCGTTAATCGATTTTTATTAATCCTGCTCAATTAATCAGTGCATGCTTTTTGCATCTGTATATTTTCAATCTTTCAGATAAAACTCTTTTGTCGAATCTGCGGTTTTAATAATCAGAATTCTCTCACCGTGTCTTAACGTGTGTGTTATATTCGCGGAAATTACCCCTCCGCTTTAACAGGCTCTGATCATGAAGAACTACGACGATCTGCAGCGTTTCCAGGAAAAAACGCAAACGCTGGACATTGCTTTTAAGGATATGTCCGGGCAATCGCTGGAAGCCGATCACAGCCAGTGGGCGATCATCCGTCAGCTGGCGACGGATGATGAGCCGGAGCTGGGTAGCGGCCAGCGCGTCGATCTGCCGCAGCCGCAGCCAATTCGCGGCGATGAGTTTGTCGCGCCGCCGCAGGCTCTCAATCCGGCGCCCGTCGCCCGCAGTGAAAAGGCATCGCTGCTGCAGAGCCTCGCCGCCAGCGCGCCGGCACCCGACACAGAAACACCGCGTAGCGCGCTGTTTCCACCGGCAAGCAGCGCGCCCACTGCCGCGTCCGTGTCGTCGCTGGCACCAGCAGCCACGCACGTAGCACGTCAGGTGGCCACTTCACTGTTCCCACCGCCGCCGGTCAGCGCGCCGGTCGCTGAACAGGCGGTCGCCCCTGCTGCCGCAGCACCGGCCACTGCGCCCGCCGTGGTGCAGCCGGAGCCTGCTACGCCCTCGCGCTTTGGCGCACTGTTCCGCTCGCGTGCGGCGGAACCGGTTCATTTATCTAAAGAAACACTGCTCAAACCGTTACTGGAGAAGATCGCGCTATGCCATTAGTTTGTGTGTGCTCGCCAAAAGGGGGAGTAGGAAAAACCACCATGGCGGCCAACCTGGTCTGGAGTCTGGCGCGTGCCGGCAGCAAAGTGCTGGCGATCGATTTTGACGTACAAAATGCGCTGCGCCTGCATTTTGGCGTACCGCTGCACGACAGCCGCGGCTTTGTGGCGCGCTCGGAAGAGCAGGCTGACTGGAGTCAGTCGATCCTCACCACCGGCAGCAACATCTTTGTCATGCCTTACGGTGAAGTGACTGAAGCGCAGCGTGAGCGCTTCGAACACAACCTGGCGCACGATGCCCATTTCTTAAAACGCGGCCTGGATACGGTCCTGAATTATCCGGGTCTGGTGATTATTGCGGATTTTCCGCCGGGACCCGGTCCGGCGTTAAAAGCCATGCAGGCGCTGGCCGATATGCATTTAGTGGTGATGCTGGCGGATACCGCCTCGGTGGCGCTGCTGCCGCAAATTGAAAACCATCGCATGATTGGCCAGCCATTAAATAATCAGCACGGTCATTATTTCGTGCTCAACCAAAGTGATAATCGCCGGAATATCAGCCGTGAAGTGACCGCATTTATGCAGCAGCGGCTGGGCGATAATTTACTCGGCGTGGTGCACCGCGATGAAAGCGTGGCAGAGGCCAATGCCTCGCAGCAGTCAATCTATGATTTCAGCCCGGCTTCGGCAGCGGCGTTTGATATTGAACTGGTGGCAAAACGGGTGGCGAATATCCTGAATATCAACGTAGGCAACGGCGAAGTTCAGGCACCGATCCGCAGTCATTATTAACAAGCCCGGCCGCCAGCGGCCTGGTTCAAATAATAACAACACAGCTTCTTCAGGGTGAATCATGAGTAAACTCGGGTTTTACCTGCTGCTGCTGGTGCTTGCACCGGTCGCTGCGGTAATCGTCATCACGCCTATGGACAGCCAGAAACAGTATATTTTTGGTTTGATCAGTATTGGCATGATGTTTTTACTGGGCTTCAGTAAAAGCCGTAAAATAACCATTGTGATGGTTTTTCTTTCCGCGCTGATGTCGACCCGATATATCTGGTGGCGCACCACGGAAACGCTGCAGTTTAATTCCGAGATTGAAGCGATTCTCGGTATCGGCTTATATCTGGCCGAGCTGTACGTCTGGCTGATCTTAATTCTCGGCTTCCTGCAAACCAGCTGGCCATTAAAACGCACCATCGAACCGCTGCCGGATGATACCCGCTTGTGGCCGACGGTCGATGTCTACGTGCCGACCTATAACGAAAGCCTCGACGTGGTGCGGGATACCGTGCTGGCGGCGCAGTGTATCGACTACCCGCGCGATAAGATCAAAGTTTACCTGCTGGATGATGGCAAACGCAGCGAGTTCGCGGTATTTGCCGCCGACGTTGGCGTCGGCTATATCACGCGTGACGATAACCGCCACGCCAAAGCCGGCAACCTCAATCACGCCATGAAAATCACCAAAGGCGAGCTGATTTGCGTGTTTGACTGCGACCACGTGGCAACGCGCACGTTCCTGCAGGCCACCGTCGGTCCGTTCCTGAAAGATCCGAAGCTGGCGCTGCTGCAAACGCCGCACTACTTTTACTCGCCGGATCCGTTCGAACGTAACCTGCGCGCCGCGCGCAGCATCCCGAATGAGGGCTCGCTGTTTTACGGCCCGGTGCAGCAGGGCAACGACAACTGGAACGCCACGTTCTTCTGCGGCTCCTGTGCGGTGATTCGCCGCAGCGCGCTGGAACAGATTGGTGGCTTCGCGGTGGAAACCGTCACCGAGGACGCGCATACCGCGCTGAAAATGCAGCGTCTCGGCTGGGGCTCGGCGTTCCTGGCAATTCCGCTGGCGGCGGGACTGGCGACCGAACGTCTGGGGCTGCACGTGATTCAGCGTACCCGCTGGGCGCGCGGCATGACGCAGATTTTCCGCGTCGACAATCCGCTACTGGGCCGTGGGCTCAAGTGGCAGCAGCGTCTGTGCTACCTCAACGCCATGCTGCACTTCCAGTTCGGCCTGCCGCGCGTGGCGTTCCTCACTGCGCCGCTGGCTTACCTGCTGTTTAACCTGAATATTATCCACTCGTCGGCGTCACTCATTTTCGCTTACGTACTGCCGCATCTGGTGATGTCGCTGTACGTCAACTCGCGCATGAACGGCAAATTCCGTTACACCTTCTGGGGTGAAATCTACGAAACCGTAATGTGCTTCCACCTGGTGATTCCGACGCTGCTGACCCTGCTGTCGCCAAAGCACGGCAAATTCAACGTGACGGATAAAGGCGGCCTGCTGGACCAGGGCTTCTTTGACTTCCACATCGTGCGGCCTCACGTCATCGTTGCCGCGCTGCTGTCGATTGGCATCGTGGCCGGCGTGGTGCGCGCCGTGGCGCATGATTACTTCGGTGTCGATCCTTACGTGATTGCGCTCAACGTCGGCTGGGCGGTGTTCAGCCTGATCATCCTGATGGCGGCGATTGCCGTGGCGCGTGAAACCAAACAGGTGCGTAAAACCATTCGTATCGAGGTGCAGATCCCGGCGGTGATTCACTATGCCAGCGGCATCTCTTCGCGCACGCAAACCAGCGATCTGTCGATGGGCGGCGCGCAGCTGGATGCGCCGGACAACCGGCATGAGCACGATGAAATCGAAGAGATCGATCTGCTGCTGAAATCGGGTGCCATCACCATTCCGGTGAGCAAGATCTCCGGTGATGAGGAGACCATTCGCCTGCGCTTTGGCACGATGCCGCTGGCGCGCCGCCGTGAACTGGTGCGCGTGGTGCTGGCGCGGGCCGATGCGTGGATCCAGCCGGAATATAAGCAGGACAATCCGCTGGTGTCGCTCGGCACCATCATCCGTACCGTCTTTGAGCTGTTCTGGCTGAGCTGGAAAGATCGCCGTGAGGCGCGCAAGCGTGATGGCCAGGCAACGGCCAAAGAGGACAGCGCAGCATGAAAACATTGACGTACACGTTGCTGGCCAGCGCGCTGACCACCACGCTGCTGCTCGCCCCTGCCTGGGCAGAGACGCCGGCGGTAACCCAGGACAGTGCCGCGCTCTCCGACGTACCGCCGCCGCAGGGGCTGGATGGCAGTGCCGATCCGCAGCTGAAGCAGGCGGCGGGCGACGCGCCATACACGCCGGGCGATGCAGCGCCGGTGCAGGAAAATACAGCACCCGCACAGCCAGTAGAGTCAGCACAGCCGGCAGAGTCAGCAACGCCAGCAGCATCGGCTGCGCCTGATATCGTCATACCGCCGGTGGCTGCGGAGGCATCGGCTGCCGCTGAGCCCGCTGGCGCGCTGTTAAACCAGCCGGTGAGCAGCACCATTTCGGTGGCGCAGATGGGGCAGCCGCGCGGCATCACCCTGACCGGCGGCCAGCTGCAGTCCGGTATTCTGTTTACCCTGCCGGGCGATGAGGTGATCACTAATGCGCGGCTCAACCTGTCGCTGCGCGTCTCTGCCGCGCTGGCGGCGCGCAACACGTCGCTGCAGCTGATGCTCAACGGCCAGCCGCTCGGCACGCTGCCGCTGGGGGCCAGCGACAGCGATGTCAGCGACTATCAGCTGGATATTCCGGCGGCGATGGTGGTTTCCAGTAATAACCTCAGCTTTAAAATTAACGATGCCGACAAGCTGCTGTGCGAAAAAGAGAGCGCGCAGCAGTATCAGGTCACCATTCTGCCGAAAACCACGCTCAGCCTTGAAGGCCAGCAGCTCAACATCGGCACCAGCCTGCGCAACTTCCCGCGTCCGTTTATTGATGTGCAGCGCATGACGCCCGCCAGCGTGACCTTTGGTTTTGCCGCTAAAGTTTCGCCGGATAGCGTCAGCGCCGCCGCGCTGGTGGCTTCCTGGCTCGGCATTCAGTCGGATTACCGTGGCATCCGTTTCCCGGTGGTGCGCGGCGATCTGCCCGAGCACAACGGTATCCTGATCGGCCATCCGGGTGACAAAATCGGCAGCGTGACGCTGCCTGCGGCGAAGGGGCCGCTGCTGCAGGTGATCGATAACCCCAACAATCCGGTGTACAAACTGTTGCTGGTGGTCGGTGCAGATGATGCCCAGCTGCGCCAGGCGGCCAACCGCCTGACCACGCAGCCGCTGGCCACCGATGCCAGCAGCCTGAACGTACCGCCGCAGCCGATTGGCACGCGCAAACCGTACGACGCACCGCGCTGGATCAACACCAGCCGCCCGGTGCGTCTCAGCGAGCTGCTGCGTAAAGATCAGAGCCTGACCACCACCGGTATCTGGCACGATGCGCTGCGGGTTAACTTCCGCGCGGCGCCGGATCTGTTCCTGTGGGACGGCGACGCGATTCCGGTCAATCTGCATTACCGTTTCCCGTCGGAAAGCTGGATCGCTGAAAACAATTCGTTCCTCAACGTCACGCTGAACGGCACTTTCCTGCGCAACCTGACGGTGAACAAAGTCGGGCTGCTGGAGAGCGCCTGGCACCGGCTGGGCGGGGATGCACGCCAGGAGCAGTACACGCTTAAGCTGGAGCCATACCTGATTTACGGCGACAACCAGCTGGCGCTCTACTTCAACATCAAGCCAAAGGCGGATGCGCCGTGCGGCGTGCTGCTCAACAACAACATCAAGAGCCGTATCGAAGAGGATTCGTGGATCGATCTGAGCCACACGCGCCACTTCACCATGCTGCCGAACCTGTCGTACTTCGTCGGTGCTTCGTTCCCGTTCTCGCGGCTGGCGGATTTTTCGCAGACCACGCTGCTGCTGCCGGAGGCGCCGGGTGATGCCGAGATCGCGACGCTGCTGGACATGGCCGCGCGCGCCGGTAACGCCACCGGCGTGCCGCTGGTGCAGAATCAGGTGTTGTTTGGTCTGCCGAACGGCGGCACCAATCTGACGCGCCTGCAGCACAGCGATGTACTGGCGGTGAGCACCATGCAGCACAGCGCCTTCACGCAGCAGATGCTGGCCGGCACCGCTTACCAGACCAGCGGCAACACGCTGGGCGTTAAAGAGCCGACCACCGTCGATAAGCTGCGCGGCTGGCTGACCGGTGACTGGTCTCGCCAGCAGCTGGATGCCGATCGCTACTTCTCTTCGAATGAAGCGTGGCGCGGCTTTGTCAGCTATCGCTCACCGTGGAGCGCCGATCGTCTGGTAGTGATGACGGTTGCCACCAGCGATCAGCAGCTGCTGCGTTTGCACGATGATTTGAATTCGGCGCGCATCAACGCCGGCATCCGCGGTGATACCGCCATCATCACCGATGAGAATGGTATCCGCAGCTTCCGCGTCGGGCCGCAGTTCCCGAGCGGTGAAATGCCGTGGTACATGATGGTGGTGTGGTATGCCAACCAGCACTCGGTACTGATGGCGCTGGCGGCGCTGCTGCTGTCGGCGCTGATCGGCAGTGCGGCCTGGGTGATGCTGAAGCGCCACGCGTGGCGCCGTCTCCACCCGCAAGACGATAGCCACTCCGGCCGGAAGTAAGGATAAAAATAATGAAAAAACAGCTGATAAGTGCCGGTATTCGTCAGGCGTTGCTGCTGGGCGGCGCGCTGACCTTCTCACAGCCGCTGCTGGCGGCGGAGAGCACCAATCCGGCGTTACAGGCACTGTTCGACCAGGCGGCCTACTGGCATCAGAAAGCGCATGACGATCTGGCGAAAGCCTCGCTGCAAAAAATCCTGATGGTGGAGCCGAACAATACCCAGGCGCTGTATCTGCTGGCGCTCTATTCACAGCAAAGCGGCAGCGCGGCTGATGCGGCACAGTGGCGCGCCCGCCTGAGTGCGGTATCGCCCAACGATCCGCATCTGACGGAGCTGGACAACGCGCGGCAGCTGCAGAGCATTCCGCAGGCGCAGCTGTCGCTGGCGCGTCAGCAGGCGCGCAGCGGTAACATCGCCGCCGCGCTGCAAACCTGGCGCAACACCTTCAGCGGCAACGAGCCGCCGCCGAGCGTGGCGGCAGAATATTATCTGACCATGGCCGGCGACCGCACGCTGCTGCCCCAGGCTGTGGAGGCGCTGCGGCAGTTTGCCGCCGACCATCCGCAGGATACCGGCGCTCAGCTGGCGCTGGGCAAAGCGCTGACCTATCAGGAAGCGACGCGCCGCCAGGGCATTGATGTGCTGGCCAGCATGGCGGACGGTAATAAAGAGGCCGATCGCTCGCTGCGTCAGGCGCTGCTGTGGCTGGCGCCACAGGCGTCAGACGCCGCGCTCTACCAGACCTGGCAGCAGCGCCATCCGCAGGACAGTGCAGTGGTGGATTACTACCGCAAAAACGTCGGCGGCGCGGAGAAGGGCGCTGGCTTTAGCGCGCTGAACAGCGGCGACGTCAGCGGTGCGCAGAACAACTTTGAAAAAGTGCTGCAGGCCAACCCGCAGGACGCCGATGCGCTTGCCGGTATGGGCTACGTGGCGCAGCGCGCCGGACGCTACGCCGAAGCCGCCGATTATCTGACGCGCGCCGCACAGCTGGGCGGCGATCAGAGCCAGCAGCGTCAGCAGCAGGCGGCCGACGCCCGCTTTTACGCGCAGCTGGCGAATGCCCAGCAGGCGCTGAAAAACGGTGACAGCGCGCAGGCGCTGGCGCTGAGTGAGCCGCTGACGCAGGCCGAGGGCGAAAAAGGTATATCGGCGAAGCTGTTCCGCGCTGATGTGCTGCGCCGCAGCAATCAGCTGCAGCAGGCGGAGCAAACCTACCGGGCCATTCTGCAGAGCGATGCCGATAACCGCAGCGCCAAAGAGGGGCTGTTTTACGTGCTGCGCCAGCAAAACCGCAGCGCCGAAGCCAATACCCTGCTGGCATCATTGCCCGACAGCGTGCGCCAGAGCGTGGCGCCGCGCGGTAACAGCAGCGATCCGCTGCGTGCGCAGGCAAAACGCGAGCTGGCGGCAGGCAACCGCAGTGCGGCCATCGCCACGCTCAACAGCGCCATTCAGCGCTATCCCAGCGACGGCTGGCTGCGTCTCGATCTGGCACGCATTTACCGCGCGCAGGGCGATAGCCTGCTGGCCGCTAACGTCATGCAGCCGACCCTGCGCAGCGGTGCCAGCACCAGCGAGCTGTACGCCGGTGCGCTTAACGCCAGCGAGAGCGGTGCCTGGCAGCAGGCCAGCCAGCTGCTGGCGCGCATTCCCAACGGCAGCAAGAACAGCGAGATGCGCGAACTGGCGCAGCGCGTGAATTTCAATCTGCAAATGGCCACCGCCGATCGCTATCTGGCGCAGGGCTCTGACGCGGCGGCGGCCAATACGCTGCGCGCCCTGGCCGCCACGCCGCCAGCCAATCCGGTCGATGCCGGTAATCTGGCGCAGAAACTGGCCAAAGCCGGCGATCTCACCACGGCGGTGACGGTGGTACGCGGCAACATGCAGCGCGGCGTGCAGGGCAACGCCGGTGATTACGCCGCGCAGGTGGCGGTACTGAATCAGGCGGGACTGACGACCGAAGCGCAGAGCTTCCTCAGCAGTCCGGAGCTGCAGGCGCGCAGTACGCCCACGCAGCTGGCCGGCATCCGCAACGGTTATCTCATCAATGAAGTCGATCGCCTGCGCGAGCAGAAGCAGTACGCCGCCGCCTATGACAAGCTGGTGGGTGCGCTGCAGCACGATCCGCAGAACCGCGATCTGATGTTTGCCATGGCGCGTCTGTATCAGTCCGGCAAGATGAACAAAGAAGCGGGTGTGGTGTATGACTATCTGCTGACGCAGGATACGCCAACGCAAGACGCACGTACCGGCGCTATTGATGTGGCGCTGGCGCAGAACGACATCGACAAAGCGAACACCTTAACCCGCGGCCTGCGCAATGAGCAGACGCCGGATCGCCTGTTACTGCTGGCGCGCGTGGCGGAAGCTAACGGCGAGCACAGCCAGGCGATGAGCTACCTGCGCAGCGCGCGCGGCCAGCTGATTGGTCTGCAGGGCGCACAGAGCGGCAGCGTGCCGACCGTTGGCGGTCTGGCGCTGGCGGACAATCCGTTTATCAACCGCAGCACCTCGCCGGTGTCCGGTTCGCCTTCCAGCTATGGCACAGTGATGCCGTGGCAAACGGCACCGGCCACCAGCAGCAGCGCGCAGGACGTCACGCTGGCGAGCACCACGCCGGATGTCCGGCAGAGCCAGACGCTGCGTCAGATTGACGAGATGATGGACAATCTGCAGGAGAAAACCGGCACCTGGGTACAGGGGCAGATGCAGGTGCGCGGACGCGACGGCGAATCGGGGCTCAGCAAGCTGACCGAAGCCAAAGCGCCGCTGACCTTCTCGACCGTGCCGTTCGGCGAGTCGCGCTTCGACTTTACTATGACGCCGGTGTCGCTCACCGCTGGCAGTGCGGCCGGTGATGCGTGGCGTCGCTTCGGCAGCAACGCGCTGGTGCAGGGCAATGTGGTGGCATCCGGCGCGGCCAAGATAGACGACACGCCGTCTTCATCGACCGATTCGCAAAAGGCCACCGGCGTGGAACTGAATATGGCGCTGAAGGGCGACAGCTACAAAATCGACCTCGGCAGCACGCCGCTCGGCCAGGATCTCAGTACGCTGGTGGGCGGCGTGCAGTGGTCACCGAAGCTGACCGATTTCCTGACGCTGATCCTCACCGGTGAACGCCGCGCCATGACCGACAGTCTGCTGTCGTACGTTGGCGTAGAGGACAAGACCAGCGGCAAGCGCTGGGGGCGCGTCACCAAAAACGGCGGCAACGCCATGCTGAGCTTCGATAACGGCGACGCGGGTTTCTACGTCGGCGGCGGCGCTTACAGCTATCTGGGCGAGAACGTGGCGAGCAACAACAGCGTACAGGCCACGGCGGGCGCTTACGTGCGGCCTTACCACTACGACGACCGCGAGCTGAAGGTCGGCATGAGCCTGTCGTGGATGGATTTCTCCAAAAACCTGAGTTACTTCAGCTACGGTCAGGGCGGCTATTTCAGTCCGCAGAATTATGCCGCGGTATCGTTCCCTGTCGACTTCAGCCGCAAGTTTGATGACCTGAAAGTCAACGTTGGCGGTTCGGTCGGCTATCAGTCGTACAGCCAGGACAAGAGCGCGTATTTCCCCAACGATCCGTCGCTGCAGTCCCAGCTGCAAAGCCTCGCCGATCAGGGCTTTGTCAAAAGCGCCTACTACAGCGGTGAGAGCAAAAACGGCATCGGCTATAACCTGCACGCCGGTGCCGATTATAAGATTAATAAAGATGTCACCATCGGCGGCCAGCTCGGCTATGACACCTTTGGCGATTACAACGAAAGCACAGCCAATCTGTACTTCCGTTATCTGTTTGGAGACAACTAATGAGTGAGCAACCGGGCGCACGCATCAGCCATCCGTATCAGCCGGGCTGGTTTGATCTGGTCAGCGTGATGATTGAGAGCATGCTGGACAACGCTGGCGCGGAGGCGGAAGCCTTCCTCAACGGCGTGGGCGAATTGCTGGCAACGCGCTATCCTTTGCCGGAGGCGCGCACCGTGCAGGATCTGGAGCGCGAAATTAATCTCCAGCTGGCGCGCTTTAACTGGGGCTTTGTTCAGCTGCAGCCGCAGCAGAACGCGATTATGCTTGAGCACCATGCCCTGCCGCAGGGCGACAGCCAGCTTGATGCAGAACGCTGGCAGCTGGCGCTGAGCGCAGTGCTGGCCGGCGTGTACGCGCAGTGGCTACGTGCGCAGGGTGGCAGCGCGGCGGTACCGCTGACGCTGGAAAAAATCGACGGCGGCACGCTGCATTATCGATACCAATAGGAAGCTGTGATGAGAGTGATGCGGTTCTGGCGTCAGTGGATGCTGTGTTTCATGGTGATATTTTTCAGTGCTCAGGCGGCGGCCGATGGCTGGAGCAGTTACAAAAGCCGCTTTATGAGCAGCGACGGCCGCATCAGCGATACGGCCAACAACAACGTCAGCCACACCGAAGGCCAGGGCTACGGCATGCTGCTGGCGGTGGCGTATAACGATCGCGCCACCTTTGATTTGCTGTGGCAGTGGACGCGTACCCATCTGCGCAATCCGCAGAATGACCTGTTCTACTGGCGCTATACGCCGGGCGCAGCCGATCCCATCGCCGATAAAAATGATGCTTCGGACGGGGATGTGCTGATCGCCTGGGCGCTGCAGCGCGCGGCGCAGAAGTGGGGCGGTGATTATCAGCAGGCGTCGGATCGCATTCAGCGCGCGGTCATCAAGCTAACGGTGATCGACTACGCCGGCCGCAAGGTTATGCTGCCGGGTGCGCAGGGCTTCAATAAAACCAGCTATGTGGTGCTTAACCCTTCCTATTTCCTGTTCGCCGCATGGCAGGAGTTTGCGCAGCACAGCCATCTGCGCGTGTGGAACACGCTGATTGATGATGGCCTTGCGCTGCTGGGCGACATGCAGTTTGGCAAAACCGGCCTGCCGCTGGACTGGGTGGCGCTGAACGCCGATGGCTCCGTCGCGCCGGCGGTCGGCTATTCCAACCGCTTCAGCTATGACGCGATCCGTATTCCGCTGAATATCTGGTGGTACGATCCGCAAAGCCTGCGGCTGGTGCCCTTCCAGCGCGTCTGGCAGGGCTACGCGCGCGACACCACGCCAGCGTGGTTTGATGTGCTGGCCAACACCCCGGCACCTTACAATATGGAAGGTGGCCTGACCGCGGTGCGCGACCTGACGCTCAACCAAACCGGCTACCTCAGCGACCGCTTAGCGCCGGAGCAAAACTATTTCTCCGCCAGCCTGCAACTGCTGACCTGGCTGGCTTATCAGGAGAAGCGATAGCCTCTCTGTGCCGGACGGGATTAACCTTCCGTCCAGCCGATCACCATCAGGCCCGCCCGCCTGGCTTCAAACCCTGTTCCACCTTTTCACTCGATTCCAGACCTGTCTGTATTTCATTTCATTCCTGTACTGACCGCGCAGCTATTGCGCCCGATCAACACCATCAGCGCGTACTACACGCAATTTGTCATGCTAAAATGTATAGACAAAAGTGTATGATAAATGCAAACGGAACCGGAGTTTGAGTGGGATACCACCAAGGCGGAAACAAATTTCCGCAAGCATGGTATCCGCTTTGAAGTTGCAGCCCGCGTGTTTGAGGATCCTTTCCACCTGTCGGTGCAGGATCGTTATGAAAATGGGGAATATCGCTGGCAAACCATTGGTAATGTTATGGGGCATGTGGTCATTCTGGTGGCCCATACGGTGCGCTTCGAAACAGATGTTGAGCGAATAAGGATTATCAGCGCACGCCATGCAACGCGTATTGAGAGGAGGCGCTATGAGCAAAGTCAGGTTTAAACGCAGTGAATTACCGCCGCTCACCGATAAGCAACAGGCGGAGCTGGATGCTTTGAGCCGGAAACAGGACAGCGACATCCAGTGTGATGATATTGCGCCGTTAGACGACAGTTTCTGGCAGGCTGCCGAACGGGGGCGTTTTTACCGCCCGGTAAAAACCCAGGCTTCGATCAGAATCGATGCGGATATTCTTGAGTGGTTGAAGGCGCCTGGCAAAGGTTACCAGACGCGCCTCAACGCGATCCTGCGAGCCGCGATGCTAAGAGAACTGCAGGGTAAATAGTATGCTTATTTAAAATCCGCATACGGTTCCAGTGGCTGTGGTGGCATATCCATGTCGCCGTTCCAGCCGGCCATTGAGTAGCGCACATACAGCAGCCCGTGGCTTGGGGTGTAATCTTTCGCCTGCTGAATGTCCATGGCCAAACCCAGCGACCAGTGCGGCGTGATGCGCCGCTCTATCAACGCCTGCACGGTATAGCCGAAACCGCGTCCGGAACTGCTGTCCGATGACGGATTGCTGGCCAGCGTAAAGCCTGGATTCACCGGGTAGCGCGCCTGAGCGTCGGTGGTTGACTGTGACCACGACACCGAACCGCCGAGTTCATACGACCAGTTTTCCGTGCGCTGACGCCAGGTCAGCGGCACCGCCAGCGAGAAGTAGCGCTGCGGGCTGTAATAGCCGCCCTGGCCAAAGGTGTAGTCGCTCAAATCTTTCTGATAGTGCCACAGCATACTGTTCAGGCCGATGGTGGCGCGCTGGTTGTCGCTATTGATCAGCTTGTAGTAGTAGCCTGCCATCAGCCGTTCGCGGCTGTTGTCCGCCACGTTTTCACCGCTGATTTGATGGGCGCTGAGAGCGGCCCACACCCCGTGCGCGCCGCCCCGATCGTAGCTCAGGCCGATGCCGCCGCCGGTCGCGACGACGCCGCCCCAGTTTTTGCCGCCGTTAGTGGCCGGATCGCGCGCGCCGGCGTAAGCCAGCAGCGAACTGGAGATTGGGCGACGTGAAGCAGTAAAGGTCACCCCGAGATCGTCGATATCAGTTTTCCAGCTTACGCCGCCGACCCAGTTAGTGACGGTAAAACCGAGCGGCGTGGTGCCGATATCGGCTGACCAGCGATCGTTGTGCCAGCCGACGCCCAGCGCGGTGCCTTCGTCCCGCTGGGTGAAATCGCGCCGGCAGCCCCCGGCGTTGGCATCGTTACAGCTGCCGAACTGTTCACTGTGGCTGCCATCCGTGGTGGAAAACGTCCCGGCAGACACCTGTACGTGATCAACGCGCACAAAGCTGCGGCCATCGGCCAGCGGGGTTTCCGCCTGCAGCATGGTGGTATGGGCGGTAAAGTCAGAGGTGCCACCGTTGCCCTTATCGCGCGAGTAGTCCTGTTCCAGCGTCACAGTGGTGTCCTGCTGGCGATACAGATCAGCGGCGTCGCTGCGAATGCTGCGCTTCAGCCAGTCGTCCTGTGCCTGCGTGCGCGTCAGCCGGGTATAGCGGGCGTTATCGTCTGGCAGCGCAGGGGTGATGCCGCTGGCGACCATCGCCGCGCGGTAATCCTGCTGTGCCAGCGCGGGCTGGCGCTGCTGTCTCTCCAGCCGCGCGGCATCACGCAGCACCAGCGCTTTTTCCTGTGACGGCGCGACAGCGGCGGCGCGGGTTTTCAGCGCGCTGAACAGCTGCTGCGCTTTGAAGAGATCGCCGCTGTTTTGCCAGGCGAGCGCCACGCGCCGGCCGCTGTTCAGGCTCTGCTGCGCCACGCTGTCTGGCAGGCTGTGCAGCGCTGCGCGCGCTTCGGTGGTGCGCTGCAGCGCCAGCAGCGCCTCGATGCGGCCGAGCGCGGCATCGTTGTTGCTGGCGTCCTGCTGCAGCACCTGCTGATAACCGGCCAGCGCTGTTGTGGCATCGCCCCGCTCCAGCGCCCAGTCGGCCAGCGTAATGTCGCGGCGCGGCGAGGCCGGCTGCTGTTGCAGCAAGCGGATGGCGGCGGCTTCATCACCGCGGGCGCGTAGCTCCCCGGCACGCCCGAACGCCTGGTTTTGCGCCAGGCGATCCGCCAGTTCATGCATGTTGCTGTCCCAGCGGGCGGTGGGTAAACGGTGCAGCGTGGCCAGCGCGGCGGCATCGTCGTCGCCGGATGACTGCCACAGTGCCGTGGCATACAGCGCGGCTGGCTGCTGCGGCTGCTGGCGCACCATCGCGGCCATTACCGCCGCGCCTGCCTGGTTGTCACCGCTGCTGCGTAGCGCATTGGCCAGCCGCCAGGCCAGCCAGACATCATCCGGTCGCGCCTGAGCCGCCTCACGGTATTTCGCTACCGCCTGCGGCCATTGCTGCTGCTGCGCCAGCGTATCTGCGTCGGCCAGCAGGCTCTCAATACGTAAATTGCTCAGGCGCTGCTGCGCCGTGCCGTTACTGCGGTCAAGGCGCAGCGCCTGCTGCCAGTACTGTCGGGCTAACGCGCTGTTTTTACGCGCCTGCGCCACATCACCGAGGCCGATGAGCGCCCAGCTGTCATTGCTGTCGATGGCCTGCGCGCTGCGGTACTGCCGCTCAGCGCCGGATAAATCCCCCTGCTTCAGCGCCGCGTCGCCGCTGTCGATAGCCAGCCAGTAACGATTGGTCTGTAACAGGGACTGCCACTTGCCGATTTGCGTGCTGGCCTGGCCCGCCTGAATCGCTTTCTGTAGCCAGCTGATGGCGGCGGCACGGTGACCGGCACGCGCCTGCGCCTGGCCCATGGCACCGAGCAGTTCGGCGTCGTCCGGATTGGCCTTCAGCGCCGCCTGTAATGCGCCGATTGCCGCCGCGCCGCCGCCAGCCTCGACCAGCGCCAGGCCGCGCATGCGCTGGCGGAAGGCCGGATCGGCCAGCATTTTTTGCTGACGCGCCAGCTCATCCGCTCCGCGCTGTTGCGCATCGCCGCTGGTGAACACCTGCAGATACTGCTGCAGGCTGGCAACGCTGCGCTCGCTCACCGGCTGGTTCTGGATCTGCTGCAGCCACAATTCAGACGCGGCATCGCGGCCGCCGTCGCGGTTGGCCAGCTGACGCAGCTGGGTCACCGCCTGATCCGGCTGATTATTATCAAACGCCATGCGCGCCAGCTGTAGCTCGACGCCGATATTGCCCGGATAACGCTGCTCCAGCGCCTGCAACTGACGCCAGGCGAGCGGCTGCTGGCCTGGCAGGCGCGCCACCAGTCGCCAGTACTCCAGTTCGGTGTTTACATCGGGAAAGACGCCGTGAAACAGCGCATCCCACGCTGCTTTGGCCTCCGGCAGCCGTCCGGCGGTGGCCAGCAGCCGCGCCTGCTGCAGCTGCTGACGCCCTTCGGGGCTCATCAGGCGCAAACCTGCCGCAGATTCGCGTGTGGCGGCGTCATCCGGCGCAGCCTTTTGCAACGCATCGAACAGCTGCTGCGCTTTGGCCTGATCGCCCTGACGCAGCGCCATACGAATGCGCGCCGCCAGCACCTGCGGGTTATCCGGATCGATTTTTTCCAGCCGGTACAGCGACTGCTGCACCAAATCGTATTTGTTGGTGGATTCGCCGGTACGAATCTGCATCAGCAGCCACGCGACCGGCGCCACCTGCGGACCGGGCGCGGCCGCCACGCTGCCAGCCAGCGCACTGGCGATCAGCAGCGCAAGCGGTAACTTATTCATCGTCATCCAGCTCAGCCAGGCGACGACGGCTCACCATGCGCATCAGGCGCCAGGCCATCAGGGCGAACAGGATCACCACCAGCACGGCACACACGGCCAGCCATACCGGATGGGTGGCCAGCAGATTCCACAGCCGCTCCCACCACGGCAGATGCCCGACAAAGTAGGTATCGCCCACGCGCACGCTGTTGACGCCGGACTCCCGGACGATGCTGACAGAACCGAACATCGCCGCGCGTTTGCCGCTGTCGCGCAGCGCTGCATTCAGCAAATCCCAGCCGCGTGGGCTGTCAGCCAGCAGCGCCACCACACTGCGCTGATCGTGAAACGGCGACTGGAAGCCAACCAGAGCGCCGAGCGGACCGCGCGAACTGATGCCGGTCTGGCTTTCGGCAGTGCGCTCGCTGGCTGACAGTGGCACGTTGGGCGCGCTGCCCGGGCGCGATGGCATGTTGAGGGTGCTGCGCGTGCGATCCACCAGCAGATTGATCGCCGTGTCCGCCTGCAGATCCGGCGGAATGCTGCCGATCAGCAGCAGATCGGCATCGTGGTCTTTGGCGTTGCGCCAGTCATCGCTCATCTGCACGCGCAGTGCCGGATAGCCGGTCTGGGCGCCGATCGCCCCCAGCGCGTCAAGCAGCGTACTGACTTCGCCGCTCTCCGGTTTTGCCGGCACCAGCACCAGGGTTTGCGCCAGATCGGCGTAGCGGCTGAACGGGAAGCCAGCGCTGGCAAACGCGCCGAGCGAGGGCATTTCGATGTAGTGACGATAGCCGGAGAAATCGATGCTGGAGCGATCGTCGATCACCGCATGATGCGCGACGGGGGTGACGGTTTCACAGCGGCCATCGGCAGTGCCGCCGATAAAGGTATTGGCGTAGTCAAAATCAAAGCGCAGCTGGTTCACCACACCGAGACGCAGTGCCGGAATGGTCAGCTGACGGCTGTTGTCCTGCAGGCCCTGCATCAGCGGAATGCGCATCAACTGCTGGCCCGCGCCATCTTTACTGGTCAGCGGATAATCCTGCATGAACTGGTTATTGAGATGCACCGCCAGCCGTGAGCCGTCCTGCTGCACCGGTGAGGTGTAGCGATAGATCAGGTCCATATCAATGCCGCGTGCGCGCACCAGGAACAGATCCGGCGGCAGGTTGAGCGTCAGGCTAATCGGGTTGGGTTGCAGGCCATCAGCCTGCAGCTGGTTCTGATACTGCGTCAGTTCACCAAAGGTGGTGCGGCGATCGGTGCGTACCCAGTTTGGCGCATCGTACGGCTGGCGCGGGGCCAGCAGTTTCACGCTGTCGATGGTGGCGCGCTCGCCGCGCAGCAGCAGTTCACCCTGCGCAATGCCCTCTACTGCGGTGATCAGATCGTTATCGTCGCGGCCGAGAATCAGCAGCATCTTCTGATAGGGATTGTCCGGCTGGCTGACCATTTCCACGGTGGGTTTGTCCACCGGCGGCAGCGTTTGCAGGAAGTCCGGCCGGCGATCGTTAGTGGCGAACACCACCGCATGCTGTCCTTCCGGCAGCTGGTTATACAGCACCGGGAAGGACTGGCCGCGCCACTGCGCCTGGCTACCGAACCACGAGGCCAGCAGGCCTGCCGCACGCTGTTGCTGCACATCCGGCTGGCCGCTGAAGACCATCGGCAGCTGCAGCGGCCGGTTGTCGCGCGCGTCAAAGAATGGCTCCGGGAAATGGGAGAGATCGTTTTTCAGCGGCAGCTTCTGCAGCGTCAGGTCCAGTTTGCTCGCTTTACCGATATCCAGCCAGATGGTGCTGTTGGCCGGATTTTCACACACGTTGGCGTAGTGGCCGACCAGTTCCAGGCGGATGCGGTTAAAATCGCTAATGTAGCGCGGGTCGATCGCCAGCTGCGTCTGGTTCTCTTTGCCGAGCTGATCGGCGGTGACGGTGACCAGTCCCACCAGTTCATCGTTGAGATACACCTTGAGCTGCGACTGCGTCGGCAGCAGCGCCGGCGAAGGCCGGTAGTTGAGCGTCAGCAGCGCGCGCGTGACCACTTCATCGCTGCGCACGCCGAACTCAATCTGGCTGGTGGGGACGGTGCCGCGCAGCGTCATGCTACCCGGCGGCGGTGCCACCTGGGTAAACAGCAGCTGGCTATCGCGCAGCGGGGCGCTGGCATCGAGCGGTTGGTTCACGTCGGACAGCGGCGCAGAGGTTGCCGCAGGCGGTGCAGCAGGAAGCGCCGCCGGAAGTGCCGCCTGCGCCAGAGATGCCGTGCCCAGCAGCAGGGCGGTGAACCAACTCAGTTTTCTCGTCATGGTCATATCATCAGCTTAGGTAAAATCAGTGTTGAGCGTTGCCGGTCGCGGACGGACGCTATGCGGCAACAGCGTTGCCAGCCAGTGCAGTCCGGCGGTCAGGCCACGGAACAGGCGGCGCAGCGGTGCCGGACCATACTCCGCCAGCCGCAAATAGCCTTTGAAGCCGAGCAGCATAATGTCCGCCAGGCTCTGCACCGGTTTATCCTCCGGAAAACCGTCCTGCCACAGCGCCCAGGTATCGGCGCGCGCAAAGGTGCACTGAATAAATTCGATGTGCTGGCGGGTGGAGAGCTGGTGCAGGCGGATACCTGCGCGGCGGCCAAATACGCGCTGCACCTGGCACGGAAAACTGAACTCCTGCTGTCCGCGCCGCAGCAGCAGCGAGACGCTTTCGTTCTCGCGCAGTGCATCCGGCTCGCGCAGTTCGACGCCCACGCCGCCGTCAGAGTAGTCGCGCAGCGTGCACGGCAGCATATGACCATCGGCGCGTGCCAGCGCCGCCGGCATGGCGATCTCCACGCGGTGCGCTTCACGGATTTGACGCGCTTCCACCGACACCGCCACCGCGCCGCCGAGAATAATCATGTTGTAAACCACCCACACCAGACTGACCCAGATGGTGAGCAGCTCATTGGCCGGGCCGTGCGCCATGCGCCAGAAGCCCGTGCCGATACCGGCAATGTTCAGCAGCACCAGCAGCATATAGGGTTTGGTGATCACCCAGTCGAGATGGCGCTCTTCTACCAGGCCCCCTTTGGCGGTCACGTTGAATTTGCCTTTGTGCGGATTAAACAGCGCGACGGTGGTGGGGCGGGCGATATACCAGGCGAGCACGGTTTCATACACCTCGCTCCAGAACGAGTGGCGCCAGCGCCCCTGGATGCGCGAGTTGGTCAGGCTGGTATGCACCATGTGCGGCAGCACGTAGATGGCGATGGCCAGCGCGGGCGCATAGATGATGTAGGCATGGCACAGCAGGAACGCCAGCGGCGCCAGCAGAAAGATCAGCCGGGGAATACCGGCAAGAAAGTGCAGCATGGCGTTGGCGTAACACAGCCGCTGTACCAGCTTCAGCCCTTTGCCAAACAGCGGATTATCGAGACGGAAGATCTGCACCATGCCGCGTGCCCAGCGGATGCGCTGGCCAATATGCGCTGACAGACTTTCGGTCGCCAGCCCGGCGGCCTGTGGAATGCGGATGTAGGCTGAGGTGTATCCGCGGCGGTGCAGTCGCAGCGAGGTGTGCGCATCTTCGGTTACCGTCTCTACTGCGATGCCGCCAATCTCATCCAGCGCGCTGCGGCGCAGCACTGCGCAGGAGCCGCAGAAAAAGGCGGCATCCCAGGTGTCGTTACCATCCTGCACCAGACCGTAAAACAGCGAGCCTTCATTCGGCGTCTGGCGGAAGCGGCCGAGGTTGCGCTCAAACGGGTCCGGTGAGAAGAAGTGGTGCGGCGTCTGCAGCATGCCCAGCCGGTGATCTTTCAGGAACCAGCCCATGGTGAGCTGCAGGAATGAGCGTGTCGGCACATGGTCGCAGTCAAAAATCGCCACGTATTCGCTGCGGCAGGTGGTTTTCAGCGCATGGTTGATGTTGCCGGCCTTGGCGTGTTCGTGGCTGGGGCGCACCACGTAATTGACGCCCACGCTGGCGGCAAACTCGCGGAACTCCTCGCGCGTGCCGTCATCAAGAATATAGATGTTGAGTTTATCCTGCGGCCAGTCGATGCCCAGCGCAGCATAGATGGTGGGTTTGACCACGCTGAGCGGCTCGTTGTAGGTCGGCACCAGAATATCGACGCTGGGCCAGCTGGCGATCTCCGGCGGCATGGAGACCGGCTGGCGGTTGAGCGGCCACAGCGTCTGGAAATAGCCCAGCACCAGTACCGTCCACGCGTAGGTTTCCGCGCCAATCAGCAGCAGGCCAAATGTCAGGCTGAGCGGATCGTCCCAGTTAAGGGTTTCCGTATAGCGCCACCACAGATAGCGGCAGGAGATGGTGAGCGACAGCACAATCAGCATGATGGTCACCAGCCGGCCCGGCATACGGCGCACCAGCATGGCCAGCGCCCACAGCAGCAGCACAAACACAAACTGCGTGGTGATATCAAACGGCTGCGAGATGCACAGCAGCGCCAGCAGGCTGGCGGCGATCGCCACTACGATGAACAGCAGCTGACGCACGCGCCGTGGCAGGCGCTGCAGCCAGCGTTCGCTGCGCTGCGGCACGCCGCTGTGCTCCAGCCGCGCCGGCAGCTGCGCCAGCCATTGATACAGCTGCTGGCGCCAGCGGAACAGCGAGCCAAAGGCGTTAAAACGTTTACGCTCGCTGCGCGCGCTGCCGTCCAGCGGCAGCATAATAAGCAGCCACAGACTCTGGAGTGCATAGCGCACAATATCGAGCGGACGCGGGCGCAGCGGAGAGATATGCGGGAAGTAGCGCTGACGCTGCTGCAGCACGCGCCGCCACGCCGGCGTTTCCAGCCGCAGCAGCGACCAGGCGAGCACGCACCACAGCAGATGCAGCGCGACCGTTAACCGCCCGGCGCCGTGCTGACGCGCCAGGTGCGCGCGCTGCTGCAATGCCTGCGAGGCCTGCGGCACCAGCAGCCAGCGCAGCGCATTCATGCGCCACCTCCGGCGACATGCAGCAGCAGCCAGTTGGCCAGCGTATTGATCTCTTCGCTGGCCAGCGCATGCGGACGCCAGGCGCCCACCGGCTGTTTCATCATCAGCGCTTCCGCCAGCGCTTCATCGCGATGAATCACCTGTGGAATCAGGTTCTTAAGCGAGCGCAGCCATAGCTGATGCAGATCCTGCTGCAGCTGGCTGTTGGCGTTGAACTGGTTAATCAGAAACAGCGTCTGCGGCGAAAAGTGCGCGCGGTGCAGGCGCAGCTGGCAGTTGGCATCCAGCGTTAACAGCTGAAGCAGCCGATCGGCGGCCGGGATGAACGCCTGCTGCCACGGCAGCAGATCCGCCGGAAGGTCGAAAATAATCCACTGATAGCGCTGTTTCAGGGCCGGCAAAGCCTTAAGCAGCGGTTGTGCAATTTCCGCTGTCGCTGCGTTTAAGGATAAGGTCTGCTGATGCGTGAGCGTGCCAGACGGCAGAAAATCCAGCCCCGGCTGATAGCGCAGCGCGCTGTGCTGCCACGGCTGGTTATCCAGCTGTGCACGCAGCCAGCCGTGCGGCGTGTCGAGCGGCAGATTAAAGTGGGCCGCCAGTTGGTTGGCTGGCGAAAGGTCGATAAGCAGCACCGACTGCTGCAGCGCGTTTAGCGCCCAACCCAGCGCGGCACTGAGTGCCGTCGCGCCACACCCGCCACGCAGCCCCTGTAAGGCGAGAACCGGCATTAGCGTGGTGACTCCGGTCCCTGCGTGCATTCCTGCAACAACGGCCAGCGCGACAGCAGCTGTTGCAGACGCGCTTCACGGGCAATATCAATATAGCGAAACGCCTTCAGTGAAAAGGCGTCACTCAGGGCGTTAATATCATCCTGATCTTCGCTGCCGACAGCGATCAGTGAAAAAGCATTTTCAGTTTTCATTACTTTTTTGCCACCAAAGAAACGACAACGGATAAAGAGGGGTGATATTTTTCTTGTCGCGTATAAAACAGCAGCCAGCGATTTCTGACCCGGCAAAGTCAAACAGTCTGGCGCGTGCGCAGCTTTTTTTATTTCAGCAGTTCCAATCGTTGCCGTCTATATTAAACTAGCCTGGATTGTACAGATCGCGACGCTAATATGAAAAATCTTTATACGCTTGGCCTGCAGCAGGTACAACAGGAATTAATCGCCCTGCAGTCGCCGGGATTTTACTGGATAACCTGCCAGCGGCCCGAAGACGCACGAACGCTGTTACGTCAGGTGGTTAGCCAGCAAAAGGCGGCCACGCTGGTGAGCGCGGATGAACCCCCGCAGGCGCTGTTAACGCCCGATCCGCCCGGCGGTCCGGCGCGTATTCCCTTATTTTCGCTGCCTGCCAATAAAGCCAGCCTGCAACATCTGGCCAGCGATATGGCGCGCGTAATGAATAAACGTAGCGGTCTGGTCATGTTTTATAGTCAGGCGGCGCTGTGGAGCAAATTATCCCCGGATGAACTAACCGTGTGGATAAAAGGCTTGCGCCGGGTTCTGTTAAAAAAACAAATGACGCTGCTAATGATCACCTGCGGAACCGCAATTATTCCCCTGCGAAATCATCTGCAGCGTTATTTTCGTCAGCTTGATGGTGTCGCCCATTTAGAATTTCAGCAGGATAGCTGGCAATATCGAATTAACTGGTGGTATTCCGCCGATAAATTGCTGGCCGACCGCGCTATCCGCCTGAACTGTATTGATAATCAGTTTATTGCGCAGGCTGAAGCCGCCGCGTCGCAGCCGCTGAGCCTCAATGATGAAAACCAGTTTCTGGCCCAGCAGGATGTGCTGGAAGGGGCGCCGCCGCTTTCCGCGCAGTGGCAACTGTTCAGCGATAACGAGAGCGTGTATGCGCGCGCGCAGCAGGCCAACGCCGCCACGGTCATCTTTAGCCTGGCCCATAATCAGGATGTGCCGACTCTGGCGAGCATGGTCCATGGTTTGCGGCGATCGCGCGGCAACGCGCTGAAAATCGTGGTGCGGGAACTTGGCACCAGCCTGCGCTACAGCGATGAACGTTTGCTGCTGGCGTGCGGCGTTAACAGCATTGTTCCGACGGCGGCGCCGCTGTCGCGCTTGCTGACCGCACTGGAAGGGGTGCAGGGCCAGCAGTTTACCCGCCATGTGCCGGCCGATCTGCCGGCGCTGGTGCAGGCGCTACAGCCGCTGCAGCAGAAAGGCTATTTGCCGCTGGAGCGATTCTGTGCGGCGGTACAGCAGTTGATGAACAATACGCTGCTGCCGGAAAACGACAAAGGGCTGATGGTGGCGCTGCGCCCGGTGCCGCAGCTGTCGCCGCCGCAGGTGCTGACGCTGTGTAAACCGCGTCGTTTTGGCGATTTGGTGACGCTGGTCGACGATCGGCTCTATTTATTCCTCTCTTCCTGCCGCTTTAACGACCTGGACATTGCACTGAAATCGATATTTTCCCTGCCGCACGACGAGCTGTTCAGCAACCGCATGGTGTGGTTTGCCGACAATCAGATTTTGTCGGAGGTGAATAAAGTGCGGCAGCTGACGCCGGTGGCGCAGTTCGAACCGCTCAGGGTACCGGCCGCTGCGCAACCTGCCGCGCCGGCAGCGGCCGCGCCGCACGGCCCTCAGACGCCGCAGCCGATCATCATTGACCTCGGGGAGCCGCACGTATGACGCTGATGGATGGTGTGCAGGTGGCGATCCTGCTGTTACTGATTTTGCTGTTCCTGAAATCGCTGTGGCGACGCTGGCTGCCGCAGCGCAGCACCAGCCTGCTGATGCGCCTGTTACCTGCCCGCGCCCTCAAATCGGAAGGGCAGTGGCAACGCCAATCGACCAAAACGGATAAACATGGATAACACACCTTCGACGCTGCACGCGGCGCGCTGGCGCGGCCTCGGCGGCTGGAACTTTTACTTTCTGATCAAATTTGGTCTGTTGTGGTACGGCTATCTCAACTTCCATGCGCTGAGTAATCTGGTGTTTCTGGCGTGGCTGCTGTTTCCGCTGCCGTCAGCGCGGCTGCATCGTCTGCGCCAGTGGGTTTCGCTGCCGATTGGCTTCGCGCTGTTCTGGCACGATACCTGGCTGCCGGGTCTGAACTCGCTGCTCAGCCAGGGCAGCCAGGTGGCGGGATTCTCGCCGGCCTATCTGCTGGATTTGCTGCAGCGCTTTATTAACTGGGAGATGATCGGCGCGGCCTTTGTGCTGCTGGTGATTTACCTGTTCGTGGCGCAGTGGATTCGCGTCACCGTGCTGGTGTCACTGGCGCTGATCTGGCTGAACGTGCTGACGCTCGCCGGCCCGGCGGTCAGCCTGCTGCCCAGCAAAGCCGCCGCACCGCCGGTGGCGCTGAATGACAAACCGGCCGCCAGCCCGGCCGCGGCGGGACTCGATCAAAGCGCGCCGCCCACCAGCGCCAACCTCACCGCGTGGCTGAATCGCTTTTACGACAGCGAACGCCAGCGCGTCACGCACTTCCCGGATGCGCTGCCCGCCGATTCGCAGCCGTTCGATATTCTGGTGATCAACATCTGTTCGCTGGCGTGGTCGGACATTGATGTGGCGCAGCTGCGTGACCATCCGCTGTGGAAGCACTTTGATATCGTGCTGAACAACTACAACTCCGCCACCGGCTACAGCGGTCCGGCCGGTATTCGCCTGCTGCGCGCCAGCTGCGGCCAGACCTCACACAGTAACCTGTATAAAGCCACCGACCAGCGCTGCTATCTGTTTGATAATCTGGCGAAGCTGGGCTTTAAGCAGCAGCTGATGATGGACCATACCGGCGTGTTTGGTAACTACCTGAAAGAGCTGCGCGAGGACGGCAACATGCAGGCGCCGCTGATGTCGCAGGCCGGGATTGCGCCGGAGCTGACGTCTTTTGATGGTTCGCCGGTGTACAACGACGGGCAGCTGATGCAGCGCTGGCTTGATGACCGCAGCAAAAGCAGCGATGCGCGCAGCGCCACCTTCTACAACCTGATTCCGCTGCACGACGGTACGCGCGAGCTGGGCAGCACCCGCACCGCCGAGTGGCAGCCGCGCGCACGGGTACTGTTCGACCAGCTCGATACCTTCCTGACCAATCTGGAAAAGTCGGGACGCCGGGTGATGGTGCTGGTGGTGCCGGAGCACGGTGCGGCACTGCAGGGGGATAAAATGCAGATGTCCGGGCTGCGCGACATTCCGAGCCCGGGCATCACCCACGTGCCGGTTGGCATTAAATTTGTGGGCATGAAAGCGCCACATCAGGGCCAGCCGCTGACCATCGATACGCCTGTCAGCCTGCTGGCGATTTCCGAGCTGGTGTCGCGGGTGGTGGACGGTCAGGTGTTTAACGCACCGAACGTCAACATGTCGGTGCTGGCGGATAACCTGCCGCAGACGCCGGTGGTGTCGGAAAATGATAACGCCGTCGTGATGATGTATCAGGGCAAACCGTGGATTCGCCTTAACGGTGGCGACTGGGTAGCCTATCCGCAGTAAAACCTGAGCGGCAAACGTTGCGGGCTGGCGCGCAACGTTTTGTCTCTGCGCCGCTAATGGCTGACAAAATGCTGAAACCGCGCGCAAAGCGGGGCAGTTGCGTGATTTTCGCCTTTATCCCGGCGCAAAAAAATGCTGACCTGGGATATACTTGCTGCGCATTCCGGCAACTGTCACGGCCCCCGGCGGCCAGGAGAGGTTTTGTTGCGCGTCAGTCGTTCGTTAACGATAAAGCAGATGGCCACCGTGTCCGCCGTGGCGCTGGTCACCATCTGTATTTTTATCGTCATCCAGTTATTCCATTTTGTGCAGCAGCGCAGGGTGGATTACGCCCAGCAGATGGAGAACGTCGCGCATACCGTGCGTCAGCCGCTGTCCGAAGCGGTGCTTAAAGCCGATATCCCGCAGGCCGAACGCATTCTGAATACCCTTAAGCCGGCGGGCATTCTGTCGCGCGCCGATGTGGTGTTGCCGAACGCCTTCCAGGCGCTGCACGCCGACTTCGCGCCGGAGAAGCCGGTGCCGCGCTTTGTCGCCCGGCTGTTCGAACTGCCGGTGCAGATTACGCTGCCGCTCTATTCGGTCGAGCGCAGCGGGCTGCCGAAGCCGATTGCCTATCTGGTGCTGCAGGCTGATTCGTCACGCGTTTATCAGTTCCTGCTCAGCACGCTGTCCACCATGATCACCACCTATCTGCTGCTGGCGCTGATTCTTTCAGTGGCGATCAGTTGGTGTATCAACCGGCTGATCGTGCATCCGCTGCGTAATATTTCGCGTGAGCTGCAGGAGCTGCCGCCGCCCGCCATTCTCACTCATAAGCTGGCGCTGCCGCACAATCATCGCGACGATGAGATCGGCATGCTGATTCGCAGCTACAACCGCAACCAGCAGGTGCTGGAGTCGATTCACGATGAGATGAGCCGGCTGACCACCCATTTCGCGGTGACCGATTTGCCCAATCGCGCGCTGTTTCTGGCGCTGCTTGATCAGCACATCCGCCATCGCCACAGCCAGCAGCCGTGGGGGCTGATGGTGATCCGCATCGAAACCCTGCAGGAAGCCAATGGCGTCCTGAGCGATGAGCAACGCGATACGCTGATGCTGACGCTGGTGGAAAAAATCCGCAGTACCATTGATGACCATACGCTGCTGGCACAGACCGGACCGAGTGACTTTGCGCTACTGATGAAGCGTGCGCACAACCCGTTTCGCGCCATGCGGCTGGCGCGCAACCTGATGCTACGCATCAACCAGCCGGTGAACCTGTATCAGCTGCAGCTGCGCCCCAACGCCAGCATTGGCCTGGCGCTGCATGATGACAACACCGTGTCCGCAGGCGAACAGCTGGCGCGCGCCACGTCGGCGATGATGTCGGCGCGCCATCAGGGTAAAAACCAGATTCTGTTCTTTGACCCGGCGCTGACCGAGCGGGCGCAGAAGCGCTTAACCCAGGAGCACGACATCCTGCAGGGCCTGCAGGATGGCCAGTTTGCGCTCTATCTGCAGCCGCAAATCAATATGGCCACTGGCGAGCTGGCCGGCGCAGAAGCGCTGCTGCGCATGCGTATGCCGGACGGCAGCTACGGGTTATCCGAAGAGTTCATCGCCAGCGCCGAAGAGATTGGCGTCATCTCCGCGCTCGGCCGCTGGGTTTTTGAAGAGGCGTGCCGCATTATCGCTGGCTGGCAGCGCCACGGCATCAATCTGCCGCTCAGCGTGAATATCTCCGCAGTACAGCTGCGCGATGCCAGCGTGGTGAGCCACCTGCAGGGGCTACTGGAGCGCCATCGCATTGCGCCGGGTAACTTCGTGCTGGAGATCACCGAAACCGCGCAGATTGGCGATGCTGAACAGGCGATGGCGCTGCTGCGCTCGCTGCAGCAAACCGGGGTGGCGGTCGCGCTGGATGATTTCGGCATGGGCTACTCCAACCTCAACTACCTGCATCAGTTCAAAGCGCTGCCGGTCAATAAGCTGAAAATGGATCGCAGTTTTGTCGCCGCGCTGCCGGATGATGACACCATGGTGCGCATCGTGGCGGCAATTGCCGATATCATCCACCTCGACGTGATTGCCGAAGGCGTCGAAACCGCCGAGCAGCGCGACTGGCTGCTGGCGCGCGGAATTACCATTGGGCAGGGCTACTTATATGCTGAAGCCCTGCCGTTATCGGTGTTTAACCAGCGCTGGCTGGCCAGCTCGTCACCGTCTGAATAATCACCTTATTTATTGATTTTCCTTGCAGAATTGCACCGTTATGGGGTGCTGAAGCGTTTCAGTTCATAGTTAGAGTTTTGTAACTTTTGTAAGGAATGTAAGGGTATACTAATCCTGTTAACAGAGTGTTATTTTCCTCGCCATCGGTAAGGTCATACGCTTCCAGGCGGCTTGCCGCATGCGTTTCTCCATAACAATGGCGGTGAATGCCGTCTATACCTGGACACCTGTTATGAAACTGTTCAAAAGCCTCTACTTTCAGGTACTGGTTGCCATCGGCATCGGCGTCCTGTTAGGCCACTACTACCCTGAGTTAGGCGCGCAAATGAAGCCGCTTGGCGATGGCTTCGTTAAGCTGATCAAGATGATCATCGCCCCCGTGATTTTCTGTACGGTGGTGACCGGTATTGCCGGCATGGAGAGCATGAAAGCAGTTGGACGGACCGGCGCAGTAGCGCTGCTCTATTTCGAAATTGTCAGCACCATCGCGCTGATTATCGGTCTGGTGGTGGTCAACGTGATCCAGCCGGGCGCGGGAATGAACGTCGATCCGGCGACGCTGGATGCCAAAGCGGTTGCGGTCTACGCGCAGCAGGCTGAGCAGCAGGGCGTGATAGCCTTCCTGCTGGACGTGATCCCGAACAGCGTGGTCGGTGCCTTCGCCAGCGGTAACATCCTGCAGGTGCTGCTGTTCGCGATCCTGTTTGGCTTTGCGCTACATCGCCTCGGTAACGCCGGCACCGTGATGTTCAACGTCATCGAGAGCTTCTCGAAGGTGATTTTTGGCGTGATCAACATGATCATGCGTCTGGCGCCGATTGGTGCGTTCGGCGCCATGGCGTTCACCATCGGTAAATATGGTGTCGGATCGCTGGTGCAGCTCGGTCAGCTGATTATCTGCTTCTACATCACCTGCGTACTGTTCGTGGTGATTGTGCTGGGCATTATTGCCCGCTGGGCCGGCTTCAACATCTTTAAGTTTGTTGCCTACATCAAAGAAGAGCTGCTGATTGTACTGGGAACGTCTTCGTCCGAGTCGGCGCTGCCGCGCATGCTGGACAAGATGGAGAAGCTGGGCTGTAAGAAATCAGTGGTCGGGCTGGTGATTCCAACTGGTTACTCGTTCAACCTCGATGGCACGTCGATTTACCTGACCATGGCGGCGGTGTTTATCGCTCAGGCGACCAACGCCCACATGGATGTCTTCCACCAGATCACGCTGTTAGTGGTGCTGCTGCTCTCCTCCAAAGGCGCGGCAGGGGTGACCGGCAGTGGCTTTATCGTGCTGGCGGCTACGCTGTCGGCGGTGGGACATCTGCCGGTGGCCGGTCTGGCGCTGATTCTCGGGATTGACCGCTTCATGTCGGAAGCCCGTGCGCTCACCAACCTGGTGGGTAACGGTGTGGCGACTGTGGTGGTGGCGAAGTGGGTCGGCCAGCTGGATGAAGCGCAGATGAAAGCGACGCTTTCTTCAGCGAAAAAGGTCAATAACGCTTCACAGACCAGCGCGTAATCCTCTATTTGCGTTAATTTGTCGTGAAATGCCCGCTGTCGCTTGCCCTGACAGCGGGCATTTGCATAATAACCCCATTGATTTTTTTCCCGATTTTTTTCCTCGTCGCGCGACATCCTGACCTTCCTGTGGTCAAAGAGTCTGTCGTTGTATAAACGTGGCGGCAGCCTGCCGCCGTGGTTCGCTGAAAAGCGGCCGCCTATGGCGCGCACGAGCGTTTATCTGTTTGAGTAGGGGTTCACATGCAGGGCACCAGAATTCGGCTTTTGGTTGGCGGATGGCTGCTTGCGGCATCTGGCTTCGGCGTCCACGCCGAAACACTTCAGCCTGATCCCGCCTGGCAGGAAGGCAAACTGGACAATGGTTTCAGCTGGCAGCTGCTGACCACACCACAACGTCCGAGCGATCGCATCGAGCTGCGCCTGATAGTTAATACCGGTTCGCTGGTGGAAAGCGCCCAGCAAACCGGGTTCAGCCATCTTTTACCGCGTATGGCGATGGTGCATAACACCGCGCTGGATACCAATCAGCAGCGCGCACTGTGGCAACAGGCGATGGATCCGCAGCGACCGCTGCCGCCGGCCATCTCATCTTATGATTTCACCCAATACAATCTTAGCCTGCCGAACAACCGGCCGGAGCTGCTGAAAGAGGCGCTCAGCTGGCTGGCGGCCACCGCCGGTAAAATGACCATCAATGAGCAGGTGGTGTCGACCGCGCTGACCGCCACCGATCCCATCGCGACCTGGCCGCCCAATACGCAGGATGTATGGTGGCGCTATCGCCTGAAAGGGTCGACCATGCTGGCGCATGATCCGGGCGAACAGCCGCGTGCGCCGGTGGATATCGCGCAGCTTAATGCCTTTTACCAGCAGTGGTACACGCCGGACGGCATGACGCTGTATGTGGTGGGCAACGTGGATAGCCGCAGCATGGCGGAGCAGATCAACAAAGCGTTCTCGCCACTGCAAGGCAAACGGGTGGCGCCCGCGGCGCTGCCCACGCTGTCGCCGCTGCCGCATCAGCCAATCAACCTGGTTAACGGCGGCATGATGCAGGATCGCCTGTCGCTGGTGTGGGATACGCCATGGCAGCCGATCCGCGACTCGCAGAATCTGCAGCGCTACTGGCAGAGCGATCTGGCGCGCGAAGCGCTGTTCTGGCACGTCCAGCGCGCGCTGGCCGACAGCAAAGCGCAAAACGTGCAGGTTGGCTTCGACTGTCGCGTGCTGTATCAGCGTGCGCAGTGCGCCATTAACATGGATTCGCCTAACGCGTCGCTGGCGCAGAACCTGAACCAGGTGGCGCGTGAGCTGGCCACCGTACGTGACAAAGGTCTGCCGCAGGAGGAGTTTGATGCGCTGATGGCGCAAAAGCTGCTGGAACTGAACAAACTGTTTGCCACCTACGCGCGCACCGACACCGATATTCTGATGGGGCAACGTTTGCGCTCGCAGCAGAATTCCGTGGTGGATATCGCGCCGGAGCAGTATCAGAAACTGCGTCAGGCGTTTCTCAGTGAGTTAACGCGCGACCAGCTCAACCAGGAGTTGCGCCAGCAGTTAACGCAGGAGCTGACCATGGTGCTGATTCAACCGCAGGGTGAGCCCGAAACCAACGTCAGGATGCTGCAGGACAGCTGGGACAAGGTAATGAAGGTTCCGGATGCGCCCGCCGCCGCCGCTACCCCGGATGAGGCTAAACCCGAAAATAATGGCAGCGCGAGCGCGACCGATCCGGCTCAACCCTCCTCATGACACAGGGCGCATGAATCCCCGCAATAAGGTGCGCTACAGCAAGGCGGCACGGATGTTCATCCTCAGAAGCTTACGTAAGCGACCGGGATGAACGCGCGCCGCCAGCGCCGCTGCGGTTCAACGTAGCAGGGGCATCAGGTCTTTGCGCGCAGCCATTCGGTCACCAGCATCGGCCAGCTGGCCAGCGGCAGATCCGCCACGCCACGAATCCCAAAGCCGTGGCCGCCTTTCTGATAAAAATGAATTTCCGCCGGCACCTTGTGCTCCCGCAGGGCACTAAAAAACACCATGCTGTTATTAACGGAAACCGTCTCATCGTCAGCAGCGTGGATCAGCAGCGTCGGCGGCGTCTGGCCGTGCACGCGCGTCTCCAGCGAATAAGCATCAATGCTTTTTTGATCCGGCCATGCGCCCAGCAGGCGGGTGCGTGAACTTTCATGCGCCAGACCGTCGCGCATGCTGATGACCGGATAGAGCAGCACCATCGCATCAGGCCGCGGTGACAGGCTGTCGGCCTGATCCTGCAGTGGATAGATTTTTTCGCCAAAGCGGGTGCCGAGACTGGCGGCCACGTGCCCGCCGGCGGAAAAGCCCATCATCACGATGTACTTTCCGTTCAGGCCGCGCTGTGAGCGCTCGCGCAGCACGCGCACCGCACGCTGGGCATCGGCCAGCGGCGCATCCGGCCCTTCATGATGGCCGTCGTACGGCAGGCGATAGGTCATTACCGCCAGCGTGTAGCCCATCGAGGTAAAAAAGGTGGCGAGGGCGCTGCCTTCGCGGTCGATCAGTACGCGCTGATAACCGCCGCCCGGTGCCACCAGCAGGGTGATACCGTTTGAGGTTTCCGGGTGCCAGATCGCCATCTCCGGGCAGCGCACGCCGGTGGCGGCGCGGTCGTAAGGTTCGAACTCTTTGGCCAAATCGACGATCTGCGGCTGAGCGCGCGAGTCACTCGCGCCTGGCGCGTCGCCGTGCGGCCAGATATTGATAATTTCTGTGTGCATAAATCTGTCCTGAGCGAGTCATGTTGTCGTTATTGTGTTCGCGGTCGACCTGACAGCTTCCTGCTGTGGTTGATTAAAACATGGTCTTTTTTCGCGCGATCGTCCAGCCGAAAACCGCTGGCGTCGCCAGTTTCGGACTATGCCTGGCGGTCGGGTTTATCGTCGTAATGCATTGAATTTAAATCAGTCTGATTAGCGGCATTTAAGTGGTGAGCGTCAGGCAGAGAGGAGGCTGGATGGCATGCGTCATTAGTAAAAATTGCCCGGCGAATCTGCGTCATTAAGCCAAATTTTCGCGGTGATATTTTTCAGCGTAATAATCAATTTGCCGTCAGGGCAGAGGGAAAATTGTCGCGACGCGCAGCAGGCAGCGCGGCGCGACAATCGTGTGCGGTGTTAAACGGTTTTTGGCATCGCGCTGGGCGGAATAATCGCGCCGCGATGCTGGATCACCGTACTGGCGGTGAGATGGCCGCGCGCTGCGGCCTGCTCCACGCTGCCACCCGCGAGGCGCACCGCCAGATAACCGGCGCTGAAGGAGTCACCTGCGGCGGTGGTATCGACAATCTGCGCCGGAGCCAGTTTGATGGCCGCAACATCCCGCAGCGGATCGTCGCCGCGCGCCACCAGGCAGGAGTCGGCACCACGTTTAATCACAATCTCCTGCACGCCGGCGGTGCGCGTGCGCGCAATCACGTCCGCCAGCGGCTGTTCGCCCCACAGCAGGTGTTCATCATCCAGCGTCAGGAAGGCGATATCGGTGTGGCGTAGCATCGCCGCATACGCCTGCTGCGCACTGGCGCTATCCGCCCACAGACGCGGCCGGTAGTTGTTGTCAAAAATCACGGTGCCACCGTTTTGCCGGCAGGCACTGAGCAGCGCCATCAGCTTTTCGCGGCTGGCCTGAGGCAGGATCGCCAGGCTGATGCCGCTCAGGTAGAGATAGTCGTAATGCGCCAGCTGCTGACAGATGGCCCCGGCCTGCGGGCTATCCAGCCAGAAGCGCGCGGCAGCATCGCTGCGCCAGTACCAAAAGGTGCGCTCGCCGTGGGCATCGGTTTCGATGAAGTAAAGCCCGGGCATTTTGTCCGGCAGGCGCTGCACCAGTTGCGTGTGCACCTGCTCCTGCTGCCAGGCCGCGATCATCTGGTCGCTGAAGCTGTCGGTGCCAAGCGCGGTGACATACTCCACACGCAGCTGGCTGGAATCGCTCTGCCGTGCCAGATAGACCGCGGTATTCAGCGTATCGCCGCCAAAGCCGCGTTTGATGTTCTCACCTTTTTCGGACAGCTCAATCATGCATTCGCCAATAATGGCGATGGTTTTCTGCGTCATGGTGTTTGGCCTGTAGTGAATGCTGCGCTCTAGTCTCGCGTCTGGTATGGCAGTCGTCAATGCTTTTTAAAACGCTGTTTTAATTTGCCTTAAGGCGTAAAACCGCGCTTCTGCACCGATTTAGCGGCCAAACCGGGGGTTGTTTTGCCGATTAAGCCGCAGACACGCTGCTAGACTCAACAGCTCGTGTGGCTGCGCAGACCAATAAAGTTATCCAGGGGAGAGCCGATACTTGCCACTGAGATGCTATTTGCAGGCACTCAATACCAACCAGGAAAACACCATGGTGATGAAGAATTTGAGTCATCGGCTGCCTTTTTCTCCCGAACTTGAGCAACAACAAGAAACCCGTCTCTACTGGCAGCAGTGCCAACGGTGCTACACTTTCCAGCCGATTTACCAGGTTTCTGGCCGCTTACTGGCTATTGAACTGCTTACCGCCGTGGTGCATCCCGCCGCACCTGAGCAAAACGTGTCACCCGAAGACTATTTCGAGGCGCTGACCATTGCCCAGCGTCTCGACATCGTCCAGGAGCAGCTTGAACTGTTATTACAGTGGGCTTCCTTCTTCAGCCAGCGTCAACTGGTGGCCTCCGTCAATATTGATGGTCCCACGTTACTGGCCATTCAGCAGCATGCGCCCGTGCGCGCGCTGATCGTCCAGCTGCCGTGGGTGCGCTTCGAACTGACTGAGCACCACGCGCTGCCGCAGGAAGAGATGGTGGCGCAGATGCCGGAGCTGGGCCCGCTGTGGCTGGATGACTTTGGGTCCGGTATGGCCAACTTCTCCGCGCTGACCGAACTGCGCTACGACTACATCAAGCTTTCGCGCGAGCTGTTTATGCTGCTGCGCGCCAGTGATGAGGGCCGCTCGCTGTTCTCCATGCTGCTGGCGCTGATTAACCGTTACTGTAACGGCGTGATCGTCGAAGGGGTGGAAAACGAGGAGGAGTGGCAGCAGGTGCGCAACTCGCCCGCCATGGCCGCACAGGGCTATTATTTTTCCCGTCCGCTGCCGTTTAACCAGCTGGAAAACCTGGTACTTGAGCTTCCGTAATTCCGTTCTGCCGCGTCTCGACTATCTTTAAGGAGACGTGGAAGGGCAAGGAGGAGGCAAAATGTCGCGTACAGGAAAAATAATTAGCTGGGTGGTCGGGATTTTATTGTTGCTGGTTGTGGTGGTCGTGGTGATTATCGCCACCTTTGACTGGAACCGCCTGAAGCCAACCATCAACCAGAAAGTCTCGGCAGAACTGAACCGACCGTTCGCTATTCGCGGCGATCTTGGCGTGGCCTGGGTGCGCAATCGCGAAGAGCCAGGCTGGCGCAGCTGGGTGCCGTGGCCGCAGGTGCACGCTGACGATGTCATGCTCGGTAATCCGCCCAGCGTGCCGGAAGTGACAATGGTGCATTTGCAGCGGGTGGAAGCCACGCTGGCGCCGCTGGCGCTGCTGCACAAAGAGATTTACCTGCCGTGGATTAAGATGCAGCAGCCGGATGCGCGACTGGTGCAGACCGCCGATAAGAAAAATAACTGGACCTTCAACCTCGCCAGCAGCGAAAACAGCGACCCCAACGCGCCGCCTTCGGCATGGTCATTCCGCCTTGATAATATCCTGTTCGATCAGGGACAGCTGCGCTATCGCGACGCCATCAACAAAGCCGATGTCACGGTGAAGATCAATCCGCTGGGCAAACCGGTGCCGTACGCGCAGGTCGCGGGCGGTAACGACCAGCAAAAAGGGGCCGGCGATTTTGTGTTTGGCTGGCAGGCAAGCGGGACCTACAACAACCAGAAACTCGATGGTGACGGTAAGATTGGCGGTATGTTGTCGCTGCGCAGCAAAACCACGCCGTTCCCGTTGCAGCTCGACGTACGCAATGGCACCACACGTGTGCGCGTGGATGGCACCCTGCAGGATCCGCTCAATCTCGGCGGGCTGGATGTGCGGCTGCGCTTCTCCGGTGACACGCTGGCAAATCTGTACGGCTTAACCGGCGTGCTGCTGCCGGACACGCCACCGTATGAAACTGACGGCCACTTGATTGCGCGTTTCAATGAAGAGAAAGGGCCGCTGTTCCGCTACGAAAAATTCAACGGTCATATTGGTGACAGCGATATCCACGGTTCGCTCAGCTACCGTCAGGGTAAACCGCGTCCGACGCTGAGCGGCGAGCTGACGTCGAACCAGCTGCGTATGGCGGACCTTGGGCCGCTGATTGGGGTTAACTCCGGCAAGGGCAGTGAAAAAACGGCGCAGGCCAAAGCGCAGCACGGTGAGGCCAGCACCCAGCCGGCGGATCGCGTGTTGCCACATGACAAGTTCGATACCAAAAACTGGGATGTGATGGACGCTGACGTGAAGTTCAGCGGCAAGCGTATCGAGCACAGCAGCAAGCTGCCGCTCAGCGATCTCTATACCCATCTGCAGCTGAAAAATGGCGACCTGCTGCTGGATCCGCTGCGCTTCGGCATGGCCGGCGGCAGCATTAATTCGACCATCCATCTGGAGGGCGATCGTTCACCGATGCGCGGCCGCGCCGACCTGCATGCGCGCAAGCTGCAACTGCGTCAGCTGTTCCCGGATGTCACCGCCATGCAGCGTAGTCTCGGCCAGCTCAACGGGGATGCCAGCCTGACCGGCACCGGCAATTCGGTGGCCGACCTGCTGGGCACCAGCAATGGCGAGCTGAAACTGTTGATGAACGATGGCCTGATCAGCCGCAGCCTGATGGAGATTGCCGGGCTGAACGTTGGTAACTATGTGGTGGGTAAACTGTTTGGCGACGATGAGGTGCGCATCAACTGTGCCGCGACCGATCTGAATATCCGTCAGGGACTGGCGACGCCGCGGCTGTTCGTGTTCGATACCGAGAACGCGGTGATTAACGTTACCGGCAACGCTAACTTTGCTAATGAGCGACTGGATCTGTCGATCAACCCGGAGAGCAAGGGCATTCGTATCATTACGCTGCGTTCGCCGCTGTATGTGCGCGGCACCTTCAAAAATCCGGATGCCGGAGTCAAAGCCGGTCCGCTGCTGGCGCGCGGTGCCGCAGCCGTCGCGCTGGGGGCGGTGGTCGCGCCTGCGGCCGCACTGCTGGCGCTGATTTCGCCGAGCGACACCGATGACAATCAGTGCAGCAACGTGCTCCAGCAGATGAAAAGCAAAAAGTGATCAGTTACGCCACAGCACTTTGATGATGTGGTAGCCAAAAGCGGTTTTCACCGGTCCGTAAGGTTGCAGCAGCGGGCAGGTGAACACCGCTTTATCAAACGCCGTCACCATCTGCCCTTTGCGAAACTCCCCCAGATCGCCCCCGTTACGCCCGGACGGGCAGGTCGAGTGTTTTTTTGCCAGTTGCTGAAAGTTCGCGCCTTTTTCCAGCTGCGCCAGCAGCGCTTTCGCCTGCGCTTCCTGTTTCACCAGGATATGTAAAGCCGCCGCGGTTTTCGCCATGATGGTGTTCCGTTATGTATGTATAATATTCGACGCATTATAGCGTAGTGCGCGTCACTTGTAGGGTCGCCATTGATGGCGACCTTTGCGCTCAGGTGCGCATCAATGCGCACCCTACGGCGCGATGTAAATCTTCCTGTCTGATTAAATTGAGTGATGTTTTTCTATGCGTCTTAATCCCGGCCAACAACGTGCTGTCGAATTTGTCACCGGTCCCTGTCTGGTGCTGGCCGGTGCGGGTTCCGGTAAAACCCGCGTGATCACCAATAAAATCGCCCATCTGATCCGTGAATGCGGCTATCAGGCGCGCCATATCGCGGCAGTGACCTTCACCAACAAGGCGTCGCGCGAAATGAAAGAACGCGTGGCGCAAACGCTGGGACGCAAAGAGGCGCGCGGCCTGATGATCTCAACCTTCCACACCCTGGGCCTGGAGATCATCAAGCGCGAATACAAGGCGCTCGGCATGAAATCGACCTTCTCGCTGTTCGACGATCAGGATCAGCTGGCGCTGCTTAAGGACCTGACCAAACAGTGGCTGGAAGAAGATAAAACCCTGCTGCAGCAGCTGATTTCCACCATTTCCAACTGGAAAAACGACCTGGTCGATCCGCAGGGTGCGGCCGGTCTCGCCAAATCACAGCGCGACCAGATTTTTGCCCACTGCTACGCGCTGTACGATCAGCATCTGAAAGCCTGTAACGTGCTGGATTTCGACGATCTGATTCTGCTGCCGACCCTGCTGCTGCAGCGGAATCAGGAGGTGCGCGAACGCTGGCAACAGCGCATCCGCTATCTGCTGGTGGATGAGTATCAGGACACCAACACCAGCCAGTATGAGCTGGTGAAGTTGCTGGTCGGCGCCCGGGCGCGCTTTACCGTGGTCGGCGATGACGATCAGTCTATCTACTCGTGGCGCGGCGCGCGGCCGCAGAACCTGGTGCTGCTGAAAGAGGATTTCCCGGCGCTGGAAGTGGTGAAGCTGGAGCAGAACTATCGCTCGACGCAGCGTATTCTTAAATGCGCCAATATCCTCATCGCCAACAATCCGCACGTGTTTGAAAAGCGGCTGTTCTCTGAGCTGGGCGAGGGCAGCGAGCTGAAAGTGCTGAGTGCCAACAACGAAGATCACGAAGCCGAGCGCGTGGCGGGCGAGCTGATTGCCCATCACTTTATCAATAAAACCCAGTACAAAGATTACGCGATTCTTTATCGCGGTAACCATCAGTCGCGCGTGTTTGAAAAGCTGCTGATGCAGAACCGTATTCCTTATCGCATCTCCGGCGGCACGTCGTTTTTCTCGCGGCCGGAAATCAAGGACTTGCTGGCCTATCTGCGCGTGCTGACCAATCCGGAAGATGACAGCGCGTTTCTGCGCATCGTGAACACGCCACGCCGCGAGATCGGCCCCGCGACGCTGCAGAAGCTGGGTGAGTGGGCCAATCTGCGCAACAAAAGCCTGTTTAACGCCAGCTTTGATATGGGGCTGGAACAGACGCTTTCCGGGCGCGGGCTGGAGCATCTGCAGCGCTTTACCCACTGGCTGAATGACATCGTTCAGCTCACCGAGCGTGAACCAGTGAATGCGGTGCGCGACCTGATTCGCGGCATCGACTACGAAAGCTGGCTGTTCGAAACTTCCCCCAGCCCGAAAGCGGCGGAAATGCGCATGAAGAACGTCAATACGCTGTTTCAGTGGATGACCGAAATGCTGGAGGGCGACGAACTTAACGAGCCGATGACGCTGGCGCAGGTGGTGACGCGTTTTACCCTGCGCGACATGATGGAGCGCGGCGAGAGCGACGAAGAGCTCGATCAGGTCCAGCTGATGACGCTGCACGCCTCGAAAGGCCTGGAGTTCCCCTATGTCTATCTGGTGGGCATGGAAGAGGGGCTGCTGCCGCATCAGAGCAGTATCGATGAGAACAATATCGAAGAGGAGCGTCGCCTGGCCTACGTGGGCATCACCCGCGCGCAGAAAGAGCTGACTTTTACCCTGTGCCGCGAGCGCCGTCAGTACGGCGAGCTGGTACGTCCGGAACCAAGCCGCTTCCTGCTGGAACTGCCGCAGGATGATGTGGCGTGGGAGCGTGAGAAAAAGGTGATCAGCGCCGAAGAGCGGGTGAAAACCGGGCAAACGCGCGTCGCCGGCTTACGTGCGATGCTGGAGAATGCGAAGAAGGGGTAATGGTTTCGTCACAGCCGCAAGTCTGGCCTGTGGCGAAATCTGTTGCGCGCGCCGCAGAGGCAAAGCGCCCGGCAAAGCAAACTTCACTCGCGTAAAGGCGCAGTTGCCGGGCGTTTTTCAACGCAGCAGCAGGTTCGTTCAGGAAATCGTCAGCAGCCAGTGCACATACGACTGGTAATGACTCTCCTGCTCCAGCAGCTCGGCGCGCAGCGGATGCGCAGCCAGCCAGCCTGCCGGCAGCGTCAGATGCAGCGCATCATCATCCGCCTGCAGACGCACCGCCGGCAGCGTGTCGTCGCGCCGCCGGCTGGAGAAGATGATTGCCAGCCGCAGCAGACGGCTCAGCCGCTCTGCCATGCGCGGCGGCACGGCGTTTTGCTGCGTCAGCAGCGCCAGATCAATGCTGCCGCTCTGGTTTTGCAGCAGGCAGGCCAGCATTTTTTTCTGCGCGGGAGTGAAACCAGGAAGATCGAGATGGCGAATCAGATACGCGGCGTGCTGCGGTGCCTGGCGGAAATCGACGCTCAGGCCAATTTCGTGGATTGAACAGGCGCTGAGGAGTAAATCGCGACATCGCTGATCCAGCTTCCAGCTGCTGCTCACCTGACGGAAAAAGCTCTCTGCCAGCTGGCGCACGCGGCCCGCCTGCTCAACATCAATGGCGAAACGACGCTGAACGTTCTGCAGCGTGCGGCTGCGAATATCGCGGTCAATCGGCAGATGCAGCATGCCGTACACCAGCCCTTCGCGCAGTGCGCCGCCGGCCAGCGTCATGCTCTCAATGCTCAGCTCGTGGAAAATGGCGATCAGGATCGACAGGCCGCTGGGAAACACCAGCGCACGCTCCAGCGTCAGGCCTTCAATCTCCAGCTCCTCCAGCTTGCCGCACTGAATGGCACGCTGCTTGAGCTGCTGCAGTTTGCTCAGGGTGATGCGCTCATCCATGCCCTGCGCCACCATGATCTCCTGCAGTGCCTGGACGGTGCCGGACGCGCCCACGCAAATCTGCCAGCCTTTCTCTCGCAGTGCCGGCGCAATCGGACGGATCATTTCACGTGCGGCCTGTTCGGCCTGGGCAAAGTTCTCTTTGGCGAGATGACGATCGCTGAAGAAGCGCTCCAGCCAGGTCACACAGCCCATCGACAGGCTAAACAGCGTCGTGGCGTGCGCACCTTCGCCGGTCACCAGCTCGGTGCTGCCGCCGCCGATATCGACCACCAGCCGCTGGTCAGAGCCGCCGGTGGTGTGCGCAACACCCTGATAGATCAGGCGCGCTTCTTCCTCACCGCTGATGACGTTCACCGCGCAGCCGAGAATCTGTTCCGCCTGAGTCAGGAAATCCTGCGCGTTGCTGGCAATGCGCAGCGTGGCGGTTGCCACAACGCGGATTTGTTCCGGGGGAATGTCCTGCAACTGCTCGGAGAACAGACGCAGGCACTGCCAGCCGCGCTGCATCGCCTCAGCCGAGAGATGGTTGGCCGCATCAAGACCTGCCGCCAGACGCACCTTGCGTTTAATTCGCGCGACGGTCTGAATACTGCCGGACACTTCGCGCACCACCAACATATGAAAGCTGTTAGAACCTAAATCAATCGCAGCATAAAGTGACGATGCGCTTAGCATGTGTGCTTAACCCGAACGTTTACGGTTGTTGTTGCGCGGGGCACCGCCGCGACGGTTGCTGTTGTTGCCACCGCGACGTGGACCGTTGCCCGAGCGGTTACGCTGCAGGCGTTTCGGTGGCGGCAGGTCGCTCAGCAGGGCGTCGCTGTTGTACTTGCTCACCGGAATACCGTGACCGATGTACTCTTCAATCGCCGGCAGGTTAAGCGCGTACTCTTCACAGGCCAGGCTGATGGAGTGACCGCTGGCGCCAGCACGACCGGTACGGCCAATGCGGTGCACGTAATCTTCGCGATCGTCCGGCAGGTCGTAGTTGAAGACGTGCGTAACTGCCGGGATGTGCAGGCCGCGCGCGGCGACGTCGGTGGCAACGAGGATATCCACGTCACCTTTGGTGAAGTCGTCCAGAATGCGCAGGCGTTTTTTCTGCGCCACGTCGCCGGTCAGCAGGCCCACGCGGTGACCATCGGCAGCCAGGTGGCCCCAGATATCTTCACAGCGGTGCTTGGTGTTGGCGAAGACGATGGCGCGGTCCGGCCACTCTTCTTCCAGCAGGGTCTGCAGCAGACGCATCTTCTCTTCGTTCGAAGGGTAGAACAGCTCTTCTTTAATGCGGTGGCCGGTTTTCTGCTCGGGCTCAACTTCAACGTATTCGGCGTTGTTCATGTGCTCGAACGCCAGTTCACGTACGCGATAAGAAAGCGTGGCCGAGAACAGCATACTCAGGCGCTGGGTGGCCGGCGGCATGCGGCGGAACAGCCAGCGAATGTCTTTAATGAAGCCGAGATCGAACATGCGATCCGCTTCATCCAGTACCACGACCTGAATGGCGCCGAGGTTGATGTGATTTTGTTTGGCGTAGTCAATCAGGCGTCCGGTGGTGCCCACCAGAATATCGACGCCGTCTGCCAGCACTTTCAGCTGCTTGTCATAGCCGTCGCCGCCATAGGCCAGGCCCAGCTTCAGACCGGTGGCCTGCGCCAGCGGCTCGGCATCGGCATGAATCTGCACCGCAAGCTCACGCGTCGGTGCCATGATCAGCGCGCGTGGCTGATTAACCTGGCGGCCTTCAGCAGCAGGATGAGAAAGAAGATAATGAAACGTTGACGTCAGGAACGCCATCGTTTTGCCGGTACCGGTTTGCGCCTGACCCGCGACATCACGCCCTGAAAGCGCAAAAGGCAACGCGAGCGCCTGAATCGGCGTGCAGTTATGAAAGCCTTTCTTATCAAGGGCTTCCACTACCTGTGGGTGCAGGGCGAAGTCGGAAAACTTCTGTTCTGTTAAGTGTGTTTTGCTCATAGTGTGGTAGAATATCAGCTTACTATCGCTTTACGAAAGCGTATCCGATGAAATAAAGTCAACCTACGTTGGTATATTTTACGCCAATTCGCCAGGCATAATCTTTGGAGTTAAACATGAGCAGCGATAAAATCGTTCACCTGACCGATGACAGTTTCGACACTGACGTGCTGAAAGCCGACGGTGTGACGCTGGTAGATTTCTGGGCTGAATGGTGTGGTCCTTGCAAAATGATCGCCCCGATTCTCGACGAAGTCGCAGAAGAGTACGACGGTAAGCTTACCATCGCCAAGCTGAACATTGATGAAAACCCAGGTACTGCGCCAAAATACGGTATTCGCGGTATCCCGACCCTGCTGCTGTTCAAGAACGGCGAAGTGGCGGCGACCAAAGTGGGTGCGCTGTCTAAAGGTCAGCTGAAAGAGTTCCTGAACGCTAACCTGGCCTAAGCCCGGCGCGGTGTTTGTTCGGCAGTGGTGAATTTTTTCGCCACTGCTGGACGTCTCCCTTCAGGCGTGTTAAGTTGACCTCACTGCATTACGCACTTACCTTGTAGTTTGCATCTAAAGTTTTCCCTTGTCAGACCCAGCTCGCATTGAACGTTTTCGTGGTTTGGCAATCTGACGGCTAGCACATTCGGCATCACCTTTCGACCGTCTCCTCGCTTCCTATCGCCACATCTGACGATAACCGTCGAGCAGCGTTGAAAAAGAGCCATTAACAGGCATGGAATTTTTGCCATACCATTCACGACAAACATTTCGAGAATTACCCCGAGTTTAAGAACCCATCACTATGAATCTTACCGAATTAAAGAATACGCCGGTTTCTGAGCTGATTACTCTCGGCGAAAATATGGGGCTGGAAAACCTGGCGCGTATGCGCAAACAGGACATTATTTTCGCCATCCTGAAACAACACGCGAAGAGCGGCGAAGACATCTTCGGTGATGGTGTGCTGGAGATACTGCAGGATGGATTTGGTTTCCTCCGCTCCGGAGACAGCTCCTACCTCGCCGGTCCCGATGATATCTACGTTTCTCCCAGCCAAATCCGCCGCTTCAACCTCCGCACTGGTGACACCATTTCTGGCAAAATCCGCCCACCGAAAGAAGGTGAACGCTATTTTGCGCTGCTGAAAGTTAACGAAGTTAACTACGACAAGCCAGAAAACGCCCGTAGCAAGATTCTGTTTGAAAACCTGACGCCGCTGCACGCGAACAACCGTCTGCGCATGGAGCGTGGTAACGGTTCGACCGAAGACCTGACGGCGCGCGTGCTGGATCTGGCATCGCCAATCGGTCGTGGTCAGCGTGGTCTGATCGTCGCACCGCCGAAAGCCGGTAAAACCATGCTGCTGCAGAACATCGCGCAGAGCATCGCGTACAACTACCCTGACTGCGTGCTGATGGTGCTGCTGATTGACGAGCGTCCGGAAGAAGTGACCGAAATGCAGCGTCTGGTGAAAGGCGAAGTTATCGCATCTACCTTTGACGAACCGGCCTCGCGTCACGTGCAGGTTGCAGAGATGGTGATCGAGAAGGCTAAGCGCCTGGTCGAGCACAAAAAAGACGTTATCATCCTGCTGGACTCCATCACCCGTCTGGCGCGCGCCTACAACACCGTAGTGCCGGCGTCGGGTAAAGTCCTGACCGGTGGTGTTGACGCCAACGCCCTGCATCGTCCGAAGCGTTTCTTCGGTGCGGCACGTAACGTGGAAGAGGGCGGTAGCCTGACCATCATCGCCACCGCGCTGGTTGATACCGGTTCGAAGATGGACGAAGTGATTTACGAAGAGTTTAAAGGTACAGGTAACATGGAACTGCACCTGTCACGTAAAATCGCTGAGAAGCGCGTGTTCCCGGCTATCGATTACAACCGTTCCGGTACGCGTAAAGAAGAGCTGCTCACCTCTCAGGAAGAGCTGCAGAAGATGTGGATCCTGCGCAAAATCATCCATCCGATGGGTGAAATTGATGCGATGGAGTTCCTCATCAATAAACTGGCAATGACCAAAACCAACGACGAATTCTTCGATATGATGAAACGCTCGTAATCTGTTGCCGCCGGTAACGGCCTGAGCCAGCCGGCTAACGGCACAAATTGCCAGGATTTATGACTAACGCCACGTCTTAACGTGGCGTTTTTCATTTGTGGGCATTAGGATTATGCCTGTCAGGAAGCAGACATATTGACTGAGGCAGCAAAGCGGCGGTTTTTTCAGCAAACGCACGCGCTGCGACAGAATTCAGACCAGGGATATACAGCAATGGCGGGAAAATTGCTTATTGTTGTCCATGATTTTAGCTGAGAGCGTTAACGTGAATTTACTCACTATGAGTACTGAGCTTGGTTTAGTTTTTCTTTTTTCTTTAGCGTTCCTGTTTTTTGCTCGTAAAGCGGCTAAAAAAATTGGGCTTGTGGACACGCCGAATTCCAGAAAACGACACCATGGCGCCATTCCGTTAGTCGGCGGTATCTCCGTGTATGCGGGGATTTGCTTCGCCTTTGCCATCTCAAATTATTATCTGCCGCACGCCGTACTGTACCTCTTCTGCGCCGGGGTACTGGTGCTGGTCGGCGCGCTCGATGACCGCTTTGATATCAGCGTCAAAATCCGTGCCGTGGTTCAGGCGGCGATTGCCATCGTGATGATGGTCGGGGCAAAACTCTATTTACTGAGCCTGGGGTTTATCATTGGTCCGGTCGAGCTGATCGTCGGGCCTTTCGGCTATGTGCTGACGCTGTTCGCGGTATGGGCAGCGATCAATGCTTTCAATATGGTGGACGGTATTGATGGCCTGCTGGGTGGCTTATCCTGCGTCACCTTCGCCGCGATGGGCATCATCCTCTATTTTGACGGACAGACCAGCCTGGCGATGTGGTGCTTCGCGATGATCGCCGCCACCATTCCCTACATTCTGCTTAATCTCGGCTTTTTAGGCCGCCGTTATAAAGTGTTTATGGGTGATGCCGGCAGTACCATGATCGGCTTCACCATCATCTGGATTCTGCTGGAAACGACGCAGGGCCTCAGCCATCCCATCACGCCAGTCACCGCCTTGTGGCTGATTGCTATTCCGCTGATGGACATGGTGGCGATCATGTATCGTCGCCTGCGCAAGGGCATGAGCCCGTTCTCGGCCGATCGTCAGCATATCCATCACCTGATCATGCGGGCCGGTTTTACCTCCCGGCAGGCATTTTTATTGATTACCGTGGCCGCCGCGCTGCTGGCCGGGATCGGCGTGCTGGGCGAATATCTGGCATTTATTCCCGAGTGGGTCATGCTGGCGCTGTTCCTCGCTGCTTTCCTCCTTTACGGTTATTGCCTGAAACATGCATGGCGCGTCGCGCGCAAAATCCGTCGTATCAAACGTCGCTGGCAAAGCAGCGGCGAAGAGAAAAAATAATTACCCAGATAAGTACCCGGATAAGGACACTTTTGTTATGACCTCTGTCGTTGTGGAGAACGAACTGGATGTACGTGGCCTCGGCTGCACGCTGTGGCGCGGCAAAGGCTGGATTATTGGCCTGGCGCTGCTGTTTGCGCTGCTGGCGTGGCTGGCTTCCATGTTAATGAAGCAATCCTGGAGCGCCACGGCGGTGACCGATCGGCCGACGGTGAATATGCTGGGCGCATTCTTTGTGCAGCAGCAGTTCCTCAATAATCTGGATGTGCGCAACGAGACCGTCAGCCTGAATACGCCAGCACCGACGGTGATGGATGAGGTCTATCAGGAGTTCACCATGCAGCTGGCGTCGTGGGATACGCGTCGCGATTTCTGGCTGCAGACTGATTACTATAAGAGCCGCAAAAGCGGTAATGCGCACAATGATGCCGCGCTGCTCGACGATCTGATCACCAACATTCAGTTCACCCCGGCCGATGCCACTCACAATACGCTGGATAACATTAAGCTGATTGCGGAGACCGCCGGCGACGCCAACAATCTGCTGCGGCAGTACATTGCCTATGCCAGCGAACGCGCCGCGCGCCATCTCAACGATGAGCTCAAAGGTGCGTGGCAGGCGCGCAGCGTGCAGCTGCAGGCGCAGGTCAGTCGTCAGCAGGAAGTGGCACAGGCGGTGTTTGATCGCCGTCGCCAGCGCATCGAGCAGGCGCTGAAAGTGGCCAGCCAGCAGGGCATCAAAGAGAACCGCGCGCCGGTCAGCGGTGAAGCGCTGCCGGACAGCGATCGCTTCCTGCTGGGGCAGCAGATGTTGCAGGCGCAGCTGGATACTCTGCAAGCCAGCGGACCTGCTTACGATTTAAGCTATGATCAAAACAGGGCGATGCTCAACACACTGCAGGCCGGGCCGCGCCTGGATAAACCGTTCCAGACCTACCGTTACCTGCGCACGCCGGAAGAGCCGGTCAGCCGCGATAGCCCACGTCGTCTGTTTATGATGGTGATGTGGGGCGCGATCGGTGCGCTGGTGGGTGCCGGCGTAGCGCTGGTGCGTCGTCCGCGTGCAACATTCGCCAACCGTCACTAAGAGAATCCGCGTGAAAGTTCTGACTGTATTTGGCACGCGCCCTGAAGCGATCAAAATGGCTCCGCTGGTGCAGGCACTGGCGCAGGATGCTGCCTTCGAATCGCGCCTGTGCGTGACGGCACAGCATCGTGAAATGCTTGACCAGGTACTGCGCCTGTTCCGGCTGCAGCCCGACTATGACCTCAATATTATGCGGCCCGAGCAGGGGCTGACCGAGATCACCAGCCGCATTTTGCAGGGTATGAAGACCGTGCTGGCAGACTTCCAGCCGGATGTCGTGCTGGTGCACGGCGATACCACCACCACTTTTGCCGCCAGCCTGGCCGCGTTTTACCATCAGATTCCGGTGGGCCACGTTGAGGCGGGTCTGCGGACCGGTAACCTGATGTCACCGTGGCCGGAGGAGGCCAACCGCACCCTGACCGGCCATCTCGCCAGCTATCACTTCACGCCGACAGAAAATTCCCGGCAAAACCTGCTGCGCGAAAATCTGCCCGATGCGCGCATTTTCGTCACCGGCAATACGGTGATCGACGCGCTGCTGTGGGTACGCGATCGGGTGCTGGATGATGCCGATCTCAATGCCCGCCTGGCGGCGCGTTACCCGTTCCTTGAGGCCGACAAAAAGCTGATTCTGGTTACCGGCCATCGGCGCGAAAGCTTTGGCGAAGGCTTTGAACGCATCTGCAGCGCGCTGGCGCAGCTGGCGCGTCAGCATCCGCAGCTGCAAATTGTCTATCCGGTGCACCTCAACCCTAACGTCAGTGAGCCGGTAAACCGTATTCTGAGCGGTATCAACAACATCATTCTGATTGAGCCGCAGGAGTACCTGCCGTTTGTCTGGCTGATGAATCGCGCCAGGCTGATTCTTACCGATTCCGGTGGCATCCAGGAAGAGGCGCCGTCGCTGGGCAAACCGGTGCTGGTGATGCGCGAAACCACCGAGCGGCCGGAAGCGGTCGCGGCCGGTACGGTGAAGCTGGTCGGCACCGACGTGAATAAAATTGTTGCTGAAGTCAGCCTGCTATTGCAGGACGACGAGGCGTGGCAGGCGATGAGCCGTGCGCACAATCCGTATGGCGACGGCCATGCCTGCGCGCGCATCCTGCAGGCACTTAAACAACACAGAGTTTAACTATGCGTTTTTCAACCATTTCCGTTATCGGACTGGGCTACATTGGGCTGCCGACGGCAGCCGTTTTTGCTTCGCACGGGAAACAGGTCATCGGCGTGGATATCAATGCGCGCGCGGTGGAAACCATTAATCGCGGCGAAATTCATATCGTCGAGCCTGAACTGGGCGACGTAGTACGTGCAGCGGTGCACAACGGCAACCTGCGCGCCACCACCCAGCCTGAAGCTGCCGACGCCTTTCTGATTGCCGTGCCGACGCCGTTTGTCGGCGATCATCAGCCGGATCTCAGCTACGTGCAGGCGGCTGCGCTGTCGATTGCGCCGGTGCTGAAGGCCGGCGATCTGGTAATCCTCGAATCAACTTCGCCGGTGGGCGCTACTGAACAGATGGCGCAATGGCTGGCGGCGGGGCGCCCGGATCTGCGCTTCCCGCAGCATGGCGAGCAGCCTGACGTGTTTATCGCTTACTGCCCGGAGCGCGTGCTGCCGGGGAAAGTGATGGTCGAGCTGCTGGAAAATGACCGCGTGATTGGCGGCATGACGCCGGCCTGTTCGGCGCGCGCCAGCGAGCTGTATCGCATTTTCCTGCGCGGCGAGTGTGTGGAAACTAACGCGCGCACCGCAGAGATGTGCAAGCTGACGGAAAACAGTTTCCGCGATGTGAACATCGCCTTTGCCAACGAACTGTCGCTGATCTGCGCCGAACAGGGGATCAACGTGTGGGAACTGATTGCGCTGGCGAACCGCCATCCGCGCGTCAATATCCTGCAGCCGGGACCGGGCGTTGGCGGCCACTGCATTGCGGTCGATCCGTGGTTTATCGTGGCGCAAAACCCGCAGCAGGCACGGCTGATCCGAACCGCGCGTGAGGTCAACGATGCCAAGCCGGGCTGGGTGCTGGATCAGGTTAAACAGGCGCTGGCCGAGTGCCTGACGGCCAGCGGCAAGCGTGCCACGGACGTGACTATCGCCTGCTTCGGTCTGGCATTCAAACCTAATATCGATGACCTGCGTGAAAGCCCGGCGATGTCGGTGGCGCAGCGTATTGCGGGCTGGCACAGCGGCCGCACCTGGGTGGTCGAGCCGCATGTGGCGGATATTCCGCCGCAGCTCGCCGAACGCGCTACGCTGGTGTCGCTGGCTGATGCCCTGCAACACGCCGACATCCTGGTGATGCTGGTCGATCATGCGCAGTTCCGCGCCGTCACCCCTGAACAGGTGACGCAGCCGTGGATTGTGGATACCAAAGGAGTCTGGCGATGAAACAGTTTTTAGTCACCGGCGGCGCCGGTTTTATTGGCTCCGCGCTGGTGCGCTTCCTGATTGCCAATACCGACCACCGGGTGGTGGTGGTGGATAAGCTGAGCTATGCCGGCAATCTGGCGTCGCTGGCACCGGTTGAGCAGGATGCACGCTTTGCTTTTGAGCAGGTCGATATCTGCGACCGCGCCGCGCTGGATCGCGTGCTGGCGCAGTACCAGCCGGACTGCATCATGCATCTGGCGGCAGAGAGTCACGTGGACCGCTCGATTGACGGGCCAATCGCCTTTGTCGAAACCAATATTGTCGGCACCTACCAGCTGCTGGAGGCGACGCGCCATTACTGGAACGGCATGACGGATGAGCGCAAGAAAGGCTTCATCCTGCACCATATCTCCACCGACGAAGTGTTTGGCGATCTGCACGGCACGGAAGATTTCTTTACCGAAACCACGCCGTACGCCCCGAGCAGCCCTTACTCGGCGACCAAAGCCAGCAGCGACCATCTGGTGCGTGCGTGGCTGCGCACCTACGGACTGCCTGTGGTGGTCACCAACTGTTCCAACAACTACGGGCCTTACCATTTCCCGGAAAAACTGATTCCCCTCACCATTATCAATGCGCTGGCCGGTAAGCCGCTGCCGGTGTACGGCAACGGCAGCCAGATTCGTGACTGGCTGTATGTGGAAGATCACGCCCGCGCGCTTTACACCGTGGTCAGCAGCGGCAAAGTGGGCGAGACCTACAACATTGGCGGCCACAACGAGCGGCGCAATATTGAGGTGGTGGAGACGCTGTGTGATTTGCTGGATGAGCTGGCACCGCAACAGCGCGCTGCCGGGCTGAGCAGCTACCGGGAACTGATCACCTTTGTTCACGATCGTCCCGGCCACGACCTGCGCTATGCCATTGATGCCAGTAAAATCGCCCGTGAACTGGGCTGGACGCCGCAGGAAACATTCGACAGCGGCATCCGCAAAACCGTGCAGTGGTATCTGGCCAATCCGCAGTGGTGGCAGGCGATTCTCAACGGCAGTTATCGCGGCGAGCGTCTGGGCTTAGCCACCCCGCGTTAAGCACGCATGCAGGAGGAGCAACGATGAAAGGTATCATCTTAGCCGGTGGCTCGGGCACGCGCCTGCACCCGATAACCCGGGCGATATCCAAGCAGCTGCTGCCGGTGTACGACAAACCGATGATCTACTATCCGCTGTCGGTGCTGATGCTGGCGGGGATTCGCGACATTCTTATTATTACCACGCCGGACGATCGCGCCCATTTTGAGCGGCTGCTGGGGGATGGCAGTGAATTTGGCCTGCAGCTGCAGTATGCCGAGCAGCCGAGCCCGGATGGCCTGGCGCAGGCCTTTATCATCGGCGAATCCTTTATTGGCGACGACAGCTGTTGTCTGGTGCTGGGCGACAATCTCTACTTCGGCCAGGGCTTCAGTCCGAAACTGAAAAAGGTGGCCGCACGCAGCCACGGTGCCACGGTCTTTGCCTATCAGGTCATGGATCCGGAACGTTTTGGCGTGGTGGAATTTGATGACGACTTCAACGCGCTGTCGATTGAAGAGAAGCCGCAGCAGCCGAAATCGCGCTGGGCAGTCACCGGCCTCTACTTTTACGATAACCGCGTGGTGGAGTTTGCGAAGCAGGTGCAGCCCTCGGCGCGCGGCGAGCTGGAAATTACCGCCATCAACCAGATGTATCTGGAGCAGGGCGAACTGGCGGTGGAGCTGTTGGGGCGCGGCTTTGCCTGGCTGGACACCGGCACCCACGACAGCCTGATTGAGGCCAGCGTGTTCGTGCAAACGGTGGAGAAACGCCAGGGCTTTAAAATTGCCTGCCTCGAAGAGATTGCCTGGCGCAACGGCTGGCTGAGCGATGAGCAGCTGCTGGCAGCGGCACAGGCGTTGACCAAAACCGGCTACGGCCAGTATCTGCTGGATATTCTGCATGCCCGTCCGCGTCAGTATTGATCCCCTTGCGTGGGAGAGCGACTTCTTCCGCTGCGCCACGGCGCGGCTGACGCTGGATGGCGATGTGCCGCTGGCCGAGGCGCTGCAGCAGCCTTACACGCTGTGGCAGGTTAAGGTGCCGGCGCAGGACAGCGCGGCGATAGATGCGCTGAGCCAGTATGGTTTTCAGCTGGTGGAAGGCGAAGCGGATCTGGCGATCAATATCAAACGCACCGAACGGCAGACCGGCGTGCGCATCGCGCGCGAAGCGCAGATCCCGCAGCTGCGCGCGGCAGCGGGCCAGGCGTTTAGCCAGAGCCGTTTTCGTGCCCCCTGGTTTGACGCTGAAGACAGCGGCCGCTTCTACGCACAGTGGATTGAGAACGCGGTGCGCGGCACTTTTGATCATCAGTGTCTAATCGCCTGCGACGAGCAGGGCGCGCTGCAGGGTTTCGTCTCCATGCGCGAAGTCGCCGGTGACGCGCGTATCGGTCTGCTGGCGGTGCTGCCGGCGGTGCAGGGCAACGGCGTCGGGCAGCGTTTGCTGCTGGCGGCAGCCGACTGGGGCCGGGTGCGCCAGCTCGAACGTCTGCGGGTCGCAACCCAGCTCAGCAATCTTACGGCGATGCGCCTCTATTTACGCAGCGGTGCCCGGCTGGAAAGCACCGCCTACTGGTTTTACAGGAAAGCCTGATGATCCCATTTAACGCGCCCCCGGTTGTGGGCACCGAAGTTGACTATATGCAGTCGGCGATGGCCAGCGGCAAGCTGTGCGGCGACGGCGGTTTTACCCGGCGCTGTCAGCAGTGGATGGAGCAGCATTTTGGCAGCAAAAAAGTGCTGCTGACGCCCTCGTGCACCGCTTCGCTGGAGATGGCCGCGCTGCTGATCGATATCCAGCCCGGCGATGAAGTGATCATGCCGAGCTACACCTTTGTCTCCACCGCCAACGCCTTCGTGCTGCGCGGCGCCACCATTGTATTTGTCGACGTGCGCCCGGATACGCTGAATATCGACGAAACGCAGATTGAAGCGGCAATCACGCCGAAAACGCGCGCCATCGTGCCGGTACATTACGCGGGCGTGGCGTGCGAGATGGATACCATCATGGCGCTGGCGGCAAAGCACCAGCTGTATGTGATTGAAGATGCGGCGCAGGGCGTGATGTCGCAGTACAAAGGGCGCGCGCTGGGCACTATCGGCCATATCGGCTGCTTTAGCTTCCATGAGACGAAAAACTACACCGCCGGCGGTGAAGGCGGCGCCACGCTGATCAACGAGGCGAAACTGATCGAGCGTGCGGAGATCATCCGCGAAAAAGGCACCAACCGCAGCCAGTTCTTCCGCGGACAGGTGGATAAATATACCTGGCGCGATATTGGTTCCAGCTACCTGATGGCGGATTTGCAGGCGGCTTATCTGTGGGCGCAGCTGGAAGCGGCGGAACGCATCAACCAGCAGCGTCTGCGCCTGTGGCAAAACTATTACGACGCGCTGCAGCCGCTGGCAGCCAGCGGGCGCATTGCGTTACCGGCGGTGCCGGCCAGCTGCCGTCACAACGCCCACATGTTCTATCTCAAATTGCGCGATAGCGAGGATCGCCAGGCGCTGATTAACTGGATGAAGGAAGCGGAGATCCTCACCGTGTTCCACTATATCCCGCTGCACTCCTCACCGGCCGGCACGCGTTTTGGCCGCTTCCACGGCACGGATGCGTTCACTACGCGCGAGAGCGAGCGCCTGCTGCGGCTGCCGCTGTTCTACAACCTGTCGGACAACAACCAGCGTACGGTAATCAGTTCGCTGCTGAGCTTCTTTGCCTGATGTCGTTAGCCAGAGCCTCAGTGTGGACCGCCTCGTCCACGCTGGTAAAAATTGTCGCTGGCCTGCTGGTGGTGAAACTGCTGGCGGTGAGCTTCGGCCCCGAGGGCGTCGGCCAGGCGGGTAACTTTCGCCAGCTGATTACCGTGCTCGGCGTGCTGGCCGGCGCGGGTATCTTCAACGGCGTAACCACCTATGTCGCGCAGTTCCGCCAGCAGCCGGCACAGCTGCGTGCCGTGACCGGCACCGCGTCGGCAATGGTGCTGGGGTTTTCCACGCTGCTGGCGCTGCTGTTCCTGCTGGCGGCGGAGCCCATCAGCCGGGCGCTGTTTGGCCACGCCGCCTGGCAAAATGTGGTGCGTATCGTCGCCTTTTTGCAGCTGGGCATTGCCTGGGCCAACCTGACACTGGCGCTGCTGAAAGGTTTTCGCGATGCGCGCGGTAACGCGCTGGCGCTGATCGCCGGCAGCCTGATCGGCGTGGTGGGTTATGTGCTGTGCTGGTGGCTGGGTGGCTATGCCGGTGCGCTGGTCGGGCTGGCGCTGGTGCCGGCGCTGCTGGTCGGGCCGGCGCTGTGGATGCTGCGACGCCACCGCGAGGAACTGCCGCTGCGCTGGCTGATGCCGCAGTGGCAGCCGGCGCTGGCGCGTAATCTGGCCAAATTTACCCTGATGGCGCTGATGACGGCCGTGACCCTGCCGGTAGCCTGGGTGATGATGCGTAATCTGCTGGCGCAGCAGCAGGGCTGGGCACAGGTCGGTCTGTGGCAGGGCGTCACCAGCATCTCCGATGCGTATCTGCAATTTATCACCGCCACGTTCAGCGTCTGGCTGCTGCCAATGCTGGCGCGGCTGGAGCATAAAGCTGACATCGCGCGCGAAATTGGCCGCGCACTGCGCTTTGTGCTGCCGGCGGTGGCGGTGGCCAGCTTTTGCGTCTGGCTGCTGCGCGATGTCGCCATCTGGCTGCTGTTTTCCCCGCAGTTCAGCGCCATGCGCGATCTTTTTGTCTGGCAGTTGTGCGGTGACGTCTTTAAAGTAGGCGCCTATGTTTTCGGATACCTGGTGATCGCCAAAGCCTCACTGCGCTTTTATATTCTCACGGAAATCAGCCAGTTTGTGCTGCTGACCGCCTTTGCGCACTGGTTGATCCCACTGCACGGAACGGCGGGCGCGGCGCAGGCTTACATGGCGACCTACGTGCTCTACTTTGCCCTTTGCTGTGGCGCTTTCTTGATTTATTGCCGGAAAAAATGACGCTATTTCACGTGCTGGGCTCCGATATCCCGCATCACAATCACACGCTGCTGCGCTTCTTTAACGACGTCATGAGCGTTGAATCGCCCGCTGACGCGCCGCGTCAGTTTATGGTGGTGTCGGCCGCGCCGGATACCCTGCTGGCCTATCCTCAGCTGCAGATCGACGTGTATCCCAGCAAGCGCGCGCTGGCGCAGGCGGTGATCGCACGCGCCGCCGATCGCCGTCAGCGCTTCTTCTTTCACGGCCAGTTCAATCCGCGCCTGTGGCTGGCGCTGCTCAGCGGCAAGCTGCGGCGACAGCAGGCGTTCTGGCACGTCTGGGGCGCCGATCTCTACGAAGAGGGCGCCGGGCTGAAGTACCGCCTGTTTTATCTGCTGCGGCGTATCGCCCAGGGGCGCATGGCGCAGGTGTTTGCCACGCGCGGCGATCTGCACTTTTTCCAGCAGCGCCATCCGCGCGTACCCACTTCGCTGCTCTATTTTCCAACGCGTATGCCGGAGGCCGCGATACCCGCACCTGCCGCCAGCGACAGCTTTACCATTCTGCTCGGCAACTCGGGCGATCGCAGCAACCGGCACATTGAAGGATTGCAGGCGATTCGCCGCCAGTTTGGTGAGCAGGTTAACGTGGTGATCCCGCTCGGTTATCCGGCCAGCAACTATGAGTACATCGATGAGATTGATGCCGCCGCGCAGCGCCTGTTTCCGCGCGGCCAGGTAACGCTGCTGCGCGACAAAATCGACTTCACAGCCTATCTGCAATTGCTGAGTCGCTGTCAGCTCGGTTATTTTATGTTCGAGCGTCAGCAGGGCATCGGTACGCTGTGCCTGCTGATTCAGGCCGGCATTCCGTTTGTGGTTAACCGCAAGAATCCGTTCTGGCGTGATCTGAGCGAGCAGGGGCTGCCGGTGTTATTTAGCGCTGATGCGCTGGATCGCATGCGCGTGGCGGAGGCGCAGCGTCAGCTGGCGCAGTGCGATCGTTCCGCTATCGCCTTTTTTGCCCCGGGCTATCTGGCGGGATGGCGCCACGCCCTGGCGGAGAGTGAAAGGGAGTCGACATGAGCCTGCTGCAGTTTAGTGGTCTGCTGGTGGTGTATCTGTTTTCGCTGGGCTTCATTCTGACGCTGACCTGGCGCGAATTTAAACGGGTGCGTTTTAATTTCCACCTGTTCTTTACCCTGCTGTTTTTGCTGACCTTTTACTTTGGCTTCCCGCTGACCAGCGTGCTGGTATTCCGCTTTAACGTCAGCGTGGTGCCGGCAGACTATCTGCTGCAGGCGCTGCTGGCCGCCACCAGTTTCTACGCCATCTATTACGTCAGCTACAAAGTGCGGCTGCGGCCTGCGCAGGCGGCGCCGCGCAAACCCTGGCTGACGATGAACCGGGTGGAAACCCATCTGACCTGCCTGCTGCTGGCGCTGGTGGCGGTGGGAACCGTCACGGTGTTCTTTATGCATAACGGCCTGCTGCTGTTCCGGCTGTCGGCCTATAACCAGATCTTCTCCAGCGAAGTGTCCGGCGTGGCGCTCAAGCGTTTCTTCTACTTCTTCATTCCGGCGATGCTGATCCGCTATTTCCTTAATCCTACCCAGCGCCAGTGGCTGCTGTTTTTGCTGATCACGGTGGCGTTTGGTCTGCTGACCTATGCGCTGGTGGGCGGGACGCGCGCCAATATCATCATCGCCTTTGCGCTGTTCCTGTTCATCGGCATTACGCGCGGCTGGATTACGCTGTGGATGCTGGTGGGGGCCGGCGTGATGGCGATTGGCGGCATGTTCTGGCTGGCGCTGCGTCGTTACAATCTCGACGTGGTGGGTGATGAAGCGTTTTACACGTTTCTCTATCTGACGCGCGACACCTTTTCGCCGTGGGAAAACCTTGCGCTGCTGCTGCAGAATTACGACAAAATCGATTTTCAGGGGCTGGCACCGATCTGGCGTGATTTCTACGTGTTTATCCCGGGCTGGCTGTGGCCGGATCGGCCATCGATGGTGCTCAACAGCGCCAACTATTTCACCTGGGAAGTGCTGAATAACCACTCCGGGCTGGCGATTTCGCCCACGTTGCTCGGTTCGCTGCTGATCATGGGCGGCGCAGGCTTTATTCCCCTTGGGGCGATAGCGGTCGGGCTGTTGATGAAAGGGTTTGATTCTCTCTACCAGCAGGGGCGCGAAGCCGGCAACCGCTACAGCGGTGCCATTTTGCAAAGCTTCTGCTTTGGCGCGGTGTTCAATATGATCGTGCTGGCGCGCGAAGGGCTGGATGCATTCGGCTCGCGCGTGGTGTTCTTTTGCCTGATTTTCGCCGCCTGCGTTGGGCTGGCGAAGTTACTTTTCTGGCTGTTAGCGCGTGCCGGGCTGATTCGCCCGCGCGCGGAGCCAGTTTTATCGCGCTCTGCTTAACCTCCGGGCCTGACGGGAAATACCGACCATGGAAACCGATCATCCGCGTTATACCCTGCGCGGCATCGATTTACACGCTTTCGCCGATATGGCGAGCTTTCTTCACTTTCTGCTGCCGGACGGCAAGCCGCGCAGCGGCACGCTGGTGGCGATCAACGCCGAAAAGATGCTGACGCTGGAAGAGGATGCCCAGCTACGCGCGCTGATCGCCGCCGCGGAGATCAAATACCCGGACGGCATCAGCATTGTGCGTTCGCTGCGAAAAAAATACCCGCAACTGACGGTGAACCGCATCGCCGGCGCCGATCTGTGGGAAGCGCTGATGGAACAGGCGGGCCGCAGCGGTATTCCGGTGTTTTTAATCGGCGGGCGTGAGCAGGTGCTGCAGGAAACCTGCGATAAATTACGCCGTCAGTGGAACGTCAACATCGTGGGCAGCCAGAACGGCTACTTCGCCCCTGCCGAACGCGAGGCGCTATTTGCGCGCATCGCCGCCAGCGGGGCGCAGATTGTGACCGTGGCGCAGGGATCGCCGCGCCAGGAGCTGCTGATGCGCGACTGTCGCGAACACTGGCCGCACGCGCTATATATGGGGGTCGGCGGCACCTATGATGTCTTTACCGGCCACGTCACGCGTGCGCCACGCATCTGGCAGCAATTAGGGCTGGAGTGGCTGTATCGCCTGATACGCCAGCCATCACGCTGGCGCCGTCAGTTAAAACTGCTGAAATATTTACGCTATCACTGGCGCGGCGATCTGTAACGCGGCAGGAATAGTGCTGTAATTCCGGCAGGTTAAGCAGGCAAATTGCGTTATTTATCGACGGAATGCACAAAGCGTAAGCAAACGCGATTTTTTTATGAAAAAGCACTGGACAGCCTGGAGTCAAATACGTAGTATGCCCATCCGCAACGGCGCTACGCGCCCGTAGCTCAGCTGGATAGAGCGCTGCCCTCCGGAGGCAGAGGTCTCAGGTTCGAATCCTGTCGGGCGCGCCATTTAGTTTGTGCGCAAGAGCTTCGGTGGTTGGTTTAACCGCGTTATGCAGTGCATTAAGTAAGCGGTTACGCTTACGCACCAGAATTATGGTGGCTATAGCTCAGTTGGTAGAGCCCTGGATTGTGATTCCAGTTGTCGTGGGTTCGAGTCCCATTAGCCACCCCAGATTTTGCTGGGACATGCGAAGGTGGCGGAATTGGTAGACGCGCTAGCTTCAGGTGTTAGTGTTCTTACGGACGTGAGGGTTCAAGTCCCTCTCTTCGCACCAGGCAAAACAAGTAAGCAGTAACAGGCAGTAAAAAATCGGCGAGTAGCGCAGCTTGGTAGCGCAACTGGTTTGGGACCAGTGGGTCGGAGGTTCGAATCCTCTCTCGCCGACCATCATTTAAGAAACCTGCTTTGCAAAAAGCAGGTTTTTTTTCGTCTGTAGCAAAAGAGGATGAGAACCTCCGAAGGAGGTTTGAGCCGAGCGTAGCGAGACAACGTTGCGTCAGCAACGGCCCGCAGGGCGCTTCTCGCAGAGAAGCGTAATCCTCTCTCGCCGACCATCATTTAAGAAACCTGCTTTGCAAAAAGCAGGTTTTTTTTCGTCTGTAGTAAAAGAGGATGAGAATCTCTGCAGGAGGTTTGCGCCGGGCGCAGCGAAGGAAGAGCAGTCGGGGAGTTGTCGCTATTAAGCGACACCTAACCTGCTGATTTTTAAAAGCCTTACCTTTCCTTGCACAGCCTGTCGCTCAGCGGAGACAGCTTTAAAACGGTCTGTCGCGTTTTCGCGACATCGTAACCGCTGTTAGCAGGCCGGGATTATCTAACTGACTGATATAAAATAACTTCTCGTGATTCATGCCATTCTGGCACGCTTTGTGCAATAATCTCGGCGTAGATGCTCATTCCACCTCTTATGTTTGCTAATGCAACATAAACCTGGGAATGATGCAGAGCCCCTTACGGTATCCGTTGTCCAGCTGGCAGTAACGTGCACGCGCTACTGCAGTAAGAAGGACATTACGTTGAGTCGGATACCATCAGTTGTCTTACCGACCTGATCTTACACCTGCTTCTGGCAGGTGTTTTTTTATCTGCCGTTCACGGATTGATGCCGTATTCCCTGCACGCTCTTTCAGGCAAAAAAAAGCCGGGACTGGCCCGGCGTGCACAAAAATAACAACTGTAAAATCAGGCTCCAGGATTGTTCTTCAGCGTCAGTAACAGACCTTCGCGACGCATTTTAGCCGCGTCTTCCGGGCGATGCAGGCGATCGTAAACGTCCGCCAGCCAGGCATAGTCAAAGCCATCCGGACGCTGTGCCAGCGCCTGCTGGAAGGCTTCTGCGGCCTGCTGCCATTCACCGTGGCGCATCAGCAGCTGGCCGAGCGTGCTGTGCAACAGCGGCGTGGCGCCGTGCTGCTTGATCTGCTGACGCAGCGCTTTCTCCAGCGCCTGCGGGTCACCGCTTTTGATACGCGGCATCAGCAGCACCAGCCGATCGTCATACTGACGCTTCAGCCCTTCCAGCACGATGCTTTGCGCGGTGTCCGGATCGTCGCACTCGATCAAATGCTCAGCCATCGCCACCTGCAGCGGGGTCTCCTGGCGGGTTTTGCGACTCTGGTTCTGCCACCATTTTTTCAGGCCTTCGCTGCCCTGATCGGCCATGGCCTGATTCATCAGACCCAGCCATGCCTGCTGCTGCAGCGCGTTACGCTGGTTCTCATCGTTAATCTGCGCCTTCTGCATAGAGGGCAGGATATCCAGCAGTGCGCCCCAGGCGCCGGTGCGGATATAAGCCTGCTCGGCCAGACGCAGCACTTCCGGATGGCGCGGCGCCACTTCCAGCAGGCGATCGATACCGTGACGTGCGGCGTGATCTTCGTTACGCGCCAGCTGCAGGCGCACGCGGGTGATCTCAACCGGAATGGTATCGTTCTCGGAAAGCTCAGAGGCGCGCTCCAGATGCTGGTTAGCACGGATTTCATCGCCACGCTGCTGCGCTGCTTCCGCCGCCAGCAGATAGTTCGCCACCGGCTGATCGGCGTGATCGGCATTCTTTGACAGCAGCTTTTCTACCTGACGATAATCGCCTTCCGCCAGCTTCATCAGCGCGCTTTGCGTGTGACGCTGGGCGCTGCGACGTTTCCGCCCGGTGAACCAGCCGCGGGTGCGGGCGCCGGTGCGGAACAGGCGACGCAGAATCCATTCGACCAGCAGAATCACCAGCAGGCTGAGAATCAGGATGATGGCCAGACCGGTGACGCTGGTCTCAATGTTCCAGTTATCGGTCTGGATCAGCACGTAGCCCTGATGGCCGGCAACCATCGGCCCCAGCACAATGCCGGCAATCAGCAGCAGGAAAAGCACCAATACTTTCAGCATGGTTAGCCTCCCTGTTGATCAGCCGCAGCCGATGGCTGCGCCAGCAGATTGCGCACGCGCGTTTGCATCAGTTTTTCCAGCAGCGCCTGGCTCTCCAGCGTGTCCGGCACGTCCATCGAAATACTCTGCTGACTGAGCTCGTCGAGCTGGGCGAGGAAGGCTTTGGTCGCCGCATCGTTAGTGTCGTACCAGGCACGCACCCAGGTGGATACCGCATCGATGGACTGTTTGTAGATCTCATCCTGATGGCGCGGCACCGCCTGCGCGGCAATCAGCAGACGTGAACGGATATTTTCGCGCAGATAAACATCCTGATTCGGTGCCAGCAGCGGCTGCGCGGTGTTATCGCGGCGGCGGATGGTGATGAAATCATCCATGAAGTTGTGCCAGCTCTTCACCAGATTCTGACGCCACTCGTGCAGCGAGCTGGAGAGCTCACCGCTGTCGGCATCCATCGGCGACTCATCGCTGTCGTTATCGGCCAGACGCAGATTATCCACGCCGTTCGACAACTGGTTCAGCTTGAGGATGATGCCGTCGTAGTCCACCTGGCTGACCGCCGCCAGTGAACTGATGTCCTGAGTCAGCGCGCGGCGCACGTTCATGATGCTGGGATCGTTCATCTCCGCCAGGCTGCTGTCCGCGCTTTTCAGCAGCGCTGCCGCGGTGGTGACGTCCTGATCGCTCCACAGTTTGCGACCCGCCAGTTTGACGAGGTAGTCGGCCTGCGCCAGCAGCCAGGTGCGGGTATCGTTGCCGGAAATAGTGGCCACTTTTTCACGCAGCGTCTCCAGCTCTTTCGCGCTGTTATCCTGCTGGCTGCGCGCTTCCTGCAGCGCGGTATTGGCGTCCGCCAGCTGCTGCGAGAGCTGTTGTTTATCGCTGCCCAGTTGCTGCTGCAGGGCGCTCAGCTGCTCGCTCAGGTTCTGGTTAGTCTGAGCCTGTAAGTCGGCCTGGTGTTTCCCATTCAGGTAAAGTCCCGCGCCAATCGCCAGTGCAATGACAATTGCCACCGCGCTCAGCACCTTGCCGTCGCTCTTTTTCGCGCGAGGCGGCTGGCTGGCTGGCGTCGGGGAAGTGTCCGCAGGGGTGGTTTCTTCAACCATGGCGGAGGAGTCTTTTTGTTCCGTCATTGTGGCTCATCCCAATGTTAAGTTCAGCGTAACGCACGCAGCAGCGCGTCGTTATCCGCACCATCGGCTACCTCAATCTCCTGCCAGCCTAATTCGGCGGCCTGGGTAGCCAAACGTTCACTGACGACCAGTAGTCGACAGTGCAGCAGCCATTCCCGCCGATCGATTGGCGGAAACAGCGCAAACAGTTGTTGTAACATTTCACCGCTGGTCACCACCAGCGTGGTAATACCGCGATCGCGCCAGCGACGGCCTTCAATCGCGCCGTCGTACTGCTTTTCACAGCGCTGATAGCACTCACAGTATTGCACGTCCGCGCCGCGGGCGATCAGCGTCTCCGCCAGCAGTTCTCGGCCCGGACTGCCGCGCAGAATCAGCGCACGCTTGCCGCTGACCTGCTGCAGGCGATTCAGTCGCACCAGCTCTTCGCTGGTTTCCCGCGCATGCGGATAGTCAACTTTCAGATTACTGACGGTGTGCAGCGCCAGCGCGGTGCTGCGACCAATGGCATAATAGTCGAGAAATGCCGGCCACGCGCTGCGCTGCTGCTGTAAAGCGGGCTGGGCAAAGTGCACCACCTGCTGCGACAGCAGAAATACCAGGTCACCGGGCTGCAGGGCGGCCAGCTTTAGCGGCAGTTGAGAGAGATCGCGACCCGGCGTGAATTCAATCAGCGGAAACGACCACGCCAGTTTGCCCTGGCTGCGCAGGCGCGCGACCAGTTCGCTGGCGGCGGGTTCCGGACGGGTCACGAGGATAGTCATGCGGGCGGCTGTCCCTGATAAACTTCACGCAGAATGTCACGTGCACCGCCGTCCAGCAGCTCTTCGGCCAGTGAGATCCCCATCTGTTCGGCCTGTTCACGCGGGCCGCGGCGTTCGCCCACCACCATCTGGCTGCCATCCGGCGCACCGACCAGGCCGCGCAGCCAAAGTTGATCGTCTTCCAGCACGGCAAAACTGCCGATCGGCACCTGACAGCCGCCTTCGAGACGGGTATTCATGGCGCGCTCGGCGCGCACGCAGACGGCTGTGTCGCTGTGGTTTAGCGCCTGCAGCAGCGTAATTAACGGCTGATCGTCAAGGCGGCACTCAATGCCGACCGCGCCCTGGCCCACCGCCGGCAGGGAAAACTCCGCCGGCAACGCCTGGCGAATGCGATCTTCCAGTCCAAGGCGTTTCAGTCCGGCGGCAGCAAGAATGATGGCGTCATACTCGCCGGCGTCCAGTTTGCTGAGACGCGTACCGACGTTACCGCGCAGCGAGCGAATCACCAGATCCGGGCGCCGTGCGCTGATCTGGCACTGGCGACGCAGGCTGGACGTGCCGACCACCGCGCCCTGCGGCAGCGCGTCGATCGAGGAATAATGATTCGAGACGAACGCGTCGCGCGGATCTTCGCGCTCGCAGATGGTCACCAGTCCCAGACCGTCGGGAAAATCGACCGGCACATCTTTCATGGAATGCACCGCCATATCGGCACGGTTTTCCAGCATCGCCAGTTCAAGCTCTTTGACAAACAGTCCTTTGCCACCCACTTTCGCCAGCGGCGTATCAAGGATGACATCACCTTTGGTGACCATCGGCACCAGCTCAACCTGCAAGCCGGGATGCGCAGCCATCAGGCGCTGTTGGACATATTGTGCCTGCCACAAGGCAAGCGGGCTTTGCCTGGTAGCAATTCTGAAAATTTTGTTTAACATGCTGTTAACCATTTTGATCGTTCATCGATTATCCTATCATTGATAGGGGAATGCTGTCAGTTTCAACGGATTGACCAGGCTGCAATCTCAGACCGGAGCCCGCTTTTTACGGCGTCAGATTCTGAGGCTGGAGTCCGAAAATGCAGGGCTACGTTTGGAACGTGCTAAACTGTCAGGTAGCGCAACTTTCTTTACGGTCAATCTTCCAGGTGTTAGATTGATCACGTTTCCAGCAATAATTTGCCCGACATCTTTATTATTAAGCGGCAGATTTTGGAAACAGGGTGCTTAACACTGGGACAATCAGGCGAAACGTCTTGTACCTCTACATTGAGACACTGAAACAGAGACTGGATGCGATTAACCAGCTGCGTGTAGATCGCGCACTGGCTGCCATGGGACCTGCTTTCCAGCACGTCTACAGTCTGCTGCCAACATTACTGCATTATCATCATCCGCTGATGCCGGGTTACCTTGAAGGTAGCGTTCCCCATGGCGTCAGCTTCTTTGCGCCTGATGAAAACCAACAGCAGCTGTTGCAACAGTTAGCGGGCGACCATCCGCTCGACCTCAGCAGCGCGGTGAAGGGCGAACTGCCTATCACCGGCATCTACTCGATGGGCAGCACCTCGTCCGTCGGCCAGAACAGCGTCTCCGATCTCGACATCTGGGTATGCCATCAGTCATGGCTCGATAACGAAGAGCGTCTCAATCTGCAGCGCAAGTGTACGCTCCTGCAAAAATGGTGTGTGTCGCTGGGTGTGGAAGTCAGCTTCTTCCTGATCGACGAAAACCGTTTCCGCCATAATGAAAGCGGCAGCCTCGGCGGTGAGGACTGCGGTTCTACCCAACACATTTTACTGCTGGATGAGTTCTACCGTACCGCCGTGCGCATGGCGGGGAAACGCATTCTGTGGAACATGGTGCCTGGCGAAGAAGAACATCACTACGACGATTACGTGATGTCGCTCTATTCACAGGGCGTGCTGACGCCGAATGAGTGGCTGGATCTCGGCGGTCTCGGCACGCTGTCGGCGGAAGAGTATTTCGGTGCCAGCCTGTGGCAGCTGTATAAAAGTATCGATTCGCCGTACAAAGCGGTGCTGAAAACCCTGCTGCTGGAAGCTTACAGCTGGGAATACCCGAACACGCAGCTGCTGGCGATGGATATCAAACAGCGGCTGCACGACGGCGAAATTGTCTGCTTCGGTCTCGATCCCTACTGCATGATGCTGGAGCGCGTGACGCGCTATCTGACCAGCGTCGATGACACCGCGCGCCTCGACCTGGTGCGCCGCTGTTTTTACCTCAAAGTGTGCGAAAAACTCTCCAGCGAGGAGCAGCATCCGCGCGCGGGCTGGCGGCGTGAAATCCTGTCGCAGCTGGTGAAAGAGTGGGGCTGGGACGATGAGAAGCTGGCGGTGCTGGATAATCGCGCGCAGTGGAAAATCGAACGGGTGCGCGAGGCGCACAATGAGCTGCTGGATGCGATGATGCAGAGCTATCGCAACCTGATCCGTTTTGCCCGTCGCAACAATTTAAGCGTCAGCGCCAGCCCGCAGGACATCGGCGTGCTGACGCGTAAATTGTACGCCGCGTTTGAAGCGCTGCCGGGCAAAGTCACGCTGGTGAACCCGCAAATCTCGCCCGATCTGTCGGAAGAGAATCTGACCTTTATTCATGTGCCGGCCGGGCGCGCCAACCGTGCCGGCTGGTATCTGTATAACCAGTCGCCAGACATGAGCTCAATCATCAGCCATCAGCCGCTGGAATATAACCGCTATCTCAACAAGTTAGTGGCATGGGCGTGGTTCAACGGACTGCTGACGCGTAAAACCCGTCTGCACATCAAGGGCAACGAGTTCTGCGATCTGCCGCGCCTGCAGGAGCTGGTCAACGATGTGTCCAGCCACTTCCCGCTGCGCCTGCCGGCACCGACGCCGAAAGCGCTCTACAGCCCGTGCGAAATCCGGCATCTGGCGATCATCGTTAACCTCGAACACGATCCGACCTCGGCGTTCCGCAATCAGGTAGTGCACTTCGACTTCCGTAAGCTGGATGTGTTTAGCTTTGGTCAGCAGCAGCAGTGCCTGATCGGCAGCATCGATCTGCTGTACCGCAACTCATGGAACGAAGTGCGTACGCTGCACTTCAGCGGCGAGCAGGCGATGATTGAAGCGCTGAAAACCATCCTGGGCAAAATGCATCAGGACGCCGCACCGCCGGACACGGTGGAAGTATTCTGCTACAGCCAGCATCTGCGCGGCCTGATTCGTACCCGTGTGCAGCAGCTGGTGTCGGAATGCATTGAGCTGCGCCTGTCGAGCACGCGTCAGGAGCCGGGCCGCTTTAAAGCGCTGCGCATGGCCGGTCAGACCTGGGGTCTGTTTTTCGAACGCATGAGCGTCTCAGTGCAGAAGCTGGAAAACGCGGTCGAGTTTTACGGCGCGATTTCCAACAACAAGCTGCACGGTTTGTCGATCAAAGTTGAATCGAACCAGACGCCGCTGCCGCCGGTGGTCAACGGCTACGCCAGCGAAGGCATCATTCAGTTCTTCTTTGAAGACACCAGTGACGATCGCGGCTTCAACATCTATATCCTTGATGAAAGCAACCGGGTTGAGGTGTATCACCATTGCGAAGGCAGCAAAGAAGAGCTGGTGCGTGACGTCAGCCGTTTCTATTCGTCGTCGCACGATCGCTTTACCTACGGCTCGAGTTTTATCAATTTCAACCTGCCGCAGTTCTATCAGATTGTGCATGCCGGCGATCGCTTCCAGGTGATTCCGTTCCGCAGCCAGACGCTGACGCAGCTGTGCGCCACCCAGCCGGACAACGACAACGGCGACTTCCAGCCGCGCTACCAGATGCACTAAAGCCGCTGCGCTGTACGCAGTGGCCTGCCCCCGTTTCTGAACCTTCTGCCGGATATTTCCTGTTGCTTTTACAACGTCAACTGCGATGATAAGCAGCTGGGATTTGGATAAAAAGAGCAGACAGAATGATACGAGTGATGAGCCAGCTGGGTATGGCGCTGGCACTGGTCAGCCTGGTAGGCTGTGGCCTGAAAGGACCGCTGTATTTCCCGCCCAACGATCGGCCGCAACAGAAAAATCAGCCGGTGACTGAGCAGCAGCAGAAAGCGGCACAGGATGCGGATACCAGCGGCCTGGTCACCAGCAAACCGGCTGGCGTGCAGGCGAATTAAACCCGATGAGTCATCCGGCGGAGCAGAAAATGCAGTTCTCGAAAATGCACGGTCTCGGTAACGACTTTATGGTCGTCGATGCCGTGACGCAAAACGTCTTTTTTTCGCCGGAACTGATTCGCCGCCTGGCGGATCGGCATCTGGGGATCGGCTTCGATCAGTTGCTGATCGTCGAGCCACCTTACGATCCGGATCTCGATTTCCACTACCGCATCTTCAACGCTGACGGCAGCGAAGTGGCACAGTGCGGCAACGGCGCGCGCTGTTTTGCCCGCTTTGTTCGCCTCAAAGGGCTGACCAATAAAAGCGACATTCGCGTCAGCACTCAGACCGGCCGCATGGTACTGAGCGTCACCAGCGATGAGCTGGTACGTGTTAACATGGGCGAGCCCAACTTTGACCCGCAGCAGGTGCCGCTGCGCGCTAACAAGGCGGAAAACCTCTATCTGCAGCGCGTGGCCGAGCAGACCGTGATGTTTGGCGCGGTTTCAATGGGCAATCCACACTGCGTGATTCAGGTTGAAAGCGTGAAAACCGCCGCGGTGGAGACGCTCGGTCCGGCACTGGAGAGCCATGAGCGCTTTCCCGAGCGCGTGAACGTCGGCTTTATGGAAGTGGTCAATCCGGAACACATCCGTCTGCGCGTGTATGAACGCGGCGCGGGCGAAACCCAGGCGTGCGGCAGCGGCGCCTGCGCCGCAGTGGCCTGCGGCATTCAGCAGGGCATTCTGGCGGAGAAAGTGCGCGTCGATCTGCCCGGTGGCACGCTGCATATCGCCTGGAAAGGGGCCGGTCAGCCGCTGTTTATGACCGGGCCAGCCACACACGTCTATGATGGGTTTATTCATCTATGAAAAATATCGAAGAGCAGACCGACAGCGCGGTTTTGCTGGACGATCAGGCGGTGAGCGCCTGGCTGCGTCACAACCCCGATTTCTTTATTCGCAATGCGCGCCAGGTTGAGCAAATGATGGTGCCGCATCCGGTGCGCGGCAGCGTATCGCTGGTGGAGTGGCATATGGCGCGTCAGCGCAACCACATCCAGCAGCTGGAAGAGGAGATTACGCTGCTGATGGAGCAGGCAACCGCCAATCATCAGCTGTTCGATCGCCTGCTGGCGTTGCAGAGCCATCTCGCGGCGGCCGATAGCCTGCAGGAGATGCTGACGCGCCTGCATCGCTGGGCGCGCGAGCTTGGCCTGGCGGGCGCTAATGTGCGGCTGTTCAGCGACCGCTGGCGCATCGGCGCACCCTCCGATTTCACCCAGCTTGGTCTGTCACGCCAGGCGTTTGAGCCGCTGCGCATCCAGCGCTTTGGTCAGCAGCATCACTACCTTGGCAGCCTGAACGGACCGGAGCTGCTGCTGCTGCTGCCGCAGGCGAAAGCCGTCGGATCGGTGGCGATGTCGCTGATGGGCGAGCAGGGCGATCTCGGCGTACTGATCTTCAGCAGCCGCGACAACCAGCACTATCAGGCGGGCATGGGCACGCTGCTGCTGCAGCACCTGGCACAAATGCTGCCCGACCTGCTGTCTCGCTGGGTGGAGCGTGCATGAGCAGCGCCAGCCCGCTGTTGCCGGCCGTTGAGGGCTTTCTGCGCTATCTGAAAGTCGAACGCCAGCTCAGCCCGCTGACGCAAAAGAATTACCAGCGCCAGCTGCAGGCGCTTATCGCCATGGCGGATGACATGCACATTACCGCGTGGTCGCAGCTGGAACCGGCACAGGTGCGCAGTCTGGCGGCGCGCAGCCGGCGCGGCGGTCTCGGGGCCAGCAGCCTGGCGCTGCGCATGTCGGCGCTGCGCAGCTTTCTCGACTGGCAGGTCAGCCAGGGCATGCTGAGCGCCAATCCGGCGAAAGGCATCGCCACGCCGCGCAACGCACGGCATCTGCCAAAAAATATGGATGTCGACGAAGTCAGCCAGCTGCTGGAGATCGACCTCGACGATCCGCTGGCGGTGCGCGACCGCGCCATGCTGGAAACCATGTACGGCGGCGGTTTACGTCTCGCTGAACTGGTAGGCATCGACTGCCGTCATCTGGACCTGGAGAGCGGTGAAGTCTGGGTGCGCGGTAAAGGCAGCAAAGAGCGCCGCGTGCCGATTGGCGGCACCGCCGTCACCTGGCTGCAGCACTGGCTGCCGTTACGCAACAGCTTCGCGCCGCAGGATGATGCGGTTTTTGTGTCGACGCGCGGCAGCCGTATTTCGGCGCGCAATGTGCAGAAACGCTTCGCCGAATGGGGCATTAAGCAGGGCGTCGCCAGCCATATCCACCCGCATAAGCTGCGCCACTCGTTTGCTACCCATCTGCTGGAATCGAGCGGCGATCTGCGCGCAGTGCAGGAGCTGCTCGGCCACGCCAACCTCTCGACCACGCAAATCTATACCCACCTGGATTTCCAGCATCTGGCGTCGGTATACGATGCGGCACACCCGCGTGCCAAACGAGGAAAGTCTGAATGAAGTTTTATCGCCCGCTGGGCCCGATCAAAGCCATCACCTTCGATCTCGACGATACGCTGTATGACAACTATCCGGTGATCCGCAAAACCACGGCGGAATCGCACGCTGCACTGCAGGCGTATCACCCGGCGCTGCGCGAGTTTACGCCGGAAGATTATCAGGCGCTGCGCGATGAACTGCTGCTGCGTGAACCGGAAATTTATCACGATGTCTCTGAGTGGCGTCGCCGCTCGGTAGAGCTGGCGCTGCTCAACGCCGGACTGCCGGCCGCGCAAGCCAGCGCAGGTGCCCGCGACGTGATGAGCGTGTTTCATCAGTGGCGCAGTGCGGTGGAGATGCCAGAAGAGACGCATCAGACGCTGGCCTGGCTCGGCGAGCGCGTGCCGCTGGTGGCGATCACCAATGGCAACGCCGACCCGCAAAAGCTCGGTATTGATCACTACTTCCAGTTCGCGCTGCGCGCCGGTCCGCACGGCCGCGCCAAGCCGTGGCAGGATATGTACCATCTGGCCGCCGAACGGTTGGGCATTGCGCCGCAGCATATTCTGCACGTCGGCGATGACCTGACCACCGACGTCGCCGGTGCGCTGCGCGCCGGTCTGCAGGCGTGCTGGATCAACCTGCGTGACGGCAATCTGATGAAGATTGATGACGCGCGCCTGCTGCCACACGTGGAAATTCATCAGTTGGCATCGCTGACCTCGCTGCTATAATGGCTGTAAATTTATCCAGTCGTATTCTGTATTCTGCAACGCGCGGCCGTGCAGGCTGTGTGTCACCAGCCTGATCGCTTAGCTGATTACGCCCTCGCAGATGTCTGCCCTTGCCGCCTGGCGGCAACGCGAACGGTGCAGGATACGCATCCTACTTGCTTAAAACGGTGCTTATGGACGTTTCCGATCTGCTTAACGGCTTGAATGACAAACAGCGCGAAGCGGTCGCCGCGCCGCGCAGCAATCTGCTGGTGCTGGCCGGAGCAGGCAGCGGTAAAACCCGCGTGCTGGTGCATCGCATCGCCTGGCTGTTGTCGGTAGAGAACTGCTCGCCTTACTCAATCATGGCGGTGACCTTCACCAACAAGGCGGCGGCGGAGATGCGCCACCGTATCGACCAGCTGATCGGTACCAGCCAGGGCGGCATGTGGATTGGTACTTTCCACGGCCTGGCGCACCGTTTACTGCGCGCGCACCACCTGGATGCCGGGCTGCCGCAGGATTTTCAGATCCTCGACAGCGAAGATCAGCTGCGTCTGCTCAAGCGCCTGATCAAAGCCATGAACCTCGACGAGAAACAGTGGCCGGCGCGTCAGGGCATGTGGTACATCAACGGCAAAAAGGACGAAGGGCTGCGGCCTAAGCACATCGAAAGCTACGGCAATCCGGTGGAGCAGACGTGGCTACGTATCTATCAGGCGTACCAGGAAGCCTGCGATCGCGCCGGGCTGGTCGACTTCGCCGAACTGCTGCTGCGGGCGCATGAGCTGTGGCTCAACAAGCCGCAGATTCTCAATCACTACCGCGAGCGCTTCAGCAATATTCTGGTGGACGAATTCCAGGACACCAACAACATTCAGTACGCGTGGATTCGCATGCTGGCTGGCGACAGCGGCCGGGTCATCATCGTTGGCGATGACGATCAGTCCATTTACGGCTGGCGCGGCGCGCAGGTGGAGAACATCCAGCGTTTCCTGCAGGATTTCCCAGGCGCGGAAACCATCCGTCTTGAGCAGAACTATCGCTCCACCAATAACATTCTGAAAGCAGCCAACGCCCTGATTGCCAACAACAATGGCCGTCTTGGGAAAGAGCTGTGGACCGATGGCAGCGACGGCGAAAAGATTTCGCTGTATTGCGCGTTCAACGAACTGGATGAAGCGCGCTTTGTCGTTAATCGCATCAAAACCTGGCATGAAAACGGCAACGCGCTGCAGGATTGCGCCATTCTCTACCGCAGCAACGCCCAGTCGCGCGTACTGGAAGAGGCGCTGCTGCAGGGCAGCATGCCGTACCGCATTTACGGCGGCATGCGCTTCTTCGAGCGCCAGGAGATCAAAGATGCGCTGGCCTATCTGCGACTGCTGGCCAACCGCAATGACGATGCGGCATTCGAGCGCGTGGTCAACACGCCGGTGCGCGGCGTTGGCGATCGCACGCTCGATGTGGTGCGCCAGACCGCGCGTGAGCAGCAGCTGACGCTGTGGCAGGCCACGCGCGCACTGCTGCAATCCAAAGCGCTGGCTGGCCGTGCCGCCTCGGCGCTGCAGCGCTTCTGCGAGCTGGTGGATGCGCTGGCGACGGAAACCGCTGAGCTGCCGCTGCACGTACAGACCGATCGGGTGATTAAAGACTCCGGCCTGTGGCTGATGTACGAGCAGGAAAAGGGCGAAAAAGGCCAGGCGCGTATCGAAAACTTAGAGGAACTGGTCACTGCCACGCGCCAGTTCAGCTATCAGGACGAAGACGAAGATCTGATGCCGCTGCAGGCGTTTCTGTCGCACGCGGCGCTGGAAGCTGGCGAAGGCCAGGCGGACAAGTGGCAGGATGCGGTGCAGCTGATGACGCTGCACTCGGCGAAAGGGCTGGAGTTCAGCCAGGTGTTTATCGTCGGCATGGAAGAGGGCATGTTCCCGAGCCAGATGTCGCTGGACGAAGGCGGCCGGCTGGAGGAGGAGCGTCGCCTGGCCTATGTCGGCGTGACGCGCGCGATGGAGAAGCTGACGCTCACCTACGCTGAAACCCGCCGCCTTTATGGTAAGGAAGTGTATCACCGGCCGTCGCGTTTCATTGGTGAACTGCCGGAAGAGTGCGTGGAAGAGGTGCGGCTGCGCGCCAGCGTGAGCCGGCCGGTGAGTCATCAGCGCATGGGCACACCGGTGGCGAAGAGCGACAGCGGCTTCGCGCTCGGGCAGCGCGTGCGCCACGCTAAGTTCGGCGAAGGCACCATTATCAATCTGGAAGGCAGCGGCGAGCACAGCCGTCTGCAGGTGGCCTTCCAGGGCCAGGGCATCAAGTGGCTGGTGGCGGCTTACGCCCGGCTGGAAACCGTGTAGCGCGGTTGCGCTACCTTGACGACTTTTTCGTCTCAGCGTAACATGCGCGCACTATTATCATGAGAGGACAATGCCTTGGACGCGCCCAGTCGATGCTGGCTCTATACCCTGGTTAACAGGGACAATTTCTAAGGCTACCTCTTTAACGCGGGTAGCCTTAGCGGTTATCAGCGACCTCCCTTTTTGATCCCGTCGCACGAGTCAGCACTGATTTACCCTTGAAGCGAAAGTTTCCGCGTTCAGGCTTTGCCGTGCCCGTGGTGCCAGCAGCACTGCGGTTCACCGCCTTGTCCCATGTCGTCTGCAATGGGGAGTATTGCTATGCTGAGCGCATTTAAACTGGAGCGCGATCGCCTGACGCGCATCGAGCTGGAAGACAACAACGACAAACTCAACACCTCGGTGTGGGTCGATCTGATCGAGCCGGACGACAGCGAGCGTGAGCGCGTGCAGTCGGAACTGGGGCAGAGCCTGGCAACGCGTCCCGAGCTGGAGGACATTGAGGCCTCGGCGCGTTTCTTCGAAGACGAAGACGGCCTGCACATCCACTCCTTTTTCTTTTTTGAAGATGCTGAAGATCACGCCGGCAACTCCACCGTGGCGTTTACCATCCGCGAAGATCGCCTGTACACACTGCGCGAGCGTGAGCTGCCGGCGTTCCGCCTGTACCGCATGCGCGCGCGCAATCAGCAGCTGACCGACGGCAACGCCTACGAGCTGCTGCTCGATCTGTTCGAAACCAAAATCGAGCAGCTGGCGGATGAGATCGAGAACATTTATAGCGCGCTGGAAAAACTCAGCCGCGTGATCATGGAAGGGCAGCAGGGCGAAGAGTACGACGACGCGCTGTCGCGCCTGGCGGAGCTGGAAGATATCGGCTGGAAGGTGCGGTTGTGTCTGATGGATACCCAGCGCGCGCTGAACTTCCTGGTGCGTAAAGCGCGGCTGCCGGGCAATCAGCTGGAGCAGGCGCGCGAGATCCTGCGCGACATCGAATCGCTGCTGCCGCACAACGAATCACTGTTCCAGAAGGTTAACTTCCTGATGCAGGCGGCGATGGGCTTTATTAACATCGAGCAGAACCGCATCATCAAAATCTTCTCGGTGGTGTCCGTGGTGTTCCTGCCGCCGACGCTGGTGGCCTCCAGCTACGGTATGAACTTTGAGTTTATGCCGGAGCTGAAGTGGAGCTTTGGTTATCCCGGTGCGATTGGCCTGATGATTCTCGCCGGGCTGGCGCCGTATCTCTATTTCAAACGGAAGAACTGGCTGTAAGTTTACCTGGTGCGCATTAATGCGCACCCTACGGGTTAACGCACCGGTTATGCATACATACCTTTAACTTCACGCCCGCGCGTTCTGTTCAACCTGCCAGGCCGTCGTAGGGTCGTCATTCATGACGACCGTCTCCATCGCTATCCGTGGCCTTACCCCTGACGCGCCAGCGCTAATCTGCTAACCTGTTGCCTCAACTCACTTTCTGATTTCCACCTTATGGCGCGTTTCTCTTTGCGGCAGCAGTGGGCGCTGCTGCTGACGGCTTCGCTGTTGCTGGGCTGCCTGCTGCAGCTATTGCACCTGCCGGCTGCACTGCTGCTCGGTCCGATGATTGTCGGTACCATTATGGGTCTGAGCGGCGCAACCGTGCGCATCGACAAACGGCTGTTCGTGCTGGCACAGGCGGTGCTGGGCTGCATGATCGGCCAGAGCCTGTCGCCTGCGATCCTCTCGCCGCTGCTCGATGACTGGCCGGTGGTGCTGGCGGTGCTGCTGCTGACGCTGGCGGCCAGCGGGCTGTCCGGTTTTCTGCTGGTGCGCTTTAGCTCGCTGCCGGGACCCACCGGTGCGTGGGGATCGTCGCCGGGCGGCGCGTCCGCAATGGTGGCGATGGCGGGCGATTTCGGCGCCGACGTGCGGCTGGTGGCGTTTATGCAATATCTGCGCGTACTGTTTGTCGCCACCGCGGCGGCCGTGGTGGCCCGCATCGGCCTCGGCAGCAGCGGTGCTGCCGCCCACATTGTCTGGCTGCCGCCGCTGCACAGTGGCTTCGTGCTGACGCTGCTGGTGATGGTGGCGGGCGCGTGGCTGGGGCAGAAACTGCGTATCCCGTCCGGCGCGCTGCTGCTGCCAGCGCTGATGGGTGCCACGCTGCACGGAACAGGTGTCGCGACGCTGCAGGTGCCGGAGTGGCTGCTGGCACTGGCCTATGCGCTGATCGGCTGGAGCGTTGGCCTGCGCTTTACCCGGCCGATCTTTTTGCTGGCGCTGCGCACGCTACCGCAAATGATCGCCTCGATTATCGGCCTGATGCTGCTGTGCGGGGGGCTGGCGTGGATGCTGACGCGCGTGCTGCACGTCGATCTGATGACCGCTTATCTGGCAACCAGCCCGGGCGGGCTGGATACGGTGGCGATTATTGCTGCTGGCAGCCGGGTCGATATCGCGTTTGTCATGGCGCTGCAGACGCTGCGTCTGTTTACCATTCTGCTCACCGGCCCGGCGATGGCCCGTTTTATCTCACGCTATGCGCACGCGCGTGCGGGCTGAAAACAGCAGCGCGTCCAGAATGAAGATCGCCAGCGCCAGCCAGATGAAGCCGAAGGTCACCATTTTATCCGGCGTCAGGCTCTCACCGTAAAACAGCACCGCCAGCAGGAACATCAGCGTCGGCCCCAGATATTGAAAGAAACCGACCGTCGACAGGCGCAGGCGCGCGCAGGCGGCGGCGAACAGCATCAGCGGAATGGTGGTAATGATGCCGGCGGCGATCAGCTTGAGGTTCAGGCTGAGCGGATTAGCGCTGAGGTGGCTGGTGGCGCTGTCGGCAAAGCCAAACAGATAGATGGCCGCCAGCGGGAACAGCCACGCGGTTTCAATCAGCATACCGCTCTGTGCATCTACCTGAATCTTCTTGCGCACCAGTCCGTACAGCGCGAAGCTCAGCGCCAGGCCGAGGCCGATGACCGGCAGCGAACCGAACTGCCACAGCTGCACCAGCACGCCGGTGGCCGCCAGCAGCACCGCCAGCCACTGCAGGCGGCGGAAGCGCTCACGCAGAAATAGCATGCCAAACACCACGTTAATCAGTGGGTTAATAAAGTAGCCGAGGCTGGCCTCCAGCATATGCTGATTATTCACCGCCCAGATAAACAGCAGCCAGTTGCCGCCGATGGTCAGTGCGGTCAGCGCCAGCAGCAGCACTTTTTTCGGCTGGGCCAGCACGCTGCGCACCTGACGCCAGCTGCGGCTCAGGGTAATCAGTCCCAGCATAAACAGGGCCGACCAAATCACACGGTGGGTCATAATTTCTGTCGGAGGCACTTCTTTGACCAGCTTGAAATAGGCCGGCGCGATGCCCCAGATAAAGTAAGCGCCCAGCGCATAAAAAATGCCCTGACGCGTTTGTTGCGTATCCATCATCTATTCCAGAAAAGCGGCGAGTGTCGCAGGCCGCGCGAAGTTAACCAATAAGATAGGTCGCAGTCGCAGTGGCGATGTAATCGCCCTGCTGATTGTGCAATTCGACGCGCGCTACTGCGACTTTATTCCCGGCGCGCAGCAGACTGCTGGTGGCGACAAAGCGCTCGCCGCGGCCCGGGCGCAGGTAGTCGACGCGCATATCAATGGTGCCCATGCGCGACAGGCGCTGACGCAGCTCCTCTTCGCTGATGCTCTGCTGGCGCGACAGCGCATGGCTGACGCACACCAGCCCGGCGGCAACATCCAGCACTGAGGCAATCACGCCACCGTGCAGAATCTGCTGCGCGGCGTTACCCACCAGCATGGTTTTATTGGCAAAGCCGAGTTCGGCGTAATCGGCTTCAAGGCGATCCAGCTCAAGGCCCAGTGCCTGATTAAACGGCATGTGATAGACAAAAATTTCGCCAATCAGCCGGCGCGCTTCCTGCTGTGTCAGCATCGGGGATGACATTTTTCCTGCCTTAAGATGTTAAAGAATTGTGTATATTATGCCGCGTTCGCGCCGCTTTCCAGTTTCAGAAATCCGCGCTAATCAACCACCGGGTTTGCGTGTAGAATGGCGTGCTTTTTGAACCGTCGCCCGACGATAACTTTTGCAGCGCTCTGGAGAATTCTATGCGTAAGCAGTACGCCTTGCTGGCCGCGGCATTTATGGTTCCTGCGCTGGCGCAGGCCGATGAAGCCACCGTGAAAGAGGTTCATGACGCACCAGCAGTGAAGGGCAGTATTATCGCTAACCTGCTGGAAAAACACGATAACCCATTCGTGCTTTATCCCTATGAAAATAACTATCTGCTTTACACCTACACCAGCGACATGAATAAAGAGGCGATTTCCTCTTACAACTGGGCAGACAAAGCGAAAAAGGATGAAGTAAAATTCCAGCTCAGCCTGGCGTTTCCGCTGTGGCGCGGCATTTTGGGTGACAACTCGGTGCTGGCCGCGTCGTATACTCAGCGCTCCTGGTGGCAGTTGTCGAACCGGGGGGCTTCATCACCGTTTCGTGAAACCAACTATGAGCCGCAGATTTTTCTCGGCTGGGCCACCGACTATTCGCTGGGCGGCTGGACATTACGCGACGTCGAGCTGGGTCTGAATCATCAGTCAAATGGCCGCAGCGATCCCACGTCACGCAGCTGGAACCGCGCTTACGCCCGTCTGATGGCGGAGAACGGCAACTTCCTGGCGGAAATCAAACCCTGGTATCGTCTGCCGGAAAGTGCCAGCAACGACGATAACCCGGACATCACCAAGTACATGGGCTACTACCGCGCGAAGCTGGGCTATATGCTCGGCGACAGCATTTTCAGCGTGGAAGGCAACTACAACTGGAATAGCGGCTACGGCGGTGCAACCTTCGCGTGGAGCTATCCGATTTCTGAACACGTGCGCTTTTACACGCAGCTGTTCAGCGGTTATGGTGAATCCCTTATTGACTATAACCATCGCCAGACGCGTCTTGGCGTCGGCGTAACGCTTAACGATCTGTTCTAACCAGTCAAAACAGGATTACCGTGGCAACATCGGCAGTGCTTAATCAGGAAATGCTGGCGCAGCAGGTATTACAGGATACCTTCGGCTATCAGCAGTTCCGTCCGGGTCAGCAAACCATCATCGAAACCGCGCTGTCAGGGCGTGACTGCCTGGTGGTGATGCCGACCGGCGGCGGCAAATCGCTGTGCTATCAAATCCCGGCGCTGGTGCGCGAAGGGCTGACGCTGGTGGTTTCGCCGCTGATTTCACTGATGAAAGATCAGGTCGATCAGCTGCTGGCAAACGGCGTGGCGGCGGCGTGCCTTAACTCGACGCAGACGCGTGAGCAGCAGCAGCAGGTGTTTGCGGACTGCCGCAGCGGCAAACTGCGGCTGCTGTACATCGCGCCGGAACGTCTGATGATGGATAACTTCCTCGACACCCTGCAGCACTGGAATCCGGTGATGCTGGCCGTCGATGAAGCGCACTGTATTTCGCAGTGGGGCCACGATTTCCGTCCGGAATATGGCGCGCTCGGTCAGCTGCGCCAGCGCATTCCGCAGCTGCCGGTGATGGCGCTGACCGCCACCGCCGATGAAGCCACGCGTAACGACATCGTGCATCTGCTGCAGATGCACGATCCGCTGATTCAGATCAGCAGTTTTGACCGTCCCAACATTCGCTACACGCTGGTGGAGAAGTTTAAGCCTACCGAGCAGCTGCTGCGCTATGTGCAGGATCAGCGCGGCAAAAGCGGCATCATCTACTGTAACAGCCGCGCCAAAGTGGAAGACACCGCTGTGCGTCTGCAGAGTCGCGGCATCAGCGTTGGCGCTTATCATGCCGGCATCGACAGCGAGCAGCGCGCACGCGTGCAGGAAGCCTTTCAGCGTGACGATTTGCAAATCGTGGTCGCGACCGTGGCGTTCGGCATGGGCATCAACAAGCCCAACGTGCGTTTTGTGGTGCACTTCGACATTCCGCGCAATATCGAATCCTACTATCAGGAGACCGGCCGCGCCGGGCGTGATGGCCTGCCGGCAGAAGCGATGATGCTGTACGACCCGGCCGACATGGCGTGGCTGCGTAAGTGTCTGGAAGAGAAAGCGCCCGGGCCGCTGCAGGATATTGAACGCCACAAACTCAACGCCATGGGCGCGTTTGCCGAGGCGCAAACCTGCCGTCGTCTGGTCTTGCTTAACTACTTTGGTGAAGGTCGCCAGCAGCCGTGCGGCAACTGCGATATCTGCCTCGATCCGCCGCGTCGCTATGACGGCCTGGTCGAAGCGCAAAAAGCGCTGTCGGGCATTTATCGTACCGGGCAGCGTTTTGGGATGAGCTATATTGTTGAAGTTTTGCGCGGCTCAACCAACCAGCGCATCCGCGATAACGGCCACGACAAACTGCCGGTGTACGGCCTCGGGCGCGAGCAGAGTCAGGAGCACTGGGTCAGCGTGCTGCGCCAGCTAATCCATCTGGGCATGGTGACGCAAAACATCGCCATGCACTCGGCGCTGCAGCTCACCGAGGCCGCGCGCCCGGTGCTGCGTGCTGAAGTGCCGCTGATGCTGGCGGTACCGCGCACCGTGACGGTGAAAAGCCGCAGCAGCGCGCCAAAAGTCTACGGCGGCAATTACGATCGCAAGCTGTTCGCCAAGCTGCGTAAGCTGCGTAAAGCCATCGCCGACGAAGAGAATATTCCGCCTTACGTGGTGTTTAACGACGCCACGCTGATTGAAATGGCAGAACAAATGCCGGTCAGCGCTTCAGAGATGCTGAGCGTGAACGGGGTCGGTCATCGCAAACTGGAGCGCTTCGGTAAGCCGTTCCTGCTGATGATCAAAGAACATCTTGATGAAGAATAAGGGAAATAAACCATGCTGATGTTATTTGCCACCGTCGCGCTGGTGCATCTGGTTGCGCTGATGAGTCCGGGACCGGACTTCTTTTTTGTCTCACAGACCGCCGCCAGCCGCTCGCGCAAAGAAGCGATGATGGGCGTGCTCGGCATTACGCTGGGGATTGTGATTTGGGCCGGTGTCGCGCTGATGGGCCTGCATCTGATTCTGGAGAAAATGGCGTGGCTGCATGAAATTATCATGGTCGGTGGCGGGCTGTATCTGCTGTGGATGGGCTGGCAGCTGCTGCGCTCGGCGCGTCAGCGTCACAAGCAACCTCATACGGAAGCGCCGGTGGTTGAGCTGCCAAAGCGTGGCATGAGCTTCCTCAAAGGGTTTCTCACCAACCTGTCTAACCCGAAAGCCATCATCTACTTCGGCAGTGTGTTTTCACTGTTCGTGGGTAACGATGTGGGCGCGATTGAGCGCTGGGGCCTGTTCCTGCTGATCGTCGGTGAAACCTTTGCCTGGTTTACCTTGGTGGCGGCGATTTTTGCCCTGCCGTGGATGCGCGATAAGTATCAGCGGATGGCGAAGTGGGTGGACGGTATGGCGGGCGTGCTGTTTGCCGGGTTTGGTATTCACCTCATCATCTCCCGATAAGATCCCGAACCGTAGCGGCGCAATTTATTGCGCGTTTCAACTGGGCGCGATAAAGCGTGCCGCTACGATCAGTGCCAATCGTTACGCCATTTTACGTGCGCTGGCCAGCAGTGCGCCGACCGCCATAAACAAGCCACCAAACACCCGGTTCAGCAGCTTCATCTGCTTCGGACCTTTGATCCAGCCGGCAATGCGCGTCGCCAGCGTGGCGTAACCAATCATCACAATGATGTCGACCACGATGGTGGTCACGCCGAGCACCAGATACTGCATCAGCTGCGGCTGGTGCGGCACGATAAACTGCGGAAACAGCGCGGCGAGAAACACAATGCTCTTTGGATTGGTGAGATTCACCAGCAGCGCTCGCTGAAACAGACGACGACGCGGCATCGCTTTGGCCACCGCATTGAGATCGATTCCGCCCGCTGAGCGCCACTGCTGAATGCCAAGCCACACCAGATAGGCCGCGCCCGCCCATTTCAGTACCTCAAACGCCAGCACCGACTGCGAAAACAGCGCGCCCAGACCGGCGCCCACCAGCACAATATGCACGGCGAGACCCAGCTGTAATCCGGTAATTGAGGCTGCCGCACCGCGATAGCCGTGGCTGATGCCGGTGCTCATGGTGTTGATCGCGCCGGAACCGGGCGAGAGGCTGAGGATGGTCGTGGTTAACAGGTAGGTTAACCACCATTCAATGGTCATGGGTGACATTCCCTGAAGAGAGTGAAGTGTGACACAATACGCCAGAAAATCGCGCTGCGCTATTAAGTGCAGGGCCGCGTTTGACGTTTTTTCAGGGGGACGGATGCAGCAGCATAAACAGAGTTGGCTCGGACGTGAGCACGCTTTTTCAGCCTTTGCTACCGGTCCGCTGCTCGACTTCTGGCGTCAGCGTGAAGAGTGTGAATTCAGCGGCGTGGGCAATCTGACCATTCGCTATGTGCGCTTCACCTCACCGCAACACCGGCGTGTCATCCTGATTGTGCCCGGACGCATTGAAAGCTACATCAAATACCCCGAGCTGGCCTATGACCTGTTCCACTGCGGCTACGATGTGGTGATTATCGACCATCGCGGTCAGGGGCGTTCAGACCGGCTGCTGACCGATTCGCATCGCGGTCACGTGGTGGAGTTCAGCGATTATGTCGACGATCTGGAAACGCTGTATCTGAAAGAGATCGTCAGCCATCACTATCAGCAGCGCTACGTGCTGGCGCACTCGATGGGCGGCGCAATTGTGGCGCTGTTCCTGGCGCGTCAGCCGCAGGCCTTCCACGCGGCGGTGTTTTGTGCGCCGATGTTTGGTATCGTGCTGCCGCTGCCGCCGTTTCTGGCGCACCGCATTCTCGACTGGGCGGAAAAGCTGCCCGCGCTGCGCGACGGCTACGCGCTGGGCACCGGACGCTGGCGCGCCAGCCCGTTTGGCATTAACCGGCTGACGCACAGTCGCGAACGCTATCGTCGCAATCTGCGCTTTTACGCTGACGATCCGGCGATTCGCGTCGGCGGCCCCACCTATCACTGGGTGCGGGAAGGGATTCAGGCCGGACGCCATATCCTTAATCAGGTGGCGCAGATTACGACACCGATTCTACTGCTGCAGGCCAGTGAAGACGACGTGGTGGATAACCGCGCGCAGGATCTGTTCTGTGAAGCCATGGCGGCAGCGGGACATGCGGTGGAAGGCACCACGCCTTACATCATTCAGGGCGCGCGTCACGAGATCCTGTTTGAAACAGACGCCATGCGCGCCGAAGCGCTCAATGCGGTGGTCGACTTTTATCAGCGCCACCGTGACTAATGTATTCTTAGACATCAATACCAGAGGCCTACATGTACCACATCGTTGCATCCGACCTGGATGGCACGCTGCTTTCTCCGCAACATCGTCTGACGCCGTTTGCCCGCACCACGCTACAGGAACTGGTGGCGCGCGATGTGCATTTTATCTTTGCCACCGGACGCCACTACATCGACGTCGGTCAGATGCGCGATAAGCTCGGCATTCCGGCGTATATGATCACCTCAAACGGCGCGCGCGTGCATAACGCCGACGGCAAACTGGTGTTCAGCCACAATCTGGACAGCGATATCGCCAGCGAGTTGTATGGCCTGAAGTATCACGATGAGAAAATCCTGACGCACGTTTACCGCGACGATGAGTGGCACATCAGCCGCCATAATCCGCAGGAAGCGGAGTTTTTCCAGGAATCGGTGTTCACCTATCAGGTGTATCAGCCCGGCATGCTGGCCACCGATGGCATCAGCAAAGTGTTCTTCACCTGCGACGATCCGGAGCATCTGGTTCCGCTGGAACAGGCGATTGAAGCGCGCTGGGGTGACCGGGTTAACGTCAGTTTCTCGCTGCCCACCTGTCTGGAAGTGATGGCTGGCGGCGTCTCGAAAGGGCACGCGCTGGAAGCGGTGGCGAAACAGCTTGGCTATTCGCTGAAAGAGTGCATCGCGTTTGGCGACGGCATGAATGATGTCGAGATGCTGAGTATGGCGGGCAAAGGCTGCATCATGCGTAACGCCCATCAGCGCCTGAAAGATACCCTGCCGACGCTGGAAGTGATTGGCAGCAACGCCGATGACGCGGTGCCGCAGACGCTGCGTAAATTATTCCTCGCCTGAATAAAACGGGCCGGTATGCACCGGCCCGCTCAGATTATGCCTGCTGCTGCTTGTGGCGATGCTCGCTGACCATGGTCAGCAGCAGTAACACCACCGCCAGCACCGATCCGACTATCATTACTAAGAAACCGCCGTCCCAGCCGAAGAAATCCACGGTGTAACCGACAATCGCACTGGCCGCCACCGATCCACCGAGATAGCCGAACAGACCGGTAAAGCCTGCCGCAGTGCCGGCCGCTTTTTTCGGTGCCAGCTCCAGCGCGTGCAGACCAATCAGCATCACCGGACCGTAGATCAGGAAGCCAATGACGATCATGCAGATCATATCTATGCCCGGATTGCCCGGCGGGTTCAGCCAGTAAATGATGGTGGCGATGGTCACCAGCGTCATGAAAAACACCCCGGTGGCACCGCGATTGCCGCGGAATACCTTGTCCGACATCCAGCCGCACAGCAGCGTGCCCGGAATCCCGGCGTATTCGTACAGGAAATAGGCCCACGAGGATTTATCCAGCGTGAAGTGCTTCACCTCTTTCAGATAGGTCGGTGACCAGTCGAGGATGCCGTAGCGCAGCAGATAAACGAACACGTTGGCCAGTGCGATGTACCACAGCAGCTTATTCGGCAGCACGTACTGCATGAAAATCTGCTTCGCCGTCAGCTCCTGTTCGTGGTTCTCGCTGTAATCCGGCGGATAGTCATTCTTCCATGCCTCAATCGGCGGCAGCCCGCATGACTGCGGCGTATCGCGCATCAGCGCAAAAGCGATGATGGCGACGAGGATGGCACCAAACGCCGGCATATAGAGCGCGGCTTTCCAGTCGTTAAACCACGCCATGCCGAGCAGGAACAGCAGCGGAGGAATGCCGCCACCCACGTTGTGCGCGCAGTTCCATACCGACACAATGCCGCCGCGCTCTTTCTGCGACCACCAGTGCACCATGGTGCGTCCGCACGGTGGCCAGCCCATGCCCTGGAACCAGCCACACAGAAACAGCAGCACGAACATCACCATGATGCTCGAGGTTGCCCATGGCACGAAGCCCATCACCAGCATCACGGCGGCGGCGAGAATCAGGCCGGCGGGCAAAAAGACCCGCGGGTTGGAGCGATCCGAGACCGATCCCATGATGAATTTGGAAAAACCGTAGGCGATGGAGATGCCGGAGAGGGCAAAGCCAAGGTCGCCGCGGGAAAAGCCCTGTTCGACCAGGTAAGGCATCGCCAGCGCAAAGTTTTTGCGCACCAGATAATAGGCGGCGTAGCCAAAGAAAATGCCGAAGAAGATCTGCCAGCGCAGACGACGATAGAGCGGATCGACGCGATCGTCCGCCACCTGGGGCTGGTGTGGTGCAGGTTTAAAAATACTCAACATCAGAATGGCCCTCCAGGGCGCAATATAGTTATCGATTCCCAGCAGGTTGGGGCAAAAAAAGTACGACAGCGAACAGAAAGCAACCTTTCCATTTCGCGCACAGAATAGTGATGGTTACGCGCAGTTACTGTGACGTGTGACACATATGTTACAGTTTTATGACAATAAAGAGCGATATAAACCAGTAAATGTTGGATTTCGCGCATTTCTGCCAGAGAAAACGGCGCGCTGCCTCATAAAAATCGCCGCCCATCGGTCAACCCGCCATGCGAACACGTGCCTGCTGACCAGTCAGCGAAGATGCGATCGTGTTTAATTTCATCACATGTCAACCAGATTATCCCGCCAGCGCGCTGTAGTTTGTTTACACTAGCGCCAGTGTTGAACTTTAGGATGCATAACCGTGCTGTTGCTGATCGTTACCACCATTCTGTGGGCTTTTTCTTTTAGTTTAATCGGGGAGTATCTGGCGGGGCAGGTGGATACCTGGTTCTCGGTGCTGATGCGTTTAGGCCTGGCGGCGCTGGTCTTTCTGCCGTTTCTGCGCTGGCGCGGTTACCGCGCTTCAACGTTGCTGCTCTATATGCTGGTGGGCATGCTGCAATTAGGCATTATGTATCTGATCAGCTTCGAGGCTTATCTCTATCTCAGCGTGCCGGAATTCCTGCTGTTTACGGTGATGACGCCGCTGTATGTCACACTGATTTATGACCTGCTCAGCAAGCGCCCGCTGCGCATTGGCTATGCCTTCAGCGCGCTGCTGGCGGTGCTCGGTGCGGCCATTATCCGCTACGACAAAGTCAGCGATGATTTCTGGTTCGGACTGCTGCTGGTGCAGGCGGCCAACATCTGCTTTGCGATTGGCATGGTGGGCTATAAGCGCCTGCAGGAAGTCCGCCCGATGCCGCAGCACACCGCGTTCTCGTGGTTCTATCTCGGCGCAGTGCTGATCGCGGTGATCGCCTGGTGCATCTGGGGCAATCCGCACAAGCTGCCGACCACCACGCTGCAGTGGGGCGTGCTGGTGTGGCTGGGCGTGGTCGCGTCCGGGCTGGGTTACTTCATGTGGAACTACGGCGCGACCCAGGTCGATGCCGGGACGCTGGGCATTATGAACAACATGCACGTGCCGGCAGGATTACTGGTGAATTTGGCGATCTGGCAGGAGAAGCCGCACTGGCCGAGCTTTATCGCCGGGGCGATAGTGATTTTTGCGTCCCTGTACGTGCATAAACGCTGGGTACTGGGACACACGGCCAAAAGCAGCAGTTCAGGCGCTTAGCTTTTTTTCGCGGGTGTCGATGGCCGCTGAATCAGCGTTAAACCTTTCAGGAAGTTACGCAGAATCTGGTCACCGCACTCGCGATAATTTTTATGATCCGGGTTGCGGAAAATCGCGCCGATTTCAGCCTGTGACACCTTGAAGTTAGCCTTCAATAAGATATCCGGGATATCGGTGGTTTTCAGCGCGAAGGCGATGCGTAACTTCTTGAGAAAGATATTATTGTTCATGCGGCGCTCAACCGACGGGGCCGGCGCGTCTTCGCTTTTGCCGCGACGGTAGAAAATCAGACCGTTGAGGAAGTAGCCCATCAGCACATCCGGCAGTTTACGAAACGCTTCATCGTCATCTTTCTTCAGCCACGCCTGCACATCTTCACGCGGTACTTCACTGCCCGCCAGCGCAAAAATCTCCACCACTTTGCTGTCGCTCAAATCCAGCATATAGCGCACGCTGCGCAGCACATCGTTATTGGTCATGGTGAAACTCTCCGGTAGCGGTTAAGGCGGCGCATTATAGAGCAGGCAGGGCGGGGATAACAGCACGGGCGACATTGGCCGCCCGCGGCATCAGGACGAGACCGGCTGCAGGGAACCGGGGCGCGAGGCATCGCGCACATAAGGCAGGTGTTCGCAGGCGTGCTGACGGGCAAAGCGCACAAAGGCCTCCAGCACCGGCTGCCGCTGCTCGCCGTCGCGCATCGCCGCGTATAAACGGCTCCACAATCCGTCGCCCAGCGTGCGTGTCACCACCAGCCCCTGGTGCTCAAAGCTCTCTACCACCCAGTGCGGCAGCGCGGCAATGCCCATGCCGGCCGACACCATCTGGATCAGCAGCAGCGTATTATCCACGCTCTTCAGCGCCGGGCTGACGCCGGCTGGCTGTAAGAAGTTACGCCACACGTCCAGCCGCTGACGCTGTACCGGATAGATCATCAGCACCTCATCGGCCAAATCTTCCGGCGTGATGTGAGCCAGTTGCGCCAGACGGTGATCCGGCGCCAGCACCAGCCGCACCTCAAAATCAAACATCGGCGCATAGAACAAACCGCTGCGCGGCAGAATATCGGACGTCAGCACCACGTCCAGTTCGCCCTGCTGCAGCGCCGGCTGCGGATCAAAGGTCACGCCGGATTTGAAGTCCATCACTACCTGCGGCCAGCTCTGACGGAAATTGTTCAGGGCCGGCGTCAGCCACTGGATGCAGCTGTGGCATTCGATAGCGATGCGCAACGTGGTCTGATGCGGCTCATGACAGGCCTGCAGCGCCTGCTGGATCTGCGGCAGAATCTGCTCCGCCAGCTGCAACAGAATCTCTCCCTGCGGCGTAAAACGGAGCGGCTGGCTCTTACGCACGAACAGCCGAAAGCCCAGCCGCTGTTCCAGGTCGCTGAACTGGTGAGACAACGCCGATTGCGTCTGATGAAGCTGGGCGGCGGCGGCAGCCAGCGAGCCGGTGTGCCGTAACGCCTGCAGCGTCCGCAGGTGTTTGAGTTCGATCATGAGAGTCCTTCACATCGAGATTGAACAAATTGCGCTTGAGACACATACAGTACCCGCAGATTATAGCGGTGTAAACATCTGGACGGCTAAACATCTCAGTCAGACGCGACGGCCACTTTACCTTTGTCCAGCTAACACGCTCAGCGTACGGCAGGATTGCCCGCTGGATGAACGTAAATCGGTTGCTGCGACTGTCGCACAGCGAATAACTTCTGGAGAATCTCACATGATCATTCTGAACCATACTCTCGGTTTCCCTCGCGTCGGACTGCGCCGCGAACTGAAAAAAGCGCAGGAAAGCTACTGGGCCGGGAACAGCTCACAGGACGAACTGCTGGCGGTGGGTCGTGAACTGCGCGCCCGTCACTGGCAGCAGCAGAAAGACGCCGGTGTTGATCTGCTGCCGGTCGGCGATTTTGCCTGGTACGATCACGTACTGACCACCAGTCTGCTGCTCGGTAACGTACCGGCACGGCACCAGAATAAAGACGGCTCGATTGACCTCGACACCCTGTTCCGCATCGGCCGCGGTCGGGCGCCCAGCGGCGAACCTGCGGCGGCAGCGGAGATGACCAAATGGTTTAACACCAACTATCACTATATCGTGCCGGAATTTACCCAGGGTCAGCAGTTCCGTCTCAGCTGGACGCAACTGCTGGACGAGGTGGATGAAGCGCTGGCGCTCGGCCACACCATCAAACCGGTGCTGCTGGGGCCGGTGACGTATTTGTGGCTGGGTAAGGTGAAAGGTGACGCCTTTGACCGCCTGTCGCTGCTGCAGGCCATTCTGCCGGTGTACCGTCAGGTGCTGGCAGAACTGCGTCAGCGCGGCATCGAATGGGTGCAGATTGATGAGCCGGCGCTGGCGCTGGAACTGCCGCAGGCGTGGCGCGAGGCGTTTAAACCGGCGTACGACGCGCTACAGGGCGAAGTGAAACTGCTGCTGACCACCTACTTCGACAGCATTGGTCAGAATCTTGATGTCATCAAAACGCTGCCGGTGCAGGGCCTGCATGTTGATCTGGTGCACGGCAAAGACGATCTCCAGCAGCTCAACCATCAGATCCCGGCGGACTGGCTGCTGTCGCTGGGGGTAATCAATGGTCGTAACGTCTGGCGCGCCGATCTCACCCGCTGGTTTGAGCGCCTGCAGCCGCTGACCGGCCAGCGTCAGCAGCTGTGGATCGGTTCCTCCTGTTCGCTGCTGCACAGCCCCATTGATCTGAGCGTGGAAACCCGCCTCGACGACGAGGTAAAAAGCTGGTTCGCCTTTGCGTTACAGAAGTGTACGGAGCTGTCGCTGCTGAGTCAGGCGCTGAACCAGCACGATGCCGCTGCGCTGCACGCCTGGAGCGCGCCGATTCGCGCCCGGGCAAACTCTGCTCGCGTGCACAACCCCGCCGTGGCGCAGCGTCTGGCGCAAATCCAGGCCAGAGACACTGAGCGCAACAGCAGCTACACCGTGCGTGCTCAGGCGCAGCGTCAGCGCTTTAACCTGCCAGCGTGGCCCACCACTACCATCGGTTCTTTCCCGCAGACGACCGAGATTCGCGGCCTGCGCCTCGACTTCAAAAAAGGCAACATTGACGGCGGCCACTACCGCACCGGTATCGCGGAACACATCCGGCAGGCGATTGCGGAGCAGGAGCGTCTGGGGCTCGACGTGCTGGTGCATGGCGAAGCCGAGCGTAACGACATGGTGGAGTACTTCGGCGAAAACCTCGACGGCTTTGTTTTCACGCAGAACGGCTGGGTACAGAGCTACGGCTCGCGCTGTGTTAAGCCGCCGGTGATCATCGGGGACGTCAGCCGCCCGCAGCCGATTACCGTCGAGTGGGCAAAGTATGCGCAGTCGCTGACCGACAAACCGGTGAAGGGCATGCTGACCGGACCGGTCACCATCCTGTGCTGGTCGTTCCCGCGGGAAGACGTGACGCGCGAAACCATCGCTAAACAGATTGCGCTGGCGCTGCGCGACGAAGTGCAGGACCTGGAAAAAGCCGGTATCGGCATCATTCAGATTGACGAACCGGCGCTGCGTGAAGGCTTGCCGCTGCATCAGTCTGACTGGGCAGCCTACCTGCGCTGGGCGGTGGACGCGTTCCGCCTCAACGCCGCGGTGGCGCAGGACGAGACGCAGATTCACACCCACATGTGTTATTGCGAGTTCAACGACATCATGGATTCGATCGCCGCGCTGGACGCCGACGTGATCACTATCGAAACCTCACGTTCTGATATGGATCTGCTGGATGCGTTTAAAGCGTTTGAATATCCCAATGAAATCGGGCCGGGCGTGTATGACATCCACTCTCCCAACGTACCGAGCGTGGAGTGGATGGAAGATCTGCTGCGCAAAGCGGCGCAGAGTATTCCGCAGCAGCGCCTGTGGGTGAACCCGGACTGTGGCCTGAAAACGCGCGGCTGGAGTGAAACGCGTCAGGCGCTGGCCAACATGGTGAAAGCGGCGCAGAAGCTGCGCGCCGAAACCGTTTGATGGCAGGATAATACGTTGTGTTGTTGAGTTGGGGCGCGCTGGCGCCCCTTTTTTTATTCCGCGTTTGGCGCGACGCCATACTGCTTAAACCACGCCAGCATGCGCTGCCAGCCGTCCTGTGCGGAATCGGCGTGGTAGCTCGGACGATAGTCAGCGTTGAAGGCGTGGCCAGCTTCCGGATACACCACAATCTCGGCTTTGGCATTAGCCGCGTGCAGGGCCTGGCGCATCTTATCGATGCTTTCCAGTGGAATGCTTTCATCCTGGCCGCCATACAGGCCCAGCACCGGTGCATTCAAATCCACTGCAATATCAATTGGATGTTTCTGCTGCTTCAGCGTTTTCTCGCCCTCCAGGCGACCGTACCAGGCGGCGGCGGCGCGCACCTGCGGATTATGGGCGGCAAACAACCAGCTGATGCGACCGCCCCAGCAGAAACCGGTGATCGCCAGACGACGGATATCGCCGCCGTGGCGCGCCGCCCAGTTGGCCACGTGGTCGAGATCCGACAGTACCTGCGAATCCGGCACTTTGCTCACCAGCTCTTTGAACAGGGTAGGGATATCGTTGTAATCGTTGGGATCGCCTTCGCGGAAATAGAGCTCCGGCGCCACGGCGAGATAGCCTTCCAGTGCCAGACGGCGGCACAGATCGCGGATGTGCTCGTGCACGCCGAAAATTTCCTGCACCACCAGCACGACCGGCAGCGTGCCGCTAAACTGTTGCGGACGAGCATAATAAGCCGGCAGGTTCTCACCCTGGCTCGGCACGGACGTCTCGCCCGCGTGAATGGCATCGCTGGCGGTAATGATGGTGCTGGCTGCGGTGGGCTGCACCGCTGGCGCAAAGCCGTCGGTGGCGGATTTTTGTGCCATATTGTCTTCGGTTTTCATGGTTCTCTCCGTGCTAGCAAGTGCGCAATCACGTAACTATAGCCTGGCCTTACGGCAAGGCTGGCGTAGGGTACGGGGGATGGTTAACCTGATCTGCTTCTCTATTAACACTGCCTTTTACGGTTACACAGCACCGCTTGTAGCAATTCAGCGCAGCAGACCGCTAATATGTGATTAGAGTCACACAATATCTTTAGTTCAATGTAACTTTCATTATTGATAGTGAATTCAGTCACATATTTATCCGGGCCGCTGACGTAAAGTGGCGCGCTTATTCCCCTTATCTTCCAGGAGTCTGATATGGCCCAGTCTGACGTTTTCCACCTTGGCATCACCAAAGCCGATTTGAAAGGAGCCACGCTGGCGATTGTTCCTGGCGATCCGGAGCGCGTGAAGAAAATCGCAGCGCTGATGGAGAATCCACAGCACCTCGCGTCGCATCGTGAATTCACCACCTGGCTGGCGGAGATCGACGGCAAAGCGGTGGTCGTCTGTTCCACCGGTATTGGCGGTCCGTCCACCTCTATCGCCGTTGAAGAGCTGGCGCAGCTGGGCGTGCGTACCTTCCTGCGTGTGGGTACCACCGGCGCGATTCAGCCACACATCAACGTGGGTGATGTGCTGGTGACCACCGCCTCGGTCCGTCTGGACGGTGCCAGCCTGCACTTTGCGCCGATGGAATTCCCGGCGGTGGCTGATTTCGCCTGCACCACCGCGCTGGTGGCCGCGGCAGAAGCCTGCGGTGCGACCACGCATATTGGTGTCACTGCCTCGTCAGACACCTTCTATCCTGGCCAGGAGCGCTACGACACCTTCTCCGGACGCGTGGTGAGCCGCTTCCAGGGCTCGATGAAAGAGTGGCAGCAAATGGGCGTACTTAACTATGAAATGGAATCCGCTACACTGTTAACCATGTGCGCCAGTCAGGGACTGCGTGCCGGCATGGTGGCTGGCGTCATCGTGAATCGCACGCAAAAAGAGATCCCGGATGCGGCCACTATGAAGCAGACAGAAAGCGATGCGGTGAAAATTGTGGTGGATGCCGCGCGTCGCTTACTTTAGCGCGCCAGTCAGGGAATGATTTCGAGACCAGGCTTATAGGGAGCTCAGCAATTGCCTGATTAGAATGCGCGCAATTTCAGCCGATTCTGAGAAATTTCCTATGCGCAAAACGATCTCTGTCCCACGTCCGGGTTTTACCAGCCGCCCTGCTGCAATGCAGGCCCGCATTGAGAGTGCCGCCGCGCGGTTTCGTCAGGCAATGGCCGCGTCAGATTATCCTCTGGCGCGCCAGTGCTGCGAAGAAGTGCTGCGCGTCATGCCTAACCAGATGCAGGTGCTCAGCGACTACGCGCTGACGCTGATGCGCGTCGGCGAACATAAAAAATCCTACAAGATTTACCAGAAAATCTATCAGGCACCGGCGGCGCAGCGCGCGCAGGCGTCGGAAACCTGGCTGGATGGCCTGACGGAAGTGTGTGGCTGGCTGGGTAAGACAGATGAAGTGGCGCGTTATGGCCTCGAATCGCTCACCCAATCCGACATGCGTTTCAGTCAGGGCGCGAAAGCGACTTTTCCCGCACCGGCGCCTGCGCCGATTAACCGCAGCAATCCGGCAGAAAATATCATCTCCTTCAGCCTGTACGGCGGTCAGCCGCGCTACTGCGAAACCCTGATTAAAAACGTTGAGGTGGCGCGCGAGCTCTATCCGGACTGGATGTGTCGCATCTATCTCGACGATAGCGTGCCGCAGCACGTGTGGCAGCGCCTGACCCAGCCAAACACCCAGCTGGTGGATATGTCGCAGGAGAAAACCATTTTCCCTACGCTGTGGCGCTTTCTGGTGATGGACGATGCCAGCGTAAAACGCTACATCGTGCGCGATGCGGATTCGCTGCTGTCAGAGCGCGAAGTGGCGGCCGTCGATGCCTGGCTGGCTTCGCCATTCTGGTTCCACCACATGCGCGATTATTACTCGCACACCGAGCTGTTACTGGCCGGCATGTGGGGCGGCTGTCACGGCGTGTTTCACAACGTGGAACAGCAGATGCGCGACTTTATCGCGCAGTATGACGGCAGCGAGCGCTTTACCGACCAGTACTTCCTCAAGGTAGCGCTGTGGCCCACGGTACGCGACAGCATCCTCAATCACGACGATATCTTTCACTTCCACCACGCGCAGCCATGGCCGGCGCATGCGCCGATTCGCTGGCAGACCGACAGCTTCCACGTCGGCAGCAACGCCGGTTTCGCCAGCATGGCCGGCAAAGTGGCCAACGCCGAAAATGGCCAGCAGCAGGTGGAGCTGACTTACGGCGGCAACAGCTGGTGCTATCCGGCGAAGGTGAAAAGCGACAGTGAATGGGTGCTGCCGATGCCGTTTTTCCTGATCGACGCCTGGAAAGCGGGCGACCTGACCGTGCGCGCCCTGTAGTGGCCCGGACGATGCCCATCGCGCCCGCGATAAAATCCGCGGGTTGCCATGAATGTTCTGGACATTCATACAGTGGCGCTCTACCTTCTCCTCAGCGAGACGATCCGCGGGGGGATTATGGATCAGCAACTTATCATCAGCGGCGCGCTGGCGCTGGCCGGTTTGGGCATTGGCTGGATTATTGCCCAGCTGCGCGCCGGCCATCAGCACGCCAGCTTCACCACAGAACGCCGCCTGCTGGAACAGGCGCAGCAGCGTCAGCAGCAGCAGCTGGAACAGCTGCAACAGCAACTGCAGCAGCGCGAACAGGAGTTGCGCCAGCTACACGGCACGCTAAGCGGCGCGCAGGAGCGCCTGCAGCAGCTGGATTACTGGCGGGCCGAGAGTGAACAGCTCAGCCGCGAGCTGCGTAATCAGCTGGAAGTTAACAGCGCGCAGGAAGCCGAACTACGGGAAGTCACCATTCGATTAGAAGAGACGCGTTTCGCCGCTGAGGAGAAGCAGCGTCTGCTGACCAACAGCGAACAGCGCCTGAGTGCGCAGTTTGAAAACCTCGCCAACCGAATCTTCGAAAACAGCGGAAAACGCGTCGACGAGCAGAACCGGCAGAGCCTCAACAGCCTGATCGGCCCGCTGCGCGAACAGCTGGACGGCTTCCGCCGCCAGGTCAACGACAGCTTCGGCCAGGAAGCGCGTGAACGCCACACGCTGGCGCACGAGATTCGTCAGCTGCAGCAGCTCAACGCGCAGATGGCGCAGGAAGCGATCAACCTCACCAAAGCGCTGAAGGGCGACAATAAAATTCAGGGCAACTGGGGCGAAGTGGTGCTCAGCCGGGTGCTGGAGGCCTCAGGCCTGCGCGAAGGCTACGAGTACCAGACCCAGGTCAGCGTGCAGCTGGAGCAACAGGGCCGTATGCAACCGGATGTGATTGTGCGTCTGCCGCAGGGTAAAGATGTGGTAATTGACGCCAAAATGACGCTGATTGCCTATGAGCGCTACTTCAACGCCGACGATGAGCTGATGCGCGAACAGGCGATTCAGGAGCACATCAACGCGGTGCGCGGCCATATCCGGCTGCTGGGGCGTAAAGATTATCAACAATTGCCCGGTTTACGCTCGCTGGATTATGTGCTGATGTTTATTCCGGTCGAACCGGCGTTTCTGCTGGCGATCGACCGCCAGCCGGAGCTGATCAGCGAAGCGCTGCAGCAAAACATTATGCTGGTCAGCCCGACCACGCTGCTGGTGGCGCTGCGCACCATTAATAATCTGTGGCGCTATGAGCATCAGAGCCGTAATGCCCAGCGCATCGCCGACCGCGCTGCGCGCTTGTACGACAAGATGCGGCTGTTTGTCGATGACATGAGCGGCATCGGGCATAGCCTCGACAAAGCGCAGCAGAGTTATCAGCTGGCGATGAAAAAGCTGGCGCAGGGGCGCGGCAACCTGATCGCCCAGAGCGAGTCGTTTCGTGCGCTTGGCGTAGAGATCAAACGGCCCATCAACCCCCAGCTGGCAGAGCAGGCGCAGCCCGACGCGGCGGATGATACATGGGGCGATGATAGCGAGCCCGCTGAAAATGCGGCAGATTCTTCCGCCGCTTCCCTGCGCCGCATCAACGAATAACACGCCGGTGGCGTGCTCGGATCGCCCGACTCTGATACACTTCGGGAAGTATTGTTTGTGGAACAGGTAAAACCGATGGCAGATGAATCACAGCAGGAAACTACCCATTTTGGCTTTCAGACCGTCGCCAAAAGTGAAAAGGCCGATAAAGTCGCGGACGTGTTTCACTCCGTCGCGGCGAAATATGACCTGATGAACGATCTGATGTCGTTCGGCATCCATCGCGTCTGGAAGCGTTTTACCATCGACAGCAGCGGCGTGCGCCGCGGTCAGCGCGTCCTGGATCTGGCCGGCGGTACCGGCGATCTGACGGCAAAATTCTCGCGCCTGGTCGGTGAAACCGGTCAGGTGGTGCTGGCGGACATCAACAGCTCAATGCTGAAGATGGGACGCGAAAAGCTGCGCAATCTCGGCGTAACCGGCAACGTCAGCTACGTGCAGGCTAACGCAGAAGCGCTGCCGTTCCCGGATAACTATTTCGACTGCATCACCATCTCCTTCGGCCTGCGTAACGTGACCGAAAAAGAGAAGGCGCTGGCGTCGATGTTCCGCGTGCTCAAGCCGGGCGGCCGTCTGCTGGTGCTGGAGTTCTCTAAACCGGTTTTCGATCCGCTGAGCAAAGCCTACGACACTTACTCTTTCCACATTCTGCCGCGCATCGGCCAGCTGGTGGCAAAAGACGCGGAGAGCTATCGCTATCTGGCGGAGTCGATTCGTATGCATCCGGATCAGGAAACCCTGAAGGCGATGATGAACGACGCTGGCTTTGAAAATACCAGCTACTACAACATGACCGGCGGCATTGTGGCGCTGCATCGTGGCTTTAAGTTCTGATTAATCATGACTTTTACCCCTCTCATCACTGGCGGTCTTGAGACCGCCCTGAACCGTGTGTTGTACCGCGATCGCAGCCTGAAAACCGCACGCCAGCGTCTGGCCGGCAAAGTCCTGCTGCTGCGCCTGCAGGAGCTGGATTTTCCGCTGGTGCTGGTGTTCAGTGAAAACCAGCTGGATGTGCTGAGTGACTGGCAGGACCGCAGCGACTGCAGCGTCAGCCTGCGTTTCAGCACGCTGCCTAAGCTGCGCGATCGTCAGCAGCTGACCAGCCTGATTCGCAGCGGTGAGCTGGACGTGGAAGGCGATCTGCAGGTGGTACAGCAATTCTCCGCGCTGATGGATCTGGCTGAACTCGACCCGGCGGAATATCTCGCGCCGTGGGTGGGCGACATCGTGGCACAGGGCATCAGCCAGGCCGCTCAGCGTGCGCTGGCCCAGCTCAGACAGCAGGTCACCCGCCGTCAGGATTATCTGGGGCAGGTGCTGACCGAAGAGTGGCGCGTGGCACCTGGGGCGCTGGAGCAGGCGTGGTTTTGTGAGGAGGTAGAAGCGATGGAACGTGCGCTTAATGCGTTTGAGGCGCGTTTGGCACAGCTGGAGGCGAAATGACGCTGGGAGAAATTCGGCGCTTATACTTCATTATCAAAGTTTTTCTGACCTACGGGCTGGATGAACTAATTCCGCATATGCGCATTACGCTGCCGCTGCGGCTGTGGCGGCGCTGTGTTTTCTGGATCCCCAACCGGCACAAAGAAGCCGAGATGGGCATCCGTCTGCGTCTGGCCATGGAACAGCTCGGTCCGGTTTGGATCAAGTTCGGTCAGATGCTCTCGACGCGCCGCGACCTGTTCCCGCCGAAAATTGCCGATGAGCTGGCGATTCTGCAGGACCGTGTGGCGCCGTTCGATGGCGTGAAAGCCAAAGCGCAGATTGAGCGTTCGATTGGCGGCCCGGTAGAAACCTGGTTCGACGACTTCGATATCAAACCGCTGGCATCGGCTTCGATTGCCCAGGTGCATACCGCGACGCTGAAATCCAACGGCCGCGAAGTGGTGATCAAAGTGATTCGCCCGGATATCCTGCCGGTAATCAAAGCTGACATGAAGCTGATTTACCGCCTGGCGCGCTGGGTGCCACGTCTGCTGCCGGACGGTCGCCGTCTGCGTCCGATGGAAGTGGTGCGCGACTACGAAAAAACGCTGATTGATGAACTCAATCTGCTGCGTGAAGCCGCCAATGCGATTCAGCTGCGCCGCAACTTTGACCAGAGCCGCATGCTGTACGTGCCGGAAGTGTTCTCCGACTACTGCAGCGAAACCATGCTGGTAATGGAGCGCATTTACGGCATTCCTATCTCCGACGTTGCCACGCTGGAGCAGCACGGCGTCAACATGAAGCTGCTGGCCGAACGCGGCGTACAGGTGTTCTTCACCCAGGTGTTCCGCGACAGCTTCTTCCACGCCGATATGCATCCCGGCAACATCTTCGTCAGCTACGAGCATCCGGAAGATCCGCAGTATATCGGCATTGACTGCGGCATCGTTGGCTCGCTGAACAAAGAAGATAAGCGCTACCTGGCGGAAAATTTCATCGCCTTCTTCAACCGCGACTACCGCAAAGTGGCCGAGCTGCATGTCGACTCGGGCTGGGTACCGCCGGATACCAACGTGGAAGATTTTGAGTTCGCGATCCGCACCGTGTGCGAGCCGATTTTCGAAAAGCCGCTGGCGGAAATCTCCTTTGGTCACGTGCTGCTCAATCTGTTCAACACCGCGCGCCGTTTCAATATGGAAGTGCAGCCGCAGCTGGTGCTGTTGCAGAAAACCCTGCTGTACATCGAGGGCATCGGCCGTCAGCTCTATCCGCAGCTCGATCTGTGGAAAACCGCCAAGCCGTTCCTGGAGGACTGGATTAAGGATCAGATTGGCATTCCGGCCATCCTGCGGGCGGTGAAAGAGAAGGCGCCGTTCTGGGCAGAGAAACTGCCGGAGCTGCCGGAGCTTTTTTACGACAGTATGCGCCAGCACAAGTTATTGCAGCACAGTGTCGATAAACTCGTCACCGATTTGAACGCGCAGCGCACCCGTCATCATCAGGCACGTTATCTGTTTGGCGTCGGGGCTACACTGTTATTAAGTGGCACCGCCGTGCTGTTGAGCCGGCCTGACTGGGACTTCTTCCCGGCGCTGTTAATGGCCGCCGGCATCGTCACCTGGCTCATCGGCTGGCGCAAGACAAACTGATTGTCTGCCTGGTGCAAATCGCGTAATGTCGCAGGCTTAAGTCCGGGTAAAAACGGACTTTCTGTGCGTTACAGTTAACCGTTTTTCACAGAATATTAGAGGCATATCTCATGGGCGGTATCAGTATTTGGCAATTGTTAATCATTGCCGTCATTGTTGTACTTCTGTTCGGTACCAATAAGCTTCGTAACCTGGGTTCGGATTTAGGCTCTTCCATTCGCGGCTTCAAAAAAGCCATGAGCGATGAAGACGAGAAAAAGGATCAACCGAAAGAGCAGGACGCTGACTTCAACGCCAAACTGGCAGACAAACAGCACACCCCGGCGAGCAAAGACGACGCCCGGGACAAGTAAGGTAAAACTGTGTTCGATATTGGTTTTAGTGAACTGGTATTGGTGTTCGTGATCGGGCTGATTGTACTGGGCCCGCAGCGCTTACCGGTTGCGGTGAAAACCGTTGTTGGCTGGATCCGGGCCATTCGCTCGCTGGCTGCTAATGTGCAGAACGAACTGGCCCAGGAGCTGAAACTGCAGGAGCTGCAGGACAGCCTGAAAAAGGTCGAAGAGGCAGGACGCGGCACGCTGTCGCCGGAGCTGAAGCAATCCATGGAAGAGCTGCGTAAAACTGCGGACTCCATGAAGCGCTCGGTACAGCAGAGCATCGATATCGAAAAAGCGGAAGATGAAGCCAACACCATTCATCAGCCGCCCGCTGCCGCGCCACAGCCCGCTGCCGCACCGCAGCCCGTTGCAGCACCGCAGCCCGCTGAGCCGCACAGCGTTGTGACGCCGGCCAGCGCGGCACATCAGGCCAGCGCCCCGGCGCAGGCGCCGCAGCCTGCACCAGCCACCAGCCACAGCGATTCCGTCGCGCCTGCGACCACGACCACTCCTCCCGTAAAAGATGAACGATAAACATGGCCGTTGAAGATACCCAACCGCTCATCAGCCACCTGATTGAGCTGCGCAAGCGTCTGCTGAACTGCATCATCGCGGTGTTTGTTATCTTCCTTTGTCTGGTTTACTTCGCCAACGACATCTATCACGCGGTGGCAGCGCCGCTGATTAGCCAGATGCCCGCCGGCGCCAGCATGATCGCCACTGACGTGGCCTCACCGTTCTTTACGCCGATCAAACTGACCATCATTGTGTCAGTGTTTCTTGCGGTGCCGGTGATTCTTTATCAGGTCTGGGCGTTTGTCGCCCCCGCGCTGTATCGCCATGAGCGCCGCCTGGTGATGCCGCTGCTGTTCTCCAGTACGCTGCTGTTTTATGTCGGCGTGGCCTTTGCCTACTTCATTGTGTTCCCGCTGGCATTTGGCTTCTTCGCCAAAACCGCGCCGCAGGGCGTCACCATCGCCACGGACATCACCAACTACCTCGACTTTGTCATGACGCTGTTCATGGCGTTTGGCGTGGCGTTTGAGGTACCGATTGCCATCGTGCTGCTGTGCTGGACCGGCATTACCAGCCCGGACGATCTGAAAAAGAAACGGCCCTATATTCTGGTCGGCGCGTTTGTGGTTGGGATGTTGCTCACACCGCCGGACGTTTTCTCGCAAACTTTGCTCGCTATTCCGATGTACTGCCTGTTTGAAGTCGGCGTATTCTTCTCCCGCTACTATGTGGGTAAAGGACGTCAGGCGGCAGACGATGAGGAACAGAACCCCGACGCCTGATGTCTTTTATGCAGGGCATCCCGCTGATGGGGTGATGATGAATCTTAACCGCCCGCCTGCCGGGCGGTTTTTCTATCCGTCGCTTTAAGACGGAATGGGGAGCAAACATGTTTGATATCGGTGTAAACCTGACCAGCACGCAATTCGCAAAAGATCGCGATCAGGTGGTAAAACGCGCGCGCGAAGCAGGCGTCACCGGCCTGTTAATCACCGGCACCAATGCCCTGGAGAGCCAGCAGGCGCGTCAGCTGGCGACCCGGCACGCGGGCTACTGCTGGTCGACCGCCGGCGTGCACCCGCATCATGCCAGCGAGTGGTCGGCGGAAACCGCCAGTACGCTGCGCCGCCTGGCTGACAGCGAGCAGGTGGTGGCGATTGGTGAATGCGGACTCGACTTCAACCGTAATCTTTCCGCGCACGAGCAGCAGGAGTACGCGTTTGATGCGCAGCTCCAGCTGGCGGCAGAACTGCAGCTGCCGGTGTTTTTACACTGTCGTGAGGCGCATGAACGTTTTCTGGCGGTGCTGCAGCCGTGGCTGCCGAAACTGGTGGGCGCGGTGGTGCACTGTTTTACCGGCACGCGTGACGAGCTGGAAGCCTGCCTGGCGCTGGGCTTATCGGTGGGCATTACCGGCTGGGTGTGCGATGAACGGCGCGGAATGGCACTGCGTGACATGCTGCCGCTGATTCCGGCAGATCGTCTGCTGCTGGAGACGGACGCGCCCTATCTGCTGCCGCGCGATATGCGACCGCGTCCGACCTCGCGCCGTAACGAACCCTGCTTTCTGCCGCATATCGTTCAGCAGGTGGCGCACTGGCGTGGTGAACAGCCAGACGCACTGGCGGCACGCGTCGACCACAACGCGCGTCAGCTATTCAGGCTGGCTTAAACCTTACGGAACTGCTTGTTGTCCACGCTGCGCATCACCTGTTTATTCAGCAGGTTAAGCAGCAGGATTGAGCGGGTTTCACCATCGGGCTCGGCAAAGATAGCGCGCAGCCCTTCAAAGGTGCCGTCGGTGATCAGCACTTCATCACCAACCTGCGGCGTTTCCGGATCCAGCAGGATCTGCGGCGCATCAGTTTGCAGCGCTTCGATCACTTCATACGGCACCGTCGCGGGCATGGCACCAAAGCGCACAAAGTGGCTGACGCCGCGCGTGCTGCTGATGGTGGTGGTGTGAATCGCTTCCGGATCGAATTCGATAAACAGATAGTTGGGAAACAGCGGCTCACTCACGGTGGTGCGTTTGCCGCGCACAATCTTCTCCAGAGCGATCATCGGGCTGAGGCAATTCACCTCCTGCCGCTCAAGATGCTCCTTCGCGCGCAACAGCTGACCACGTTTGCAATAGAGTAAGTACCAGGATTCCATAACTGCTCCCAAATAATGGACGCTAAGAATAACAAACCTGTTGTCAGAGTTATAGCGCATCGGCGGCCGGAAACCCGGTCACACAAGAAAAATCTCTACGAATTTTCCGATTGGTGCGGCGAACTAACGCTTTTCAGCAAGAAAATTGACGTCTGGCGATCATCTGTATCAGACTGCCAACCCATTAGACGAAGAAAAAGGACGGGCTGATGGAACTGTTTTTACTGAGTAATGGCAAAGTGGCCGACGATGCGCCGCTGCTGAGCTATGCGCATCCGCAACTGCACGCGATGATTGCCCAGCGCGGTATCACCTCGGCGGTGCTGGTGCCCTACGCCATTATTCGTGACGATCACGCCCAGCGTGCGCAGGCGTTATCTCAGTCACTGGGCATTCCGGTGCGCACGGTACATGAGTTCGAGACACCAGTTGCGGCCATTGAGCAGGCGGAGCTGATTCTGGTGAGCGGCGGCAATACCTGGCTGCTGAACCAGATGCTGCACGAGCAGGGGCTGATCGTGGCGATTCAGCGCGCAGTGCGCGAGCGCGACGTCCCTTACGTTGGCTGGAGCGCGGGCTGCAACGTGGCGACGCCGTCGATTCGCACCACCAATGATATGCCGGTACGCAGCAGCGTGGTGCTGCCTGCGCTGGGGCTGTTCCCGGTGCAAATCAATCCTCACTATCTTGATGCGCACGTCAGCGGCCATATGGGCGAAACCCGTGATGAGCGTCTGGCCGAGTTCTGCGCGGTGAATCCGCAGGAGTCGGTGATTGCGCTGCGGGAAGCCAGCTTCCTGCACGTCAGTGAGAACCGTCTGCGCTACTACAGCGCGCGCGGTGAAGATTTCAAAGTGTTCCGTCACGGTGAAGCGATTGCCGCTTATCACGATGTGCTGGCCCTGCAGTCGCTGGTGCCGTTTTCCTGTCAGCCCGCCTGACGCAGAAACTCAAACACGCTGGCGTGAACAAACTTATAATGACGCTTCACTCTGGCCGGAAGACTAACGCCGCATGAAATATCAGGATTTACGAGACTTTCTCGCGCTGCTGGAACAGCGGGGCGAGTTAAAGCGCATCACTCAGGAGATCGATCCTGTCCTCGAGATGACCGAAATCGCCGACCGCACGCTGCGGGCCGGTGGCCCGGCGCTGCTGTTCGAAAACCCGAAGGGCTACAGCATGCCGGTGCTATGCAACCTGTTTGGCACGCCGAAGCGCGTAGCCATGGGTATGGGCCAGGAAGAGGTCAGCGCGCTGCGCGAGGTGGGTAAGCTGCTGGCGTTTCTGAAAGAGCCGGAGCCGCCGAAGGGGTTCCGCGATCTGTTCGATAAGATGCCGCAGTTCAAACAGGTGCTGAACATGCCGACCAAACGGCTGCGTAATGCGCCGTGTCAGGAAGAGATTTTCAGCGGTGACGAGGTCGATCTGGCGCGCATCCCGGTCATGAAATGCTGGCCGGGCGATGCGGCGCCGCTGATTACCTGGGGTTTAACCGTCTCGCGCGGACCGCATAAAGAGCGGCAGAATCTCGGCATTTATCGTCAGCAGGTGATTGGTAAAAACCGTGTGATCATGCGCTGGCTGTCGCATCGCGGTGGCGCGCTGGATTTCCAGGAGTGGTGCAAAGCGCATCCCGGTGAACGCTTCCCGGTGGCGGTGGCGCTGGGCGCCGATCCGGCCACCATTCTTGGTGCGGTCACGCCGGTGCCGGATACGCTATCGGAATATGCGTTTGCCGGTCTGCTGCGCGGCAACAAAACCGAGGTGGTGAAGTGCGTCTCGAACGATCTGGAAGTGCCGGCCAGCGCCGAAATCGTGCTGGAAGGCTACATCGAACCGGGCGACATGGCGCCGGAAGGGCCGTACGGCGATCACACCGGCTACTACAATGAAGTAGACAGCTTCCCGGTATTTACCGTGACGCACGTAACCCAGCGGCGCAACCCGATTTACCACTCCACCTACACCGGCCGTCCGCCGGATGAGCCCGCGGTACTGGGCGTGGCGCTGAACGAAGTGCTGGTGCCGATTCTGATCAAACAGTTCCCGGAGATTGTGGATTTCTATCTGCCGCCGGAAGGCTGCTCTTATCGCCTCGCGGTAGTGACGATTAAAAAACAGTATGCCGGTCACGCCAAGCGCGTGATGTTCGGCGTGTGGTCGTTCCTGCGCCAGTTTATGTACACCAAGTTTGTGATTGTGTGTGACGATGACGTCAACGCGCGTGACTGGAACGACGTGATTTGGGCCATCACCACGCGAATGGATCCGGCGCGCGATACGGTACTGGTAGAAAACACGCCAATTGACTATCTCGACTTCGCTTCGCCGGTTTCCGGACTTGGCTCGAAGATGGGACTGGATGCCACCAACAAGTGGCCGGGTGAAACCCAGCGTGAATGGGGGACGCCGATTGTGAAAGATCCTGCGGTTACGGCGCGTATTGATGCAATCTGGGATGAGTTAGCGATCTTTGCCGAGCCGCCGCAGCGCTGATGGCGGCTGAGAACCATAAAAAAGGGCACCTATGACGACGTTAAGCTGCAAAGTGACTTCGGTTGAAGCAATTACGGACACGGTTTACCGCGTGCGGTTAATTCCGGCGGCGGATTTTAGCTTCCGCGCCGGCCAGTATCTGATGGTGGTGATGGATGAGCGCGACAAGCGCCCGTTTTCGCTGGCATCGACGCCAATGGAAAAGGACATCATTGAGCTGCACATTGGTGCCTCAGAACTGAACCTGTACGCCATGGCGGTGATGGATCGCATCAAAAACGATCGGCAGATCACCGTGGATATGCCGCACGGCGACGCCTGGCTGCGTGAAGACAGCGCGCGGCCGATTGTGCTGATTGCCGGCGGCACTGGCTTCTCCTATGCGCGTTCGATTCTGCTGACTGCGCTGGCGCAGCAGCCGGATCGCGATATCGCTATCTACTGGGGCGGCCGCGAGCTGAGACATCTGTACGATCTGGATGAGCTCAATGCGCTGGCGGTGAAGCATCCGAACCTGAAAGTGATTCCGGTGGTGGAGCAGCCGGCGGAGGACTGGCAGGGGCGCAGCGGCACGGTGCTGACCGCGGTGATGCAGGATTATGCCAGCCTGAGCGGACACGATATCTATATTGCTGGCCGGTTTGAGATGGCAAAAATTGCCCGCGAGCGCTTCTGTGCCGAACGTGGTGCGTTAGAAGCGCAGATGTATGGCGATGCGTTTGCCTTTATCTGATGTGTGACCGGTGCGCATGCATGTGCCGCCGGAAAAAGCCCGCCCGGTTGGGCGGGAACACGTGCAAGTGTAGTGGTCAACGTATTAAACCCGTTCAAATACCGTCGCGATGCCCTGGCCTAAGCCAATGCACATGGTTGCCAGACCAAACTGTGCATCGCGACGCTCCATCAGATTCAGCAACGTGGTGCTGATACGAGCGCCGGAACATCCCAGCGGATGCCCGAGTGCGATTGCGCCGCCGTTAAGGTTCACTTTCTCATCCAGCTGCTCCAGCAGCCCTAAATCTTTCAGACACGGCAGCGTCTGCGCGGCGAAGGCTTCATTGAGTTCGAACAGATCGATATCCTGCACGCTCAGCCCGGCGCGCTTCAGCGCCAGCTTACTGGCCGGTACCGGGCCGTAACCCATGATCGACGGATCGCAGCCGACCACCGCCATGCTGCGGATGCGTGCGCGCGGCGACAGTCCCAGTTCGCGCGCGCGGCTTTCGCTCATGATCAGCATGGCGGCCGCGCCGTCGGACAGCGCCGACGAACTGCCGGCGGTAACCGTGCCGTTGACCGGATCGAACGCCGGACGCAGCGCGGCTAAGCCTTCAAGGCTGGTGTCCTCGCGAATCACTTCATCGCTGTCATAGCGTTTCAGCACGCCATCGGCATCGTGGCCGTAGGTCGGCACGATTTCGCGTTTGAAATCACCGCGCTGAGTGGCGGCCGCAGCGCGCTGGTGTGAACGCAGCGCGAAGGCGTCCTGCTGTTCACGGCTGATGTGGTGCATGCGCGCCAGCATCTCGGCGGTCAGCCCCATCATGCCCGCCGCTTTCGCCACGGTGTGCCCCAGGCCAGGATGAAAATCCACGCCGTGGTTCATCGGTACGTGGCCCATATGTTCCACGCCGCCAATCAGACAGCTGTGGGCATCGCCGACCATAATCGCGCGCGCCGCATCGTGCAGCGCCTGCATGGACGAGCCGCACAGGCGATTGACGGTGCTGGCCGGCACGCGATGCGGGATCTCCGCCAGCAGCGCGGCGTTGCGGGCGATATTAAAGCCCTGTTCCAGCGTCTGCTGCACGCAGCCCCAGATAATGTCATCCAGCGCGGCGGCATCGACGGCCGGATTGCGGCTGAGGAGTTCGCGCATCAGATGGGCGGAGAGATCCTCGGCGCGCACCTGGCGAAAGGCGCCGCCTTTGGAACGGCCCATCGGCGTGCGCACGGCATCAACAATCACTACGTTTTCCATGTTCATTACCTCAGGCAGTTTGCAGCGCCGCTGCGTCAATCGGTTGAGCGACGGGATACCAGTTCTGATGCTGGTGGGCTTTCTGAACCAGCAGCTCAGGCAGCGCGTATAGCGGGCCGAGCGCGAGGTAGCGTTTAGCCTGATCGACGACATTGCTGATGCCCAGCGTGTCCATATAGCGGAACGCGCCACCGCGGAACGGCGGGAAGCCTAAGCCATACACCAGCGCCATATCCGCCTCGGCGGGGGAAGCGATGATGTTTTCTTCGAGGCAGCGCACCACTTCGTTGAGCATCGGCAGCATCATGCGGTTGGCGATCTCTTCATCGCTGAATACCCGCTTCGGTTCACATACCGGCTCCAGCAGCGCATCGACCTCTACATCGGCTCGCTTCTGCGCTTTGCCTTTTTTGTCCGGTTCCCAGCGGTAAAAGCCCTGGCCGTTTTTCTGGCCGTAGCGTTTGGCTTCGAACAGCACATCAATGGCATCGCGGTAATCTTTCTGCATCCGCGACGGGAAGCCCTGCGCCATCACCTGTTGCGCATGATGCGCGGTATCAATGCCCACCACGTCCAGCAGCCACGCCGGCCCCATCGGCCAGCCAAACTGCTTCTCCATCACTTTATCGATCTGGCGGAAGTCCGCGCCGTCGCGCAGTAGCAGGCTGAAGGCGGCAAAGTAGGGGAACAGCACGCGGTTCACAAAGAAGCCGGGGCAGTCATTCACCACAATCGGCGTTTTGCCCATCTTGCTGGCCCACGCCACCACTTTGCTGATGGTGGCTTCAGAGGTTTGCGCACCGCGAATCACTTCGACCAGCGGCATACGCGGCACCGGATTAAAGAAGTGCATGCCGCAGAAATTTTGCGGACGCTGCAGTGCCTGCGCCAGCTGGCTGATTGGAATGGTGGAAGTATTCGAGGCCAGCACGGCATCATCCCGCAGCTGCTGCTCGGTTTCAGCCAGCACTTTGGCCTTGATTTGCGGGTTCTCGACCACCGCTTCCACTACCACATCGGCGCGGTCAAAGCCGCTGTAATCCAGCGTCGGCTGAATGCTCGCCAGCACGCTGGCCAGCTTCGTGCCGTCAATTTTGCCGCGCTCCAGCTGCTTGTTAAGCAGCTTGCTGGCTTCATTCATGCCCAGCGTCAGCGCCTGCGGATTAATGTCTTTCATCTTCACCGGCACGCCTTTCCAGGCCGACTGCCAGGCGATCCCGCCGCCCATGATGCCCGCGCCCAGTACCGCCGCCTGCTCTGGCGTGCCGGCCGCGCTGCTGTGTTTCTTCGCCAGGCCTTTTACGTACTGGTCATTGAGGAAGATGCCGACCAGCGCACGTGCCACATCGCTCTGCGCCAGCGGCACAAAGGCAGCGGTTTCCAGCTTCAGCGCATCATCACGACCTAAGCCCGCTGCCGCTTCGATGGTTCGCACCGCGGCGATCGGCGCTGGATAGTGTTTACCGGCGGTTTGCTGCACCATGCTTTTGGCGAGGGTAAAACTCATCGCAGCTTCAATCGGGCTGAGCTTAAGCGGTGCCAGCTTCGGCGCGCGACGCGCCTGCCAGCTGCCCTGGGCTATGGCATCCTGCAGCATGGTCAGCGCCGCGCTGCGCAGCTTCTCGCTGCTGACCACCGCATCCACCAGACCGAGCTTCAGCGCGCCCGGGCCATCAATATCTTTACCGGCGGCGATGATCTCCAGCGCGCTGTCGGCACCGAGCAGGCGCGGCAGACGCACGCTGCCGCCGAAGCCCGGCATAATGCCGAGTTTGGTTTCCGGCAGGCCAATGCGCGCGGTGGGCGTGGCCACGCGGAAGTCGGTCGCCAGCACACACTCGCAGCCTCCGCCCAGTGCGTAGCCGTCAATGGCGGCGATGGTTGGCACCGGCAAATCTTCCAGACGATTAAAGATGCTGTTGGCAAACGTCAGCCACTGGCTGAGCTGTTCAGCGGGCGCATCAAACAGCGACAGAAATTCGGTGATATCCGCCCCGACAATAAACGCCGGTTTGGCGGAAGAGAGCAGCAGGCCGCGCAGCGTGCTTTGCTGCTCCAGTACGCTCAGCGCCTCGCCTAAGGCGGCGACGGTTTTGGTATCAAGTTTGTTCACCGAACCGGGCGCATCAAAAACCAGCTCGGCGATGCCATCGTCAAGCCAGTGCACTGAAAGGGTATCGCCTTGGTAGAGCATGTCCGTCTCCTGAAACGCGAAAGGTGATCTGGTCATACCAGATGATCAGGAGTGTGGGTGTCATGTTAATTTTTTGCAAACGAGAGTTTGCTTATTTGATACGGCGATCACAGCGCGCGCAGCACGGCATCCCCCGCGCGGCTGTGCTACACTGCCGCCACTTTCGCGACATCGGAGACAAGTCCATGGATTCACTGAAAACCCTGTATCACGCGCATATCTCAACGCTGCAGCAGCGTGCGCAACAGGTGCTGGCGCGCTTTAAGCTGGACGCCATGCTGATTCATTCAGGCGAGTTGCTGACCGTATTTCTTGACGATCATGACTATCCGTTTAAGGTGAATCCCCAGTTTAAAGCCTGGGTACCAGTGACCCAGGTGCCCAACTGCTGGCTGTGGATCGATGGCGTGAATAAACCCAAACTGTGGTTCTACTCGCCGGTCGATTACTGGCACAACGTCGAGCCACTGCCGGACAGCTTCTGGACCCAGGATGTCGAGGTCATCGGCCTGAAAAACGCTGACGATATCGCTCAGCTGTTGCCGGCACAGCGCGACAAGGTGGCCTATATCGGGCCGGTACCGTCCCGCGCCACCCAGCTGGGCATCCGCAGCGAGGGGATCAATCCTCAGGGCGTCATCGACTTCCTGCATTATCATCGCAGCATCAAAACCGATTACGAGCTGGCCTGTATGCGCGAAGCGCAGAAGCTGGCGGTGGCAGGCCATCGCGCAGCGAAAGAGGCGTTCTTCTCCGGCATGAGCGAGTTTGATATCAATCTTGCCTATCTGACCGCCACCGGCCACCGTGACATTGATGTACCGTATGGCAATATCATCGCGCTGAATGAGCATGCTGCGGTACTGCACTACACCCGGCTTGATCACCAGCCGCCGGCGAAACGTCACAGCTTCCTGATAGATGCCGGCGCAGAGTATCTTGGCTATGCGGCAGACCTGACGCGCAGCTACGCGGCGCAGAGCAAAACGCGCTACGCGGAAATGGTTGCTGCGATGAATAAAGAAGAGCTAGCGCTGATCGCCACGCTGAAAGCTGGCGTGCGCTATACCGATTACCATCTGCAAATGCATCAGCGTATCGCGCGTCTGCTGCTGAAGTTTGAACTGGTGCAGGGGCTGAGCGAAGAGACGCTGGTGGCGGAAAACCTCACCGGCCCCTTCATGCCGCACGGTCTCGGCCATCCGCTGGGCCTGCAGGTGCACGACGTTGCCGGGTTTATGCAGGACGATAGCGGCACGCATCTGGCGGCGCCATCGCAGTATCCTTATCTGCGCTGTACGCGGGTGCTGCAGCCGGGCATGGTGCTGACCATTGAACCGGGCTTCTATATTATCGATTCACTGCTGGCGCCGCTGCGCAGCGGTAAGTTCAGTCAGCACTTTGACTGGCAGGCAATTGATGCCCTGAAGCCGTACGGGGGCATTCGTATCGAGGATAATGTGGTGATTCACGCCAGCCGCATCGAAAACATGACGCGTGACTTGCATCTGGCCTGATGGACGCTTACGACATTCCCGCTGAGGCCGTCAGTCTCAGCGAGGAGACCATCAAAAAGAGCCGCTTTATTACCCTGCTGGCGCATACCGATGGGGTGGCCGCTGCGCGCGCCTTTGTGCAGCAGGTAAAGCACGAACACCCGACCGCGCGGCATCACTGCTGGGCCTGGGTGGCGGGCGCGCCCGATGATTCACAACAGCTGGGGTTTTCTGACGATGGCGAACCCTCCGGCACGGCCGGTAAGCCGATGCTGGCGCAGCTGATGGGCAGCGGCGTGGGCGAGATCACCGCCGTGGTGGTGCGCTATTATGGCGGTATCATGCTGGGCACCGGCGGGCTGGTGAAAGCCTACGGTGGCGGCGTGCAGCAGGGGCTGAAGCTGCTGGCGCGCCAGCGCAAAGTGCCGATGCAACGTTTTACCCTGCAGTGTGACTATGCGCAGCTGAGCGATATAGAGCGTCTGCTGCAGCGTTTTGACGGCAGTATTGAACAGAGCCATTATCAGGATCGCATTACGCTACGTCTGGCGTTGCCCCATCCGCAGATTGATGGCTTCAGGCAAAACCTTTCTGATTACAGCCGGGGCGCTTTGGCGCTGATCCCGCTGGACAACTAACCGCATCTGTTTAAAGGAAACGGCTGAATGCATTTTCGCGCCATTACCCGCATCGTGGGCCTGCTGGTGATTCTGTTCTCGGTAACCATGATCCTGCCTGGCTTAGTGGCCCTGATTTATCGCGACGGTGCCGGGCGCGCGTTCAGTCAGACGTTTATGATGGCGATCGTCATCGGTTCGCTGCTGTGGTGGCCCAACCGCAAACAAAAAAGTGAGCTGAAACCGCGTGAAGGCTTTCTGATTGTGGTGCTGTTCTGGACCGTGCTGGGCAGCGTGGGGGCAATGCCGTTTATCTTCGCCGAGCAGCCACATCTGTCAGTGACCGACGCCTTCTTCGAATCCTTCTCGGGCTTAACCACCACCGGTGCCACCACGTTGGTGGGGCTCGACTCGCTGCCGAAAGCGATTCTGTTCTATCGTCAGATGCTGCAGTGGCTTGGCGGTATGGGGATCATTGTGCTGGCGGTGGCCATTCTGCCGATTCTCGGCGTCGGCGGTATGCAGCTGTATCGCGCCGAGATGCCGGGACCGCTGAAAGATAACAAAATGCGCCCGCGCATTGCCGAAACGGCGAAAACCCTGTGGCTGATTTACGTGCTGCTGACGGTGGCCTGTGCGCTGGCGCTGTGGCTGGCGGGCATGCCGATGTTTGATGCTATCGGCCACAGCTTCTCGACCATCGCCATCGGCGGTTTTTCTACCCATGATGCCAGCATCGGCTACTTCAATAGCCCGACTATTAATACCATCGTGGCGATTTTCCTGCTGATTTCCGGCTGTAACTACGGCCTGCACTTCTCGTTGCTCAGCGGGCGAAACCTGAAAGTTTACTGGCGCGATCCGGAATTCCGCATGTTCATTGGCGTGCAGCTGACGCTGGTGCTGATTTGTACCCTGGTGCTGTGGTTCCATAATGTCTATTCCAGCGGCTGGCAAACCCTCAATCAGGCGTTTTTCCAGGTGGTATCGATGGCGACGACGGCGGGCTTTACCACCGACAGTATTGCGCGCTGGCCGCTGTTCCTGCCGGTGCTGCTGCTGTGTTCAGCCTTTATCGGCGGTATGGCGGGTTCGACTGGCGGTGGCCTGAAGGTGATTCGCATTCTGCTGCTGTGCAAGCAAGGGTCGCGCGAACTGAAACGCCTGGTGCATCCCAATGCGGTCTATACCATTAAGCTGGGGAACCGTGCGCTGCCGGAACGTATTCTCGAAGCGGTGTGGGGCTTTTTCTCGGCTTACGCGCTGGTGTTTCTGGTCAGCATGCTGGCGATTATCGCCACCGGCGTGGATGACTTCTCGGCCTTCGCCGCGGTGGCGGCGACGCTGAACAACCTTGGCCCGGGGCTGGGTGTGGTGGCAGATAACTTCACGTCGATGAATGATGTCGCCAAGTGGATTTTAATCTCCACCATGCTGTTTGGACGCCTTGAAGTGTTCACGCTGCTGGTGCTGTTCACGCCCACCTTCTGGCGCGAATAATAAAACAGGAATGAGTGATGAAAGCGTTAATTCTTTATTCCAGCCGTGACGGGCAAACCCGCGAAATCGCGGCGCGTATTGCCCGCACGCTGACACCGCAGCAGCTGTGTGATGTGCTGGATCTGGCGCAGGCACCGCAGGTGGAGTGGGCACAGTATGATCGCGTGCTGATTGGCGCCTCGATTCGCTATGGTCACTTCCAGCCCGAGCTGATGAAATTCGTCACGCAATATAAGGCGGAACTGCAGCAGCGCGTCAGCGGCTTTTTCAGCGTCAATCTTACTGCGCGTAAAGCCGATAAGTGCACGCCGGAAACCAATGCCTATACGCGTAAGTTCCTGGCGCAGTCACCGTGGCAACCGGATCGCTGTGCGGTGTTTGCCGGTGCGCTGCGCTATCCACGCTATCGCTGGTTCGATCGCATCATGATTCAGTTCATTATGCGTATGACTGGCGGCGAAACGGATACATCGAAGGAAGTTGAATACACCGACTGGGAGAAAGTCACGCGTTTTGCCCAGGATTTCGCACAGTTACCAGGCAAATTGCCGCAAAATAACGCGTAGTGGTGAAATTTAGGCCGAACGATCATTTTTTTGCAATAAACCCTTGTCAGCCAGAATTAACTCCCTATAATGCGCCACCACTGAGACGGCAAAGCGGCAACGCAGACGGCTCAGCAGGGCGTGAAGCGATTCACCCCGCCGGAGAAAAACGCTG
>NZ_JALNUZ010000009.1:0-172880 GCF_026541005.1 Pantoea sp. GM_Pan_4
TCAGTTGGACAGCGGAGCCTGCGACGCTGCCCGCAGGGTGAGCGAAGCTCATCAATCCCCTCTACCATTTGTAACAAGACTTCAGGCGGACAAAACCGCTTGTGAATTGATTACAGAAACACAGACTTACAAAATCAGCAAAAAAATGCACGTGAAATGCACGTGCACTTTGATGCCATGAAAGCCTCTGACTATCGACAGAAGCTTTTTCACTTTTATTCTCCTTGCAGTACCGACCCCGCGATCTGGCGACTGCTCTACCCCATTTGATGCCACAATCCATCACAAATCTGCCCACCAACTCTGCACACTCACAGCTTTTGTGCCACAGGACGCATAATCGAAAGATCCCCTTTCGCTGCAATATCGCGTGGGCAGCGGACCGTGTACTCTTACCGGAAATTCTGCAGGGTATCCTTTTCATCCACTGATGATGTCTTTGAATTAAGAGGGAATGCGTGATGACCAGACTGAAAAAGCACCGGGTATGTTCCGGCCACTCTTTTCGCTGTTTAATGAGACGGACGAACCATTGCCTGACGGGAGAACATTAACATGGCCGTTCAGTCAAACGTATCCCATATTCTTACCGAACTCGCGCACAACGCCCGGCAGATAGACGAGAGCCAGGCGCAGGCATTCATCGCACAAATTCGCAGCGCGAAACACATTTTCCTGCAGGGTGCCGGGCGCAGCGGCATTGCTATCCGCGCGTTCGCTAACCGCCTGTTGCATCTGGGTTTCTCTGTCAGCATGGTGGGTGAAATCTCGTCACCCCACTCCAGACCAGGCGATTTATTGATTATTGGTTCTGGCAGTGGCGAAACCGCGAGCCTGAAAGCGCTGGCGCTGAACGCCGTTGAGCGCGGTGTCGATGTGGCGCTGATTACCCTGAAAACAGATTCAGGCATCGGCAGATTGGCCAAATGCGTGTTGGTGTTACCCGGCAACGTTAAAACCGATAACGCACGCAGCGCCGGACAATTCTCGCAGCCAATGGGCTCGGCCTTTGAGCAACTCTGCTTCATTACCTGTGACGCCATGGTGCTTGAAATCATGCATCAGTGCGGTGAAACCAGCGAGAGCATGTTCAGCCGCCATGCGGACTTCGAATAACAGCATAACGTGTTTCCCGAACGTCGCTGATTTATACGCGGCAAATCTGACACCGAAACCCTGTGTGGTGATACGGTATCGCCGCTGACACGGGTGTGCAGGTTAGATAATTTATTCTGTTTATATTTAAGCGTAATTGATTTCCCTGGTGCCGGACTTAGTTATTGATGTGGATAAGGCCACGCATGATCGAGGCCGGTTGATGACAGGATCCCCGTGACGGCCAGCCAGGCGATCACCAGCGCGAAGACAATAATTGCTGTAATTTCAATTGATTTAATCCAATGACGCTTAGCCATAAATACCCCTTCTCAGTTCAGGTGTTTGTACACGCTTCTCTGAAGATAAGGTGTTACCGGTAAAGCGCAAGCGTTGATCACATCATGAAACATAAAGCACAGCTTATTGATTATTTGCGGCGCGAAAATTTGGCATAGCCGTTTGCCCGTCTGCTGGCATCCTGGTGCATCCGGGTTTTTCGTGGGATGAGTGATGTGATCATTCAGACGCTGCGTGCACCGGGCTAAGCGCATCCGTTGCCGCTAACCCATTTTTGTGACGCACAATATCCGCCATGATTGCCAGCGCGATCTCCGCCGGGGTTTTGCTGCCGATATCCAGCCCAACCGGTGCGTGAATGCGCTGCAACTGCGCCGGCGTCAGCTCCGCAATCGCGCTCAGGCGCGCTTTGCGTTTTGCGCTGTTGCGCTGCGAGCCCATCGCACCGAGATAAAACGCCGGCAGATTAACCGCTTCCATCATGGTGAGATCGTCAATACGCGCATCATGCGTCAGCGAGAGAATCGCCGTGGCGGCATGGCAGCCCTCGCGTTCCAGATACACCGCCGGAAACTGCTGCACCAGTTTGACGTCCGGCGCCAGTTCGGCCGCCATATTGCTCAGCACCTCTTCACGGTGTTCACAGACGATGGTTTCGAATCCCAGCGCCAGCGCGAAGTTGGCACAGTAAACGGCGACGCTGGAGAGTCCGGCAAGGATCAGGCGCGGCGCGGCACTCAGGGTCAGAACGATTTCGCTGTCAGTGACCTGGGTACGGGTGCGCCGGGTATAAGGCGCCGGTTCGAGCGCGTGACACGGCTGCGGCAGCGTCAGGCGTTTGGTGATGGCTCGCGCGCCGGTCAGCGCATCCTCCAGCTGCTGTAAGTAGCCCAGCGTGGCGGCACCGGCAGGCAACCGTTCGACCAGAATATCCAATACGCCGCCGCACGGCAGCGCGCGGTCAGGCATGTCGCCCCCCTCACCGTAGCGCACCAGTTGACTGGCGGCAGAGAACGCCTGCTGCTGAACGCGGGTGATAAAATTCTCCTCGACGCAGCCGCCGGAAAGGGAACCGCTGTAGCGCCCATCGGCGCGAATCACCATCATCGCGCCCGGCGGGCGCGGCGATGATCCGTACGTGCTGAGCACGGTACACAGCCACACCGGCTGCGCTTCCGCCCACTGCTGCGCCATCCTTACCACCTGCACATCAAGAGAGTGCATGACTTTCTCCGCTCATCGTTTCCGCCCTTTTTCGTCCCGTAAGCATAGCAATGAAAAACCCGGCCGCAGCCGGGTTGAGATTAGCTATTTTTTCAAGGTTAACTGTAAGCATGCAGCGTACGCTGGCACAGTGCCGAGCGAACGCAGTCGTCTTTACCGAAACGCACCACGCCAATCATCTCATCCTCTTCGAAGCGCGCCAGCGCATCGGCAAGGCCAGATTTGACGCTGGCGGGCAGGTCGCACTGGGTGACATCACCGTTGACAATGACCGTGACGTTTTCACCCAGGCGGGTCAGGAACATCTTCATCTGCGCAGCGGTGACGTTTTGCGCCTCATCCAGAATCACCACCGCATTCTCAAAGGTACGTCCGCGCATATAAGCGAAGGGCGCGATCTCTACCTTGGCGATTTCGGGTCGCAGGCAGTACTGCATAAAGGAAGCGCCGAGACGTTTAACCAGAACGTCGTAAACCGGTCGGAAATAGGGGGCAAATTTCTCGGAGATGTCTCCTGGCAGGAAACCGAGATCTTCATCCGCCTGTAAAACCGGGCGCGTCACAATGATCCTTTCGATGTCCTTATTGATCAGGGCCTCGGCTGCTTTCGCAGCGCTGATCCAGGTTTTACCGCAGCCGGCTTCACCGGTCGCGAATATCAGCTGTTTCGTTTCTATGGCGTTAAGATAGTGCGCCTGAGCATCGTTTCTGGCCTCAATTGGTGACCGGTCACGCACATCGCGCGCCATGCCAATTGCATCCAGCCCACCCATCTGCACCAGCGAAGTGACCGATTCTTCTTCACGCTGACGATGACTGCGAGAGTCACTGCGAAGCACTCGGCGGGCTTCACGACGCGCTTTGATCACTGCTTTCTGTCTTCCCATAGTGGCACCTTACAGTTGGTTTCATTTATCGCGGCGGATCACCCGCGGCGATGATTTGAACGCTTTAGAGGTTTTGTTGGCTTCCTTGTAAGCCGTATCGAGCCAGTGAGAAAAGTGTGCAACAACGCCGAAACGCTGCCGCGCACCGGTAAACATCGGAAAACATCGGAAAAGAATTCGAAGGCGATAAAAGAAAAGTGAAGAGGATTCTCACGCGGGAGGCAATCCCCCGCAGCGTACTGCGCTAGCTGAAGTGTATTTAACTGTCCGTATAAGGACCGGGACATGCGCGAACTCCAGTGGACTTAGCCACACAACTGACAACGCTATGACTAAAGTTCATCATATTTCCGCCGATTTGCAACACTATTTTTACTTTACGGCAAAGAAAACCCGCGTGGCGCTGCATCAGCCCGGTGCGCTTAAATTAAATTAATATTAATATTCAGTGAGATAGGTAATTCAGCACTTAACAAACTGTTTCAGAAAATTCGGACATGACAGCGAGACAGGAGAAATTTAAGGCGGGCTTAACAGCAGCGCCTGGCACCGCGAACGGCGAACAAGCGCTGTACATTAATTAATCAGGCTTCGAGCAACGGCTGCCCCAGATAATGATTTTTGTCCGCCACACCGGGCAAAACAAAAAAGTATCCGCCGCCGATGGGACGAATATATTCTTCCAGCGCTTCGCCGTTGAGTCGTTTCTGCACGGTAATAAAGCCTTTGCTTAAATCGTGCTGATAACAGACGAACAGCAGCCCCATATCCAGCTGCCCTGCCCCGGTAATCCCCGAGGAATAGCTGTAGCCGCGCCGCAGCATCAGGCTGCTGTTGGTTTGCGGCGTGCGCGGATTGGCGAGCCGGATATGCGCATCCAGCGCAATAATTTCGCCGTCCGGATCGCCGGCGTAATCCGGCACGTCGTGCTCGTGCTGCATCCCCAGCGGCGCGCCGGACAACTTCTCACGACCAAAAATGGTTTGCTGCTCGCCCAGCGGCGTGCGGTCCCACATTTCAACGTGAAAACGGATGATGCGCACCGCCTGATAGCTGCCGCCGTGCGTCCACGCCGGTTCCTGCTGTTCCGGTGTCACCCACAACAGCTGGTCCATCAACTGCGCATTGTGGGTATCCGGATTGGCGGTGCCATCTTTGAAACCCAGCAGGTTGATCGGCGTTTCGCGCCCTTTGCTGCGTGCAGCGTGATCGGCGATAAAGCCGTCGCGCCGCCAGCGCACCGCCAGCAGATCCGGCGTGTGCTTGATGATATCGCGCAGCGCGTGAATCACCGTATCCTGGGTATTGGCGCAGATCTGAATCAGCAGGTCGCCATGACACTGCGCGGCGTCGAGCGAATCGTTGGGAAAGCGTGTCATCGTCTGCAGCTGGCTGGGCTTATGCGCGGCCAGCCCGAAGCGCTCGTCGAACAGTGAATGCCCCACCGACAGCGTCAGGGTCAGGTTATCGGGCGCAATGTCCGCACCCAGGATGCCGGAGTCGAGCGGCGGCAGCTGCGGATTGGGCACCGCCGGCGCCGGTCCGCCGTGGGTGAGAAAGGCAAAGCGCTGCGTCAGCAGCCGCAGCAGGCGTTCCAGTTCGGCTTTATCACTGGCCAGCACATCAAACGCCACCAGCATCATAGATGCCTGCTGCGGCGTCAGAATGCCGGCCTGATGAGCGCCGTAAAACGGTTGCGCCTGCTGGCGCGCGTCGGGTGCAACCGTGCCGGGTGAGAAACTCTCTGCCGCGCTGGCGGCATGGAACGGACAGCCGCCGCCCAGTGCCGCCGCGCCACCCAGCATGCCTAATCCCTGTAACAGACGACGACGCGACGGTTGCGCCGCGTCATTTTTTTTACTCATGATTAATCAAGACCTAAAGTGCCGCGCAACAGGGAGAGATCTTCCGCCAGCGTGGTGATGGGCCCTTTCAGCGCATTACGGTCGCTGGTGGTCAGCTTTTCATAGGAGGCAAAACCGTCTTTGGTGCGGTATTTGCTGAGAATGCCATCCACCTTCTTAAAGTTCGCGTCCACTTTCGCCAGCAGCTGCGGATTGGCTTTTTGCAGCAGAGGACGCAGCAGATCAACGATTTTCTGTGCGCCGTCGATGTTGGCCTGAAAATCGGACAGATCGGTACGGCTGTAGCGATCTTCCTCACCGGAGATTTTGCTGGACGCTACCTCTTCAATCAGGCCTGCCGCGCCACCGACCACTTTCGCCGGCGGGAAGGCCAGCTCGCTGACGCGGGTTTGCAGATCCTGCACATCCTTATACAGCTGGTCAGCGAACGCGTCCGCGCCTTTGGTGGTGTTGTCGGCGAACAGCAGTTTTTCCAGCCGGTGGAAGCCGGTAAATTTCGGATCTTCCGCTTTTTTCTCGAAGTCATCTTCACGCGCGTCAATACTGCCGTCGAGGTCAGAGAATAGTTCGGCAATCGGCTCGATGCGCTCATAGTGCACACGCGTCGGCGCATACAGCGCTTTGGCTTTTTCCACGTCACCGGCTTTTACCGCGTCGGTAAAGGCTTTGGTGCCGGCCACCAGCGCGCTCACTTCTGCCATCACGTAGACTTTGTAATCGGCAATCGGCCCGACCAGCTGCAGCACGTCTGGCTTGCCGCTGCTGGCTTTTTGGCTGTCACCGCTGACCACCAGCTTGCCTTTCGGATTAGTGAGCAGGCCGCAGGTCATGTCATATTCACCCGCTTCCAGGTTGGCGGTGAGCTTCTGGCTGAAGCCAGGCGCGATGTTTTCGCGCTCCTCCACCACCATCACGCCTTTGAGGATTTCCCACTCCAGCGCTTTCTGGCTGTTGTTTTTGATGATGAACTGGGTTTTACCGGCCTGCACATTGAGCGACATCGGCTCGCACTGCTTGTCAGTGACCGTCACCGTGACCTGCGGTACGGCAGCGGCAGAAGCGGCACCGGACAGCGCCAGCATGGAGAGCAACAGCGCCTTACGGCGGAAGCGAATCGTCATAGTCATATCCCTGTTACATGAAGGTACAGGCGCACGCGCGCCTGCGAAAAGTTAGCGCACCGACCGTGCGGCGCTGGGTGCCGGACGCGCCGGGAAGAAAAACAGCAGCAGCGCCGGGATCAGATAAATCAGCCATACCGCGACTTCGCTGACGCTCGGCGCTTCCTGATAACCCAGAATGCCTTCCAGCAGCGTGCCAAAGATCGAATGGGTAGAGAGCGTGTTGCTGAAGTCAAACGCGGTCGCCTGGAAGTGGTTCCACAGTCCCGCCTCGTGGAAGGCGCGGATCGCCCCCGCCGCCAGTCCGGCCGCCACCAGCAGGATGAACAGGCTGGTCCAGCGGAAGAAGTGCGCCATGTTAAGACGCACGCCGCCGTAGTAAATCAGCATGCCCAGCACGATGGCGGTCGCCAGACCCAGCACCGCGCCAATCGGCGGCGCATAACCGACATCCTGGGTAAACGCTGCCAGCAGAAAGAACACCGACTCCAGCCCTTCACGCGCCACGGCGAGAAACACCATCAGCACCAGCGGCAACCCGCTGCCGCCCGGCTTCTGCAGCGCCTGATCGACGGATTTTTCCAGCGTGGCTTTGATATTGCGCGAAACCTTGCGCATCCAGAACACCATCGAAGTGAGGATCACCACGGCAATTACCGCCACGATGCCCTCAAACAGTTCCTGCTGTTTCTGCGGGAACTCACCGGTGGTTTCGTTGATGAAAATACCGAGCGCGAGGCACAGCGCCGCAGCGATAAACACGCCGGCCCACATCGCGGGGAACCACTGGCTGCGCTGGGTGCGTTTGAGATAGCTGGCAATCAGGCTGACGATGAGCGCTGCCTCAAGACCTTCGCGCAGCATAATGAGAAAAGGGACGAACATCACCAACCTCTTGAATGTTAAGGAGGGTAAACCTTAGGTAAAAATACGTAAAGTGCGAACGATATCGATTATCATTATCGCGAATGAAAATACAAGTCACCGCGCGAAATTAATTTTGCTTTTGCGGGTCAGGTAGCGATGCGGAAAAGTCAGGGCGGAGTGACAGATTAGGCGATAAAGCGCGCAGAGAACATGACACTAACAGTGCGGGGAGCACGGCACTCGCGCTCCCCGCTTTACTCAGGCCAACACCGTTATTTGGTGTTGTATTCCGCTTCGGCAGCAATAAAACGCTGCTGCGCTTCAGCCGACGGTTCGCGACCGGCCAGGCTCACCACGACAATCGCGATGCTGGCGAACAGGAAGCCCGGGATGATTTCATACAGATTGAGCCAGGCGTACTGCTTCCAGATCAGCACCGTGGCGGCACCAATAATCATGCCGGCCAGCGCGCCGTTGCGCGTCATGCGCTTCCAGCACACGCCGAACAGCACCACCGGACCGAATGCAGCCCCGAAGCCTGCCCAGGCGTAGCTCACCAGGCCGAGCACGCGGTTCTCCGGGTTGGAGGCCAGCGCAATCGACACCAGCGCAATCACCAGCACCATTAAACGGCCAACCCATACCAGCTCTTTCTGGCTGGCATTTTTACGCAGAAACCCTTTATACAGATCCTCAGTCAGCGCGCTCGAGCACACCAGCAACTGACAGCTCAGGGTCGACATCACCGCCGCCAGAATGGCCGACAGCAGAATACCGGCGATCCACGGGTTGAACAGAATGCGCGCCAGTTCGATAAACACGCGCTCGCCGTTTTCGCTTACGCCCGCCGCCTGCTCCGGATGGTTCTGGAAATAGGCGATACCGAAGAAGCCCACCGCAACAGCACCGGCCAGGCACAGGAGCATCCAGGCCATGCCGATGCGGCGCGCGGTGCGAATAGAACGGTGCGAGTCTGCGGCCATGAAGCGCGCCAGAATGTGCGGCTGGCCGAAGTAGCCAAGGCCCCAGCCGAGCAGTGAAATCACCGCCACGAAGTTCAGGCCCTTCAGCATATCGAGGTTTTCCAGGCTTTTCGCTTCAATCACCGCCAGCGAATCATCCAGTCCGCCGACGGCGATAATCACAATCACCGGCGTCAGGATAAGGGCAAAAATCATCAGGCTGGCCTGCACGGTATCGGTCCAGCTCACCGCAAGGAAGCCGCCCACCAGCGTATAAAGAATGGTTGCTGCCGCGCCGGCCCACAGCGCGGTTTCATAACTCATACCGAAAGTGCTTTCAAACAGGCGCGCACCCGCCACCACGCCCGAGGCGCAGTAAATGGTGAAGAAGATCAGGATTACCAGTGCCGAGATGACGCGCAGAATTTTGCTGTGGTCTTCGAAGCGGCTGGTGAAAAAGTCCGGCAGGGTTAAGGCGTTATTGTGATGCTCGGTCTGCACACGCAGGCGACCCGCAACAATTTTCCAGTTCAGCCACGCGCCAATCGTCAGGCCGATGGCAATCCAGCTCTCAGAGATCCCGGAGAGAAAAATCGCGCCCGGCAGTCCCATCAGCAGCCAGCCGCTCATGTCCGAGGCCCCGGCCGACAGCGCGGTTACCACGCTGCCCAGGCTGCGACCGCCCAGAATATAGTCGTCAAAGTTTTTGGTTGAGCGGTACGCGATAAAACCAATCAACACCATCCCGAGGATGTAAATGATAAATGTCACCAGCATCGGTGTACTTACTGTCATCTGTCTCTCCACTTATTATTTGATCTCTTAAGAGAAATCTTTTTCCTGCGTTTCCGGAACGGGATAACGTCAGGGCTTTACCGCATCCAGAGAAAGCGATTTCTCATAAGGCGCGGTATCCTGCCGCAAAGGTGCGACGCGCACAATGCATTTAACACAGCTGTTACCTGGGTTTCACCTGACTTTGGATTTTTCATGCTCACAGGTTGCGCCTGTTCACATTTTAAGTTGCACCTGATGTCAGCCAGGACGCGTCCTGTTGCGGTGGGTTGCAACTCTGGCGAGATTCTTGCAGCAAGTTCTGTGCCGCTTTTGCTGCGTTAACAAAAAAGCCGGTTAAAAACGTGCAACCGGGGTCACATTTAACACGGTTGCACAAAGTTGCAACATGAGTGATAGTGCAGCCCACGCTGAAGTTGATTCACACTTTGAGGACGAGGAAATCATGGGAACCACCACCATGGGGGTGAAGCTGGATGAAGCCACCCGCGATCGCATTAAACTGGCGGCGCAAAAGATTGACCGCACGCCGCACTGGCTGATCAAGCAGGCAATTTTTAACTATCTCGGCCAGCTGGAAGCGGGAGAAACGCTGGCGGAGATCCCGCTGCAGCTGAATGATGCCGCAGACGATGAGCGTGTGCCGGAAGAGAGCTTCCAGCCTTTCCTCGACTTCGCCGAACACATTTTGCCGCAGTCGGTCAGCCGCTCGGCCATCACCGCCGCGTGGCGTCGTCCGGAGACCGATGCGGTGCCGATGCTGCTGGAGCAGGCGCGTCTCCCTGCCCCGCTGGCAGAGAAAACCCACCAGCTGGCATACAGCCTGGCGGACAAGCTACGGCACCAAAAAGGGGCAACCGGACGCGCCGGTATGGTGCAAAGCCTGCTGCAGGAGTTCTCGCTCTCGTCTCAGGAAGGCGTAGCGCTGATGTGTCTGGCGGAAGCGCTGCTGCGTATTCCTGACAAGCCCACCCGCGATGCGCTGATCCGCGATAAAATCAGCAACGGCAACTGGCAGTCCCATCTGGGCCGCAGCCCGTCGATGTTCGTCAACGCCGCCACCTGGGGCCTGCTGTTTACCGGTCGTCTGGTCTCTACGCACAATGAAGCTAACCTGTCTAAATCGCTGAACCGCATCATCGGCAAGAGCGGCGAACCGCTGATCCGCAAAGGCGTGGATATGGCGATGCGCCTGATGGGCGAACAGTTCGTCACCGGCGAAACCATCGCCGAGGCGCTGGCCAACGCGCGCAAGCTGGAAGAGAAAGGCTTCCGCTATTCGTATGACATGCTGGGTGAAGCGGCACTCACCGCCAGCGATGCCAAAGCCTATCTTATTTCCTATCAGCAGGCGATTCACGCCATTGGTAAAGCCTCCAACGGACGCGGCATTTATGAAGGTCCGGGCATTTCCATTAAGCTGTCGGCGCTGCATCCGCGCTACAGCCGCGCGCAGTATGAGCGGGTGATGGAAGAGCTTTACCCGATCCTGAAATCGCTGACGCTGCTGGCGCGCTCGTATGACATCGGCATCAACATCGATGCCGAAGAAGCCGATCGCCTGGAGTTGTCGCTCGATCTGCTGGAAAAACTCTGTTTTGAGCCGGAGCTGGAAGGCTGGAACGGCATCGGTTTCGTCATTCAGGCTTATCAGAAGCGCTGTCCGTTTGTGATTGATGCGCTGGTGGATCTGGCGCAGCGCAGCCGCCGTCGTCTGATGATCCGTCTGGTGAAAGGCGCTTACTGGGATAGCGAAATCAAGCGCGCGCAGATGGAAGGCCTTGAAGGCTATCCGGTTTACACCCGCAAGGTGTACACCGACATCTCCTACCTCGCCTGTGCGCGTAAACTGCTGGCGGTGCCTAACCTGATTTATCCGCAGTTTGCCACCCACAACGCCCACACGCTGGCGGCGATCTACCAGCTGGCGGGCAACAACTACTATCCTGGCCAGTACGAATTCCAGTGCCTGCACGGCATGGGCGAACCGCTGTACGAGCAGGTGGTGGGCAAAGTGGCCGATGGCAAGCTGAACCGGCCGTGCCGGATTTATGCGCCGGTCGGTACCCACGAAACGCTGCTGGCCTACCTGGTGCGTCGCCTGCTGGAAAACGGCGCCAATACCTCGTTCGTCAACCGCATCGCTGACAACACGCTGCCGATTGACGAGCTGGTGGCCGATCCGGTGGCTGCAGTGGAAAAAATGGGTGTCGCAGAAGGCGCAATTGGCCTGCCGCATCCGAAGATTCCGCTGCCGCGCGATCTGTATGGCGACAAGCGTGTTAACTCTGCCGGTCTGGATCTGGCCAACGAACACCGCCTGGCGTCGCTCTCCAGCGCCCTGCTCTCCAGCGCCAGCCAGCCGTGGCAGGCTCAGCCGATCATTGATGGCGAGCTGGGTAGCGGCAGCAGCCGCGCGGTGATCAACCCGGCCACGCCGGCGGATATCGTCGGTAGCGTGCGGGAAGCCACTCCTGAAGAGGTCTCCTGTGCGCTGGATGCCGCGGTGAATGCCGGACCGATCTGGTTCGCCACGCCGCCGCAGGAGCGCGCCGCGATCCTTGAGCGTGCCGCTCAGGCGATGGAAGACCAGATGCAACAGCTGATCGGTTTGCTGGTGCGTGAGGCGGGTAAAACCTACAACAACGCGATTGCCGAAGTGCGTGAAGCGGTCGACTTCCTCTACTACTACGCCGGTATGGTGCGCGACGATTTCGATAACGAAACCCATCGCCCGCTCGGTCCGGTAGTGTGCATCAGCCCGTGGAACTTCCCGCTGGCGATCTTCACCGGCCAGATTGCCGCCGCCCTGGCGGCTGGCAACAGCGTGCTGGCGAAACCCGCCGAGCAGACGCCGCTGATTGCCGCGCAGGCAGTGCAGATCATGCTGGATGCCGGCGTACCGGCCGGCGTGCTGCAACTGCTGCCCGGTCAGGGCGAAACGGTGGGTGCGCAGCTGACCGGCGACGAGCGGGTGCGCGGCGTGATGTTCACCGGCTCAACCGCAGTCGCCACCCTGCTGCAGCGCAACCTGGCTGGCCGTCTCGATCCGCAGGGTCGCCCGACGCCGCTGATCGCCGAAACCGGCGGCATGAACGCCATGATCGTTGACTCTTCAGCACTCACCGAACAGGTGGTGGTGGATATCGTGGCGTCCGCGTTTGACAGCGCCGGCCAGCGCTGCTCGGCGCTGCGTCTGCTGTGTATCCAGGACGATGTGGCGGACCACACGCTGAAGATGCTGCGTGGTGCCATGGCCGAATGCCGCATGGGCAATCCGGAGCGTCTGTCGACCGACGTCGGTCCGGTGATCGATGCTGAAGCCAAAGCCAACATCGAGCGTCATATTCAGGCGATGCGCAATAAAGGCTTTACCGTGTATCAGGCGGTGCAGGAGCATCCGCAGGACAGCAAAGAGTGGCATAGCGGCACCTTTATCAAACCGACGCTGATTGAGCTCGATCAGGTCAGCGATCTGGATAAAGAGGTGTTCGGTCCGGTGCTGCACGTGGTGCGCTTTGCGCGCAACAACCTGCCGCAGCTGATTGAGCAGATTAATGCCTCGGGCTATGGCCTGACGCTTGGCGTGCATACCCGTATCGATGAAACCATTGCGCAGGTGACGGCCGGGGCGAAAGTCGGCAACCTGTACGTTAACCGTAACATGGTCGGCGCGGTGGTCGGCGTACAGCCGTTCGGCGGCGAAGGCCTGTCGGGCACCGGTCCGAAAGCCGGCGGTCCGCTCTATCTTTACCGCCTGCTGGCCCATCGTCCGGACGGCGCCCTGCGCATCACCTTTGATCGTCAGGATGCCGAACGTCCGGTGGACAGCAGCGTGCGCACCTCGCTGCTGAGCGCGCATCAGGCATTGCAGAGCTGGGCACAGGATAAGCCGGAGCTGCTGGCGCTGTGTCAGCGTTACGATGCGCTGAGCCAGGCCGGGACCGTGCGACTGCTGCCGGGCCCGACCGGTGAGCGCAACACCTTTACGCTGCTGCCGCGCGATCGGGTGCTGTGTATCGCAGATAACCAGCAGGATGCGCTGATTCAGCTGGCGGCGGTCACCAGCGTCGGTAGCCAGGCACTGTGGCAGGATGACGAGCTGCACCGGACGCTGCGCCAGTCGCTGCCGGCCGCGGTGCAGGCGCGCATCACGCTGGCGAAAGATGTGCTGGCGGCGGAGTTTGATGCGGTGATCTATCACGGCGATGCCGATCAACTGCGCAGCCTGTGCGAACAGATTGCCGCCCGCGAAGGCGCGATTGTGTCAGTGCAGGGCTTTGCCCGCGGCGAGACCAATCTGCTACTGGAACGTCTGCTGATTGAGCGCTCGCTGAGCGTCAATACCGCGGCCGCCGGCGGCAACGCCAGCCTGATGACCATTGGTTAAGTAAAGCAGAATCGCCATGGATGGCGTAATGGAGATCGGTGAAGGACACCGCAAGTTGCAACAAGGCCGTAGCGGCGCCATTCATTGTGCGATGAATCGCGCTGCTACGAAACGTGCCCTCGTTTTTGTACCACTTTAAAACTTACCAGCGAACATCACGCCACCGACTTACTGCGTTTCAAACCAATCAGCGTCGGGAACACAAACAGCGACTGCCCCAGCCCGCGGTTGGTCAGCGACCACACCGCCACCGAACACAGCGAACAGATGCCGACAATTGCCAGCGGATAGAAGCACGCCCACAGCAGCGCAAACCACGCCTGCTCAAACAGATGATGGCGCTGCGCAAACAGAATCGCCGACATGCCGAAGAACTCAATAAAAATGCGGTGGATAACGTAGATCTGCAGCGTGTTGCGGCCAATCCAGTTGAAGTAACGCATGCTGAAGTGCGCGTTGAGCCAGCGGCATGCCGCCACGCTCACCAGCACCGCGATGATGCACATGAACAGGCTCTTATCGAGACCAAAAATCACGTGCAGGCCGGACAGCGCTGCCAGCGCGGCCCACGGCAGAAGGTTCTCGCGGCGCAGCTGACTCAGGCGCAACATCAGCGGGCTCCAGAACGCGCCCAGCAGGAAGAACAGGAAATACTGTGCCACGCTCTGCGGTCCCCAGTAGGGAATGATCTTCTCCACCGCCAGATAATTCAGCACCACCGCCGCCACCAGCAGCGCCACTTTGTGCTGACGGAAGATTTTGGCGCACAGGAAGTAGATCGCCAGACCGTACAGGTACCACGAGGTGCTCATCGCCAGGAAGGTCAGCTTAAGGAACTCCAGCAGCGAACCGGCGTAAGCCGCGTTGAGATTCTGCGAGATACGCTGGCCGGTGATTTCAGTCGAAATGCCGACAATCGACCACCACTGAATAAAGCCCCACAGCACGTAGAGATAGAACAGATTGGTAATGCGGCTGGTAAATACCTGTTTCCACGGCCGGTTGAGAATGCCGTTGGTGGCAAGCAGGCCGGAGACGAAGAAAAAGGCGGGCATACGCAGCGGTGATAACACCGTATTAAACTGCACCCATATTTCCGCCGGGATCCAGCCGGCGCTGAGATATTTAACCGTGCCTTCAAAGCCCGGTAATACGGTGTGATACAGCACCACCAGCAATATGCACACCCCTTTCAGGGTATTCACCCATGCAATATCTTCTTTCCTGGCGTTATTCATATTTTTGACTCCTGCTGCGGTGTAGGTCTTAAAGGAGAAGAATGAAGAATCAGGCAGTGAAGCCTTTATGGTTATTCAACGATTATTCAACAAGCAGCAGGGACTGACTCTAGCGAAACTCCTAAAACTTTTTCGCTGGTCCTGATATAACAATACTTTACAGTACCAGAGATAAACTGACCGCCCGGATTTTCGCCCGTGAACGACTGTTATTTAAGCATTCATGGCGTAATTTGACGGTGCGCCGCGCACGTATTGCCGCACGGAAATTAAGAACATTCCGCAGCGGAGTAAACCAGCATTAATTATATCGCCGGAAAATAAATTTAATAATGCGTCAAAAAGGTAAGCGCGGCATTTAATATTTTGCTAGCGGGGAAATAATTCGGGCCAGCGAACCGGCCCGGAGAGATTATTGATTGAGAAACTTGTCGAGAAATTGCCGGGTGCGTGCCTGCTGCGGATTACTGAACAGCGCTTTCGCCGGGCCCTGCTCCACAATACGCCCCTGATCCATAAAGATGGCGCGATCGGCGACGTCACGCGCGAAGCTCATCTCATGCGTAACGATCACCATAGTGCGTTTCTCCTGCGCCAGCGCGCGGATGGTGCTGAGCACCTCGCCCACCAGTTCAGGATCCAGCGCCGAGGTTGGCTCATCGAACAGAATCACCTGCGGACGCATCGCCAGCGCCCGGGCAATTGCGACGCGCTGCTGCTGACCGCCGGAAAGCCGGCGCGGGAAACTCTCTTCCTTACCGTGCAGACCGACCTTCTCCAGCAGCGTGCGTGCGCGCGCAATGGCTTCCGCCTTCGCTTCGCCTTTGACGATCACCGGCCCTTCAATGATGTTCTCCAGCACCGAACGGTGCGGGAACAGATTGAAGTTCTGGAACACAAAGCCGACCTGCTGGCGCAGTTGCCGCACTTTATCCTTCTGCTTGTGCAGGCCGAGGCTGGCGTCGATGCTGATGTCACCGACTTTGACCAGGCCGCTTTCCGGCACTTCCAGCAGATTAATACTGCGCAGCAGCGTGGTTTTGCCCGAACCGCTCGGACCGATGATCGCCACCACTTCGCCGGGCGCGACATCGAGATCGATACCGTGCAGCACCGTCTGGCCGTGAAACTGTTTCACCAGCTGACGGACTTCAATTGCACTCATCTTGCCTCCCGATCCTGACGATTGACGTGCGCTTCCAGCCGGTTTTGCAGCGCCGACAGCACCGTAGCCATCACCCAGTAAATCAGCGAAGCCGCCAGATACATGGTGAACACTTCCAGCGTGCGCGAGGTGATCAGCTGCGCCTGCCGGAACAGCTCCGGCACCTGAATGGTGGCCGCCAGCGAGGTATCTTTCACCAGGCTGATAAAGCTGTTACCGAGCGGCGGCAGCGCGGTGCGCGCCGCCTGCGGCAGAATAACGCGACGCAGCGTCTGCCACGGCGTCATGCCGATGCTGGCGGCCGCTTCCCACTGACCGCGCTCAATAGCCGCAATCGCGCCACGCAGCGATTCCGAGGCATAGGCCGCGGTGTTGAGCGACAAACCAATCATCGCCGACGGAATCGGGTCGAGCTCAATGCCAAACTGCGGCAGACCGTAGTAGATCATAAACAGCTGGGCGATCAGCGGCGTGCCGCGAAAGATCGACACATAGAAACGCGCCAGCCAGTTAACCGGCCAGAAGCGTGACAGGCGCATCAGCGCCAGCACGAAGCCGAGTATCAGGCCGAAGAACATCCCGCCGATACTCAGCTGCAGCGTGAACAGCGCGCCCTTCAGCAGAAAAGGTGCTGAATCCAGCACCAGCTGTAAACTTTCCTGCATTATTTCGTGACGTCCGCGCCGAACCACTTCTCAGACAGCTTGCTCAGCGAGCCATCTTTCTGCATGTCGGCGATGGCACCATCAATCGCTTTCAGCAGCGATTCATTGCCTTTGCGCAGCGCCACGCCCGCTTCCAGACGGGAGAAGGCCGGGCCAGCCACCGCCATGGTATTGCCGGTTTTCTTCACCAGATCCAGCGCGGCTAAGCGGTCGACCAGAATGGCATCCACGCGGCCTGAACGCAGATCCTGATATTTGGTTGGGTCATCGTCATAGGTACGGATATCGACGCCTTTGACGTTGTCGCGCAGCCACTGCTCATAGTTAGAACCGAGACCCACGCCGACTTTCTTGCCGGACAGATCTTCCGGTTTGGTGATGGAGCCCGCGTTCTTCTTCAGCGTCAGCGCCTGCACGCCGGAGATGGTGTACGGCGTGGAGAAGTCATACTTCTTCTTGCGCTCGTCGGAGATGGTCACCTGGTTGATCACCACGTCGATACGTTTGGAATCCAGCGAGGCCAGCATACCGTCCCATTTGGTCGGTTTGAGATCCGCTTTCACGCCGAGGTGTTTTGCCAGCTCCTGGGCAAACTCGACTTCAAAACCGGTCAGCTTGCCGTTTTCATCCTGGAAGCTGAACGGCGGATAGGTGCCTTCCAGCCCGACGCGAAGCTCACCTTTGCTCTTGACCTGCGCCAGCAAATCTTCTGCCGCAAAGCTTTTTACGTTCACGCCCGCCACCAGTGCGACCGCCATCATTCCCATCACCAGCTGGCGACGAATCGGAGAGAAAGCCATGTTTACCCCATTATTGTGATGTGTTGTGTGCTTATGGTTAATTAACGCTCATTTTGGGCGCGGCGCTTTATCTCGCAATAAAGGGTGCCGCTCCGGCATGTGCTCTTTGTAATAACCGCTGGATTATAAACCTTTTTTTGCTGCTGTCTCATACCGAAGGATGATAAGCAAATAACGCCGGTGCGCCGCCGGTATGCACGAACAGCAGCGGCCCTTCCCGGCGGAAACGGTTCTGGCTGACGCCATCGATCAGACCCGCCATCGCTTTGCCGGTGTAGACCGGGTCGAGCATAATGCCCTCCAGCCGCGCCAGCAGGCGCACCGCTTCCATGCCTTCGTCATTGGGTTCGCCGTAGCGTGGCGCAAAATAGTCATCCCACAGTGTTACCGGCGCACGCGCTTCCAGCTCCAGCTGCTGTGCCAGCGCGCTGCGAATGCGCTCCACCACCGGCAGCTGCGCCTCGACCTTGCGCGACACCGTCACGCCCACCAGCTCGCTATTCGGCAGCAGCTGTTCCAGACCGACCGCCAGCCCGGCATGCGTCCCGGCACTGCCCGACGCCACCACCACCGCAGCGAAATCCACCACGCCTTCGCTTTGATGGGCGATCTCCTGCGCGCATTCGACGTAGCCGAGCGCGCCAAGCGCATTCGAGCCGCCCACCGGCACAATGTAAGGCCGGAAGCCCTGCGCTTCCAGCCGTTCCGCCTGCTCTGCCAGCTGCTGCGGCGGATTGTGCAGCGCATCAACCATCACGACCTCGACATCCATCAGGTCCAGCAGCAGGCGGTTGCCGTTGCTCAGGTAGTTGGCGGCGTCGGTGCCAATCGGGTTCTCCAGCAGCGCCACGCATTTCAGGCCGAGACGCGCCGCCACGGCTGCCGTCTGGCGCACGTGGTTGGACTGGATCGCACCGGCGGTCAGCAGCACATCGGCACCTTCCCGCAGCGCATCGGCAGCGAGAAACTCCAGTTTACGCAGCTTGTTACCGCCCAGCGCCACCGGCGTGACGTCATCACGTTTAATAAAGATATCGCGTCCGAGGTAATCAGACAGGCGTGGCAAATGCTCTAACGGCGTCGGTGCGCCAAGCAGTTCAAGACGGGGAAACTGGTGCAGAAGATGTAAGGACAATGCAGCCTCCATTCGGGCAATGTGCAGTTATCCCTACAGTGTTGCAGAAGATGAGAAAAGTCGCATCCGGAATTGATCGCGACGCGCCCCGGTTGCTGGCATGCTCACCAGTAACCGGGGTTGAATCTCCCTTAGCCGCGCTGCCAGCCTAAGAACTGGTCATATTTGCGCAGTGCAATACGGTAGTTATTGTTGCCCGCATCGGGCAGATCGTTTTGCAGACACTCATGCCAGCTGTTGCCCCGTAACCTTTCTGCCGGGAAATTTTTCGCTTTCAGCATGTCATCAAGACGACGCAGACGCACCACATATTCACGAATGGTACTGTGACTCATCTCGGTCTGCTCAAACAGATATTGTTTGAACGCCATGATATCGAAGTAATTCGGATGGGTATTACAAAAAATATCGCTGCAGAAACGGCACAGCGCCGTCAGTTCCGGCTGGAGTTTCATCCATACCTGATCGTCAATCATCTGGTCCATGCGTGCGATGGCCTCTTTATTGATGATCTGGCCGCGGAACACTAACGCCATACGGTCTAAAACTTTGCCACAGTGTGAACAGTTGCTTTGGCTGTGTTTGTAGTCTTTAAGGTAGCGACTTAACGGTCTGGCTTTAACTTTGGCTCCCATTGCTGAGTCCCCGGTTTTTTTATTTTTGGTTCCCCAGGAACTGAGTCTGTTAGCGCGCTCCCGTCAAACGGGCCCGCAGGCGTTTGATCGCCTGACTGTGCAACTGGCTGACGCGGGATTCCCCCACTTCCAGCACCGCGCCAATCTCTTTCAGGTTCAGTTCTTCCTGGTAGTACAGTGTGAGCACCAATTTTTCGCGTTCAGGCAACGCCTCAATCGCTTCAATCACGCGTTCACGCAGGTTTCCTTCCATTAACTGATGCAACGGGTTGGCTTCCTCATGCCCCTCCGTGACCAGTTCCGCACTGTCGCCGTGTTCTTCCCGATACTCGTCGTACGAGAAAAGCTGGCTGTTATTGGTATCCAGCAGAATCTGCCGGTACTCTTCCAGCGAAACATTCAACCGCTCAGCCACTTCCTGCTCGGTAGCCGCGCGCCCCAACGCTTGCTCTACCTGATGCATAGCGCCGGCCACCTCGCGCGCATTACGACGTACGCTGCGTGGTGCCCAGTCGCGGCTGCGCAGCTCATCCAGCATTGCGCCCCGGATACGCTGCACGGCGTAGGTGGTAAAGGCGGTGCCCTGCAGCGCGTCATAGCGCTCCACGGCATTCAGTAAGCCAATACCACCGGCCTGCAGCAGATCGTCAAGCTCAACGCTGGCTGGCAAACGCACCTGCAGGCGCAGCGCTTCATGCCGCACCAGAGGAACGTAGCGCTGCCAGAGCGAATGTTTATCCATCACGCCATCGGCGGTATAGAGATCGTTCACGTTGACTACCCTGCGTTAATAAAGTTATCGGCATGATTATCCAATTCTGTAGCGGTTTCGATTGGCAGAATAGGCAGGCAAAAGCGAGGTTATTTCAAATTTGTTATGGATGGCGGTGGATCGCACCGCCATTGTGCGCAGGTTCAGCGCAGATTACGCAGCCGCTGCCTTGTGCCAGGCGGGACGGCGTCCCACAGCGCACAGGTTTTGCCCTCAAGCGCCTGATAAAAAGGGCTAATGGACTCGTCGCATTCCAGCGCGGAATTAAACAGCACCTGACCGGTTTCTGCGTCAATGCTAATCATTTTATTGATAAACAGCCGCTGCAGGTCGCTGCGCAGGAACAGGCCGTTGTCGACGCTGTTATCCGCCAGAAAGCCCTCTTCATTCTCCTGGGTGTCGATATGGCAGGCTTCCACCCACGGCCAGCTGTGGCGCTCGGTTAAACGCGTACCGGTAATAATGCAGGCACCATAGCGCGCTTTCACCGCCGCGCTGAACTCCGCCTGGCTGGCGCGCTGGAACACTTTTGCCTTGACGCGCCGCCCCACTTCAGTACCCGGCATCACCGCGCTGGGCATTTTCTGCTGCGGCGTGCTGAGCACCACTAAAAACTGGATCTTGCGCGAAAGCGGGAAACAGGGATGCGCCTGCGGATCGAACAGCTGCCAGTACTCATCCTCTTCGGTCTGACGCATCAGCACCAGCTTAAAACCGCGGCTGTTGAGCAGGTTTTGCGCTTCCGCCGAGCGGGGATCGAGCATCGCGTACACCCGGGTTTCGCCGATCACTTTCCAGCGTCCGCTTTTACGCGCTTCATCGTTACGACGAAAATAGAGAAACGCCTGCTGGTTTTTAAGGTAATGCTCGAAGCGGCGCAGGTAGTTTTTGCGCTCGTTATCGTCGGAGACGAACAGCAGATCCTCCAGCGGACTGTTCAGCTCCTCCTGCGCAAACAGCGCGCGGATCACCAGATTGCGGTAGCTGGTTGACGGGCTGAGCAACCCGCGGGCGGTGAGCTCCTTCTCATCAGGATGCTGCTGCGCATAGCGCAGCGCGATCTCATCGAAGGTCAGTTGCTCACCCGGTAACAAGTCATAATTGAAGCGCATAGACACCCCAGAAACAGGAAAAATAGAGCGTAAAAATTGGAATGATTCTGAAGAGGGTTATCGGCAGTTCTGACCCAGGCTGTAACAGGATGGTTACTTTTTTTTGTATTATGATGTAATTCGACAAACCGCATATTAAGGAAGTATAAATATCACTTAACGCAATATAAAAAACTGTGCTAAAAATATTAAAAAACCTGATGAAAAGATCGCTTGCAATGCATAACCACCTATACATTGCAAGCATATTAATCATTTAAATAGGTATGTACTGATAATGAGCAATCATCATATTTAGTTTATCTGTGTCTATTTTCTTTTTAACTATAAATAAACCAGCAGTGTCTACCTGTTCAATGACATCGAGAAAATCTAATACAACATGATAATCAGTGCGATTCCAGAAGTCATGAATAAATATCTTCGATTTTATATCGCCCCTATTTTCCTTATAAATGTGTTTAATTGTATTAAGCACACAAGCCACCCGAAATCGCCCATCGACTAAAATAAAATCAAACGGTTTTTTATATGCAAGGATAGATTCACTATATAAGGGAAATTTATGCCTATGTTTATCGTCAACAGGAAACCCCCATTCTCGAGTTGGACCGATATCAATATAGCATACTTTACACAATCCCCCTGTTTGTTTAAATAAAGCTTCAACCCATACTGGATCACTCTCAACACCATGCACAATAATATTGTTTCGTACAGCCAGTTTCGTTGACCCTCCACTACCGAATTCGAAATAATTAGTAGCTGTCTTTAAAAACTTTTCAAATAGCAATATTTCATTATCAGTCATATGAGGGCGATCGGGTATATAAATATCACCACTTTCAATTACATTGCTATTTTGATTTACATTTCGGGAGATAAATTCAGAGTATTTCATGCCTCTGTCTTTGGAAGAGGAGCTTAATATGCCATATGTTTTTTCATGTAAATCATAGGCTGAGTGCAAGATAAAAGCAGCTTTCTCCCTTTGATTTTCACTGCAATCATTAATTCTCTCTTCAGACAAAGAAAAAACGGCTACGAGCTTATCTGTCTCGATTAGGCTTGATTTAATAACACCTTCATCATCAATTGAAATATCCCCTTTACTCCCAAAAATACCCATCAATTCAATTCCGTAACTTTTTAGCTGATGGAATACTTCATTAAAAGTCATCTGACCATAGTGCGTAACGTTTAGCCGAAAGTAGACTGTTACAACTAAACATTGACTAAGGATATAACTACCATAGAGGAATAATTTTTTTAAATCAAAAGTATTATCAATGATTAACCAGTCCAAATATTCAAGGCCTGGTATTTCATCTAGCTTAGATGATGGCACTTTAATACTTGCTAGTACTTTCTGAGGATAGAACGCATCATTATTTTCTTTTTTAGTAATCCCGATCAAATCACTGCTAAACTCCGGTCCTAAACACATGTTAATCTGTGTATCTTCCCCATCACCAATCAAATGCAATTGGATTTTCTGTAATGAATGCCTATTTTCTGGAAGATGTTTGTCTTCAATAATGCCTAACGGATCCATTATTATGGCAAATGTTCTGCGAACCGCCATTAGTGACTGAAACTTTTCAGATAATGTAAAACACCCACCATAATCCATCATTGATACTTGACTGTTCATTTTGAAATCAAAAGTAATAGTATCATCATTTATTATTGTTGCGTTGATACATTCTGGATGTTCAAGATGAACAGTTTGACAAGAATCAGAAAAATATAGTGAGCCATCAACATTAAAGTAAAGATGCTCAGGGTTTTCATCATCACAATAACGTTGCCAAATTGCTCTCATCGCGTTTGAAAAATAGCGAGAAAAACTATCACCATCACAAACTTTAGAGTTAAACAGAACATTTCTTAAGTTTTTTCTTATTACATCCAGATTAGGAATATCATTAGCCAGACCAATAGCTATCTTACCATAGCCTTCCCAGTCGTCTGCTACCAATTCCATCAATCCTGCATGAACCAAATGTGAAGCAGAATGTCTTCCAGCAAATGTCGGCCCCGGAAGGGTAATGACAGGAACCCCCATTGCCATTGCCTCACAAGTGGTTAACCCACCTGAGTATGGCCATGTATCAAGCGCTATATCAACCTTATTATAACTATCAAGTAGAGCTTTATGAGGTGAGCCCCCTTCCAAAATTACTCGCTCTCGGGTAATTCCGAATCTTTCAAATTTAGACCATATTTTTTCACATAAAAAATCTGAATTGTAATTAAAACTTTTTAAGTAAATCTTTGAATTATTAACTTCCTTGAGGATGCTACTCCATTGAAATACAAGGACATCATTAATTTTTGATGCGTTATTAAAACAGCCAAAGGTAATATAATTATTTTCTCTAAATGGTAAAGGCTTGATTTCAGGCAGATACGCAGGTGGATCATAACAAATATAATCGACGGGCATCCTTATTAATTTTTCAGTATAATCTTTTTCGAAACCATCAGGTGTTTCTATACAATCACTAATTAAATAGTCCATTCCTTTCAGACCGGTACTACTGATCAATCCGCCAACCCACTTAACCATTATAGGCGCTGGCTTATACTGCAAAGCTTGCATTCTACTGTTAGCATTATAGCCGCTTAAATCAAAAAGGATATCAATATTGTCTGAGTGCAAAGTCTCCAGAAGATCTTTGTCAGAAACGTTCTCTATAATCATCCAGTTTTTAACAATGCGTTGTATGCGCTGAGTTATATGATCACTTGATGATGAAGAACTATAAGCAAAAAACTCCAAATCTAAAGGAGATATACTTGATAATGCTCTTACAATCATCAAGCCGACTGGGTGAATTCTAAAGCCATCAGAAATAAGCCCTATGCGCAACCTTTTATTTTTAATTTTTTTTACATTACTATGGTTATATTGATGCCCCGGAGTTAAATGAAATTTATCCTGCCAATCCATACATAACTTCATGATGTCTTTTTGAGTGGCTATTGGATCATAATGAGTTCCTACAATATGATTGAAATAGGGTATAGGGCTGTGCTCAGATAAAAGCTTAGCCTGTTGATAGGCTTTGTGCATTTCATCGAATTGACCTATCTCCTGGTAAATGATGCCTAATTCATTCCAATACGACCACTCTCTTTCATTTAAACCAATTAATTTTGAAAACTCTTTAATAGATTCCTGATATTTCTTCTGCTTCTGCAATGAAAAAGCAAGTAAAACTTTCAATGGAATGGCTTCGTCCACCTCCAAATATGAAATAACATTGTCAATTAAGTACTCGACACCTTCATATTGTTCCTGTAAATACATAAGCTCAGCTTTATAGTAAAGAGCTCTACTATCGTGCGGATTTAGCTCTAATGCTTTCGCGTAAAACCTCTCGGCGGAAGTGAATTCTTGAAGTTGTTTATAAGCACGACCACTCATCACCCATAATTCAACGTCCCTGGGATTTTTCTTTATCAACAACTCAAGCTTCTGCAGGACTTTTTTAGGATTTAATTCAATTAATTCAGCCAATTGATAGTGTGATAAAGGAGTATTATCCTTAGCTTTTCGTTCATTCTTTTTAATGACTGAGCTTTTCATGGTGGATATTTGCCTTTTTCATAACCGTAATCGATAGCGTCATCTCTGAAACATCCAGAAATTTCAGCAAGTTTCTGGGATTATAAAAAAAACAAAAAAAAATAACGGGCAAAATACCCGTTATTTTTAGTACCAATTTTGAGGATTGGATTAGCGAAGCAGGGACAGCATAGTCTGAGGAACCTGGTTAGCCTGAGCCAGTACAGAAGAACCAGCCTGTTGCAGAATCTGTGCACGAGACATGTTAGACACTTCAGTCGCGTAGTCAGAATCCTGAATACGACTGCGAGCGGCTGACAGGTTGTTAACAGTGTTGTTCAGGTTAGTAATAGTTGATTCGAAACGGTTCTGTGATGCACCCAACAGGCTACGCTGATTGTCGACGGCCTTAATTGCCGTATCGATTGTAGTCAACGCACCGTCCGTCACAGCTCCAGTTGTTGCATCTTTAACGGTTGCAGTTAAAACATCAAAGCCATTTGCATCAACCTTACGATTCCCAGCCGTGCCGGTATTGTCTTTAAGGGTTGCTGCAGCAGTATATGTTCCACCATTTGAGGCATTGGCAGTAGTATTCGCTTGATAAAGATCCCAACCCTTACTAGCTCCGATTGAAATACTGATTTGTTCAGCATCTTTTGAACCAACCTGGAAGCTATAAGAGGTATTAGTCGTAGCCCCAGTGTTAAGCACCTTGATGCCGTTAAAGTCCGTTTGCTTTGTTACGCGGTCAATTTCAGCCATACGCTGGTTAACTTCAGACTGGATAGAATCGATGTCTGAGGCGGAGTTTGAGCTGTTCTGTGCCTGGACGGTCAGGTCACGCACACGCTGCAGGTTGTTGTTGATCTCGGACAGCGCGCCTTCAGCAGTCTGCGCCAGAGAGATACCGTCATTGGCGTTACGGGCGGCAACGTTCAGGCCGTTAATGTTAGAGGTGAAGCGGTTGGCAATCGCCTGACCGGCAGCATCATCTTTCGCGCTGTTGATACGCAGACCAGATGACAGACGCTCGATCGCAGTACCCAGAGAAGACTGAGACTTAGTCAGGTTGTTCTGCGTCACCAGGGACAGGGTGTTAGTGTTGATAACAGCCATGATATTTATCCTTCAAATTAAATGGGTTAGGTTTCGGCATTTGGCCTGCGGCTTCATCACCGTCAACCTGATTATCGTCAGCCCCTAACCAACCTTTAGAAAAAATTCAGCGAAAATTTAAAAAAGCGCAAAAGGCCGAAGTGCAATAAAGAAGGGGTTTTTATCTGGCTATTGTTTTTTTGCTGAAGGATTAAGATTTTTACATCGCTGCCGATACTGCTTCCAGTGATTGTCCATCAACTAAGGATTGAACCATGGCAAGTGTAAGTAACCTGAACGCTGGAACGAACCTCGGCTTAAGCGATTTATATGACCAGCTGCAAACGGCGGAGCAGGCTAACCTGACGCCGATTACAACACAACAGACTTCTTATAAAGCCAAGCTTTCAGCATGGGGCATCGTGCAGACTGCACTGCAAAAAGTGCAGACTGCGGCGGCAGCATTAAAAAATACTTCCGCTATCGCCTCGACCAAAGTCAGCAGCACCAACACCGCTTTTACTGCCACGCTGGCCAACGACGCTGCGGCCGGTAACTTTTCGGTAGAAGTCACCCAACTGGCTAAAGCGCAGTCGCTGCTGTCGAAAAGCGCGACCAGTAAAGATGGCGATTTAGGCGATTCCAGCCTCGCCTCGCGCACCATCACTATTACGCAACCGGGTCAGAAAGACCCAATGACCATCACGCTGAGCAAAGATCAAACCAGCCTGACGGACATTAAAGATGCGGTTAACAAACAGCAGGGCAGCGTTACCGCCAGTATCATCAAATCCGATGACAATACCTATTATCTGGCCCTGACCTCGCGGGATACCGGCACCACCAACGAGATGACGGTTTCTACCGATGACAGCGCCCTGGCGCAGTACATTGGTTTTACCAAAGGTGGCAGCAGCAATGGTATGACGGAGCAGGTGGAAGCGGCTGATGCCAAACTGAGCATCAATGGTGTCGCCATCACCCGCAGCAGCAACACCATTACTGATGCGCCGGAAGGCGTCACGCTGAGCCTGACCAAAACTAACACCGGCAGCCCGGAGACCTTATCCGTTACCAAGGATAACGCGCCGATGATCGCCGCAGTGCAGGCTTACGTTGACGCGTATAACTCGCTGCAAACCACTATCGGTAATCAGACCAAGTACACCGCCGTGGATCAAGGCAGTACCTCGCAGGATTCCAGTAATGGCGATCTGATAGGCGATGGCACGCTGCGTAATATCCAGACCAGCCTGCGCTCTAAACTCTCAACCAGCGCCCAGAGCGGTGGCAGCATTTCCTTACTTTCCCAGATTGGTGTGACCCAGGATATTAATGGCAAGCTGACCGTCGACAGCACCAAACTGAACAAAGCGCTGGATGAAAAATCTGCGGATGTGGTCAGTTTCCTGTCCGGTGACGGCAAAACCACCGGCTTTGCTACCCAGACCAGCAATTACCTCGATCAGATTCTGGGCACCAATGGTTCCGTGCAGAACGCTACCGATGGTATTAACAAGACGCTAAAAAAACTGTCTGACGATTATGACCGCGTAAACGCACAGATTACCGCCACCATGGCGCGCTATAAGACACAGTTCACCAATCTGAACACACTGGTCTCATCCATGACCCAGACGCAGAACTATCTGACGCAGCAGTTCGCGAACATGAGCAGTTAACAGGAGTTAAATATGTACGCCAAATCGGGCATTCAGGCCTACGCACAGGTCGGTTTAGAGAGTGCCGTGTTGAGTGCCAGCCCACATCAGCTGGTGGTAATGCTGTTTGATGGCGCACTGAGCGCTATGAAAAAAGCTACCATTCTGATGGATCAGGGTGATATTCCCGGTAAGGGTCAGGCGCTGACGAAAGCGATAAACATCATTACTAACGGACTGCGAGCTGGTCTGAACCATGAAGTTGGTGGCGAATTGTCTGCCAATCTTGACGATCTGTATGAATACATGACGCGCCGTCTGCTGGAGGCCAATCTGCGTAACGATCCGCAAGCGATTGCAGAAGTCGAAGCGCTGTTGAGCAACATTGCAGAGGCGTGGAAGCAAATCGGCCCTAACCAACAGCAGGACTCGTATTAATGTCGACACACGTTGATTTACTTCAGGGCTATCAGCAACTGCTGCAGCTCAGTAACGCGATGCTCGCCCAGGCCAGAGGTGGCCAGTGGGATGACTTGATCGCTTGTGAGATGACTTATCTGCGAAATGTAGAGAGCGTGACGCGCGATCAGGATACCAGTGCTTTGTCTTCCGGATTACGCTTACAGATCCGTCCGATGCTGAAACAGGTACTGGATAATGAAAGCGAGATAAAAACCTTACTGACTCAGCGCATGGATGAACTGCGATCGCTGGTGCAAACAACGTCGCAACAACAAAAAGTCACCTCAGCCTATGGCCGCTTTTCTAACAAGGTACTCTACCCGGGGAACCTTTAATCCACAGATTGCGCGGGTAACGTCACTGTGGCCTTACCCGCGCAATCGGATTATTTCTCTGCCGTGACCGGCCTGAGAATCTGCGGCTCAATATCCTGAATCACCGCGTCGCCAGGACGCTTTGCCACTTCGTCCAGCGCCTGCTGACACTCGACGGTTGGGCGATCCACTTTACGCAGCGTCAGGCCATCGTAGTGCAGCTCACCGTTCTCCAGCGAGAGCGGCATCACGCGCGCCTGACGGTTAACGTTAACCCAGTCATCATCCAGGCGCGTCAGCTTGCCCGGTTTGGCAATCACCCGCTGCCACTGGCGGCAGTCAAGGGTAGTGCCATCAGCGCTGACGATCAGGCTGGCCATAGCCTCGCTGCTGATCAGCTTGCTCTGCGGTCCCATCGTCTGCCAGTTACCCTGCAGCTCCAGCGGTGCCGGGGTTTTTACCGCTTCGTCATAACTGTTGATTTGCGCACAACCGCTCAGCGCCAGCGCGGCCAGTACCATCCACTTTTTCATCTTCGGTCCCTACACTCGCATCAATGGCGGCTACGTTATAATGTTTTCCCGGCGTGACGCAAGGTATCTGCGGTGGAATCCCCCTTCTCTTTCTCCGGCGCCCTCAAGCTGTTCAACTCTTCGCCGATAACCTGATGTGAAGTCTAAAGCACCTGCACCCATAACAATATTGACGACTTACTCACCCTGGTTTCGGAGAACGCTGTTATGCGATTGACCCTTCGCGCACGTCTGGCTGCGATTGTCAGCCTGCTGTGCCTGTTACTGATTATTGCTGCCGTCTGGGGGATTATCGGCCTGCGCGCTGCCGATCAGCGCGCGCAAAATGCCTATCAGAATGAGCTGCTCCCGCTGCAATACTCTTCACGCCTGTACCGCATGGTGCAGGAGCAATCCGCTACCCTGTTCGATGCGCTGCGCTACTGGACCGACAGCAGTGAAGTGGAAAAACGCCTGGCGCGCATTGCGCAGTACGGTCAGCAAATCAACGCCGATCGCCATACCTGGCAGCAGCTGGCGTTTGATGCGCAGACCAAACCGCTGAGCCAGCGCTTCCTGACCCATCTCGACGGCTGGCAGGGTGCGCTGCATGAAGCCGGTGAGCTGCTGAAAGGCGGTAACCCGTCCGCCGCACTGGTGGTCATTGAAACCCGCCTGCGCAGCGGTAGCCAGTTGCTGCAACAGGACATTGACCAGCTGGATACGCTGATGCGGCAGCATGCGCAGACGGCCTGGCAACAGGGCAACCGCGACTACCTGCTGGCACGCAATAGCCTGATCGCCATCCTGCTGTTGGGTCTGAGTCTGGCGCTGGTCTCCGGCTGGCTGCTGATCCGCTCGATTAACCGTTCCATCGCCCAGGCGCGCGAACTGGCGGATGCTATTGCCGGCGGCGAGCTCAATCACCGTATCGGTACGGTAACGCGCGATGAGATGGGTGAACTGATGCAGGCGCTGCTGCGCATGGATGTGCGGCTGGCGGAGATCGTGCGCGAGGTGGGCGAAAGTGCCCATGCACTGAGCGATGCGGCACGCCAGATGGCGGATGGCAACGACGATCTGTCGGAGCGCACCCATGCGCAGGCCAGTTCGCTTGAGCAGACTGCGGCCAGTATGGAGCAGATGACCGCCACGGTGAAACACAACGCGGACAACGCCGCGCAGGCCAACGAGCTGGCAAGCGATGTGCGCCATCAGGCCGAGCGCGGCAGCGGTGTTCTGCGCGACGCGGTGAGTGCGATGGAGGAGATTGAATCCTCCAGCAAGCGCATCGCGGATATCAACCGCGTGATTGATGAAATCGCCTTCCAGACCAACCTGCTGGCGCTGAATGCGGCGGTAGAAGCGGCGCGCGCCGGGGAACAGGGACGCGGCTTCGCGGTGGTGGCGTCAGAGGTGCGACAGCTGGCGCAGCGTTCGGCCGGTGCCGCACAGGAGATCAAGGCGCTGATCGATGCCAGCGTAGGTAAAGTCGAAGCCGGCAGCGCGCTGGTGCAGCGCTCTGGCGAGATGCTCAACGACATCAACCACGGCGTGGCGCGCATGGTGGATATCGTTGGCGAGATCGCCGTGGCCAGCCGCCAGCAATCCAGCGGTATTGAGCAGGTGAACACCGCAGTAATCCAGATGGACGGCGCCACCCAGCAGAATGCATCGCTGGTGCAGCAGGCCAGCGCGGCCAGCCAGACGGTGAGCCAGCATGCCGGTTTGCTGGTGGAAAAAATGGCGTTCTTCCGCCTGCAGCAGCCATAAGGAGCCGCCATGAAGCGTACCATAATCGCGCTGCTGGCCGCGCTGCCGCTGCTTAGCCAGGCCGCCACCACGCTCAATATCGCCACCATTGCCAATGGTGACATGACCATCATGCAGCAGCTGTCGAGCCGTTACGAACAGCAGCATCCGGACGTAAAACTACAGTGGCACGTGATGGATGATGGAGCCCTGCGCCAGGCGGTGCTGGCAGCCATGAACAGCGGTGAGGCAAAATTTGATGTGATTACCGTGGGTACCTATGAAGCGCCGCTGTGGGGTAAAAAAGGCTGGCTGGCGCCGCTCAATAACCTGCCGCCAGAGTATGACAGCGACGATCTGCTGACGCCGGTACGCAAAGCACTGTCCTGGCAGCAAACGCTGTACGCGCTACCGTTTTACGGGGAAAGCAGCATGACCTATTACCGCAAAGATCTGTTTGCGGCGAAAGGGCTGACCATGCCGGACGATCCCGACTGGACCGACATCAAAAATTTCGCGGCGAAACTCACCGATGCTCAGCACGGTATCTATGGCCTGTGCCTGCGCGGCCAGCCCGGCTGGGGCGATAACGTGGCCCTGCTCACCACCATGGCCAACGCCTATGGTGCGCAGTGGTTTGACGATCGCTGGCAGCCGACGCTGAATTCGCCAGAGTGGCGTGAGGTATTGACCGATTATCTGGCGATGGTGAAACAGGACGGTCCGCCGGATACGGCCAGCAATAGCTTTGGCCAGATCCTGCGTCTTACCGCACAGGGAAAATGCGCGATGTGGATCGACAGTACCGTCGCCGCCGGGCTGCTGATTAACCCGCAGATCTCGCTGGTGGCGGACAAGCTGGCATTTGCGCCGGCGCCGGGCGGCATTACGCGCAACGGCTCGCACTGGCTGTGGTCGTGGGCGCTGGCGGTACCGGCTAACTCACCGCAGCGCGCCGCCGCCGTGGACTTCATCAGCTGGGCGACCTCGCGGCAGTATATTCAGCAGGTCGCGGATACCGTCGGCTGGGGAGCGGTGCCACCCGGCAGCCGCAACTCCACCTACCAGCAGCCAAACTACCAGCGCCTGGCGCCTTACGCCGCTCAGGTGCGCAGCGCGATTGAATCCGCCACCGTCGATCAACCGACATTGAACACCGTACCTTACACCGGTGTGCAGTACGTCAGCATTGCTGGCTTTGATCAGATGGGTAACGCCGTCGGGCAGAATCTGGCGGCGCTGCTGCAGGGCAAGCTGACGGTGGACCAAACGCTGGAAAAAAATCAGCAGGACGTGACGCGCCTGCAAGCCGCACAGCAGTAAACATTCGGGGTTCCTGACAAGTCGCCGTGTGCGGGTTACACTAACGCGCAATTTGACCGGCAGGAACCCCCGAATGAAAACCCCTGAAGAGTATTACGCCCTGGCCCGCAGCCTGTTTTTCACCGCCCACCCTGATTTTCAGTCCGCGCTTGATGAACTGAGTGAGAGTGATGCGCGCGCCGCCAATATGTCCCTGCGTGAACTGCGCGCGTGGCACGCCGAGCGCATCTATGCCGCGTTTCTGCGGCAGAAGAAGCTCGACGGCATGCTGTTCTCCATCCAGCTGGCGGAACCGGATAAAGCGGTTGCTGCCCAAGCGATTGAAACCTATCTCAAAGCTCACGCGGAAGCGCTGGGTATGACGTGGGAAGAGTTCTGTATTAAGAACGAGTTATAAGCGATGCACTGATAAAAAGGCGATCGGAGAGAAATTTTCGGGGAAAAAGTTGTACAAGATAGGGAAAGTTGTATAACTTAATGCTCACGACGACTGTCGTCGATTGTCCTTGAACGAAAGGTGCTATTGCACCGCCTCTGGAGGTGTTGCTGGATTTCCACCTCCAGAGGTTCGATTTTTTGCGTGCGCCCTCTGCTTTTGCCCGCTTTGCTCCCCTGTCGTTGCAACTTTACTCCGCGCTGTTTCATCCGTATGAAAATAATTGCCGCCCTGCCGCTTGTCACTGGTTTTATTTACAGTAATATGACGCTCCCACTTTGATTACTGGAATGCCCTGATGTTTGTGGAGCTGATTTACGACAAGCGCAACGTAGCCGGATTACCGGGCGCGCGGGAAATGATCTTGCAGGAGCTGGAGAAGCGCGTGCAGCGCGTCTTTCCGGATCTGGAGGTGCGGGTTAAGCCAATGGAGCGTAACGCCATCGAAACCGATATGAGTAAAAACGACAAGGCGACGATTGCGCGTATTGTTGAAGAGATGTTCGATGAAGCCGAGATGTGGCTGGTGGCCGATTAGGCCACCAGCTGCCGCGCTTAGCTTTCCTGCTCGCTGTGATTGATGGCGATTTCCAGATCCTGAATCGCCTGATCGATATCATCCAGCAGCTGTCCCTGCTTGTTGATCAGCGCATCAAAACGCGTGGCGTACTCTTTATCCTTATACTCCCCGGCATCAAAGGCCAGCCAGTGGCTGGAAAGCGTCTCAGTGTTGGTCTGCGCATAGTGACGCATCTCTTTTAGCTGTGAGGTGACATCACGCAGGTAGTCAGTTTTGGTTTTGATTGCCTCTGTATCACTCATGCTATTTTCCTTTTTGCTGATAAAGCCAGTTAAAATAACGCCTGAGAAATTAAAGTTAGCAGATAATAGCGAAGCCGCCTGCAGAATTATCCGAAGTATAGAGCCACAGGGAAAAGGGACGTCCCGGTCCCTTTGTTGTGCCCGCCTGAATTACAGATACTTCTTCGCCAGCGCAATCAGTTCATCCTTTGCGGCACTGCCCAGCTTCAGCACGCCCTGTTCAACAAAGCTGAAGGCCTGGACAAAGTCCCTCACCCCGGCGCTGATATCCTGCGCCACCGCATCGCTGGCGGCGGTCGCAGCAGCCGGCGCGTCGGGGACAGCAACCGGTGCGGTGGCCTGCGCGTTGCGCACACCAGGCGTGGCGGCCGCCGAGGCGCCTGCGCTGGCCGAGCCGTTCGCCAGCGTATCCTGCGTTGCCAGCTGCTGATCGAGATCGACCGGAGCATCCGCATGAAACGGTTGCTCAGCGCTGGCGGACGCTGCCGGTTGCGCAGCTGGCGTTGCGGCTGCCGGCTGCGTTGCTGGCTGGGCAACGCTATCAGCTGCGCTGTTAGCGGCAACCGGCGCGCTGGCCGTTTCGTTGGCAAAACTCTCCAGCGGTGACAATTCCTGTTGCGCCGCAGCGCTGGTTGGGTTGATGACAGTTTGATCGCTCATAATTTTCTCCTTATTGCTAAATAAAGACCGCAGTTGCTGCAAACGGACTGCGATCCGCTCAGTAATACGCATCAGGTCCTCCTTAGCGCCGCGGCTGTGGCGCGGTTTGCTGCCCGGCCGGCGGCGTGGAGGGCGTTGAGGTGTGGCTGGCGCTGCGCGGCGGCTGAGCATCCAGCTTTTTCTGCAGCTCGACCAGCTGGCTGGTCAGTTCGGCGACCTTTGCTTCGCGTCGATCGGAGATCGCCCGGTACTGCTGGCGAATCTCCTCCACGCGCCGGTTGGCGTCGTTATTGACGTAAAGAAACAGAATGGTCATCGCCACACACAGCAGCGATAACAGCATCAGCAGGCCACCCAGCATCAAATGACGGCGGTGGCTTCGCACCAGCAGTTCACTGTTTATCTGCACCATCGCGGTTCTCCTCCAGAGTGGTGATCAATTGATTAATCTGGCTGCGAAACTTATCGCTGTGCTCGGCTTCGGTGGTCGCCAGCAGGATACCGAGTGCGTTCTTGATTAAACGCAGATCGGTCTCCAGCGATGAGATACGCCGCAGGTTTTTGTCGTGACGGATACGCAGTTCATCGTTTTCCTGGCGCATCAGCGCATGGCTCTCCTTGAGAAGCAGCACCTGCTCTTTGTAGCTGGTGATGATCTCGCCGCCCGCGCGATTGCTGGTGACGATTGACGCGATCCCCGCCATCAGGGGTTTCCAGAACACCGCTGCCGCGCCACCGCCAAGCAGCAGTGCGCCTACGCTGGTGACCAAACTACTCTCCATGCCCTACCTCTCTCACCTGGCGAGGGTTAGCCGGACACCCCGCTGACCTCCCTCGCCAGTATCTCGGCCAGCGGCATATTTAAGTTTACTTTAAATAATGATTTTAAGTATACTTAAGTCAAGCCTGGAGGAGTTGTCAAGATGATTAAAAAAGAATCTGGTGGTGAGCGCATTCGCCAGCGCCGTAAGGCACTAAAATTAACGCAGCAGGCGCTGGCCAATGGCATTGGCGTGTCGCACGTTGCGGTTTCGCAGTGGGAGAAAGAAGAGACGGTGCCGCGTGGTGAGCATCTGCTGCGGCTGGCGGAGTTGCTGCAGTGTAGCGCGGCGTGGATTATTGATGGCGACGGCCAGCCGTTTGCCAGTACGCACGCTTCCCCCGCTCTCACTGCCGTGCCGCTGGTCACGCTGGTGCAGGCCGCGGACTGGCTGGATGAGCAGCGACTGCAGTGGCAGCAGCAGGCCGTCCGCTTTCTTTACAGTGACGAAGCGCTGAGCGACAGTGCGCTGGCGGTTACGCTGGAAGATGACGCCATGAACCCGGCGTATCGCGCCGGCGACCGGTTGATTTTTGATCCGCAACGCGTGCCCCAGCCGGGCGATGTGGTGCTGGCGCGGGTTGACGACGTCGCGATGGTGCGAATTATTCGGATGCACGACGAGCAAATTTTCTCGTTACGGCCGCTGAACGAAGATTTTCCCGTGCAGCAGAGTCAGAAAAGTTCGCTGGAACTGATTGGCACGCTGGTGGAAATGCGGCGGCGCGGCAGCCGCTGAAGCAGCAAAAAACCCGCCACGCGGCGGGTCAAATCCAACAAAAGACTACGGCAAAAATCACAACGTGTCGGTGAGATGATCGACGATCACCCTTCCCTCGGGATCGGTTTGCGTTATACGGTAACTAACGCGATAAGAGCGACGGTTACTCAGTTTATCGAACAGCGCCACGCTGCCCTTTTGCTCACCGTTGGCACCGACAATGTGCCATTCGGTGACATCTTCCTGTCCACGGTTATGCAGGCGTAACAAGCTCTGCTCAACTAAACGATCGTTTTCATCAATCTTCAAATAATCACGCAACATCTTTATCACCTCCGGTTAACCCGGCTAACGATACGCTTTTCATTTATCCTTTCAATCGAATTTATTTATCGTTAACCTCGCTGACCAGCGGTTGAGTAAAAATTCCACCTGACGTGCCCTGCCAGCCGCTTCGGTTAAGTGGAATTTAATAAAATAGTTAACGATTACGCGTCTCAGCGCTGGACAGATCCTGCCGTCTGGCTGTTAATGTAAGGCAAAATAACGATAGCGCCGGACAATCTCATGCTGACTACCATCCTTTACCGCAGCCACCTCTATGATCACGTTCCCATCAAAACGCTGGAGGATATGGTTGGCAAAGCCAATAAGAAAAACGAAGTTTCAGATGTCACCGGCATTCTGTTGTTTGATGGGCGACATTTCTTCCAGCTGCTTGAAGGACCCGATCAGGCCGTTCAGGGCATTTACGACCGTATCTGCCGCGACGCCCGCCATCACAATCTGGTGGAACTGATGCATGACTTCGCGCCAGCCCGGCGCTTTGGTAACGTCGGTATGGAGCTGTTTGACCTGCGCGAGCATGACAAATCCAGCGTGCTACAGGCGGTACTGGATAAAGGCACTTCGCGTTACCAGCTCACCTATGACGACCGTGCACTGCAGTTCCTGCGTACCTTCGTTGAGGCGCGGGAAAAAGAGAACTATTTCGAGATCCCGCCGGCGAATACCTGGGAATTTATCACTGATGCGGAAAGCCAGCGTCAGCTGGAGAGTCTGCACCATTATGTGCAGGATTGCCGGTTTGCGTTTCAGCCGATTGTTGATCCCTTCTCGCGGCGTATTACGGCCTATGAAGCACTGATTCGCACACCGGACGGCGGTTCACCGCAGGAGTACTTCTCTGCGTTTGGCGGTGATGCGATTTACCATGCTGATATTCAGTCCAAAAGTCTGGCCTTCAACCTGGCGAAAAATCTCGGCCTCGGCGAGCAGACGCTGACCATCAATCTGCTGCCGATGTCGCTGGTCACCGTCCCGAATGCGGTGGATTTCCTGCTACAGGAAATCGCGGCCAACGGTCTGGTACCGGAGCAGATCGTGGTGGAAGTGACGGAGAATGAAATCATCTCGCGTGCTGAAGAATTTACGGCAGAAGTAAGAAAACTTAAGGCGGCCGGTATCAGCCTGGCGCTGGATGACTTTGGTGCCGGGTTTGCGGGGTTGTCGCTGCTGTCTAAATTCCAGCCGGATAAGATCAAAATCGATCGGGAAATCATCAGTGACGTGCACAAAAGCGGCCCAAAACAGGCGATTGTGCATGCCATTATTAAGTGCTGCGCTTCGCTGGAGATCGCGGTGATTGCTGAAGGCGTGGAGAAAGCCGAGGAGTGGATGTGGCTGGAAGCGGTCGGTGTCAGTCAATTCCAGGGCTATCTGTTTGCCCGCCCACAGTTTAATGGTTTCCCGGCAGTAGCCTGGCCGGAGATTAAGTAACCGGCAAAGCTGACCGCCGTAACGGCGGTCACAGGCTTAACACTCAGTCTCACGCGCCGGTTCTTCCAGCCGTTCACTGAGCACTACGTACTTCATCATCTCAAAGGTACGCTGCGTCATTGGCACCGCGCTGCACGGGCGAAACCAGCCAAACTGCTTCTGGTACAGCCACACTTCCGGATGACGCTCGCCATCTTTAATCCAGTAATAACCATCATTCATAGGTTTGCCCAGCGGCCTGCGCCGCGAATCAGACATTCATGCGTGCCCGATAAAGTGATACGCACTCTGGCGTAATGAGTAACCCTGCTTGCATGAAAGCTTACTCCAGCTAAATACTGTAGCAGAGAATAGAGGCAATTGTGCATTTCACGCTGGGCTTATTCAGGCAGGAAACGAGACGCGAAGAGAATAAATGCCCCTAAGCTAAGGGGCGAAACAAACAGGCAACTAAACGTCCGTGTTTCGGCAATGGAGTGGAGTACGACAGACACAGGTTTCAGGAAGCGATATCGTCAGGCGTGCGCTGAACAATAAGTTCCAGTGCCTGGCGATAAATATCCAGCTGAACCACGTCATGTTCAGACTCTAATCGCTCCAGCAGCGCCAGAATAATATCTTTATTGCTCACGCGCAGTTTCACCGCCGCCAGCTGTTTGTAAATCAGCGCGATGATCTCTTTTTCACTGGCATATTCTGAGCCGGCGTGCTGAAAATATTCTGACAATTGAGACTCTGTTGACGCCAATGCATTCTGTTCCATAACAAGCCTCATCGGGTGAGCTGCAGTGCAAACTGCAGTGATTAATCGGTTACTCAGGTTAAATTTTTGAATCAGCACAGGTAAAAAAGCAGCCTCTGAAAGTGGAAATCCACAACACCTTCAGAGGCGATGCAAAGCATCATTCGTTACGTGTGACTGACTGCCACAAGCAAGAAGTTATACAAAGACGGAAAACTTGTACAACAATTTAGTTAGCATTTCGTGTGGTCAGAGGAGATTTGCACAATAATTTCGCCATTCTCTTCAACAATAAATCACCATTTTCGCAGGAAAAATCATGCAGTTAACCTGAATAAAATATCAGACGCTGTGCTAAGCCTCTCTTTCTGCTCAACAAAATTTTTTTCTCCCCTCGCTGACTCGCTCACTTCTATACAGCCCCCATAAACTTGTACAACTTTGCAAAACTGTACAATTTAGCCGTTCTGCGTGTAGAGTGTGAAAACGATTACGGCCGCCAGAAACGGCCAGCGATCAGCTAAAATTCATCACAACAAAACCCCTGCTGGAGAGAAAGATGAAACAACACGAAACCAACAAGGAGCGTAAAAACGAGGGCGAGGTACACAAGGGTTTACCGGAAGCCGCGCCGCATGCAGGTAATGCTTATGAGGAAGATGATCATCCAGCCCAGGATGACGCTCGTGAGCACGGCGAAATCCCGCGTACACGCGATGACAGTCAGGATGACAAAAAAGATCCTTATCAGGATCAGTAAAATACCTTCGATGATATCTGGACCGACCCACCGGATGTTATTTTCGTGGCCGCTGACTGCTGGCGTTAATAAGCGAAGCGGCAACCGAGATTGATCATTGAGTTTAATTAAGACATTATTTTGCGGAAATTAGAGAAGGCGTGCCTTCATTCATTTCTGGAGAGCACTGATGGATACGGGTTTTTACTGGGTAGGCAGCAGCACAACTGAGCCTGAGGTATGGTACTGGGATGCTGGACGCGGTTTTTATCGCCCGATGGAGCCGATACCGCTTTCTCTGCCTCGTTTTAAATCTGCCGGTTTTAAACTTCTCAGTGGCAAACTGATGCCACCGGAAGAGGTGCAATCTGCTTAGGTTTTCGTCTGCAGGTGAGAATATTGTCAGTTACGCTGTTAAGCGCAGCGTAGCTGAACTATATTCCTGTGAGGAGGACATGATAATGCAGGAAGGATTTTATTGGGTGCAGCGCGGCGCAGAACAGCCAGAAGTCTGGTTTTTCTCAACCAGTGGAGAAGGTGCCTGGTTTGAACCCACCAAAAACGATGCCATCAGCAAGCAACGCTTCGCTGAACAGGGCTACAGGACGATCAGCGAAAAACTGTCACTGCCCTGACCCTGACGAAACCGCCTCTCTCAGGCGGTTTTTTATTGCGCGCCGCTAGACCTGCATGCTCATGATCTCGCTGTAGGCATTCACCAGCTTGTTACGCACCTGAATCCCCATCTGCATCGAAATCGACGATTTCTGCAGATCGACCATCACATCATTCAACTGGATGCCCGGTTTACCCAGCTCAAAATCCTGCGCCTGACTGCGCGCAGCGGTCTGGGTGGCGCTGATTTTATCCAGCGCGGCTTTCATGGTGGCACCAAAATCGAGCTGACTGGCGGACTCGGTCGGTTTGCCACTGGCCTGCAGTGACGTCAGCTGCAGCTGCTGCAGTACGCCATCTATTGCCTGAATTGACATTGCCTGTACCTCATAGATGAAGGGTTCTTTTTTTCACGGAGGAAAAGTTAACACACTGTCAATAGGACAAAGGCGCTAAATGACTGCAAAAAACCCGGCTTATCCAGCCATCGAAGTGACACGATTCATCAAATAATGCCAGGCATTAGATTGGAATTTCATTTTTTCCCCTACCCCGTCGGCCAGCTACACGGCATCAACGGGCGGGGATGCGTATCAGGGAGTCAGTTTTGTCACCTACATACACCCGGTCAATTATGTCAGGCAGGAATTGGTCATGAATGCGAGTGCAGCCGCCACACAGGATACAGCAAAGAAAGGCTTTAATGACCTTCTCGCCCGCCTGCGCGCAAATCCGCGTATTCCATTAATCGTTGCTGCCGCGGCCGCTATCGCCGTGGTTCTGGCGCTGGTGCTGTGGGCCAAAGCGCCCGACTATCGCGTTCTCTATAACAACCTCTCTGATGAGGATGGCGGCGCGATTGTTACCCAGCTCACCCAGATGAACATCCCTTACCAGTTCGCTGAAAACGGCGGCGCCCTGATGGTGCCCGCCGATAAAGTGCATGAGCTGCGTCTGCGCCTTGCCCAGCAGGGACTGCCGAAAGGGGGTTCAGTAGGCTTTGAGCTGATGGATAAAGAGAAGTTTGGTATCAGCCAGTTCAGTGAGCAGATTAACTACCAGCGTGCGCTGGAAGGTGAGCTGGCGCGCACCATCGAAACGCTCGGACCGGTGAAGAGCGCGCGCGTGCATCTGGCGATGCCAAAACCGACGCTGTTCGTGCGCGAGCAAAAATCTCCGTCTGCCTCAGTAACGCTGAACCTGCAACCGGGCCGTGCGCTGGATGAGGGCCAGATTCAGGCGATTCAGCACATGGTCTCCAGCAGCGTAGCCGGTCTGCCACCAGGCAATGTAACCGTGGTCGATCAGGCGGGTCGCCTGCTGACGCGCTCCGACAGCGAAGGCCGCGATCTTAACGATGCCCAGCTGAAATATGCCTCCGAAGTGGAAGCACGCTATCAGCAGCGCATTGAAGCCATTCTGAACCCGATTCTCGGTCAGGGTAATGTGCATGCGCAGGTGACCGCGCAGATTAACTTTGACCGCAGCGAGCAAACGGATGAGAAGTATCAGCCGAATGCGAACCCGAATAACACGGCGATTCGCTCACGCCAGACCAGCACCAGCGATCAGAACGGCAGCCCGTATCCGGGCGGCGTACCGGGTGCGCTGTCGAATCAGCCTGCGCCGGCCAATACCGCGCCGGTCACCAACCCGCAGCAGCAGAACAATAACAACGCTAACGGCCAGCAGAACAACAACAACGCGCAGAATGCCGGCACCTCGACCAGCACCGCGCAGAGCAGCGGCCCGAGCAGCTCCAGCCGCAACGACACGGTGAACTACGAGCTGGATCGCACCATTCGTCACACCAAACTCAACGTCGGTGACGTGCAGCGCCTGTCGGTCGCCGTGGTGGTCAACTACCGCGATGACGGCAAAGGCAAAGCGGTGGCGCTGAACGATCAGCAGATCAAGCAGATTGAAGATCTGACCCGCGAAGCGATGGGCTATTCGCAAACGCGTGGCGACAGCGTCAACGTGGTGAACTCGCAGTTCAACACCACCGAGCCAACCGGCGGCGACCTGCCCTTCTGGCAGCAGCAGTCGTTCTTTGATCAGCTGATGACCGCCGGTCGCTGGCTGCTGGTGGCACTGGTTGCCTTCATCCTCTACCGCAAAATGGTGCGTCCGCAGCTGCTGCGTAAACGTGAAGCCGAGAAAGCCGCCGCCGAAGCCGCCGCTGCCCGTGCTGCCGCGCGTGAAGAAGAAGCCGCTTACAGCGTCCAGATCAATAAAGACGAGCTGGACCAGGAGCGCAAATCTAACAACCGCATGAGCGCCGAGGTGATGAGCCAGCGCATCCGCGATATGTCTGAAAACGATCCGCGCGTTGTGGCGCTGGTTATCCGCGAATGGATGAGTAACGAACTATGAGTCTGACCGGTACTGAAAAGAGCGCCATTCTGATGATGACCATTGGCGAAGAGCGTGCGGCGGAGGTGTTCAAACACCTCAACCAGCGTGAGGTGCAGCACCTCAGCGCCGCGATGGCCAGCATGAAACAGATTTCGCACAAGCAGCTGACCGAAGTGCTGCGCGAGTTCGAAACCGATGCTGAACAGTTTGCTGCGCTGAGCCTCAACTCCAACGACTACCTGCGTTCGGTGTTGATCAAAGCGCTGGGCGAAGAGCGCGCCTCCAGCCTGCTGGAGGACATCCTCGAAACGCGCGAAACCACCAGCGGCATGGAAACCCTCAACTTTATGGAACCGCAGGCGGCGGCGGATCTGATCCGCGACGAGCACCCGCAGATTATCGCCACCATTCTGGTGCACCTGAAGCGCGGCCAGGCGGCGGATATTCTGGCGCTGTTCGACGAGCGTCTGCGCCACGATGTGATGCTGCGTATCGCCACCTTCGGCGGCGTACAGCCGGCGGCGCTGGCGGAGCTGACCGAAGTGCTCAACGGCCTGCTGGATGGCACCAACCTCAAGCGTGCGAAGATGGGCGGCGTGAGAACCGCAGCGGAAATCATCAACCTGATGAAAACCCAGCAGGAAGAAGCGGTTATCGAAGCAGTACGCGACTTCGATGGCGAGCTGGCGCAGAAGATCATCGACGAGATGTTCCTGTTCGAAAACTTGGTGGAAGTGGACGACCGCAGCATCCAGCGCCTGCTGCAGGAAGTGGAGTCCGAGCAGCTGCTGATTGCCCTGAAAGGCGCCGAGCAGCCGCTGCGCGAGAAATTCCTCAAAAACATGTCGGCGCGTGCCGCCGATATCCTGCGCGACGACCTCGCCAACCGTGGCCCGGTCCGTATGTCCGCGGTGGAGAACGAACAGAAAGCAATCCTGCTTATCGTGCGCCGTCTGGCGGAAGCAGGCGAGATGGTAATTGGTGGTGGCGAGGAAACCTATGTCTGATGCCTTTTCCGCCCGTGCATGGCAGCGCTGGCAGCCTGATGATTTAGGCGCACCGCAGCCGCCCGAACCTGAACTGCTGCTGGCAGAGGAGCCGGACAGCGACCTCGTGCTGAGCGAGGAAGATGAACAGCAGCAGCAGCTGGAACGTCTGCAGCAGCAGATGCGTAAAGATGCGCAGACGCAGGGCTACAGCGAAGGTTATCAGAAAGGCTTCGCCGAAGCGCAGCAAAACGGCTATGACGCCGGGTTCCAGCAGGGACTGGCCGATGCCCAGCAGCAGCAGGCTCCGCTGCAGGCGCGTATGCAGCAGCTGGTCACCGAGTTCCATCACACGCTGGAAGCGCTGGATAGCGTGATTGCGTCGCGCCTGATGCAGCTGGCGCTGGAAGCGGCGCGCACGGTGATTGGCCAGGCAACGCAGGTGGATGGCAGCGCCCTGCTGCGCCAGATCCAGCAGCTGATTCAGCAGGAGCCGATGTTCAGCGGCAAACCGCAGCTGCGCGTGCACCCGGACGATCTGCAGCGCGTTGAGCAGACGCTGGGCCCAACGCTCGATTTACATGGCTGGCGTTTGCTGGCCGACAGTTCGCTGCATCCCGGCGGCTGTAAACTCAGCGCCGAAGACGGCGATCTGGATGCCAGCGTCGCCACGCGCTGGCAGGAGCTGTGCCGTCTGGCGGCACCGGGAGCATTCTGATGACGTCACGCCTTTCGCGCTGGCTGGGCGCGCTCGACAGTTTTGAAGACCGCATCAGTCAGGTGCAGACGGTGCGCCGCTATGGCCGCCTGACGCGTGCCACCGGTCTGGTGCTGGAAGCCACTGGCCTGCAGCTGCCGCTGGGCGCCACCTGCATTATTGAGCGCCACGACAACGGCACGATTACCGAAGTGGAAAGCGAAGTGGTCGGCTTCAACGGCCAGAAACTGTTTCTGATGCCGCTGGAAGAGGTCGATGGCATTCTGCCCGGCGCGCGTGTATATGCCCGCGTGCACGGCGATCACAGCGGTAAACAGCTGCTGCTGGGGCCGGAGCTACTCGGCCGCGTGCTGGACGGCAGCGGCAAGCCGCTGGATGGCCTGCCCGCGCCGGAAACCGGCTACCGCGCGCCGCTGATCACCGCACCGTTCAACCCGCTGCAGCGTACCCCGATCCACGATGTGCTGGATACCGGCGTGCGGGCGATCAACGCCCTGCTCACCGTGGGCCGCGGCCAGCGTATGGGGCTGTTTGCCGGCTCCGGCGTGGGAAAATCGGTGCTGCTCGGCATGATGGCGCGTTACACCAAAGCCGACGTCATCGTGGTAGGCCTGATTGGTGAACGTGGCCGCGAAGTTAAAGAGTTTATCGAGAACATTCTTGGCGCCGAAGGGCGCGCGCGCTCGGTGGTGATCGCCGCGCCGGCCGACGTTTCGCCGCTGTTGCGTATGCAGGGGGCCGCTTATGCCACGCGCATCGCCGAAGATTTCCGCGATCGCGGTCAGCACGTGCTGCTGATTATGGACTCCCTCACCCGCTACGCCATGGCGCAGCGTGAGATCGCGCTGGCGATCGGCGAGCCGCCGGCCACCAAAGGCTATCCGCCATCGGTGTTCGCGAAGCTGCCGGCGCTGGTAGAACGCGCCGGCAACGGCATTCACGGCGGCGGTTCAATCACCGCGTTCTATACCGTACTGACCGAAGGTGACGACCAGCAGGACCCGATTGCCGACTCGGCGCGCGCTATTCTCGATGGCCACATCGTGCTGTCGCGTCGCCTGGCGGAGGCCGGTCACTATCCGGCCATTGATATTGAAGCGTCGATCAGCCGTGCCATGACCTCGCTGATTGATGAAACCCACTATGCGCGCGTGCGCCTGTTCAAGCAGTTGCTCTCCAGCTTTCAGCGTAACCGCGATCTGGTGAGCGTCGGCGCTTATGCCGCAGGCAGCGATCCGATGCTGGACCGGGCCATTAAGCTCTATCCGCAGATGGAAGCTTTCCTGCAGCAGGGCATTTTTGAACGCAGCGATTATGACGATGCCTGTCTGCACCTGCAGGCGATGTTCGGCTAACGCCGCCCGACTTGAGGTAACGCGATGAAGACAGCCAATGCGATTGATACGCTGCGCGACCTGGCGGAGCAGGATCTGGAACAGGCGGTGATCCACCTCGGCGACATGCGTCGCGGTCAGCAGCAGGCCGATCAGCAGCTCAGCATGCTGCTCGATTACCAGGATGAGTACCGTAATAAGCTCAATCAGGATATGTCCGGCGGCATCGCCAGCACGCGCTGGAGCAATTATCACCAGTTTATTCAGACGCTGGAAAAAGCCATCGAACAGCATCGCCAGCAGCTTAATCAGTGGAACCAGCGGCTGGAACAGGCGCTGAGCAACTGGCGTGAAAAGCATAAGAAGCTGAATGCCTATCAGACGCTGATTACCCGCGCGGAAGAGAACGCATTACGACAGGAAAGCCGTCTCGATCAGAAACGGATGGATGAATTTGCCCAACGGGCCGCATTGAGGAAAGGCGAATGAACACGCTGCCAACACTGCTGACACAGCTTGCTAAAACCGGCAAAGCACAACCTTCAGCGGCAGCGGACAATCTGTCCGCTGCTGACACCCTGCCGCAGGGATTTATTACCGAGCTGGGCAACCGCCTGCTGACGCTGGTTAAGCAGCAGGGAAATGGCGCGCAATCCGCTGATCTGGCGGCAGAAATTGACGCGAAAAACGTCACAAAAGCGTCATTAAGCGCCCTGCTGCAGGCACTGGACAAACCAGAGGCGTTAAACGCACTTTTACAGCCGGAAAACACTAAAGCCGGACTGAAATCAGCCGATGATAATGACAAGCGCGCAGCAAGTTCGTTAACTGCCAGCGACTTACAGAATGTGCAGGCGCTGTTTGCCATGTTGCCAGCGGTGGTCGAAAACCGCAGCAACCCGCCAGCGGATAACAGCACCGCGCTGGAAACCCGGGGTGAGGCGCGCACCAGCTTAAACGCTGCGTTACTTAACAGTTCGCTGCAAAGTGCGCTGAAAGAGGAACAGGCGAAGCCGGATGGACAGCCATCTAAAGGCAGCGATGCGCTGACCAGCCTGACCGGTGTCAGCCATAGCCCGGTTCAGAGCGCGGCCGCCAGCGGCACGCCGGCCAGCAACAGCGGTATGACGCTGGATGAGAGTTTTCAGCAGGTGCTGAGCACGCTGAGCAAACCGGAAGAGCGGCGCGAGATGCCCAGCAGCCATGACAGCAGCGCGCCGGCCATCAGCAGCCCGCTGAGCAGTACCAGTCCGCTGGTCAGCACCACGGCCAGCACCAGCAGCGCGCCTTCCACGCCGATGCTGAATGCGCAGCTGGGCAGCAACGAGTGGCAGCAGGCGCTGAGCCAGCAGATTGTGATGTTCAGCCGTAACGGCCAGCAGAACGCCGAATTACGTCTGCATCCGGAAGACCTCGGCGCGATACAGATCAGCCTGACGCTGGATAAAGATCAGGCACAGTTAACAATGGTTTCCAGCCACAGCCATGTGAGGGCCGCGCTGGAAGCGGCGCTCCCACAGCTGCGTACGGCGCTGGCGGAGAGCGGCATTAACCTGGGACAGAGTAACGTCAACAGCGACGCCTTCGCACAGGGCCAGAGTTATCAGGGCCAGCAGGAAGGACGTCGCGACGGCCAGTACGGCAGCTTTACCCTCTCCCAGGACAGTGACAACGAGATAACGCCTATTGCCGTCCCGGCAGCCCTCCAGGCGCGCGCGACCGGCAACGGCGCTGTCGATATCTTTGCCTGACAGCGACTAAACGCTGAAGGTAAGCGTAAAACCCGCGTCTTTTCTTCCCATTGTTTGACTTAAGACGCGGGATAATCTGTCCAGGTAAGCCGAGAGGCTTGCCCATAATTCACAGGAAGTAACTGCAAACATGTCTGATAACGCGAAAGCTAAAGGCCGCAAACGTTCATTACTAATTCCGGTGTTACTGATTGTAACGCTGGCCGCTTGCAGCGTGGCAGGCTATGCAGTCTGGCGAATGATGAATAAACACGAGGGTGACAAGCCGGAGGCTGCCAAAGTGGAGCCACCGCCCGCCCCGGTATTTTTTGCAATGGATACGTTTACGGTTAACCTGGTCAATCCCGATAACGATCCCGATCGCGTGCTGTACGTAGGCTTTACCCTGCGTCTGCCGGATGAGGATACCCGTCGTCGGCTGAATGACTACCTGCCTGAGGTGCGCAGCCGTTTGCTGCTGCTGCTTTCACGTCAGAGCGCCAGCGCGCTGGCAACCGAGCAAGGCAAACAGGCCCTGGTTGAACAGATCAAACAGGTGCTGGCGCCACCGCTGGTAAAAGGTCAACCTGCGCAGGTAGTCAGTGACGTGCTGTTTACCGCCTTCATTTTGAGGTGACTTAATGGGCGATAGCATTCTCTCCCAGGCTGAGATTGACGCGCTGCTCAATGGCGACAGTGACAGTGCGGAAGTAGAGAACAGTTCCAAAGGGGCCGATGGCGATATCCGCCCCTATGATCCCAATACCCAGCGTCGCGTGGTGCGCGAGCGTCTGCAGGCGCTGGAGATCATCAATGAGCGTTTTGCCCGTCATTTCCGTATGGCGCTGTTCAACCTGCTGCGCCGCAGCCCGGATATCAGCGTTGGGGCAATCAAGATTCAGCCGTACCATGAGTTTGCCCGCAACCTGCCGGTGCCAACCAACCTGAACCTGATTCACCTGCAGCCGCTGCGGGGGACTGCGCTGGTGGTGTTCTCGCCGAGCCTGGTGTTTATCGCCGTGGATAACCTGTTTGGCGGCGACGGTCGTTTTCCGACCAAAGTGGAAGGCCGTGAGTTCACCCACACCGAGCAGCGCGTGATTCGCCGCATGCTCAAGCTGGCGCTGGAAGGCTACAGCGACGCATGGAAAGCCATTTATCCGCTGGAAGTGGAATACGTGCGTTCTGAAATGCAGGTGAAGTTCACCAACATCACCACCTCACCGAACGATATCGTGGTCAACACGCCGTTCCAGGTGGAGATTGGCAACCTGGTGGGTGAATTCAATATCTGTATTCCGTTTTCGATGATTGAGCCGCTGCGCGAGCTGCTGGTCAATCCACCGCTGGAGAACTCGCGTCAGGAAGATAACCACTGGCGCGACAATCTGGTGAAACAGGTGCAGCACTCGGAGCTGGAGCTGATTGCCCACTTCGCTGAAACGTCGCTGCGTCTGTCACGTATTTTGCAACTGAAACCTGGTGACGTCCTGCCCATTGAGAAGCCGGACCGCATCATTGCCCACGTCGACGGCGTACCGGTACTGACGAGCCAGTATGGCACGCTCAACGGCCAGTATGCACTGCGTGTAGAACATCTGATTAACCCGATTTTGAATTCGCTGAATGAGGAACAGCCCAATGAGTGACAGCAAAAAACCGTCCGATGATATCTCTGCGGACGATCTGTGGGCTGAAGCGATGAACGAGCAGGCGGCGACCAGCAGTGCGGCGGAGCCAGGCGATAACGTATTTAAGTCGCTTGAGGCCAGCGCCGCCAGCGGCTCGCTGCAGGACATCGATCTGATCATGGATATCCCGGTCAAACTGACCGTGGAACTGGGCCGTACCAAGATGACCATCAAAGAGCTGCTGCGCCTGACGCAGGGTTCGGTGGTGGCGCTTGACGGCCTGGCCGGCGAGCCGCTGGACATCCTGATTAACGGCTATCTGATCGCCCAGGGTGAAGTGGTGGTGGTGAACGACAAATATGGCGTGCGCATCACCGACATTATTACCCCGTCCGAACGTATGCGTCGTCTGAGCCGCTAATCATGTTAAAAAACGCGCAAACCGTTCAGCCCGCTCACGCCCAGCCGGTGGTGTCTACCAGTTCGGTCGTTGGGCAAGTCAGCAGCGTGCTGGCGGTGATCGTGCTGCTGATTCTGGCCTGCGGCTGGCTGGCGAAACGCCTCGGCTTTACGCCGAAAGCGGTAAGCGGTCAGGCGCTGAAAGTCAGCGCCAGCGTGCAGGTTGGCCGTCAGGAGCGGGTGGTGATTGTTGATACCGCCGATGCGCGTTTAGTGCTGGGCGTCACCGCTCAGCAGATCACCCATCTGCACTCGCTGCCGCCGCTGCCACCGGAAGCGTCCCTGCCCGTCAGCGCGGCGCCGCAGGATTTTCGTCAGCTGTTTCAGAACCTGGTTAAACGTCCCGGAAAACCCCAATGATGCGTCGATTGCTCCCTCTTCTGCCGCTGCTGATGCTGCTGGCACCGGCTGCCCATGCGCAGCTGCCGGGTTTGATCAGCCAGCCGCTGGCCAATGGCGGCCAGAGCTGGTCGCTGCCGGTGCAAACGCTGGTCTTCATTACCTCGCTGACCTTTATTCCGGCGGTGTTGCTGATGATGACCAGTTTCACCCGCATCATTATTGTGTTTGGTCTGCTGCGTAACGCACTGGGCACGCCATCCGCGCCGCCGAATCAGGTGATGCTGGGTCTCGCGCTATTCCTGACCTTCTTTATCATGGCGCCGACCTTCGACAAGATTTACACCGATGCCTATCTGCCGTTCAGCCAGGACAAAATCAGCATGGACGTGGCGATCGACAAAGGTGCCCAGCCGCTGCGTGAGTTCATGCTGCGCCAGACGCGTGAAGCCGACCTGGCCCTGTTCGCCCGTCTCGCCAACAGCGCGCCGATTCAGGGGCCGGAAGCGGTGCCGATGCGTATTCTGCTGCCCGCCTATGTCACCAGCGAGCTGAAAACCGCTTTTCAGATTGGTTTCACCGTTTTTATTCCGTTTCTGATCATCGACCTGGTGGTCGCCAGCGTACTGATGGCGCTGGGGATGATGATGGTGCCGCCGGCCACTATTTCGCTGCCGTTTAAGCTGATGCTGTTCGTGCTGGTGGATGGCTGGCAGCTGCTGGTGGGATCGCTGGCGCAAAGTTTTTACTCCTGAGTGGCTTTTCGCCCTCACCTTTCTCTCGACAGGAGCGCAACATGACACCGGAATCGGTAATGGTAATGGGCCAGGAAGCGATGCGTATCGCCCTGATGATGGCCGCTCCGCTGCTGCTGGTGGCGATGGTGAGCGGTTTGCTGATCAGTATTCTGCAGGCGGCAACGCAGATTAATGAACAGACGCTGTCGTTTATCCCGAAAATTCTTGCCGTGGCGGCCACTGCCGTGGTGGCCGGACCGTGGATGCTCAACCTGATGCTGGACTACATCCGTACCCTGTTCAGCAACCTGCCTTATATCATCGGCTAATGGTCACCCTCGACAGCAGCCAGCTGGTGCACTGGGTGGCGCAATTCTTCTGGCCGATGGTGCGTTTGCTGGCGCTGTTTGCCAGCGCGCCGCTACTGAATGAACGTTCGATTCCAAAACGGGTCAAAATTGGACTGGCGGTAGTCACCACCTGGATTCTGATGCCGCTGCTGCCGCCGGTCGAAGTGACGCTGTTTACCCCGGCCGGTTTCTGGATGCTGGTGCAGCAGCTGCTGATTGGCGTCGGGATTGGTCTGACCATGCAGCTGGCTTTTTCTGCCGTGCGGCTGGCCGGTGAGATGATTGGTCTGCAGATGGGTCTCTCTTTTGCCACCCTGCTCGACCCGAACAGCCGGATCAACATGCCGCTGCTGGCCCGTTTTCTCGACATGCTGGCGATGCTGCTGTTCCTGACCTTCAACGGTCACCTGTGGTTGATCTCGTTACTGGTGGACAGTTTTCACACGTTGCCGATTAACGATCAGCCACTCAACGCCAACGCCTTTATGGCGCTGACCAAAGCCGCCAGCTTAATTTTCCTTAATGGCATGATGTTAGCGCTACCCTTAATAATTCTGCTCCTCACGCTAAACCTGGCACTAGGTTTGTTAAACCGCGTTTCACCTCAGCTGTCGGTTTTCGCCATCGGCTTCCCAATCACCTTAACGGTAGGGATCCTGAGTCTGGGTATGATGATGCCGTTGCTTGCACCTTTCTGTGAACATCTGTTCGGTGAAGTCTTTGATTTACTCGCGCAGTTTGTATCAGAACTTTCCCCTGCCCGTTGATTAACGATACTGTTAACCTTCTTATACGATAGTTAAGTAATCAAAAACATTCTGTGCATTTTTCGAACCATATTTTTCAGAAATCAACTGAGGATATTCTGATAAATGCGCATTTATGGTGAAAATTATTCTTATTAAACGGCGCTTCGCGTATTTTAGTCAGACGATTCCTAAGCCGGTTAAGCCGGTGAATCGGTTGATAAAATGCTCAAAGGGCTGTTTTTAAACAAAAAAAATATTACAGCGATTTTTCTTGTCTAAATCCCTTTTTTCCGGCATTGTCAACACTCGCTGAAACGTCACACTTTCGCGATTCAAATGTTTTTAAGAATTGTCCTATCAGATTTGTCTGTGACTTGCGCGATAGTGACAGGGCTCTCAAAACAGAGCGAAAGAAACACATAAACCAAATTCCCGGCGATTCCCACTATCGCGGGGACAAGAGTGACGTGGAAGTAACACAATAAACTTCGCAGAACGGGTCAGGGACGAGTCAAGATGGCGCAGGAATGCATTACGCCAGTCTGCCGAGCAGAATAAAAAAGTGTCTTTGGAAATCTCTCTCGTACCGCAAACGCGTATTCATCGTTGATTTAAACGGATAACAAATTGGTGAGGGTCGCTATAATGCCAACGATTATTATGGATTCATGTAACTACACACGCCTGGGTTTGTCAGACTATATGTCGGCAAAAGGAGTCAAAAAGAAAAATATTACTTCCGTGTCTGACATCGAACAATTGCAACAACGGTGTGAGCAATTAAAACCGGGCGTAGTATTTATTAACGAAGAATGCTTTATTCATGAATCCGATTCCAGCGATCGCATTCGTTCTATTATCATGCAGCATCCGGATACGCTATTCTTTATTTTTATGGCGATCTCGAATATCCATTTTGAGGAATACCTCTACGTTCGTAAGAACCTGATTATTACGTCAAAATCGATAAAAACATCGACACTGGACTCCCTGCTGGGCACCTACCTGCAAAAGAAACTCAATGCGTCACCGCGCATTTCTGCCGGGCTGGATATTCATCCACTGACATTGAGCCAGACTGAATCGAATATGCTGAAAATGTGGATGTCAGGTCATGACACCATTCAGATTTCGGATAAGATGCAAATCAAAGCGAAAACTGTTTCGTCACATAAAGGCAATATTAAACGCAAAATTAAAACGCACAATAAACAGGTTATTTATCATGTGGTGCGCCTGACAGATAATGTTACCTCGGGCATTTATGTCAACGTGCGATAATTTCACCTTACGATAATACGCTTTGTGGTCAAGGCCAGTCCCCGCGACTGGCCTTGATTATTTTTGAGCGTTTTGCGAGCGCGATCCCACTTCCCCGCTAAGCCTTTATCCCCTGCTGCCGATGCTTGTTTTCAGAACCCCTTACCACTATGAGAGCAAGGAAATGAAAACAGCATCGATAGATGAGCAACATAAGCTCAGCATCTGGCAAAACCTACGCCTGATGCCTCTGTTCAGCATGATCTTTGGTGGCATTCTGCTGCTTTTTGCCCTGTGCATTGGACTCGCCAGCTACTTTCTGATTCAGAGCAATAATTCCCTCAATGACGCCACCGATGAGATTCAGGTGCGCATGGGCATTTCTAACAGCTCAAACCATCTGCGAACCGCACGCCTTAATGTACTGCAGTCGGGCGCGGCGGCGCGCATCGGTGAAATGGATGGCTATCGTGCCGATCTGGCGCGCACCGAAACGCGCATTAAGCAGGCGCGCGAGGGCTTCAAAATTTATATGGATCGCAAAATGAAGACGCCGGCTGACCTGGCGCTCGACGGTCCGCTCACCACCAGCTTCAACGCCTATATTGATAAAGGCCTGAAGCCGATGATCGAGTCGGCGAAACAGGGCAGCTTTGAGGGGATTGTCGCGCAGGAGACCGATGTCACGCGCAAGCTGGATGATGCCTATAATGCCGTGCTGCTGAAGGCGATTAAGATCCGCACCGAGCGCGCCGAAGCGATTAACGCCGAAGCGGCGCATCAGTCGCGCGTCGGTTTTATCGCGATGGCTGCGGCTTTTGCCGCCGCGCTGCTGCTGGTGCTGCTCACCTTCGTATTCCTGCGCCGCGTGGTGATCAATCCGCTGCGCCTGTCGGTGGGTCGCATTGAGCGCATCGCACAGGGCGATCTCACCGCCCCCGAGCAGGCCTATGGTCGCAACGAAATTGGCAGCCTGCTGCACAACCTGCAGCTGATGCAGGCGTCGCTGGTGCGCACCGTTGGCACCGTCCGGGAAGGCGCGGTGGCGATTTATCAGGGCTCCAGCGAGATCTCCGCAGGTAACACCGATCTGTCATCACGCACCGAGCAACAGGCTTCTGCGCTGGAGCAGACTGCCGCCAGCATGGAGCAGCTCACCGCCACGGTGAAGCAGAACGCCGAAAACGCCCATCACGCCAGCCAGCTGGCCGCCGATGCGTCTGGCAAAGCGCGCAGCGGTGGTGAACTGGTGAGCGGTGTGGTGAAAACCATGAATAACATCTCCGGCAGCTCGAAGAAAATCGCCGAGATCACCAACGTCATTAACAGTATCGCCTTCCAGACCAATATCCTGGCGCTGAACGCCGCGGTAGAAGCCGCACGCGCCGGGGAACAGGGCCGTGGCTTCGCCGTGGTCGCCAGTGAAGTGCGCAATCTGGCGCAGCGCAGTGCGCAGGCGGCGAAAGAGATTGAGTCGCTGATTGCCGAGTCGGTGGATTTGATCAGTAACGGCTCGCATCAGGTCGGTGAAGCCGGCAGCACCATGGGCGAGATTGTCGAAGCGGTGCGCCGCGTTACCGACATTATGGCCGAGATTGCGGCAGCGTCTGATGAGCAGAGCCGTGGCATTCAGCAGGTCAGCCTGGCGGTGACAGAGATGGATAACGTGACGCAGCAGAACGCTTCGCTGGTGGAGGAAGCCTCTTCAGCCGCGGCTTCGCTGGAAGATCAGGCCGGTAAACTGACGCAGGCGGTGGCGGTGTTCCGCCTGAATGATACGCCGGCTTCGCTGGTGGCTGCTGCGCCACAGCCGGCGCTGAAAGCCCCTGCGCTCGCTCCACGTCCGACGCTGGCTGCAGCGGGCAATGATAACTGGGAGACGTTTTAAGAGGAGTGAGCTGGGGTGCGGTATTTTTCCCTCACCCCATCCCTCTCCCGCTTGCGGGAGAGGGGGCTGTCAGTGCGGCTGTTGAGTATGGCTTTCACACAACGCTTCAGGAACAACTTATTACTAAGCATCGTCGCTGAACGGTTCCCTCTCCCGCAAGCGGGAGAGGGTTAGGGTGAGGGTGAGGGCAACCTGAGAGCAACCTGAGAGCAACGTGAGGGCAATCTAATCGCAAAACCACACTACCCTTCCCCCGCATACGGCTCGACAAACACGCCTTCGGCGTGATCGCTCTCATTAAAGAACCAGATCCCCAGCGGGTAATCCTCCAGCGCCACCAGATACATGGTGCCCTCATTAAAGCCTTCCACAGCCAGCACAGTACCGACGCGACGTGTGCCGCCGTCGGTTTTTACCGTTACCCGGTCATTGACCTTCATTGATTTCTCTCCAGAAACAGTCCTGCGCATAGTGTAACGGAAGATAGTCAGCGCTGCCTGATCGCGATCAGCGTCGGGCGATTACCCACACCGCATGCACGATGCCGGGGATGTAACCACACAGCGTCAGCAGAATGTTGAGCCAGAAGGCGCCGCCAAAGCCGACCTGTAAAAACACGCCCAGCGGTGGCAACAGAATGGCAATAATAATCCGAATTAAATCCATACTAACTCCCTGATAACCATAATAATCAACCAGCTGTAAGCATAGCTGCTTTACGCCAGAATGGGGAATGCAGCGGGTAAAGAAGTGTCAAAGCCGGGCTTTTCACTTTCTTAACGTTTCCCGGAAAGACTTTTGACGCGGCACCCTCGTACACTTGTCAGCACTGCACCAACCCCAAAGGGGCAGTCAACCTAAAAGTAACAAGGATTTTTGCCCGCGCAGCGCGGGCTTTTTTTTGCCCGTTTCCCGTCCACGTCCCTCGCCCGCTGTCACCGTCTATACTTGTCAGGAATCCGTTTGCCTCCGGGAGGCTGTCATGGCTACAGCAAAAGAGTACAGCGATAACGTGCAGCGCGAAGTGAACATCGACGTGGACGCGCTGCTGGAAGCGATTCAGAAAAAAACGTCAGGTGAAATGCAGGAGTTTATGCAGGCTGAAGATGCGCACCGTGTGAGGGTGAACGGCGAAGCGTTTGACTCTTACACCGAACTGGCCGAGGCGTTTGAACTCGATATTCGTGATTTCACCATCACCGAAGTGAACCGCTGAAATCGATTTCAAAAAAAGACCCGGCACGCTGGCCGGGTTGAAAAAGAATAAATTCGTTACACCAGGAAAATCTTAACACCGCTTCAGAGTACGCCTTAGCTGAAGTAAGACAAGTCTCAATTCTGCACGCAATTCGAACAAATCTGCATAATCATGCACTGCTGTTACCGAAAACATCGCGCTACGGCTGACATTCTGCATGCACAAAACGTGCAGCCGCTTCGGTATCTGGCTTATGTTTTAAGAATTATCCTGGATAGTGGCCGAGCCGGCGGCAAGGAAAAGTGTGATCGTGATTACGCTATTATACTGATTACACGTCGCTTTACGGATGCCTTTGGGCGTAAGGAGTGTATTGATGATCCCGTTAGATTCCTCCCTGCTGATCGTGACCGATCTCGATGGTTCGCTGCTCGATCATCATGATTACAACTGGCAGGCCGCCAGCGAGTGGCTGGCGCGTCTTAAGCAGCAACAGATTCCGCTGGTGATTTGTTCGAGTAAAACTGCGGCCGAAATTATTCCGCTGCAGAAGCGGCTGGGCATTGCCGGTGCGCCCTTTATCGCGGAAAACGGCGCACGCGTTGCCTTTGGCGGGGAAGCGCAGATTGCCGAAGAGCCCGGCGCCGATTATCTTGCGCTCTGCGCCACGCTCAGCACCCTGCAGGCGGATTTTCGCTTCACCGGCTTTCATGACTTTAGCGACGCAGAAGTGGCCCGTTTCACCGGCCTGACGCTGACGGAAGCCAGCCAGAGCCGACTGCGCGATGCGTCTGAAGTCATCGTATGGCGCGATGATGAAACGCGGCTCGACGCCTTCCGCGCGGCGCTGGCGCAGCATCAACTGGCCCTGACGCAGGGCGGACGCTTCTGGCATGTGATGCCGGCGGGCAGCGGTAAAGGCGTGGCGCTGGAACAGTTATTGCAGCAGTTGCAGCAGCAGGAAGGCACGAAGCGCACCACGATTGGTCTGGGCGATGGCCCTAATGATGCGCCGATGCTGGAGCGCGTCGATTATGCCGTGGTGATTAAAGGTTTCAGTAAAACCCCGGTGGTGCTGCAACGCAGCGATCATCACAACGTTTACCACACCGCTCACGTTGGCCCTGAGGGCTGGCGCGAAGGTCTGGATTACTTTCTTGCCCAACCTGAATGACGGCAGCTGACCAGAAGGATGAGACGATGAGTGATTTTTACCAGAACGGCGTAATTACCAACTTTCATAATCTCACCCACCGCAACGTGGAGTCGCTGGAAAAAGAGATGGTGCGCTTTGCGCGCAAGCGCAAAATGGGGCTGATTCTGCCCTCGCTGTTTTCCGAGCTGGAAGGCCCGGCGCTGGATAATATCGTCAACGAACTGGCGAAAGTGCCCTATCTGGAGGAGATTGTGATTGGCCTCGATCGTGCCGATCGCGATCAGTTTCTTTTCGCGCGCGAATTTTTTTCGCGCCTGCCGCAGCGCCACCGCATTTTGTGGAACGATGGCCCGCGGCTGAAAGCGCTGGACGCCGAGCTGGATAAAGAGGGCCTGTCGCCCAGCCAGCCCGGCAAGGGGCGCAACGTGTGGTTCTGCACCGGCTACACGCTGGCCTCCGACCGCTCGCAGTGCGTGGCGCTGCATGACTGCGACATCGTGACCTATGAGCGCGGCATGCTGGCACGTCTGCTCTACCCGCTGGCCAACCCGGCGTTTCAGTATGAATTCTGCAAAGGTTTCTATGCGCGCGTTGCGGACGGTAAGCTTAATGGCCGCGTCGGGCGTCTGCTGGTGGGCCCGCTGCTGCGCTCGCTGCAGAAAGTCTACGGCCATTCGGAGTATCTCGACTATCTCACCAGTTTCCGCTATCCGCTGTCCGGCGAGTTTGCCATGCGCACCCACGTGCTGAACGGCATCAAAATCCCTGGCGACTGGGGGCTGGAGATTGGCGTGCTGTCAGAGATTTATCGCAATTACACCACGCGGCAGACCTGCCAGGTGGAAATCGCGGACAACTACGACCATAAGCATCAGCCGCTGGCAGAAGAGGACGGCACCGGTGGCCTGAAACGCATGAGTAACGATATCGTGCAGTCGCTACTGCGTAAGCTGGCGACAATGGGCGTGCCGCTCACCAGCGACTCGTTCCGCGTGCTGAAGGCCACCTATTATCGCAACGCGCTGGACATGATGGAGATCTACAACCACGAAGCCACCATGAACGGACTGAAGTTTGATCAGCACATTGAAGAAGCGGCGGTCGAGATGTTCACTCAGGCGATTCTCGACGCCGGCCAGTCGTTCATCGAGCGGCCAAACGAGAAACCGTTTATCCCCAGCTGGAGCCGCGTGCAGTCGGCGTTCCCCGATATCCTGCAGCGCATCTACCAGGCGGTAGAAGAGGATAACGAGGGCAAAGTCTAACCGGCCGCGCACACCCGATTGCGACCGCCGCTTTTCGCCAGATACAGGCGGTGGTCCGCTACCGCCTGCAGACTTTCTGCATGGTAACTGCCCTGCTCAGTACTGCAGCTGACACCTGCTGACAACGTAACGCTAAAGGTGGTGCTGGCGTTGACCAGAATGGTTTTGGCCGCCAGCCGGCTGCGGATACGCTCCGCCACGCCCTGCGCCTCAGCCAGCGTGGTGTGCGGCAGCACGATACAAAACTCTTCGCCGCCGATGCGTCCGGCTACGTCGTAAGGGCGCAGCGTATGTTTGATGACGCCGGCCACGCGCATCAGCGCCTGATCACCCGCGTGATGGCCCCAGCTATCATTGACCTTTTTGAAATGATCAATATCGAGCTGGATCACCGCCAGCGGCTGTTGCTGCTGTTCGCAGCGCCGCGCCAGCGCGATAAACTGGTCGAAAAAGGCGCTGCGATTAAGCAGGCGCGTCAGGCCGTCATAATTAGCGCGCCAGGCCAGTCGCGCCGAGAGGTCTTCCAGTCGCCTCACCAGGCGGAAAATCACCTGATGCGCCAGCGCCAGTAACAGCACGAACAGCAGCCACATGCCCAACAGAAACAGCGCTACCCGCCCCAGCTCCTGCGCCAGCCCCTGGCGCAGGCTCTGCACGTTGATTAGCCAGGCATCGACATTTTTTAACTTAACCCAGCTGGCCAGCTGACTGCCCAGCCACAGTGTTCCGGCCGGCTGCTGGTGAATCGCCTGCATCAGCTGGCCGCGCTGCGCGGGGGTCAATGCCACATCGTGCGGTGCCGGCAGCCGGGTGATCTCGTTGAGAGCGCGATCTTCGAGCACCAGCTTGCCCTGCAGCACGCTGTGACGCGACTGGTGCAGCAATGCATTTATTCGCTGCTGGGTGAAGTCCATCGACAACACGCCGTACCAGTACTGATGGGCGATCACCGGTGCGCTCACCGTCAGCATCAACCCTTCGTTGAACTCCCCCTGATAGGCTTCGGTCCAGTGCCATCGCGTCTGCGGCGCCCGGCCCGGCTGCTGGTCGCGAAAATAGGGTCGCTGCGTCATGGTGGCGTAACTTTGTGCCAGCTCCTGCGCGTCGCGCGGCGGACGTGAGCTGATGTAATAGCCCGCGCGCGAGGTGTACCAGAAGCGTGAATGAAAGTCCTGCGCCTCATCGCTGAACTGCATGATAAAGCTGAACTCCAGCGCAGCGCGCAGCTCGGGCAGCAGATAAGTATCATCGCGCTGCAGCAGTGCATCACGCTGCAGCCATTCGTCGCTGACGCCATTAATCGGCATGCTGCGCAGGTTAGCGATCTGCAACTGCCACACCGGCTGATGGCGCAACTGCTGAAAACGCTGCAGGGCGTGCTGACCATAATCGGCGTCCAGCGGGTGCGTCAGCGCGTAGCTGAGCATCCGCTGATAGTAATTAAGCTCGTCCAGACTCTCCTGAAAGCGGCTATCAAGGCTGCGCTGGATCTCGGACAGCTGGGCGCGCTGCCGCTGCTGATAGTTATTTTTAATTCCAGCGCTTCATGGACGGTGAGAAAAAGTGAAAAGAGAAAGACCGCCAGAAAACAGAGATGCACGCGCAGCGCAGGCGTCATGCGGCGTGATGACAGTGGCGAGATTGGCATCAGCCAGGCTCCGGATAACAACGAATTGAAGAAGTGTAGTCAGGCGGGAAAACGGCGTACAGGCAGAGATCAGGAAAAACGTGAAAAGTGACAATGACATCGGGACGGCGCGCTGACCGTCCCGAGGGGCTCAGCTGGCCAGCTGGCGCGCGGCCGACAGATGCGTCAGCTCATCACTGCGGAACGCTTCGCGGCGTACACTGTAGCCATCATACCAACGACACTCTACCATTCCGCTGGCATAGCCGGTCACCACCATAGTGGGTCCGCCCTGTTTGTGCTGAACTTCGTCACTGATTGCAAAGGTCATACCGCGCCCTCCCTTCTCACCGTTGAATGAACGGATTAAGGTATAGCAGCTGTGCGCGTTTTTTGCCTATAGGATATTGCTATTACTGTGACAAATTCGGAATAAGCAGTGAAGAATGCCGTAAATAAACAAAGCCGATAAAAGTTATTATCGGCTTTGAACGATTTTCCCGGGTGGAAAATCAGATTTTGCAGCCTTCGCAGTCGGCTTCGTCGCTGATATCCGCCGGCACTTCACTGGCTTTTTCTGCCGCTTTGGCTTCCGCCTGCTCCAGCTGTGCATCGATATCAAATTCAAACATATCGTCGTTCATCATCGTTCTCCTGACCCGTGATTAGAAATTTCCTGCGCTTTATACCGATTTACCGCGCAGCTTCGCAACCAGATTTACCACTAACAGCACAATCGACCCAACGATAAAGCCCAGCACCAGATTCGCGCCGTTGCTCAGCAGCATGGAAACCACGCCCGGGAAGCCGCTGCTGTACTCTTCAATGGCATGATGCAGCGGCGCGATACCGTGCACGATAATACCGCCGCCCACCAGGAACATCGCGACGGTGCCAACCACCGACAGGATTTTCATCAGCCACGGTGCCAGCGCCAGCAGCGCGCCGCCGGTGGCCTGCGCCAGCGTGGAAGACTTCTCACGCAGCCAGTAGCCGAGATCGTCAATCTTAACGATCATCGCCACAATACCGTACACGCCGATGGTCACCAGAATGGCAATACCGGCGAGGATCAACACCTGATTGAGCAGCGGCGCATCCGAAACAATGCCCAAGGTAATCGCCACGATTTCAGCCGACAGAATGAAGTCGGTGCGCACTGCGCCTTTCACCTTATCTTTTTCGAACTGGCGCGGGTCCTGCTGCGCCAGATTATCCAGCCGCTTTTGCCGCGCTTCCGGGCTCTTCTCCGCTTTGTCGTGGTGCAGGCTGTGCAGCACTTTTTCCACCCCTTCATAGCACAGATAAGCGCCGCCAATCATCAGCAGCGGCGTAATCAGCCAGGGCGCAAACGCGGAGATCAGCAGCGCCAGCGGCACCAGGATCAGTTTGTTGATAAACGAGCCTTTCGCCACGCCCCACACCACCGGAAGCTCACGATTGGCCTTCACGCCCGTCACCTGCTGTGCATTGAGCGACAGGTCATCGCCCAGCACGCCAGCGGTCTTTTTTGCCGCCACTTTGCCCATGACGGAAATGTCGTCGAGCAGCGTGGCAATATCATCCAGAAGAGTCAGTAAGCTGGTTCCTGCCAAAATGTCATTCCTTATTCCGGTTCGTGATCCTGACAACAGGGGCACCGCTCAATCGCCGTCACCGTCATATCGGCGATGCCCGCACAGTCCCATTCGACGCGTAACGTTTTCCCGTGCAGATCGTCGGCGTGCAGATACTTGCTCACCGGACTTTCTGTCATGCCGCTTATCTCCTCGGTGGCCACCAGCGTATCGTCCAGGTAAATGCGCGCCGTGGCATGGGCATTGACCATGCGCTCATCGCGCAGTTGATACAGGCGTCTGACCGTCAGTTTGATGCTGCTCATGGTGGTGTTCCGCGTCCCAGAGAAAACGCTGATCTAAACTGTTATGGCAGGTAAAAGCAATCACCCTGCCTTAATCCGCCCGATAGTGATGCAATCCCTGATGATCGATCTCGCTGCTGTGCGTGGCGGCCAGCAGCCACTCTTCCAGCCGCTCCACCAGCGCTTCATCTTCCAGCCGCAGTTTGCCGCGCAGCGCGCATTCCCAGACGATCAGCACCTTCCAGCCGCTCTCCTGCAGCTGCTGCACATAGCGCCGGTCACGCTCCACGTTACTGTTGATTTTGCCGCTCCAGAATTCGGTACGCGTGGCCGGCATTTTGAACAGATAACATTGGTGACGATGCCAGAAACAGCCGTGCACAAAGATAATGGCTTTGTGCTGCGGCAGCACAAAATCCGGCCGGCCCGGCAGCGCTTTATCCTGTACACGAAAGCTAAAGCCGCGATCTTTCAGCAGCAGCGCAATACGCTGCTCAATCGCCGTATCCTGATTGCGAATGGCGCGCATATTTTTGCTGCGAATATCATGCGAGTGGACGTCTGCCATGGCGTCTCCTTTTTTGCGGGCTTCTTCAACTTTAGCGCGTTGAGGCGAAAGCGAAAGTTTGTGCGGAGCAGATTGCGAGACGCTGCGCAGCCATCGTAATTTCCACGCCGCGCCAGGAGTGGTAGCATAGCCGCTTCACTGTTAAGGAAAAACGCATGCTTGCACTCGATCCCGCCGCGACGGCTTCGCCCTCCCCGCACTCCGCTGATGCTGACGCCACCGCGTTACTGCTGCAGGTACTGGATATCTACGCGGCCCGCGATCTGGTGGTCATCCTGAGCGAGGCCGGCGGCCGCGACTGGAGTATCACGCAGCTTAACCGTATTCGCGCGGGAAAAAGTGCCGCGCCCGCGCTGTCCGCGGCGGAGGTTGCCCGTTTGCAGGCACTGCTGCCGTCGCGACCGGCGCATTATGACAATCCCCGCTTTCAGTTTATCGATCTGTTTGCCGGCATCGGGGGTATTCGCCGCGGCTTTGAGCAGATTGGTGGCCAGTGCGTATTCACCAGCGAGTGGAATAAAGAAGCGGTGCGCACCTATAAAGCTAATCACTACAGCGATCCCGCCCGGCATCAGTTCAACAGTGATATCCGGCTGATTACCCAGCCGGCCGGTTTGCCGGATGAGCAGGCGATTTATCAGCATATCGATAAGACGATTCCCGACCATCAGGTGCTGCTGGCCGGCTTTCCCTGTCAGCCCTTTTCGCTGGCCGGCGTCAGTAAGAAGAATGCGCTGGGTCGCGCGCACGGTTTTGAATGTGAAGCCCAGGGCACGCTGTTTTTTGATGTGGCGCGCATCCTCGCCGCCAAAAAACCGCCGTTTTTCGTGCTGGAGAATGTGAAGAACCTCAAGAGCCATGATAAAGGCCGCACCTTTGCCATTATTATGGCCACGCTGGATGAGCTGGGTTACGACGTCGCTGACGCGGCTGACGACTTATCGCCGGATGCCAAAGTGGTCGATGCGCGTCACTTCCTGCCACAGCACCGCGAGCGCATCGTGCTGGTAGGGATCCGGCGCGATACCGGCCTGAGCGAAGGTTTTTCGCTGCGCGCGCTGGCGGCACTCTATCCGCCTGAAGTTCCGCCGCTGCACAGCCTGCTGGAGCCGCAGCCGGCGGCAAAATATACCCTGTCGCCCACGCTGTGGCACTATCTCTACCAGTATGCGAAGAAGCATAAAGCCAAAGGCAACGGTTTTGGCTTTGGCCTCAACGATCCGCGCAATCCGCACTGCTGCGTGCGCACGCTGTCAGCGCGCTACTATAAAGACGGGTCGGAAATCCTGATCGATCGCGGCTGGGATCACGCGCTGGGCGAACAGGATTTTCAGCAGGCCGCGAACATGGCGCGCCGCCCGCGCCGCCTGACGCCGCGTGAATGTGCCCGCCTGATGGGCTTTGAAGCGCCGGGCGAAGCGCGCTTCCGCATTCCGGTCTCCGACACACAAGCCTACAAACAGTTTGGTAACTCGGTGGTGGTACCGGTGTTCGCCGCCGTAGCGAAACTGCTGCTGCCGCTGATTGAGCAGCACGCGCGTCAGCGCCGCTGAAAACGCAGCCGCGCTTCACGCCCCGGTTTTCCGCCCCGCAATTTGCTTTAGTAACGCGCGATGTGCTGTTTTGCCGCACATCGCGCGCACTGTCACCGGACTGTCACGCATCAAACCAATACTGCGTTTTATTTTTTGCGGAGCTGTTTGATGTCTCTCCTGTCTGTAATCTCCCTGCCGCTGCGGCTGCGACCTCGTTTTACCCTGCGTCTGCCCGTCTGGCTCTCCAGCCTGCGCAGCCAGTTCATGCTGTTTATTGTGCTGTTTTGTCTGCTGCAGTTTGCCGGGGTGCTGTTGCTCAACCAGCACGTGAATCAGACGCAACACTCATTGCAGCAGGCCAGCCAGCTGCGCGAACGGCTGGCCCTGCTGGATAAAGCACGTATTGAGTTACTCACCGCCAGCGACAACAGCCATCGTGCCGGCATTTATCTGATGCAGGACCAGCAAAGCGGTTCGGTCGACAGCTGGAAAAGCCTGGCGGCGGCAGCCACTACCTCATTGCAGCAGGCGCAGCAGCTGTTTGCTGCCTATCAGGCGAAAAGCGATAGCCCGCTGGCACAGGGCTTCGTGCTGCTGGCTGGCGGGCTGCAGGAGCAGCTGAAAGGGCTGGCAGCTAATGATATCAACGCATTTTTTATGGTGCCGATGCAGGCTTTCCAGCAGCAGTTCAACGATGCCTGGTTTAGCGAAATTGAACAGGCCAATCAGCAGCTCGGCAGCGTCAACCAGCATTCGCTCAGCACGCTCAAGCAGAGCCGCAATCTGGCGCTGGCGATTGCCGCGTTATTAATGGCGCTGCTGCTGCTGGCCGCCGCGCTGCTGATGCGCGGCGTGTTGCTGCCGCTGCGTCACGCCAACGCCCAGCTGGCACAAATCGCGACGGGCGATCTGGTCGCCAGCCCGGCACCGACGCGCCGTCAGTCGCTGGAAACGCGCCAGCTGCTCCAGTCCATCGGTACCATGCGTCAGGGTTTGCAGCAGATCGTCAGCGACATTACGACGGTAGCAACCCGTGTGGCGGCCGGCGCTGACGAGATGCAGCAGCATAATCAGCAGGTGATGCAGCAGCATCAGGCGCAAAATGCCAGCTTCCATCATCTGTCGCAGCGGCTGCATCGCGTGTCAGAAGAGGTGGAAAAAGGTGCACACTTCTCGCAACAGGCGACGCACGACGCGCAGTCCGCGGATGCGCTGATGCGTCACTGCGCCCATGAAGTCGACAATATGGAGCACCAGATGCAGCAGATCGTCGCGGCCGCCGGCGATATCGCTGGCATCGTCGGCATGCTGGATAGCCTGTCGATGCAGACGCGTCTGCTGTCGCTTAATGCGGCGATAGAGTCTGCGCATGCTGGCGCTTACGGGCGCAGTTTTTCGGTCGTCGCCAAAGAGATGGGATTGCTGTCGCAGCAGAGCGGCGCATCCACGCGGCAGATCGACGGTTTAATCCAGCACACGCAGCAGCACGTGCAGGATGGCTTTGCGAAGGTGCAGGCGCTGGAAGTGCTGTTTGCGCGGATTGGCCAGGCGGTATCGGGCGTGGTCAGCCAGCTGAATGAGCTACAGGATAACAGTACGGCGCAGAGCCATCGCGTGAGCAAAATTGCCCGGGAAGTGGTGGAAATGAGTCTTCAGCTCCAGCAAAACGAAGCCCTGACTGATCAGCAGGTGCAGGCAGCGGCGCAGCTGAGTGAACTTTCAGCGCGACTGACGCAGCGCGCGCAGCAGTTCCGCGTTAGCTAAGGCGCAGAAAGAAAAAACCCGTCAGCGACGGGTTTTCGTATTATTTCTTTTTCTTACTTTTCTTCAGCAGTGCACGCACCTGCTTCAGCTCGGCGGCGCTCAGTTGATCGCCCGCCTCTTCGGTATGCAGGCTGTCGACGGCCGGTGGCTCAACGGCATCTAAACTGGCCTGCAGGCGGTTAACGATCTCCTGACTCATGGAGATTTGGTTATCAGCGGCTAACTGTTTAATGTGCTCTTTCAGCGCCGGGTCAATTTTAATGGTTAAGTTAACGGTCTCGGTCATCTTCACACTCCCTCTTGATTTACAACAACGTAGCGGAAGCAGATGAAAGTTAACAGACTGTCATAAAAATTTAATATTGTGCCGGTATGGGACTGAAATCGCGTAACACGGACTCATCAATATCGGTCAGATTGCCCTGCAGTTCGGCGCACAGCTTCGCCATATAGCGGACGAGAAAATCGGCGTTGTGTTCCGCCAGCAGACGGCCGGTTTCCGTCTGCATGGTATGCGGCAGGCTCAGCAGTTTCTTCTGGAAATGATCCAGCGTCCACTTGACGTCATCCAGTTCACGATCCTTACCCAGCGGATCGTCGCTGTCGAACAACGGACGTCCCAGCGCACCTGCGGTATAGAAAACGCGCGCAAGGCCAATCGCGCCTAATGATTCGAGACGATCGGCGTCCTGAACGATCTTCGCTTCTAACGTTTTTGGCGTGATGCGGGCGCTGAAACTGTGGGCCTGCACCGCATGCGCCACGCTGTCCAGCAGCGCTGAGGGGAAGTCCGGAAAATCCTGTTGCAGAATGCGGCGCGTCTCTTCCGCCGCGTAAGTCGAAGCCAGATGGCGTTCCGGATGGTTTTTCGGCAGGTTCACCACATCGTGAAAATAGCAGGCGGTCAGCACCACCAGCGGATCGGCATTGGTGTTTTGCATAATGCGGGCCGCGCTCATCCAGACGCGGCGCAGGTGCGCGATATCATGGGCTTTATCATCGTGCAGCCAGTTCAGCTGCAGCCAGCTTTCGTAACGGTGTTGCCAATGGGTCAGTGACATCGTGCTTCTCCTGTTATTGCTATTATTTCGCACCGGGTACGGCTTGCGCCCATCATAGCGGCCCGGTGATGACACTTTCTTTACACCCTTCCCGGATGTCCAGCGCAAAAAAATGCGATCCCGATCATGTTATAGCGCTGTTAAAGCCGCTTGCCCAGTCGCGATGCGGTTTTCAGTATTTCCTTAACCTGTTTTAGTTAAGCCACTCTGTTTAATTTCAGTGATGCATTTCCCGCTGGGTGAATTTTCAGCATCGCCAAAGGTCCAGTTTAGCCTGTCGCAACCCCAGCATTAAAACGCCCCTTTGCATAGCGACATAATCTGAAAAGATTCCCATTGCGACCGTTATAACGTACTGTATAGGGGAAATTTACGGCTCTCACCTGTACCCGAAGCCTTCGTCAGCACACTATTTGCTTATGAGCCATTTTTAATACCGGAAGCGACAGTTATTGCCCGATAATAAGGCGACAAATTATTAAGCAAATTGATTCAAACCCATTATGCTAATGCTCTCATCCGAGGATACGGATGTTTCGTCGAAGTTCTCCGGGTACGTGATACAACATGAGGTACATAATGAAAGAACGGCCGATTCTTTTTTCCGAACAGCGGGTGCGCGCCCTGCTGGTTGGCCAGCAAACTCAGACCCGGCGCATTATGAAAACTCAGGCGTTTGGCCCGGGCCAGGATCATCATGAAGGCGTGCACGCGTTTGATGTCAGCGCTAATCATCTGCATGGCTATAAGCTGATGTCGATGGCGGACATTGGCGCCCAGTGCCCGTTTGGCCAGGTCGGCGATCGCCTGTGGGTGCGTGAAACCTGGCGGGGTCCGATTGTGCCTGAGGCGCAGCTGGCGGAATACGAGCGCGATCCGCTGCCGTTCCGCAATCCGGCATTTTGCCAGTATCGCGCCGACAGCCATGAACTTGGACAACAGGAAGAAAATCAGCAGGTCGCCGAGCAGTTTGGCTGGCAGACCGCCATCCATATGCCGCGCTGGGCCAGCCGCATCGATCTGGAAATCACGGCGGTACGCGCGGAGAAAATTCAGGACATCAGCGAAGACGACATCATGGCGGAAGGCGTGCAGACCGATTCGCACTTCCTCAATAATTTCTTCACGATGAACATGAATTCCGAATCGCCGAAAGAAGCTTACCGCAAGGCGTGGCAGAAGCAGTACGGCGCCACCAGCTGGGAGGTGAATCCCTGGGTCTGGGTCATCGAATTCCAGCGTGTGGAGCGTGAAGGCTAAGCGTTTGCCCTCTTCCGCACAGAAGAGGGCGTCATCTTTTGCGCGATTCAGTGAGTCACCAGCCCTTGCCTTCTCACCGGCGGCACAGCACGCCCCCTTTCCCACCTTGCCAGTTTGCAATCCCTGTCACAGACAAATCCGCCGCTAACAGGTTGAATAAGCGGCTTTGATTCCACGCTGGCAATTTATCGTCTGCCGCGTCAGGATATGATTTCCGCCCTGCAGAGTGAGTGACGCAATGATCAAATGGCCGTGGCGTGCACAAAAAGATGCTGCCGTGACTGCCCTGCCCTGGCAACAGGCGCTGGGGCAGCCGATCTTTTCTCTGCTGAACAGCGACGAGCAGCAGGCGCTGGTGGCGCTGGCGCAACGCTTCCTGCTGCAGAAAAAAATCACCCCGCTGCAGGGTCTGGAACTCAGCGAGCTGCGCCTGACTCGCCTGTCGTTGCTGTTTTGCCTGCCGGTATTGAAGCTGGGTCTGGAATGGCTCGACGGCTTCCACGAAGTGCTGATCTACCCGGAGCCGTTCAGCGTTGACGATCGCTGGGAGGACGACAGCGGCCTGGTGCACCACGCGCCGGCCGTGCATGCCGGCCAGAGCTGGACGCAGGGACCGGTGGTGCTGAACGCGCTGGACATCCAGGACTCGTACGATCTCTCTGGTTACAACCTGGTGATCCACGAAGTAGCGCACAAGCTCGACGCGCGCGGCAGCGGTTACACCAGCGGCATCCCGGCCATCGCGCTGCGCGATGTGGCCAGCTGGGAGAAAGATTTACTGCAGGCGATGGCCGAGATTGAAGCGGAAGTGGATCTGGTGGGTGAACAGGCCGCGACCCTCGATCCTTATGCCGCCAGCGATCCGGCGGAATGTTTTGCCGTGCTGTCAGAGTACTTTTTCAGCGCCCCCGACCTGCTCGCCAGCCGTTTTCCGGCTATGTATCGCCACCTGCAGCAATTTTACCATCAGGATCCGCTGGCGCGTCTGGCGCAGCAGGCACCGGAATCTGCTTAAATCACGATCGCTTTGCCGCTTTGCTAGCCAGTTGAATACAAATGTGTTTTTAGCGGTTGACACCCACAGGGGCTGCCATTAATATTCGCCTCGTTCCAACGATTCCTCTGTAGTTCAGTCGGTAGAACGGCGGACTGTTAATCCGTATGTCACTGGTTCGAGTCCAGTCAGAGGAGCCAGATTTAAAGAAGCCCGCTCAGGGAAACCTGAGCGGGCTTTTTGTTATTGCGTGACGACTAAACCTCCGTCCAGCCGCGCAGCAGGTTGTGGTACATATTCAGCAGCGACAGCAGTTCCTCGCTGTCACCGTGGCGCGCTTTCAGGCTTTGAATGTTGCGGTCCAGTTCAAACAGCATCGCGCGTTGCTTATCATCGCGCACCATCGACTGAATCCATAAAAACGAGGCGACCCGCGCGCCGCGCGTGACCGGCGTGACGCAGTGCAGGCTGCTGGAGGGATAAAGCACCAGGTCGCCCGCCGGCAGTTTTACGCGGTGCTGACCGTAAGTATCCTCGATCACCAGTTCGCCGCCCTCGTAACTGTCGGGTTCACACAGAAACAGCGTGGCGGAGAGATCGGTACGCATCCAGCCGGCCGTGCCATTGTGGCGTACCGCACCATCCACGTGAAAACCGTAGGTTTCCCCCTGCTGATAACGGTTAAACAGCGGCGCAGAAAGCGTGCGCGGCAGCGCGGCGGCAAAGAATAGCGGATGGCTATTCAGTGCCTGAAGCACTGCAGCCTGCAGCCGATCGTAAAGTGGCGTGCCGGTGTCAATCTGCTGGTTATTTTTTACGGTCGCGCCCTGGCTGCCGACCGTCGCCCGTCCGTCAACCCAGTCAGCCTGCTGCAGCTGGGCGGTAAAGTGCGCCAGCTGTTCAGCGTTAAGCACGGCAGGAATGTGATACATCATCGCGGAGTTCTCGCCATTAAGCGTGGAGCGCGAACGCCCCACGGTTGACCATCAGAAATGCACGTTAGCCATCAACAGGAAGGTACGCGGCTCGCCCGGATGATAGCGGTAGCCACTCTTGTTGATCGATGCCACATAGTTGGTATCAAACAGGTTATACACGTTGAGCTGCAGGTCGAGGTTATTGTTGACCTTATACCCGAGCTTCGCGTCAGCTACCCAGTAGCCTTCGGTGTGATCCGGCGTGCCCACGGCCCCATCGCTGCCGCGACGCAGGCTGCCAACGTAACGTGCGCCGGCGCCCACCGACAACGCATCAGTGGCCTGATAGTTGGTCCACAGCGTAAAGGCGTGCTTCGGCGTATAGGCCAGCGCAGATGAGCCATCCTGCGCCACGCTGGCACCTTCACGCACCGACGCGTGCTGCATGGTGTAACCGGCAATGATTTCCCAGTCTGGCGTTATGTTGCCGGTTGCTGAGAGTTCATAGCCTTCCACGCGCTTCTTGCCGGTTTGCGAGTAAGTGCCGTCATCGTTGGCATCGACCTCATTTTCGATGTCGGTGCGGAACAGCGCGGCGTTCAGCAGCAGCCGCTTGTCCAGCACCTGCCACTTGGTGCCCACTTCGCTGGATTTGGCCTTCTGCGGTTTAAAATCGGTACGGTTGGCACTGTTGCCGCTGCCACCCGCCGCCAGCGCGAAGCTGCTGCCACCCGGCGGCTGCTGGGAGATGGCGTAGTTCACATACAGGTTGCCCTGTTCGGTCAGACGATAGAGCGCCCCCGCTTTCCAGTTCACCAGATTGCCGGATTTCGCCGTGTCCACCGTGGTCACCGGCGTATTGCGCGCCACGCCCGCCGGACAAGCCAGCGCGCCGCGTCCGGTGCCGCCACAGGCCGTCGCGCTGTCGTACTCGGTGTGATAGTTGTCGAGACGAATGCCGCCGTTCAGCTCAAAGTCAGAGGTAATCGCCAGCGTATCAAATGCGTAGATGCCAAACGTGTCAGTCTGCCCGTTAGCGTTCGCACCGTTGCGGTCCAGACCGCCAATCGAAATGCTGCTGATGGGATGGTAGATATTCACCGCAGGTGGGGTCAGCGCGTTAACGCCATAGGTGGTCTGGTTTTCACGCGTGAACTCTACGCCCGCACTCACATCATGCCCGACGGAACCGGTGGCAAATTTCGAGGTGATATTGGTCTGGTTGGTAAGAATACGGTTGCTGATATCTTTGGTGTTTGCCAGGCGCGACCAGCGCCAGCTGCCAACATCGTTCGGGTTGGGTGCAGTAATGTTACTGGCTCCGCCCATCACCGCCGTCAGCAGATACTCCTGCTTCACCCGTGACCAGCGCGTGGTGTTGCGCAGCGTGGTGTTATCGCTCAAATCGTGTTCAAAGCGCAGCGTGGCACTGTCGGTAGTCGATTTGTCGAAATCAGAATCGGTGCCGTAGTAGTTGCTGGTGGCGACCTTGCCGGAATTGTTCAGCGCAGCATACGCGGCAGACGGTGCCGAATAGCCTGGCAGGCCAACGGTCGGAATACCGCCGTCCGGTGTGTTGTTCTGGTGGACGTGTAAATAGTTGACGTACAGCCGCGTTGCGGTGTCCAGCCCCAGCGCCAGCGAAGGCGCGACGCCATATCGCTCGTTCTGGATGTTGTCGCGCGCCGCATCATGGGTTTTCTCACCCATCAGGTTAAGGCGAAACGCCGCATTGTCGTTGATTGCCTGGTTGTAATCGAGCGTGCCGCGGCGCATCCACGCGCTGCCGGCGCTGACTGACGCGTCAAGCCCGGTATCCAGCCGCGGTTGTTTGCTGATCATATTGATCGAGCCGGATGGCGCGCTGCGACCATAATCGGTGCCGGAAGGCCCTTTGATCACTTCCACCTGCTGCGTGTTGAAGGTGTCACGCGTGACGCTGGCGATGTCGCGAATACCATCCACGTAAATGCTGTTGGAGGTATCGACACCGCGCATGTACACCGCATCGCCGGTGGTTGAGCTGCCGTTTTCACCGGCATAAAACGCCCCGACGCCCGGCACGTTTTTCAGCGCGTCGGTCAGATTGGTGACGCCCTGATCTTTAATAACCTGATCCGGAATCACCGTCATGGTGCGGGTGGTATCCACCAGCGGACGGGTAAATTTGGGATCGGCCGAGGCATTTGGCGCATACAGCGACGGCGTGCGCGCTTCAACCACCAGCGTATCATCAGATTTTTTGCCGGAGTTATCGGCACCCAGCGCCGCAGCCGGCGAAATACCAATACAAAGCCCGGTGAACAGGGTCAGCGAATTGAAGCTACCAAACGGCAGCTGGCGATTTTTATCCATGTTAAAAGGTGAGTTTCTTATCGTTATTAACGCACTCATTGTCTTAACCGCGCCTGCCATTCAGGCATGGCACTGAATCAACACGGTTTTCCCAGACAACACCTAAATGATAACGCCAATGGTTATCATTTACCTTTATATTCTTACACGCACACTGCCGCTTGGGAATACTTTTCTTTACGTTAAAATTACGAAATCAATACAATTGAACAAACCGGCGGGACGTTACGGCAATTTTTTCATCAGGCGGGCAAACAGCATAAAAAAACCCGCTCGGCGTGAGCGGGTTTTTAGTCTGGCGTGCACAGTTCATTCCAGTAGCAATAGCGCATGCGCTGGTGGCGGCGGTTATCGCTCATAGTAGCGATACACGGAAGGATGAAACTCCACGCCGTACAGCTGGCTGATCGGGATCAGCAGATCGATATGCTCACCGGGGTCGAATTCGCGCCCGTCAGGGGTAGCGGCTTTGCTGGCTGCCAGACGCGCCAGCCACTGCTGCAGGATCTTCTTCATTGTCAGCTTCTCCATAAAAGGTTAACGCTGACAGTAAACCCCAGCCCGAACGCGGAACCAAACGACAAGTTATGCGTTGGATTACTGCATTTTGCATATCGGGGTGGTAAGGGGGGCTGCGCCATGACGGTCACCCTGAAGAGTGACCCTACGGGCTGGGAGGTCCTGGCAATGCCGCACGCTGTTTACCTGATAGTCCCTGTGTCACCCCCGGCTTCCAAAGTCGTACCCCGCGAACCACAACCTAAATGAGAAGCAGTGGCGGCCCGGGCGGGCCGCCTGACCTGTCATGCACGCGCCTCTTTCAGCAACTGCTGAATCACCCTCTCCTGCTCTTCATAGTTGCCTTCACCAAACGCGGTGTAGCGCAGCTGTCCGTGTGCATCAAAGATGTAGTGCGCGGGCCAGTACTGATTACCAAAACGGTTCCAGATGCTGTAATGGTTATCCGCCACTACGGTGTAGGGCAGCTGCCAGCGCGTAATCGCGCGCTTCAGCGCCTTTTCATCGCGCTCCCACGGGTACTCCGGCGTGTGCACACCCACGACAACCAGCCCGTCACGTTGATACTTACTGGCCCAGTCGCGCACGTATGGCAGCGTATGCTGGCAGTTAATACAATCCCAGGTCCAGAAATCGACCAGTACCACTTTGCCCTTTAACGTGGCAGGCGTCACCGGCGCCCCGTTCAGCCACGCTGTGCCCCCCTCCAGCGACGGCAACGCGCTGCTGGTTTGCGGCTGGCTAACCGGCTCCAGGCGTACTTTGGGTGCCGGCGTGGTCAGCCACTGGCTCAGCTGCTGCTCCAGGTTCAGGGCAAAAGCGGGCGCTGCCTGCAGCTGGCTCTGTGAGCCGGTAACAATCACGCCCACCGAGGCGAGCATCAGCACGCCCGCCGCCTGACGCAGCCGCGCACTCATCGCCAGCCCCGGACGCAGTCGCGCCACCAGCGATCGTCCGGCGAAATAGAGCAGCGCCAGCATCAGCGCGGCACCGCTGCCATACGCCAGCAGCAATACGCCAACCGACAGGGGATGATCGCCCACGACGGCCAGGCTGAGGATCGCGCCCAGCACCGGTCCGGCACAGGGCGACCACAGCAGACCGGTTGCCAGGCCCGCCAGCAGCGCGGCGAGCACCCCGCTACGTCGCTGGCTGGCATCGTTGAGGCGGTTACCCAGCGCGACAAACGGCCGGGTGACGCGTTGGGCGATGCGCGTGGAGATTAACGTCAGTGCGGCTATCGCCAGGAACAACAGCGCCAGGTCGCGACCAATGCTGGTGACCTGACTGACCCAGTGGCTGGTAAGCGATACCAGCAGCGCCACCAGCGTGAACATCAGGACCATGCCGCTCAGCAGCGCCAGCAGCTGTCCGCGTCGGCCGCGGACGCTGGCAAATACAAAAGGAATAATCGGTAAGGTACAGGGGCTGAGCAGCGTCAGCATCCCGGCGAGAAAAGCGATAAGCAGTGTCATAAGGAACCTCATACGGTGGATAAACGTCTGCGCGTCCGGCAGTACGTCTATTACATCCACCGCATGTGTTCAGGCTGTGTCGGGGAAACGCCGTTTTGTCGTGTTATGTATGTAGCGGACAGGCAGATACATCAGGTTACACATCCTGCTGCTGCAGGATGATGCACGCTTCCAGCCCGCCAGCTGCCCGGTTACGCAACTGCAGGCTGCCCGCCATCTGGCTCACCAGCTGGGTGGCGATCGCCAGGCCGAGCCCGGTCCCGCCGGTGTGGCGATTGCGTGAACTCTCCACGCGGTAGAAGGGCTCCAGCACCGCCTGTAACGCTTCCTCCGGAATGCCGGGCCCGTTATCACGCACCCGAATCTCTACGCTGTCACCCTGGGGTGAACAGAGTTCAACCTCCGCTTCGCCGCCAAACTTGAGCGCATTGTCGATCAGGTTGGTCATGATGCGCCGAAGTGCCTGCGGCCGCACGGCGAAGGTGTCATGACCTGTGCACGGCACAAAGTTCACCGCTTTACCGACATCCTGATAGTCACAGACGACGCTATCCAGCAGCGCGTTAAGGCTGACGCTCTGGCGCTTCTCCTCCAGCACTTCCGATGAGCGGGCATAGGCGATGCCCTCGCGCACCAGACGGCTCATGTTATCGAGATCGCTCAGCAGTTTGTCGCGCAGTTCAGGCTGCTCCGCCATCTCCACACGCAGCTTCATGCGCGTGATCGGGGTTTGCAGATCGTGGGAAATGGCCGCGAGGATTTGCGCACGCGCTTTGAGGTGATCCTGAATCCGCAGCTGCATCGCGTTAAACGCACGCGCCGCCTGCTGCACTTCATCCGGGCCGTTCTCTGCCATCAGCTGTGCGTGGCTGGCGGCCGGTTTGAGCGCATCAACCGCCTGGGTAAAGTGCACAAACGGTCGCACCACCTGCCGCACCGCCAGCCATGCGCAACACAGCAGCAGCAGGAGCTGCCCCATCAGCACCAGCGGCAGCCAGCGCGCAATCGCCGGCATGCGCGGCCAGAGATCGAGCGTGAGCGGCGCGCCGTCATGCAACGTCAGATGCACCTGAATATGCTCCCGCGGCCCCGGAATCGCATGAATGCTCATCTGATAGCGCCCGCCAAGTGTCTCCTGCAGTGAGCGTACCGCGTCGCGCGTGCGCCAGCTGGAGGGATACGGCCCCGCTTCGCCCGGCGACAGACTGTAGCGATAGTTGCCGCGCGCCAGCTTCGCCAGCCAGCCCGGACGCTCGTCCGCCGGAAGACGATCGAGGATTGCCACGCTGGTCGCCACATCGTACTCCAGGTTGCCCAGCATCACGCTTTTAGCGCTGCTCATGCGTTCAATCAGCAGGCTTGCCAGCGTGAGAGTATTTGCCAGCAGCAGCCCGCCCAACACGATAATCAGCAGGCGTGACAGCAGCGATCGCGGCCATAGCCTCATTGATGCGCCTCTTTGATCACCACCGTGCTCGCCAGTACGTAACCTTCGCTGCGTACCGTTTTGATGTAGGCCGGTTCACGGGCATCTTCGCGTAACCGCTGGCGCAGCCGGCTAACCAGCAGATCGATCGAGCGCTCAAACAGCTCCGCGTCGCGGCCCTGCGTCAGGTTGAGCAGCTGATCGCGATTCAGCACGCGCTGCGGATGGTCGAGAAACACGCGCAGCAGGCGGTACTCTGCGCCACTCAGCGCCACAATCACGCCGTCGCTGTCCAGCAGATGGCGCGCGGAGGTATCCAGCTGCCACTCGCCAAAGGCAATGATGCGGCCGGCCCCGGTAATATGTAAATTCGGCGGCAGCGCCCGGGTACGGCGCAGGATCGCTTTGATGCGCGCCAGCAGCTCACGTGCCACAAAGGGTTTGATCAGGTAATCATCCGCCCCCATCTCCAGCCCGAGAATGCGATCGGTCTCTTCGCTGCGGGCAGTAAGCATCAGTACCGGCAGGTTCTGCCGGGGATCGCTGCGCAGCTGACGGCACAGCGTCAGGCCATCGTCACCCGGCATCATGATATCCAGCACCACCAGATCCACCAGGCTGCTGCTCAGCACAGCGCGCATTTCGCGGCCATTGGCCGCACCGGTGGCGCGGTAACCGGACTTAATCAGATAGTCGGTTATCAGTTCGCGGATATCCCGGTCATCATCCACCACCAGAATGTGATCAACATGCTCCAAAACAGCCTCCTGTCAGCCACTTATGCAAAAAAGACCGGCACGCGATGGCCGGTCCGGGTCGTGAATTACTCCGCTACAGTGCGGCCGCATCCTCAACGGCTTGCACAAACGCCTGCGGTGCTTCCGCTGGCGGATTGTGTCCGATATTGCCCGTGAAGGTGCGATGCTGGTACCTGGCGCTGAACCTGGTACGGTACGTCTCCGGTGCCGGGTGCGGCGCCCCGTTATTATCCCCTTCGATGGTGATGGTGGGGACGCGAATTGCCGGTAATGTGGCTAATGTTTTCTCATAAGCGGCATATTTTTGCTCGCCTTTTTCCAGGCCCAGGCGCCAGCGGTAGTTGCTGATAGTGATCGCCACCTGATCCGGATTATCCAGCGCTTTGGCGCTCTGGTTAAAGGTGGCATCGCTGAATTTCCAGCCGGGCGATGCCTGCTGCCAGATCAGTTTCGCAAAGTCGTGTGTATGGGCGGCATACCCCTGCTGACCGCGCTCAGTGGCGAAATAGAACTGATACCACCACTGCTGTTCGGCCTGTGGCGGCAGCGGTTTTTTACCCAACTGCTGGCTACTGATCAGATAGCCGCTGACCGACACCAGCGATTTTACCCGTTCTGGCCATAGCGCTGCGACGATGTCCGCCGTGCGTGCGCCCCAGTCAAAGCCGCCCAGCACGGCCTGTTTGATATTGAGCGCATCCATCAGCGCCACGACGTCCGCTGCCATTGCCGAAGGCTGGCCGTTACGCGGCGTTTTATCCGACAGGAAGCGCGTGCTGCCGAAGCCGCGCAGATACGGCACGATCACCCGATACCCTTTTGCCGCCAGCGCCGGTGCCACCTGAGCATAGCTCTGGATATCGTACGGCCAGCCGTGCAGCAGGATCACCGCCTGACCATCACGCGGACCGATGTCCACATAGCCTGTGTTCAGCACGCCCGCGTTGATCTGCTGCACGTGGCTGAAGTCAGCGGCGTAATCGTGTGAGGCCGGGGGGGCGGCAAACGCGGTGCCTGCCGCCGTGAGAATCAGCGTTGCCAACAGAGTCTGACGTAACAGTGTTTTCATAATTTATCTCCGGGTCATCAGTGCGGTGCAATCTGTACGGGCACGTTAAAGGTGATGGTTTTGCTGTCGATCGGTTTATGCGTAGGATCGGCAAGAATAAGGGTGACCTTGTGCGGCCCGACAGGCAGACCGACCAGAATCACTGGCTCACCGCTGGTGTCCGCCCAGTGCCACGGGTTGTCATCGACGATGACGTGAATGTGGCCGATGCGCGGCGTGATTTTCAGCGCTTCCTGGCCAAACACTGGCTCGATGCGCAGGTTTTCTGCCCGGTACTGGATAAACACCGCGCCCTTGCGCAGCGGTCCGGCCAGCGGCGCATCCACAATTAATCGCGCAGGCGGCTGAGGATGATCCAGTGGCGCCACGGCCGCCGGGCCGAGCACATCAGCAGCGCTCAGTCGCTCCGCCCAGGCGCAGGTCGCAGAGGCGCCCATCAGTAACGTTGAAATAAACAGTCGGGTTAACATCGTGGTATCTCCATGCATTCGGTTGATGCGTACAGAAGACCACGGCGATGTATAGCGGATATGTACAGATTGGTGGGTTATGCAACGGCGTGTGTGCTGTGTGGCGGGAGATACAGTGTGATACAAATCGGTGTTTACCCCGCCCGGGTGAAAATCAAAGCAGGATTTTCACAGGCCCGGGGGCGGGAAAATTAATGAGATAAGCGGCCCTTCGTCGTTGAAATAATTCGTCCGCCTTAATCACGCAGGCGGCGAAATGATATGGCGCGCAAAGCGGCACGCGCGAGAGCTTCGCTCGAATCAATTAACGTCATTTCCTGCCAGATCGCGCTGTGTTTTAACAAACTCAACTCTGTGCAAGCCAGAATAATGTGCGTAGCGCCCTGTTGCTTCCAGCTAATTACGGCGTCCGCTAACTGCCGCATTGAGAGTTCAGACACGCTTTTTGTGGCTTTTATCTCGTTAATGCAGCGTGTCAAAAGCTGTTGGGTGGATGCAGCTACATTGACGATCTCGGCGTGCTGTTGCGTAAGCGCATTCTGATACAGCCTGCTCTGGTACAACATTTGCGAACCGAGCACAACAACCCGCTTGCCCTGAGGCGCAATATGCTCAAGTGTGGCATCAATAATATTAATAACCGGAATAGCTGCGTCCTTGCTCCAGCGCGACCAAAGGAGGTGAGCGGTATTACAAGGCACAACGGCAACCGTCGCACCCGCAGCAGCGAGTTCTGTGATAGTTGCGTGAATCCAGGGAGAAGGATCACGTTCACCCAGTTGCAAATGACGCCCGCGGCTGGGAATTTTACTATTATTATCAATAATAAGTCGCGGATATTGCCACTCTTTATCTGCCTGAACCAGGCCATACAGCTGCTGGCAAAAATCCAGTGTTGCCCAGGGGGCTACGCCTACGACGCCTAAAACACCTTCATCTGCCGGCCAGCTAACATCGTCATAGAGAGGTGAGATATTAACCATTTTTTTGCTCAAAGTGATAAAGGCGTAATCGGGTTTCAGGATACTTATTAAGCATATGACCTTCAGGGAACATATTTTCACTCCTGGTTAAGCTGAAACCATGCCGCGCAAATATAGCTTCGTATTGCTCAGCAGTTCGATATGTAGCCGAATACTCTGCTTGCAGATTCGCAGAGTAGCGGTTATTGATTTCGAATCTTTCACCGACCCCCGTACCATCACGCAATAATATAGTGCTTTCTGGTTTACTGTAAGCACGCAAATTACCTAACAATTTTTCAGTTTGCTCATCATTAAGGTAGATCATCAGGCCAGATATAAAAATGACATCGTACTGCTCTGAGCTACAATAATTCTCAGCAGATGAAAGAATGAAATCGACATTATTAATATTGCGTTTGCTGGCTTCAAGCTTACCCACTTCAATCATTGCAGCTGAAAACTCTACAGCGGTGATTTTTTTTGCGCCCTCATGCTGAAAGCGAAAAGCCCACTGCCCGACCCCGGCGCCGAGATCAAGTACCGTTTTCCCTGTCAGGTCAGGCAACCAGGCAAAAACTTTTTGCATCTCTGTGCGAATTTTAATATCGAGAAATTTTGGATCGTTTTCCAGATTTGCTAAACTTTCAAACGATAACTTATTGTAATTATCCGCTCGGCGATCCCAAAAATCCTTCACTTTTTTTGCATCTAACATTTCATTAAGCCTGATTTTAGCGATACGTCCAGCGTTCATTATCAGCAGAAAAATCGACATCACTTTTCGCGATATTCATAATGCGGCTATTGCAGAGGAAGTCATAATTAAAGCGTGTAAATTCATTTACCTCTCCGCCAGGAATAGGTAATAAACGTACACCGAGCGGTTTCGTTAACCGCACCGCGAGTGCAGCCGTATCAAGAATAATCGCGGCAATATCTTCAGGCAGTGTCGAACCTGGCACCGGGAGCATATCTAATCCACAACCACAAACAGTTGACCATGCATTAAGCGTATCAATGCTTAATGCACGACGATTATTGGTACTCGCCAGGGCATCATCTTCCAGTACTGAGAACATGACGCCATTAAAACCCGTTGCGCGAGCACCACTGATTGCGACTGCGCTTTTAATCGCATTCGTCAGAATACTGGTTATAAAGAGTGATCCCTGAACGCCACCAGGACGCGCACCAAGATTTTCAACTAACCTGCCAACAGAAATACTGCCATCCGGAAAAGGCGCCAGTGAGGCATCCAGACCGGCATAGTCAAGCCCTGAATCAGACGCCAGCTCATGACCGAATGCATCAATTTCGCGTAAGCGTGCGCAGAGTCGAAGAATAAACTGGTCAGCAAAGTCCGCCAGCAGCATGTTGCCTTCCCGTACCTGCTCACTCAATTCCAAAGCAATATCGGTAGTTTCGAGGGCAAAACTAAACTTCAGTGTCTCACCTTCATGCCGGGAAAACGGAAAAAACGGGGCATTTGGCGGACAACGCAATGAGGCACCGAGGCGGAAATTATCAAAGCCATTATTACTGCGATGTGCTACCTGCAACATGAAACGGGCAACGTCATGGCTGGCTCGAATATTTATACCCTGCTCATCGGCTACCATCAGATTCAGAAACATACGCGGTTGCCTGAAGAGTAAAGCAAACGCGGCATCTAACCGTCCGCGGTAATTATCGCCATGCGTTAAGTCCAGCGGTAAGCAAAACCAACGAATATCAAGTCTTTCAGCCAACGCATTGATTGAATTTATTCGTGCTGGCAGGGTATAAATCTCATCTTCATCACGATCATTCAATGGTGGCAGAGTTAAACGTAAGGTTCGCAGTGGCCAACGACGAGACTGGAGTTTATCAATCACTAACGTGCGAAAGTGATGTAAACGTGACTCAGAATGCCCGTCGGAAATAGCGGAGTAAGGCAAGCCCAGCGTAATAGCTCGTATCATTAACCGTGATCCTCCTGCATCAGACGCCAGTAATCTGCCAGCGTATTAATTTCATTAAATGCATGCTCCCCCAGGTCGTGAGCGTAGAGTGCTGTCGTTTTCTGACACGGTAACGTTTGGGCGGCATACAAATTACCATACCGCAGGCATTGCTTATGCCACTGACTCAGGAGTGCCATATCACTGACTTTAAACAGACCCATAGCCTCAGGGTGCTCTGCGGCGCGTATCGGTCCCAGATACGTCTCCTCCACGATGCCCCGGCGATTAACGTCACAATGAATGGAGGTCAGCATGCGATTATGCCGCTGGTGAGTCAAAACGAGATTTCCCTCAGCGTGATCCATTTCATGGATAAGCTGAGGAGAAAAAAACATATCTCCCGAGACAACATACGTGGGGCTATTAATCTGATTCAGGGCCAATCCCAGACTCATTGCATTATTAGTCGTTGCCCAGTTGTCATTGATAACGTAATTCAGATCAGGGTAGGACTCCATAATCTGTAACGCACCAAAGCCAATCACTACGGTAATTCTTTTCCCATGAAAGGCATCAATAGCATAGTCGAGAATCGTTTTCCGCGTTTTGGGATGGCGAATTAAAACTTTATTTTTACCATCCAGTTGCAGGCTTCTGCCGGCGGCCAGAATGATGGCATTTTCAACCATGATAGCCTAACTCCTGCAGCGAAAATTGACATACCGGCATGGGTACAACGAAATCATGCTTTACCGTTTTATAAGGGTAGATGTCATTAATTAATGCACGCCTCGCCACTTCCTGCCAGTCAAATTGATGATTTTCGCGCAACGATCTTAATGGCACCGAGGCGTAATCAAATCGTACGACCGGCACTCTTTTTAGTCCCAGACTGAGCGCGACTTCCATACGGTGCTGGCCGTCCAGTACCAGATTATGGTGTAGATCAAGCGCCAGAGGTTTTACCCATACGCCTTCCTGAAGAATTTTATTACGCAACCATTCAACGCGACGTGAACTGAATTTTTCAATATGGCGCAATTTTTGTGGTTCAAAAAACTCTACATTCATTTTAGTGCCTCAAAATTTTCTAATAATAAATGATAATCCGCAACCGCCTGCCGGTAATCGACTTCTTCGTTGAAAGATCTTGCAAACAAATCCGTAATATCTACAGCACGGCAGGGTAAGCAAGAGCGGTGTACAATCCAGGGTGCCATGTAATATTGCTGGGTACTTTGCTGTAAAAACGTCTGCCGCAGGCGTCGATCGTTTTCCACCTGTTCCGGAGAGACACTTAGCAAGCCGACCATTTTCATCCAGCCATCAAATGCGGAGTCGTAATCGGGCACATAGGCAATTTTCTTTATAGCAGGTTCAGCTTTACTGGCTTCGACAATACCGCCAGTAAGGCAAGAGTTGTAATAACCATGGGTGAGCCAAAAACTGTCACTGCCCATTTCAGCTTGCATTAACCGCGGCCATACACGTGGATCCAGCAGAACATCCGTTTCGATAATTGTATAGCCATATTCAGGATGATTAAGCGCGCTGACACCTTTTTCAACGGATAATATGTTGACATCATTTTTATAATTATCATTGTGCGCTAACTTAATATTAGCATCAGCATAATTATCTTTAATCCAGCGTTCTACAACTGATGACTGATGACCGGTAACCAGTACAATTTCACGCTCGCCGCATTTTAACAGCTCAGTCAGCAACGTATCCAGCACGGTGATTTCACCGACCGGCAGCAAGCATTTAGGATAATTTAGGGTCAGATGCCCCATTCTCGTTCCCTGACCAGCAACCAGTAATATTGCGGCGCGTTTAGAAGACATTGTGATGAACTCCAGCGGGCATAAGGGTTTTTTCAATGATTTTTACAATCTCACTGCCTGCGCCCTGCTCTGGCATATGAAGTTCATCACGTAAAACCTGCAGTCGCTTATCACGCATGGGATCCTTGCCTGAAACAAGATTATCAACGAAAGTTTTAATATCTGCGGATTCATTCGCAACGTCATAAGCGTCATAAATAAATTCAGCGCTACTGTTAATACCGAGGCAATTTTCATGAGTCAGGAAAAGGATTGGCTTACGCGAAGGTAAATACTCCAGCAAAAACGATCCTGCATCTGCCATCAGCGCATCTGATTGTGAAAAGGCGTAGCGATAATCTGCAGAAAAATCCCACTCCACATGTGATTTGAGATGAGAGTATTCGCGCAGCATTTGCCAGTTCTGAGCAGTTTCGCTGTGTGTTCCGCGCTCTATACGAATATCCAGAAATTGTTTAAAAAGCGGATGTGGCCGAATAACCAAATTAACGTCATCACGTTTGATGATATCGAGCATTGCCTGTGTATATAAATTAAATGTAGACCACATCTTTTCATCATCAGGCATGACGAAATGCGGTGCCCATAATAGCGTTGGCTTGTCTTTATTAACTTTGCCATCCGCCTGGGCGCCAAAGCGTGATGTATAGTTATCAAGCTTTGGATGTCCGCTAACATAGACGTGTTGATTGCCATTTCCGCAATATTTAGCAAACTCATCTTTATGCCGCTGAGAGCGAACGAATACCCACCTGGCAACATTTTGACAGGGAAGATTATACCGATAAACACGGTTTCTCTCACCATCACCCATATCTAATCCATAAGGAATATAGGCGATAGAAATATTGCGTCGATTAAGCGTCAAACTTTGCAGTTCATTGGGACGTGCATCATCATAAGGATTTTGTAAAAAAACCACATGGGGCTTACGCGCCGTAATCTCATACTCGTGATACTCGGTATACCGGATACCCTTATCATTTAATAAATCACGCTGTGCAGTGTAATCCGGTGCTTTTGCGCCCCGACTGAAATAGGGCGCCAGGATAATCTGGCAATCAAAATGCGGTTTGGCCTGCATAGCGCGATATACCGACTCAAAGTTAGTCCAGCCGGGGGCCCACTGGAAAAAGATATCCACTTTTATCTTTTCTTCGCCAGGTTGATAGGCTGGCCAGACTATTTCTTCTAATTTTTTAGCGAAATGCGCTCGATAATCAACAGGTTGGTTTTCGATATCACTTTTATCAGCGGCCTGATAACCCGCATTGGGAAAGATACCTAACCAGCGGTCACGTTTTATCAAACTATTCCAGCGTACATCTAAAGCCCAGCACTGAGGAACGCCACCCGCCAGTAACCCCTGCAAGCTTTCTGCATAATTATCAATGAGAGTGGAGTAGTAATCACCGTTCACAATGTAAGCGCAAGCGCACCATGCATATTGCGGCTTAATAATAAAATCCACACTTTTTAACGGCACGACGTTATCATAGTGGGCAGCGAGCAGCGCGACATGCCAGTTGATCTGCTGTAAAGAGGAGAGAAATAGATCAATTCGCTGTTTGGTCTGAATATCATCATGGAAAACCATATCGTCTTCCAGAATCAATACATTTTTCCAGCCGTTTTGCTGAGCCATTTGCAGCACGAGAATATGTGATTTAATACAGCCGATATAGCCTGGCGCTTCTTCAATAGCCTCAAAACGGACAATCTTTTCACGTGGTACGCCAATTGCTTTTAATTGACGAGCGATACGTACCCTGCGATCCTTGCGTTTGTTCAGGTTGATGTATACAACCTTATCTATTGTCTGCCAGTTGACTGCCATCATCTCTACACCCATCGCACTAAGAAAGCTCTCATTTTCAGGACGGCGCAATAAAGACAATTCTTAAGGAAATTAAAAAAATTTTTTAGGTTTACTGGCAAGGTGCACAGTTGTCGCATCACGTTCGAATTCACGAAAGCGCTGAGTTAGGTTGCCAGCGGAAAGGCAGCGGTCAGTCCGAAAATAGCCGTGCGGCTTGAGGCGGGGCCGGGTATGGCAGGCATAGGGTGCGATCTTTTTTTGCTGGCGCAATAACCCGATCATAAAACCCTGTGCCTGTCTTTTTGTGGGAATTCCTTAGCCCTGTGGGCCACTGCTCTTCGCGAGCATTTTGCGGTAATTGTTCAGCCATTTGCCGCTGGTTAAACGCCACCAGAAACAGATACCGCGCACCGTCCAGTCGAGGAACATGCCGAGCCAGACGCCAGTCACCCCCATGCCCAGCACAATGCCGAGCAGATAACCGGCCACCACGCGCGCGCCCCACATACTGAACATCGATACATACATGGTGTACCGCGCGTCGCGCGCGCCCTTCAGCCCGGCCGGCAGCACCCAGGAGGCGGTCCAGACAGGCATAAAGGCGGCATTCAGCCAGATCAGGTGTTTGGTTACCTCAATCACCTGCGGATCGCGGGTGTAGAATCGTGCCAGCGTGCCCGCCAGCGGCACGGTGATAAACGCCAGCGTACATAGCCCAATCATCGCCAGCCAGAATACGTGCTTGATCTGCCGCTCCGCCTGCATCACCTGATTTTTCCCTAAGCGCCTGCCGGTGATAATGGTCGACGCAGAACCCAGCGCGTTGCCCGGCAGGTTAATCAGCGTGGCGATGGAGAAGGCAATAAAATTACCGGCGATCTCATTGGTGCCCATGCCGGCGACAAAAATCTGCGTCAGCAGTTTGCCGCCGTTAAACAACACCGATTCGATACTGGCCGGTACGCCAATCCCCAGCACTTCCATCAGGATGTTGCGATCCCAGCGGCGGAAATAGCTGGCCAGCGTGATTTTCAGCGCCGGACTGATGCCGCGATACAGCACGTAAATGGCCGCCGCCGCGCCAATATAGCGTGAAATGGTTAATCCCAGCCCGGCACCGACAAATCCCATCCCATCCCATCCGAGCGCACCGTAGATCAGCACGCTACTGATGATGATATTCAGGATATTCATGCCGCCGTTAATCAGCATCGGAATTTTAGTGTTGCCGGCACCGCGCAACGCGCCGCTGCCTATCAGCGCAATCGCCGCCGCCGGATAGCTCCACGCGGAGGTTTGCAGATAGCTGAGCGCCAGTTCTTTGACCTGCGGCTCGGCGTTGCCGGCAATCACGTCAACAATCAGATGCCCCCAGAACTCGATGGCGATGACCAGCACAAACGCCAGCACCGTCATCAATCCCAGCGACTGCCGCGTCGCCGCACGCGCACGCTTGCCGTTGCGTTTGGCCAGGCTGAACGCCACCACCACCGTGGTACCGAGATCGATGGCGGCAAAAAAGGAGATGATCACCATGTTAAAGCTGTCAGCCAGCCCAACGCCTGCCATCGCCTCTTTGCCCAGCCAGCTCACCAGAAAAGTACTGAGAACCCCCATCAGCATCACGCACAGGTTCTCAATAAAGATGGGCACCGCCAGTGGGGTGATTTCACGCCACAACAGCGTGCGATAAGCACGGCGTTTGGGATACCACGCCGTGTTTCTGATCGCCCGCATTACTGCTACGCCAGGATTTTGCAAGGGAGTACCAAATCACTTTGGTTAAGAAGTAGAGTAATAATGATGATAGGCTGCTAACGATTATGCAAAGTGTTTCCCGTCACCATTTAATCATTATTACAAACTTTTTGCTGACTCCCCGCCCGCGCCGACGCTGCCGCTGCCGCCCAGATAGGCGCTGCGCACCTCTTCGTTGTGCAACAGTTCGCTGCCGCTGCCGCTCAGACGAATTTCGCCATTGACCATCACATAACCGCGATCCGCCAGTTGCAGGGCGTGGCGTGCGTTCTGCTCCACCAGAAACAGCGTCATGCCCTGCTGCGTCAGCTCACGCAGGATGCTGAAAATCTGCTTTACCACCAGCGGGGCCAGCCCGAGGCTGGGTTCATCCAGCAGCAGCAGACGCGGCCGGCTCATCAGCGCGCGGGCGATCGCCAGCATTTGCTGCTCGCCGCCGGAGAGCGTCATTGCCCGCTGTTTTCGCCGCTCCAGCAGGCGTGGAAACAGCGTGTACATTCGTTCTTTATCCTGCTTCATGTAGCGCTCGCCGATGGCGATGGTGCCCATCAGCAGGTTCTCTTCCACCGTCATATCCGGAAAGATGCGCCGTCCTTCCGGCGCCTGGGCAATACCGCTGGCGGCGATAAAATGGGTCGACCGCTGGCTGATGGGTTCTCCGCGCAGGCGAATTTCACCGCTGGCAATGCGCGGCTGACCAAAAATCGACATCAGCAGCGTGGATTTTCCTGCACCGTTGGCCCCAATCAGCGCCACGGTTTCCCCTTCCGCCACGGTCAGCGACACCTGCTTCAGCGCCTGCACCGGGCCGTAAAACACATCCACCTGTTCAAACGCCAGCATTGCTTCAGCCATGCTCGCTCTCCTCTTCCGCGCCGAGATAAGCGGCGATCACCTTCGCATCGTGTCGAATCTGCTGCGGCGTGCCCTGGGCGATCACGTCACCGTGATCCAGCACGACGATGTGATCGGAAATGCGCATCACCATCGGCATATCGTGTTCAATCAACAGCACGCTGATGCGATGATCGGCGCGCAGCTGGTGCAGAATCTGGCTCAGCGCCTCGGTTTCGACCGGATTAAGCCCCGCTGCGGGCTCATCCAGGCAGATCAGTTCCGGCCGGGTGCACATGGCGCGCGCAATCTCCAGCCGGCGCTGCTGGCCGTAAGAGAGCGTACCGGCCAGCCGGTTGGCACTGCTGACCAGATCAACACGCTCCAGCCAGTAAAAAGCGCGATCGAGCGCGCGACTCTCCGCTGCCCGATAGCCGCGGGTATTGAGGATGCCGGCCAGCAGCTGACGGTTGACCTGCATATGCTGCGCCACCAGCAGGTTTTCCACCACCGACATCTCGCGAAACAGGCGGATGTTCTGAAAGGTACGCGCCAGACCGGCGCGGTTGACCAGATGTGCGCCGCCAAACATCTTGTACCAGATGCGCGAGCCCAGCCGCGCCGGCCGCAGCCAGTCACCCGGCTGAATCTTCTGGCCCAGCACCTGAATCACATCGGTGCTGCGCTGATGGGCATTGAGCACAATGCGCCCGCCGCTGGCGCGATAAAATCCCGTCAGGCAGTTAAATACCGTGGTTTTGCCCGCGCCGTTGGGGCCAATCAGCGCGGTGACCGAGCCGCGCTCCACGCGCAGGCTGACATCATTCAGCGCTTTGATGCCGCCAAAGCGCATCATCAGGTTATCCACCTGCAGGATGGCATCACTCATGGCGTACTCCTTTTCTCAGCGGCACCCCGACGCGTGCGGTGCGCACCAGGCCGCGCGGACGCCAGATCATCATCAGCACCATCAACATGCCAAACAGCAGCACGCGGTACTCGGCAAAGCTGCGCAGCAGCTCGGGCGCCACCGTCAGCACAAACGCGGCCAGCACCACGCCGAGCGTCGAGCCCATCCCGCCCAGCACCACGATGGCCAGAATAAGCGCGGACTCAAAAAAGGTAAACGAGGTGGGATTAACGAACCCCTGATAGCTGGCGAAAAATACCCCGGCAATACCGGCGGTTGAGGCACCGAGCATGAAGGCCGACAGCTTCACCAGCACGTGATTCAGCCCCATAGCGCGACAGGCGATTTCATCTTCACGCAAAGCTTCCCACGCCCGGCCAATCGGCATGCGCGTCAGCCGGTGCTTGATAAACAGCACCAGCAGCACCACCAGCACCAGCACGACGTAGATAAAGATGAACTTCATGTTGGGGTTGTAATCGAGATGCAAAAACTGGTGGTACGGTATGCCGCCCTCCTTTGCCCGGCGGGCGAATTCAAGGCCGAGAAAGGTCGGTGACGGCACCGAGACGCCGTTCGGCCCGCCGGTGAACGACAGCCAGTTATTCAGCACCAGCCGGATAATTTCACCGAAGCCGAGCGTGACGATGGCCAGATAGTCACCGTGCATGCGCAGCACCGGAAAGCCAAGCAGCGCACCGGCCAATGCCGCCAGCAGTGCAGCGATGGGGATCATGCTCCAGAAACCCAGCCCGAGATACTGATAGCCCAGCGCCAGCCCGTAGGCACCAATGGCGTAAAACGCCACGTAGCCCAGGTCCAGCAGCCCGGCGAGGCCGACCACGATATTGAGCCCGAGTCCCAGCAGCACGTAGATCAGCCCGAGAATCGCCACCGTCAGCAGATACTTGCTGGAGAGAAACGGAAACGCCAGGGCCACAACCAGCAGCAGCGGTATTATCCAGCGCAGGCGCGAGCGGTAACCGGGTTCACGCACGTATACGCCGTCATCGTTGCCCTCAAACTTGCGCAGAAAACGGCGCCCCACGGCGGTATGCAGAAACAGCCCCAGCAGCAAACGTCCTGCCATCACCACCGCCACCAGCAGCGCCACGCGCCGCGGCGACAGCGTAAAACTATAGCCGCTGAGCACCACGCCCACCACCGGGCCGAACACCACCAGCGCGACGGCACCGGCCAGCAGCGTGTCGAGCAGCACCTGACGGATGCCGCTGGTTTGCGTCATTGCATTCATTCTGGCTTCCTCACACTTTGGCGACCAGCGGCCGGCCCAGCAGTCCCTGCGGACGGAAGATTAAAATCACCACCAGCAGCGAAAACGAGAACACATCTTTGTAATCAGAGTTCACCAGCCCGGCGAACTGCGCTTCGGCCACGCCCAGCAGCAAACCGCCCAGCATCGCGCCGGGCAGCGAACCGATGCCCCCCAGCACCGCCGCGGTGAAGGCTTTGATGCCGATAATGAAGCCGGCGTAGAAATCAAACGTGCCGTAATTCATGGTAACCAGCACCCCGGCCAGCCCGGCCATCGCCGCGCCGATGACAAACACCAGCGAAATCACCCGGTCGGTATTGATGCCAAGAATCGACGCCATGCGCCGATCCTGCTGGACCGCACGGCAGATACGGCCCAGTTTGGTGTACTGGATAATCCAGGTCAGCAGCGCCATCCCGCACAGCGCCGCCACCAGGATAAACACTTTGGTCCACGTGATTTGCACCACGCCGCCGTCGATCTCCATACGCAGCACGCCACTGAGCAAGGTGGGAATGCCCTGCTGATTCGGTCCCTGACTGAGTTGCACATAGTTTTGCAGAATCAGCGACATACCAATGGCAGAGATCAGCGGTGCCAGCCGCGTGGAATTGCGCAGCGGACGATAGGCAATGCGCTCAATGGCCCAGCCGTAAGCGGCGGTGACCACGATGGTGAACAACAGCGTGCCAAAGATCAGCAGCGGAAAGGAGTGAATGCCGAAGTAGCTGAGCAGCGCCAGCCCGATCGCACACAGATAAGCAGAGATCATGTACACCTCGCCGTGGGCGAAGTTGATCATGCCGATAATGCCGTAAACCATGGTGTAGCCGATGGCGATCAGCCCGTAGACCGCGCCCAGCGTCAGGCCGTTAATCAGCTGCTGTATAAAGAAGGCGTCCATATTGTCTCTCGCAGGTGGAAGGCGTGCACAGGACACGCTCAGATGCGAACGGCCCCGCTGCGCGCGGGGCCGCAGAGCGAATTACAGCTGGTGATATTTGCCTTTGTCATCCCACTGATAGACCACGTAATCCGAGACTTTCAGGTCGCCTTTTTCGTCCCACGCCTTCTTGCCCATCACGGTGTCAACGCTGTTGGCCTTCAGCCAGTCGCTGGCTTTGGCATTGTCTTTACCTGCCGCTTTGTAGGCGGCGGCCAGAGCCTGAATGGAGGCGTAGGCGTACAGCGTATACCCTTCCGGCTCAAAACCGCTGGCGCGGAATTTTTCAATCACCGCTTTGCCATCCGCGATGGTGCGCGGGTCATTGCCGAAGGTCATGTACACGCCTTTAGTGAACTGCGGACCGCCGGCGGCAGTAACCAGTTCTTCCGTCACGATGCAGTCGCCGGAGAAGAAGGCCGCATTGACGCCCTGCTCACGCATCTGCCGCACCAGCGGACCCGCCTCCGGATGGCAGCCACCGAAATAGACCACATCCGGTTTCACCGCGCCGATTTTGGTGACCAGCGCGTTAAAGTCTTTTTCACCGCGCGACAGCCCCTCATACAGCACCTCTTTGACGCCGCGTTTCTCCAGCGCCGCTTTGGTGGCATCCGCCAGCCCCTGACCGTAAGTATCTTTATCGTGGATCACCGCCACTTTCTTCGCTTTCAGCGTATCGAGAATATAGTTCGCGGCGATAGTTCCCTGCTGGTCATCCCGCCCGCACATGCGGAACAGGGTTTTCATGCCGCGCTCGGTGATTTGTGGATTGGTTGAACCGGGCGTAATCGCCAGTACGCCCGCCTCGTCATACACCTCTGAGGCTGGCATGGTCGAAGATGAGCAGAAATGGCCCACCACCGCCATCACTTTGTCCTGATCCACCAGCCGGTTGGCAACGGCCACCGCCTGCTTGGGTTCGCAGGCGTCATCGCCCTGCACCAGCACAATTTTTTCACCGTTTATGCCGCCCGCCGCGTTAATGTCCGCCGCGGCCTGGCTGGCGCCCTTCCAGTATTGTGTACCGTACGTAGCATTCGGTCCGGTAAACGGACCGGCCACGCCGATCTTTATGTCAGCCTGCGCGTAGAACGCCATGCTTAAACAACCTGCCATCACCACCTTCAATGGGTGTTTTATGAATTTCAAAGACATGCTTTCAATCCTCAACGGGTCAGGAACGGAGCCATACCACGGCCTGGGAGAAATCAATCTGAAACACTTCGAGAGCAGTGTGGTCAGCGCGACCACGGTTGAAATTTAAGCAAAAAGCTCGCCAGAGAAGACAATCGGTGACAATTTTTTTGCAGCGGCATCGCAGCCGGGCGGAAAACGTGCGATGTGGCCTCCCTGCACCTGATAAACATAGCCAGCCTTTTGCCGCCTACCAGCACCGTGATGGTGCAGAATGCGGTCGATCACAGATTCTTCATCGTGATGAGAGGTTTATCCGCTATGCTCTGGTCAAATCGGTCCAAATTGCTGAAGGAGAATCTATGAATACGCAACGGAACGGATTGACCACTGAGCAGGCGCTGGATCAACTGGAGCGTCTGTATGACGACGCGGTTGAAGCGCTGCGCAACGCCATTCGCACGTTCACTGCCAGCGGCACACTGCCGGACGCCGGACTGCGCCAGCAGGGGCTGTTTGTCTATCCGGAGCTGCGCATCACCTGGCAGGGTGAAGGCCCGCAGCAAAATCGCACCCGCGCCTGGGGACGTTTTACCCACACCGGCCGCTACAGCACCACCATCACGCGCCCGGCGTTGCTGCGTCACTATCTCAGCGAACAGCTGCAGATGATCGAAAAAGAGTACGACGTGCTGATCGAGGTGGGCCCGTCACAGCAGGAAATCCCTTATCCCTATGTGATTGATGGCTCCGACCTGTCGCTGGACCGCTCCATGAGCGCCAGTATTGCGCGCCATTTCCCGACGACCGAACTATCGCAGATTGGCGATGAAACCGCTGATGGCCTGTTCAACGCCGACGCGCTGTTCCCGCTGTCGCATTTCGACGCGCTGCGCACCGATTTCTCCCTGGCGCGCCTGCGTCACTACACCGGCACCGCGGTAGAACACTTCCAGCCGTTTGTGCTGTTCACCAACTACACGCGCTACGTCGATGAGTTCGTGCGCTGGGCGATTGAGCAGGTGCAGGATCCCAGCACGCCGTACGACAGTCTCGCCTGCGCCGGCGATGTGGTGATCACGGCGGAGACGCAGGACCCAACGGCGATGATGTCGGATCTGGCGTGGAAGAAGCATCAGATGCCCGCCTGGCATTTAACCTCGCCCAACCGTCGCGGCATCACGCTGGTGAATATTGGCGTCGGTCCGTCGAACGCCAAAACCATCTGCGATCACCTCGCGGTGGTGCGCCCACATGCGTGGCTGATGATTGGTCACTGCGGTGGCCTGCGTGAAAGCCAGAGCATCGGCGATTACGTGCTGGCACACGCCTATCTGCGTGACGACCACGTGCTGGACAGCGTATTACCGCCGGATATCCCGATCCCGAGCATTGCGGAGGTGCAGCGTGCCCTGTACGACGCCACCAAAGCAGTCAGTGGTATGCCCGGCGAAGAGGTGAAGCAGCGCCTGCGCACCGGTACGGTTGTCACCACAGACGACCGCAACTGGGAGCTGCGCTACTCCGCATCTGCGTTACGTTTCAACCTGAGCCGCGCAGTGGCGGTGGATATGGAGAGCGCCACCATTGCCGCACAGGGCTATCGTTTCCGCGTACCGTACGGCACCCTGCTGTGCGTCTCGGATAAACCGCTGCACGGTGAGATCAAGCTGCCCGGCCAGGCCAACCGTTTCTATGAGGGCGCCATCTCGGAACATCTGCAGATTGGCATCTGCGCCGTTGAGCTGCTGCGCGCCGAGGGTGACAAACTGCACTCCAGGAAACTACGTACCTTCAACGAACCGCCCTTCCGCTAAATCCGCTGTTCCGGCCCATGGACGGGCCGGATTTCTGCTGGCAACCTTAAATTTTCAGCACCGCCACTTTTACAAACCATGCCAGTACGGCGAGGATAGCCGGCAACATGAGGGTCCAGATCAGTCTGTCATTTAACCGTTCGAACTTTTTATCGATGCGTTTCTCCACCTGACCGATCTCATTCATCAGTTGATTGCACATCAGCCCCTGTTCGGTACGCACGCGTTCCACGTCCGCTCTGGTGGCAAGGTTTTCAAAACGTGCGGTCAGGACCGCGGCATCCTGCTGTAACAGCCGGGTGGTGTTCGCCAGCTGTTCCACGTGTTGGGTTAATCGTACCATTAGCGGTGCTCCCTGATTTCTTAACGCCAGAAGGCGAGGCGGCAACCGATGCGGCAGCGTGCAAACGGGATAATCCATTATCTTGTCCTTCTTCAGCAACCTTGTGTCATCGCCTCACTCCACCGCTATTTAAGCAGAGCGGCAGCGATTAAACATTCCACGATCCCGCCACTGCAGGCAAAAAATTTGCGCATGGCAGAATTTACGGAGAGACAGTAAACAACAGGCCTGAAAGAGAAAAGTGGCGACGGGCAGGAATTGCGAGACATCACGCAAACAATCATTACGCGAATGTAACAACTTACACGGAAGCCCGGGCGGGCTTCCGTTACACAGCATCAGGCACTCAGCCAGCCGAGTTTAATCACAAACAGAATCGACAGAATCACCAGCGCCGCATTGACCTCTTTGGTGCGGCCACTCAGCAGTTTCACCACCGTCCAGGTAATAAAACCAAAGGCGATACCATTAGCGATTGAGTAAGTCAGCGGCATGGTCAGCGCGGTCACGGTGACCGGTGCCGCCGTGGTGACATCTTTCCAGTCAATTTCTGCCAGACCGGAGGCCATCAGCACCGCGACGAACAGCAGCGCTGGCGCCGTGGCGTAGACCGGCACGCTCCCCGCCAGTGGCGAGAAGAACAGGCTGAGCAGGAACAGAATAGCGACCACAATCGCCGTCAGACCGGTACGGCCACCGGCGCTGACGCCCGCAGCTGACTCCACATAGCTGGTGGTGGTTGAGGTACCCAGCAGTGAACCGAACAGTGCAGCGGCGCTATCGGCGATCAGCGCACGGCCCATTTTCGGCACGTTGCCCTGCTCATCGGCCAGACCGGCGCGTTTCGTTACGCCCAGCAGCGTGCCGGTGTTATCAAACACGTCGACAAACAGGAACGCAAAGATCACGCTCACCAGGCCAACGTTGAACGCGCCGGCGATATCCAGCTGCATAAAGGTCGGCGCAATCGACGGCGGCGCAGAGAACACGCCCGCGAACGGCGTCAGGCCAATGCCCATCGAGATAAAGGTAACAACCAGAATGCCGATCAGTACGGCTCCGGTGACGCGACGCGCTTCCAGCACCACAATGATAAAGAAGCCGAGCAGCGCCAGCAGCGGACCCGGTTTGGTCAGGTCGCCCAGACCGACCAGCGTAGCCGGGTTATCCACCACAATGCCCGCCCCTTCCAGCGCAATCAGTGCGAGGAACAGGCCAATGCCTGCCGCAATCCCGGCACGCAGCGGCAGCGGAATGCTGGCAATAATCCATTCGCGAATTTTAAAAATCGACAGCGCAAAGAAGATCACCGCCGAGAGGAACACCGCACCCAGCGCGATCTGCCAGGTGTAGCCCATATGCAGCACCACGGTGTAGGTGAAGAAGGCGTTCAGGCCCATGCCCGGTGCCAGCGCGATCGGATAGTTGGCGATCAGGCCCATCAGAATCGAACCGATGGCTGCAGCCAGACAAGTGGCGACAAACACCGAGCCTTTATCCATACCGGTCGCCCCGAGGATGCTGGGGTTCACAAACAGGATGTAGGCCATTGCCAGAAAGGTCGTAATACCGGCAATGATTTCGGTGCGCACCGTGGTGTGGTGTGCTTTTAACTTAAAAAGTTTTTCTAACATCATCATCTCTCATCAGCGGAGACGGCCCGCAGGCCTGCTCTCTCTTGCCAAGGCGTTTTCCCGCTATTCCGCGCGTGGTGGCTAAGCTGACGCGGAAAAAGTGAGGAAAATTATTTTTTTATGCCGGCGTTTTGCCACCGCTGGCAGCAGAACGTCGTGTGCTATCCCCTGTCCACATAGCAATTGCTATGCCACTCCCTGACGCAATCGTTTTCGTTTTAGCGTGCCGTTGCGGCTAAGAAAATTCTGAACCAGAACGAGGCGCGATTATGGTGCATTGCACCACCTGCGCGCAAACGTTTTCCCGCCGTGCGCAGCCGGGGGTGAAATATTGCGGTAACGCACGCTTTCACACTCTGCCAGGCGATGGCGCTCACGTTTCTGCTGCGCGTTTCAGCAGCTTAAAAACGCCGGGTTACACTGCGTTTAACCCTTTCGCAACAAAAGAGGCAGTGCAATGAAGCCCGCGATTCTGGTCGTTGATGATGATCGTGCCATCTGCGAATTGCTGCACGATGTGCTGAGCGAACATGTGTTTACCGTTTATAGCTGTCATCAGGGGCGCGACGCCCTGGCGCTGCTGGCGCAGCATCCGGAAATCTCCCTGGTGATGCTGGATATGATGCTGCCCGATACCAACGGCCTGCTGGTATTACAGCAGATGCAGCGTCAGCGCCCTGAGCTGCTGGTGATCATGCTGACCGGCATGGGATCGGAAGCCGATATGGTGGTTGGGCTGGAGATGGGCGCCGACGACTATATCGCCAAACCCTTTAATCCCCGTGTGGTGGTGGCGCGGGCCCGTGCGGCGCTGCGCCGCTGCGGGCGACTGGCGCAGCCGGAAACGGTGATTGATGAGGGCTGGCAGTTTAATGGCTGGCGGCTGGATGATGTGCGTTGTCAGCTGTTCAATCCGCAGCGTGAAAGCGTGCCGCTCACTCAGGGCGAATACAGCCTGCTGCGCGCGCTGGTCGGCCACGCGCGTAAGGTCCTGACGCGCGACCAGCTGCTGGAGCTGACCCACAGCGAGAGCCTCGACGTGTTCGATCGCACCATTGATGTGCTGATCATGCGCCTCAGACGCAAAATCGAGGCTAATCCGCATCAGCCGATCCTGATCCGCACCATTCGCGGACTGGGCTATGTTTTTTCCGCCGATGTGATGCGCCCGTCCGCCGCGGCGCGCGAAACGCAAATCGCCTGATCCATCCAGCGCTGCATCTCGCTCAGTGGCCGGATGCCGTCCAGCGCGTTGGCCGCATGCAGATTAAAGCTGGCGCAGGTATGGGCCAGCTTTAACGTCTGCTGCAGGCTGTAGTTTTGATGGCTGGCGTACAGCACGCCGGCGCAGAAGGCATCGCCCGCCCCGACGCTGCCGACAATCTCTTCTGCCGCTAAGCACCAGGCGGGCTGCCACAGGCCGTCGCCCGCTGGCTGCTGGCCCCAGGCACCTTCCGGTGCATGAATCACCACGCGCTGGCGCACACCCTGCGCCAGCAGCCAGCGTGCCGCCGCAGCAAACGCCGCCGGCGACGCCAGCGTACCACTGCTGCGCAGCTCGATGCCGGTGAGCGCCTGCGCTTCCAGTTCGTTAATCACCAGATAATCGAGCCAGCGCAGTGCCGGCTTCACCAGCGTCTGATACTCGCCGGCGCGCGAAACCAGATCGAGCGAAGTGAGATAACCGCGCTGCTGCATCTCCGCCAGCAGCCGGGCACTGCGGGTACCGTACTGCGCATCGGGCTGGTCGAGCTTATCCAGTAACAGCAGATAGCCGAGGTGGAAGATGCGGTGCGCGGTGGCGAGGTGAGCGAAGTGCGCCACATCGAGCTGCGCATTGGCCCCGCGCGCGTGAAAAAAGGTGCGCTGACCGTCCGGCGCGGTCATCACCTGCGTCATCGCCGTGGCTGCCGCACCGGTGCGCTGAACGTGCTGACGGTCCACATGATGTTCATCCAGCAGCTGCAGCAGGTAATCGCCGTCGCTGTCCTCGCCCAGCATCCCCACGGCGGCCAGCGGCAGACCGACCTGCATGCGCGCCAGGGTAAACAGCACATTCAGCGCCGCACCGCCGCTGCATTTCTCGCTGTGGCTAATCTCCGCCAGCCAGCCCTGTTCTGGCCAGTGGCTGATGCGCTGCACGTGATCCACCAGCATGTTACCCGCCGCCAGAATGCCGTTGCGTGCTGCCATGTCAGGCCCTCCCGGCGCTGCCAAACACCTGCATCTGCTGAGCCACAACGCTGGCGATATCGCGTTCAACCGCCATTAACAGTTCGGCGAAAGAGTCATAGCGCGCGTCGCGCTGGGTGATTTGCGTTTCAATCGCCGCGAGCGCCGCCTGCGACATACCGGTGTAAAAGTTGATTTTGTGGATGCCGAGGCTGATGGCGCGGCGGAAATCGGCGTCGCTGATGCCGGAACCGCCGTGCAGCACCAGCGGAATGCCAGCCGCTGCGCGAATCGCCGCCAGACGGTCAAAATCGAGCTTTGGCTCGCCTTTGTATTTGCCGTGCGCGTTGCCGATGGCCACGGCGAGACAGTCGATGCCGGTTGCCTGGACAAATTCCGCCGCCAGCGCCGGGTCGGTGAATTTAATGCTGTCCGCTTCGCCAAACAGCGCGCCCCCCTCATCGCCGCCCACGGCGCCCAGCTCAGCCTCAACCGAAATGCCCAGCGCGTGGCACATCTTCACTACTTCCCGCGTCTGGCGAATGTTCTCGTCATAGCTCAGGGTTGAACCATCGAACATTACCGAGGTGAAGCCGAGGCGAATTGCCCGCATCACCGCATCAAAATGCAGGCCGTGATCGAGGTTGAGCACCACCGGGATGGCGTGCAGCGCCGCTTCGGCACGGATAGCGGCGATCAGCGGTTCCAGGCTGACGTATTTAAAATGCACCTCGGCAATGTTGATGATAAACGGCGAACGCTGCTGCTCCGCCGCATGGAACAGCGCGCGCAGAAAGTGGGTGTCGAGAACGTTGAACGCGCCGAGCGCGTAACCGTGCTGCTGCGCATGGGCGAGGCCCTGCGCCAGAGAGATCAGTGCCATGGAACACTCCTGTTATGCCAGCCAGCGGTGATATTCGTTACACAGCAGCCAGCGAGGCGCTTCATCCTCATCAATCGGATTAAAGCGCGCCAGCGGGGTAAGAAAGACGTTGTCGTGCTCATCGTCATTGGGCATGGAGACTTCGCCCACCAGCACATCGCCGTAGCCGGTTTCGCCCCAGAAGCTGTGCCAGACACCGGGCAGTAACGTGACGCTCTCGCCGGGTGACAGCCGCAGCTGGGAACCGGCGGCATGGGTCTGGCAGATGCCATCCAGCGTGACCTGTACCGGCGAATCCGCCAGCCGATCGCCGTCGCGATTGTGTAGCGTGACAATCAGGTTGCCACCGCCGCGGTTGATAATGTCTTCCATTTTTTGCGGATGATAATGCATCGGCGTCACCTGCCCTTCGCGCACGTGCATGATCTTCTCCGCATACGGTTTGCCCCACGGCTGTCCGCCGCGTGAACCGTTGCGCAGGGTAAACAGCGTCAGGCCGGTCTGGCTGAAATCATCGGCACCAAAACTGGTGACATCCCAGCCGAGGTGCAGCGCCAGCAGTTCGGCAGCGGCTGAGGTGTCCAGCGCGCGCCACTGGCTGAGACCGTAATCGGCCCACGGCGGCAGATGCACATCCTGCCGCAGAAAGAATTCGCGGGTCAGTTGCAAAATAGCGTTAACTTCGGAACGTTGCATAGCTGCGTCTCCGGCGGGCGTCGCGGCGCGCAGTGTGCACCGCGACGCCCGTGTGGCTTATTTCACCGTCCAGCCTTTGTAGCTGCTGACATTGTTACGATCGATCAGCGTTACCGGAATCAGCACCGGCTTATCCGGCGCTGGCTTGCCCTGCAGGATGTCATAGCCAATCTCAACCGCTTTGGCCGCCATCACCTGCGGATCCTGGGCTGGTGTCGCGACAAACAGCGAGCCTTTGCGCTTCAGCGCCTCTTCGCCGTCTGGCGATCCATCGACGCCGACGATAAAGAATTCGTTGCGCTGCGCCTGTTTCGCCGCCAGATCGGCACCGATAGCGGTAGGATCGTTGATGGCGAACACGGCATCAATCTTCGGATTGGCCGACAGCAGACCGGTCATCACTTCCAGTCCGCCTTCGCGACTGCCTTTGGCGTTCTGGTTGTAAGAGAGCAGTTTGATATCCGGGTGGGTTTTCAGCTCATTCATACAACCTTCCACGCGGTTCTGCACCGCTGACACCGGTGGTCCGTTGATGATGACCACGTTGCCTTTGGCTTTCAGGCGGTCGGAGATGTATTTACAGGCCATGGCCCCGGCCTGGGTGTTATCGGAAGTGATGGTGGCATTGGCACCGTCGGCGGCCACGTCCACCGCCACCACCACGATGCCGGCATCACGCGCGCGCTTCACCGCCGGCGCGATGCCTTTGGAGTCGGCGGCGTTGAGGATGATCATGTCCACTTTAGCGGCAATGAAGTTGTCAATCTGCGCTACCTGCTGGCCAAGATCATAGCCGCTGGAGACCAGCGTCACGTTGACCTTATCGCCCGCCAGCTGACGCGCCTTGAGCTCCGCCCCTTTGGTGATCTGGACGAAGAACGGGTTAGCCAGATCGCCCACCGTCACGCCGATGGATTTCAGTTCTTTGGCCTGCACAAATGGCGCACTGAACAGCGTCGCGGCCAGCAGTCCGGTGATAATCGGATTAAAACGCATAGTCGATGTTCTCCTGCTTTTTTGGTTTTATGCCCTGATTGCCTTTGCCTTTGCCCTCACCCTAACCCTCTCCCGCGTGCGGGAGAGGGAACCGTTCTGCATAGTTTTCAGGTGAAGCTCTCGTTTTCCAGATCTTCGCTCCGGGCTGCCCCCTCTCCCGCGAGCGAGAGAGGGAACCGTTCTGCATGGTGTTCAGGTGAAGCACGTTAGTTACCTCTTCTCTCCGGACAGCCCCCTCTCCCGCAAGCGGGAGAGGGTTGGGGTGAGGGCCAAAGCCAGCGCCCGCCCCTCACCCCACGTGATGCCGCGTACGGTACTTATCGATCAGCACCGCAATGATGATCACCCCGCCCTTAATCACCAGCTGCCAGAAGTACGACACGCCCATCAGCGTCATGCCGTTGTTCAGCGTGGCGATAATCAGCGCGCCAATCAGCGTGCCGGTAATGGTGCCAATGCCGCCGACAAAGCTGGTCCCGCCCAGAATCACCGCGGCGATCGCGTCCAGCTCATAGCCCACGCCGAGGTTGCCGTTAGCGCTGTACAAACGCGATGCGCTCATCAGGCCACCCAGCCCGGACAGCAGGCCGCTCATGGCGTAGACGAACACCAGTACCGCGCCGACTTTAATACCGGTCAGGCGCGCTGCCTGCATGTTGCCGCCCACCGCATAGATATGCACGCCAAGCGTGGTGCGGCGCAAAATAAACCAGCACAGCGCAATCACCGCAAAGGCAATGATAATCAGCCACGGGATCGGGCCGAGATAACCGTTGCCTATCCACTCAAAGTTGATATCCGAGTTAATCACCGTGGTGCCGTTAGCCAGCAGATAGGCCGCCCCGCGCAGCGCGGTATAGGTGCCCAGCGTGACGATAAACGGCGGCAGGCCCGCCCAGGCGACCAGAATGCCGTTGAACAGCCCCATGATCAGCCCGGCTCCGAGCGCGGCGGGGATGGTTAGCCCGGCAAACGCCGGATCGAGCGACACCACCATCGCTACCACCGCCGTGGTGCCCAGCATTGAGCCAACCGACAGGTCAATACCGCCGGTGAGAATGACAAACGTCATGCCCGCCGCCAGTACAATGTTGATCGAGGCCTGACGCGTGATATTCAGCAGGTTAGCTTCGGTAAAAAAGTTCGGGGCGACAAAGCCAAATACCGCCACGATCAGGATCAGAATCGGCAAGATACCCACGGTTTGCAGCAGGTCACTCATCAACGCACGTTTTAGCGTTGGACTTTTTACGCGTGCGGTTTCACTGGTCATTCCCGTCTCCTCAGGCCTGGACCGGCTGCGCGCCGGTGGCCAGTGTCATTATGTTTTCCTGGCTAATCTGCTCGCCGCTCAGCTCGCCGGCGATGGTGCCTTCGCGCATCACGTACACGCGGTCGCTCATGCCCACCACTTCCGGCAGCTCGCTGGAGATCATCAAAATTGCCACGCCCTGCTGCGCCATCTGGTTCATCATGCGGTAGATTTCACTCTTGGCGCCGACATCCACGCCGCGCGTCGGCTCATCCAGAATCAGGATGCGCGGCGCTATCGATACCCAGCGCGAAATCAGCAGCTTCTGCTGGTTGCCACCGGATAAACCGCCAGCGCGCACCTGGGCGTGCGGCACGCGGATATTCAGCGATTGAATCGCCTCGCTGGCGATCTTCTGCCCTTTACGCCGGTTAAGCAGGCCGTAGCTGGCATCGCGCTCAAGCGTGGCCATCACGATGTTTTCCTGCGCTGCCAGTTCCAGAAACAGCCCCTGCTCTTTGCGGTTTTCGGTCAGGAAACCGATGCCGCGCGCAATGGCGTCTCGCGGCGAGTGAATCTGCACTTTTTCCCCGTCGATCCAGATTTCCCCGCCGGCTGGCTGATGCACACCAAAAATCAGCTGCGCCAGCTCGCTGCGGCCGGCACCGACCAGTCCGGCCAGCCCGACAATCTCCCCGGCGCGCACAGCCAGGCTGCTGGGATGCACTTTGCGGTTGTCGGTCAGATGATTTACCGCCAGGCGAATTTCGCCGAAGCTAATGGCGCGATCTTTGTTGAACAGATCGCTGAGCGGACGGCCAACCATCATGCGCACCAGTTCGCTGGCGTTCAGCTGTTCGCGCGTCAGGCTGCCGACGTACTGGCCGTCGCGCAGCACGCTGACGCGATCGGAGAGTTCATACACTTCTGCCATGCGGTGGCTGATGTAGATGATCGCCATGCCTTCGCTGCGCAGGCGTTTGATTAGTGCAAACAGCTGTTCGGTTTCGCGATTCGAGAGCGCAGCGGTGGGTTCGTCCATCACCAGGATGCGGCTGTTGCGATGCAGCGCGCGGGCAATTTCCACCTGCTGCTGCTCGGCGATGCTCAGGCGGCTCACCAGATCGGTGGCGCTGAACTGCGCGCCAAGGCGGTTAATCACCTGCTGCGCTTCTTCCGCCATATGGCGACGCTTCACCAGCCCGCCACGGGAAATTTCACTGCCGAGAAAGATGTTTTCCGCCACCGTCAGATTCGGTGCCAGGTTAATTTCCTGATAAATCAGGGTGATCCCTGCCGCCAGCGCCTCTTTCGGGCCCCTGATGGTATAGGGTTGACCATCGATAAGAATTTCCCCGCTGCTGGCGGTATACGCGCCGGCCAGAATCTTCATTAAGGTACTTTTACCGGCACCGTTTTCGCCCATCAGCGCGTGCACTTCACCCGGCCAGACGGTCAGGTCGACGCCTTTCAGCGCATAGAAGCTGCCGAAGCGCCGGGTAATTGCCCGCATTTCTAATATCGGTGTCGCCGCCATCTTCAGGCTCCTGCTGCCAGTGGATAGCCGCGAGTTAAGCAACGCCAGATAAATGGAAAATGTCAGACGCCGTTCATATTTGTCATATTGCGCTCCGGCCGCGCTTCTATACTCGCCGGAGTTGAGCGGTAAGGAGCGGCAGCAATGAGTCACAGTCTGCACTGGCACGCCGGCGCGCGCGGGCGCCTGCTGATGTTTAACCTGCTGGTGGTGAGCGTTACGCTGGCGGTGAGCCTGGTGGCTATTTTCGGTTTTCGCCACGCCGGTCACATTCAGGAGCAGGCACAGGCACAAACGCTGGCCGATATGAACGGCAGCCTGGCGCTGGCGCGTGATACGGCCAATGTTGCCATCGCCGCGGTGCGGCTGGCGCAGGTGGTGGGCGCGCTCGAATACCAGAGCGAATCGGCGCGTCTGCAGCAGACCCAGCAGGCGCTGCAGCAGTCGCTGAGTCAGCTGGCCAGCGCGCCGCTGGCCGCACAGCAGCCGGCGCTGCTGGCACGCATCCGCGAGCGCAGCCAGATGCTGGAGCAAAGCATCAGCCAGCTGCTGCTGGAGGGGCATCAGCGCCATTTACAGCGTAACGTGATGCTCAGCGGCCTGTGGCAGGCGCAGCTGCTGCTCAACCGTATCGACCTGCTGGCCAGCGACGGCGCGTTTCTGCCGCTGCGCCAGCAGACGGCCGCGCTGTTAACCGTGGCAATTAAGTCCGCCACGCCGCAGGCCGCAGTGCAACAGCTCAACAGCGTGCTGCCGATCTGGTCTGCGCTGCCGCTGCAGGGCGTGCTGGCGATGCAGCGCGCGCGGCTGGTCAGCACCAGCCAGCAGCTGCTGCCGGTGGCCGGTCAGCTGGAGCAGAGTGACATCGCCATCGCCTACGCCACGTATCGCATCAAGGCGCTGGTGGCGATGCTCAACGAAGACATCACCCACTACGTTCAGCTGGTAGCGCAGCAGAGCGATGCGCGCAGCGCCACCGCCCATCAGGAACTGGATTCAATCATCGGTTTCATCGGTCTGTTTATGCTACTGGCGCTGCTGATTACCGGTTACGCCGGTTACTACATCTACCGCAATCTCGGCTCCAGCCTTACCGCCATCGCGCACGCCATGACGCGGCTGGCGCAGGGGGAGAAAAGCGTCAGCGTGCCCGGCCTGGCACGGCGCGATGAGCTGGGCGATCTGGCGCGCGCCTTTAACGTGTTCGCCCGCAACACCGCTTCGCTGGCGCACACTTCGCAGCTACTGAAAGAGAAAAGTAACCAGCTGGAATCGACCTTCCTCGCCATGCGCGACGGCTTCGCGCTGTTTGATAACAGCGGTCAACTGGTGGTGTGGAATGCGCAGTACGCCGAACTGCTGGGCTTCGCGCCGCGCGAGCTGCATCGCGGCATGCACTATCAGCGTTTGCTCGATCGCGTCGATGTGCAGCTCAGCAGCCTGCACGACGCGCAGGAAGTCAGGTTGCCGGATGGCCGCACGCTGGAACTGCGCTTCAGCCCGGTGCCGCGGCGCGGCATGGTCAACACAGTGCTGGAGCGCACCTCGCGTAAGGCGCTGGAAGCGGCACTGCTGCACAGCCAGAAGATGAAAGCGGTCGGTCAGCTGACTGGCGGCCTGGCGCACGATTTCAATAATTTGCTGGCGGTGATCATCGGCAGCCTGGCGCTGACCGTCGATCAGCTACCGCCCGGCACGCTGGCCAGCCGCATTGAGCGCGCGCGGCTGGCCGCCGATCGTGCCGCTCAGCTGACGCAGCGTCTGCTGGCCTTCTCACGCAAGCAGGCGCTTTATCCGCGTGCCGTTGCGGTGGTGGAGCTGGTGGAAAACCTGCAGTCGCTGCTGCAGCACTCCCTGCTGCCCGGCCAGCATCTGGTGGTGGATGCGCAGCGCCCCGGCTGGCCGGCGTGGATTGATGCCGGTCAGCTGGAGAACGCCCTGATGAATCTGGTGGTGAACGCGCGCGATGCCATGGAGCGCCAGAGCGGCGAGATCCGCCTGCGCATCTGGAATCAGCGAATTCAGGAGGCTGATGGCAAGCGCGACCGCGTCACCATTGAAGTGATTGACCACGGCTGCGGCATGTCCGCCGAGGTGCGGGAACAGGTGTTTGAACCCTTCTTTACCACCAAAGCCACCGGCAGCGGCAGCGGGCTGGGGCTGTCGATGGTGTACGGATTTGTGCGCCAGTCCGGCGGACAGATCGAACTGGAGACCGCGCCGGGCCAGGGCACCACGGTGCGTCTGCTGCTGCCGCGCGCGCCGGAAGCCGCGCAGCCGCTGGTGAGCGCGCCGGTGCTGACGCCGCGCGCCAGCCGCGATCGCCTGATACTGGTGCTGGATGACGAGCCGGCGGTGCGCCAGACGCTGTGCGAACATCTGCATCAGCTGGGTTATCTGACGCTGGAGTGTGCTGACGGCGAGAGCGCGTTGACGCTGCTGCGCCAGACGCCGGATATCGATCTGCTGATCAGTGACCTGATGCTGCCGGGTGCCCTGAACGGTGCGGATGTGATTCGTCAGGCGCAGCAGCAGTGGCCACAACTGGCCACCCTGCTGATCAGCGGTCAGGATCTGCGCCAGACGCCGGTGACGCTACCGCTGTGTGAACGGCTGGCGAAACCCTGGCAGCAGGCGCAGCTGGTGCAGGCGCTGGAGCGCGCCTGGCAGCGCAGTGAACGGCTCAGTCGCGCGCGGCAGGCTGCCACAGCGGCACCCCTTTCCCGATGATGTAGCGTTTACGCAGCCGGCTGGAGATGGCGTCCATCACCATCACGACTACCACCAGAATCACGGTGAGGAACATCACCACATCCCAGTTCCAAAGGCGCATGTTTTCGGCGTAGACCAGCCCGACGCCACCGGCGCCGACAAAACCCAGCACCGCCGCCGAGCGGGTGTTGGATTCAATCTGATACAGACTCAGCGCGAGAAAGGTGGGAAACGATTGGGTAAAAATGCCGTAACGGTGTTTTTGCAGGCTGTTGGCCCCCACTGCGCTCAGGCCGCGACTGGGTGAACGTTCAACCGCTTCATGCCCTTCCGCATACAGCTTGCCCAGCAGGCCGATGTCCTGCATCACAATCGCCAGCACCCCGGCCAGCGGCCCCATGCCTACCGCCCGCACGAAGATCAATCCCCAGATGGCCATGTCGATGCCGCGCAGCACATCCAGCAGCCGGCGCACCAGCAGTGATATCGGCCGCGTCAGCGGATCGTGCATCACATTGCGCGCCGCCAGAAAGGAGACCGGCAGCGCGATGACGGTGGCGGTGAGCGTGCCGGCAAACACGATAGCCAGCGTGATGCCGACCTGCGAGAAATAGTAGCCAAACGGCCAGTTGACGAAATCCTGCCAGACGAACATGCGCAGGAAATAGCGTCCGAGCTGCTGGCAGCCGATGACAAAGCGCTGCCAGTCGATGCCGAACACGCTGAAGAAGAACAGATAGTAGAGCACCAGCGCCAGTGCAATCAGCGCGATGCGCCGCAGATAACGGTTTTGCGCGGCAAACAGTGCAGCGTGCTGCTGTTTCAGTTTCGCCACGTCGGGCGCTAAGGCGATCATTTTACGTCTCCTTCAACTACACGGCGGCGCAGCCAGCCGGATAGCGTATCCAGCAGCGATACCACCACGATGATCAGCAGCAGCGTCATGCTGACCTGATCGTAGCGATCCAGTTTGATGTTGGTCATCAGCTCCTGACCGATGCCGCCCGCGCCTACCAGCCCGAGGATGGTGGAGGAGCGGAAGTTAATTTCCAGCCGCATAAAGCTGTAGGAGAGAAAGGTCGGTTTCACCTGCGGCCAGAAGGCGAAGCGCATACGCTGCAGCTTGCTGGCACCACAGGCGGCGAGACCGCGCACCGGTTTGTCGGAGGCGCTCTCAATTGATTCGTAGAACAGTTTGGTCAGGCTGCCGATGGTGTGCAGCGCCAGCGCCAGAAAGCCGGGGATGGCACCGATGCCGAACGCCATCACGAACATTACCGCCCACGCCAGCTCCGGCATGGTGCGCAGGAAGGCAACAAAGGCGCGAATCGCCACGCGCAGGCTGCGCGGCGTCTGAGTGTTATCAGCGGCGAAAAACGCCAGCACGGCGGCGATCAGTACCGCAATCAGGGTGGAGGACAGCGCCAGCTGCAGGGTTTCCCAGATCAGCGGCAGCTGAAAGTGCAGGCGATAGCCCCAGTAAGCCAGCGAACCCTCGGTTTTGACGTCCGCGAACAGCAGCGGCAGGTGCAGCACCGGCAGCGTCGCGCCGATGTAGTCAAAGAAGTGAGGCAGCGATTGCCAGACCGTGACCAGGTTGAATTCCGCCACGTTGCCGGCCGCGAGATAGAGCGCCACCAGCAGCAGCGACCACAGCAGCGTGTCGCGCTTTTGCTGGCGGCGGATACGTTGGTAGTAGTGTTCGAAATCGGTCAAGGGAGAGATCCTTTGTTGATGCCAGCAGGGTAATCAGGTCGCCATAAATGGCGACCCTACAATATTGTCTGCATGGCGTCGTAGGGTGCGCATTGATGCGCACCTTGCCACGCGTTGCCCTGAGCGGTTACCCGCGAGCACCCTTCATCAGGTCGCGCTTCATATCGATGATATTCTGGTAATCCGCGACGCTGGCGGCGCCGATGTGCTGGGCGCCGCCCACCGCTTTAACAAAGCAGCTGTGATCTTCTTTATCCAGCTTTTTGATCGCGGCCACCACTTTCGCTTTGAAGTCAGCGGGCAGGTTATTACTCACCAGAATCGGGCCGTTAGGAATCAGCGGCGACTGCCAGATGATGCGAATCTGCTTCATCAGATCCGGGTGATCCATACGAATCAGACGACCAAAGGCCCCCGAGGTATAGCCACTGTTGTAATCGCCAATCAGCGACGTCCAGGTCACCGCGCCGTCGAACTGGCCGTTCAGCACGCCGAGGATGTCCTGCTCGTGGCCACCGGAAAACGTCACGCTGGAGAAGGTGTTGTTATACTTATCATCCACCGTACCGCCAAACTCTTTCTTAAAGGCCTGATTGGGCATCAGGAAGCCGGAGGTGGAATCCGGATCGGCCATGCCAAACGATTTACCTTTCAGATCTTCCAGCTTCTTATACGGGCTGTCGGCTTTAACGATCACCACCGAGTGGTAGCCTTTCGAGCCATCTTTGTCATCCACCACGATACCGACGATATCCACGGCCTTCGGGTTTTGCAGATAGACCGAGGCGTAAGATGCCGGCGACATGCTCAGCACCATATCGATCTTGTTGCCCAGCAGCCCCTGAATCACGCCGGCATAGTCAGACGAGTTGCGCAGTTGCGTATCCACGCCCAGCTCTTTGTCGAAGAAGGTTTTCACACACTGGTTATCGCCAATCTGCTGGGTGGCGTTCTGCCCGCCCAGAATTCCCAGGTTCAGCTGTTTCGGTGCATCCGCTGCGTTAACGCCAAAAGCCATCAGAGCGCCTGTCAGTAAAGCTAAAGCAGTCAGTTTCATTGTGAGATTTTCTCTTGCCGTGGGAGTTAGTGGAGCTGGTTAATTTCGTCGCCGTACAGCGCATGCAGCAGGCTGTCGGTCAACTGAGCGGGATGGCCGTCAAACAGCACTTTGCCGCGCTGGATGCCGATCACCCGGGTGCAATACTGCTGCACCAGTTCAATCGAGTGCAGGTTGACCATCACGCTGATGCCCTGCTCGCTCACCTGGCGCAGCACATCCATGATGCGTTTGGTATTTTTGGGATCGAGCGACGCCACCGGCTCGTCGGCCAGCAGGATTTTCGGGCGCTGCATCAGCGCGCGGCAGATGGCGACGCGCTGCATCTGGCCGCCGGACAGATTCTCCGCCCGCTGCAGCGCCTGCGGCAGCATGTTCATCCACTGCAGCAGTTCAATCGCCTGCGCACGGTCGGTGTCGGAGAAGATTTTGAAAAAGGATTTCAGCGTTGAAGTCTGGCTGAGCCGGCCCAGCAGCACGTTGGTCAGCACGTCGAGGCGCGGCACCAGGCAGAAGTCCTGAAAGATCATGCCGCACTCGCTGCGCCATTCGCGCATCTGCCGGCTGTTGAGCGTCACCACATCGCGGTCCGCCTCGCCGTGACGCATGCTGAGAATCGCGCCTTCGCTGCTGGCAATGGTGCCGTTCAGCATATGCAGCAGGGTCGATTTGCCTGCGCCCGAGCGGCCGATTACCGCCACCAGCTCGCCCGCATGCAGATCGAAACTGACATCATCCAGCACGCGGTTATCACCGAAGGCTTTGCACAGCCCCTGCACCGACAGCACTTTGTCGCCATGGCGCTGGGCAGGATGTGCATTGTCGACGACGGTTTTGAGTAGTGCCTGTGCCATGTTGCGCTCCATCTCTTCTGAGGTGTTGATTGCCCGTTATTACGGACACTGGCGATGAAGGTCTGATGACAGAACCATGATTAAACGGTGACAGCGTCGCGCAAACCGACAGCAATCTGCTGGCCATCGAACGGTACGCTGACGTTTTCCGGTAACCCATTGTCCAGCAAACAGTTATCCATCTCATGTGACAGGTGCACCAGCCATGCCTGGCGCGGAGCCAGCCGGGCCACGATGTCCAGTGCGCGGGTGACGTCGTTGTGATTACCCACCGCGGCGCGCGGCGCATCGTTGCAGTCGATCACCAGCTGATCGAGTGGCTGGCCCTGCAGGAAATCGGCGGTGTCCGGTGGCAAACCACAGGTGTCGCACAGCCACGCCAGCCGCGTGCCATGCCAGTCGAACAGGTAGCCGTAAGTCAGCCGCGAATGCTGCAGTGGCAGCGCCGTCACCTGCAGGCTGCCGAAGCTGTGCGCGACAAAAGGCGTCAGCGCCGGGCGAAACGCCAGCAGGCCGGGATGCTTAAACAGATCGTCGCAGCCCTTTTCATCCGGTGGCGCCCACACCGGAATCGGCGCGCCGCGGCCCCAGCGCAGACTGAACAGGCCGGCCACGTGATCCATGTGGAAATGCGTCAGCAGAATGCGGCTCAGCTCACCGGGCTGGAAGCGCTGATGCAGATCGGGCAGACCGGCATCGAGCAGGATGCGCTCGCGACCGGTGTCGATCAGCGCGCTGGTGGCGTGACGCGCATAGCGTGGCTGCTGCCGGGCGCGTTCACAGGCGCGACAGTCGCAGCCGAACAGCGGCGCGGCCTGCACGCCGCCCGTACCGAGAAAGGTCAGATTCATGGCGGATGCTCCAGTAACTGGCGCAGCTGATGGAGCGTGTCGATCAGCGCGCCGTCGTTGTTGAGCGCGTGGCAGTGGGCGGGCAGCGGTTCTGCCGCACGCGCCAGCCGTCGCTGAATGTCGGCTTCACTTTCGCGTCCGCGCTGGCGCAGCCGTGCCGCCAGCACGGCCGGCGAGACCTGCAGTACCAGCGGCAGCAGCTGCTCGCCGTAGTGCTGACGCACGACTGGCAGATGCAGACGTGAACCGTTGACCAGCACGTTAAGACCGCGCGCCAGCCAGTGCTCAATCTCCTCGCCGAGCGCGTAGCTCAGGCCGTGTGCGCGCCAGCTGATGGCAAACAGGCCGAGCGCTTCACGCCGGCGGAATTCGGCTTCGCTTAGCGCCACGTGGTTTTCACCGCCGGCATCGGCCGGTCGCGTGATATAGCGATGGGCAATCACCAGCTTGTCCGGCGGCGCCTCGCGCAGCGCGTTCAGCAGGCTGTCTTTACCCGAGCCCGAGGGCCCGGTCAGCCAGATGAGGCGCGCCATCAGAACACCAGCCTGCCCTGTGACCAGACGTGGCGAATGTGCACATGACCGTGATCGGTGTGTGCCAGCACCAGATCGGCGCGCAGCCCTTCCGCAATCGTGCCGCGATCGTGCAGGCCAATCGCCTGTGCCGGGTTACGCGTGACCAGCGCCGCCGCCTGCGGTAGCGTCAGCGCATTACGCTCGTCGGCCACCAGGCGGAATACCGCATCCAGCAGGCTGGCCGGATAGTAATCTGACGAGAGGATGTCCAGCAGGCCGTGGCTGGCCAGCTGCCACGCCGCGACATTGCCGGAGTGCGATCCGCCGCGCACGATATTTGGCGCGCCCATCAGCACCCGCATGCCGCAGTCGCGCGAGGCGCGTGCCGCTTCCAGCGTGGTGGGAAACTCGGCAATGGCGCTGCCCACCGCGTGTGACTCCGCGACGTGCGCCGCCGTGGCATCATCGTGGCTTGCAACCGGAATACCGCGCGCCTGGCACAGGCCAGCGATGGCGTTGCGGTTCGGCGTGGAGAATTCGGCAGCCAGCGCCAGCTGTTCGCGCTCAAACTGATCCATCTGCTCATCGTTGAGCTGATATTTGCCCTGATAGTAGGTGCGGTACATCTCCAGCGATGCATACTGGCGCTGGCCGGGTGAATGATCCATCAGCGACACCAGCGACAGCTCCGGGGTGCTCATCAGCGCTTCAAACAGCGGCAGCGTGGTGTGGTGCGGCAGCTCACAGCGCAGGTGCAGCTGGTGGTCGGCGCGGTTGATGCCCTTGCGGTTGCTGTCCTGAATCGCCGTAATCATTTTGCTCAGGTTTTCGAGGCGATGACCGCCGTCGCGCACGTCACCGACGCCGATGGCGTCCAGCACCGTGGTGATGCCGCTGGCGACCATCAGTGCATCGTGGCTACTCATCGCCGAATGCGCTGGCCAGTCGACTTTGGGCCGTGGCGTAAAGAATTTATCGAGGTTGTCGGTATGCAGCTCGACCAGCCCCGGCAGCAAAAACGCGTTCCCGCCGTCCAGCGCGCCTGGCTGCTGACTGCCGCTGTCGCTGAAGCTGGCGATCCGGCCACCGCGCATCTCCAGCGATCCGCTGACGACCTCATTTTCCAGCACCAGCCGGACATTATTCACGATCATGCCTGTTCTCCTGTGTGCAGCGGCTGCATGACGTGCAGGCGGTCGGCCACCCGGGCGCGCACCGCTTCGTCATGGAAAATACCTACGATAGCGGCGCCGCGGGCGCGCGCCTGTTCAATCAGCTCCACCACCGCCGCGCTGTTAGCGCTGTCAAGTGACGCCGTGGGTTCATCCAGCAGCAGCACCGGATAGTCAGCGATAAAGCCGCGTGCGATGTTAACGCGCTGCTGTTCCCCGCCGGAGAAGGTCGAGGGGGCCAGCGACCACAGGCGCTGCGGCACGTTAAGACGCGTCAGCAGTTCGCGGGCGCGCTGTTCACAGCGGGCGCGTTCGACGCCGCGCTCCAGCAGCGGCTGCATGACAATCTCCAGCGTCGGTACGCGCGGAATCACGCGCAGAAACTGGCTGACCCAGCCGACGGTGTCACGGCGGATCGCCAGCATCTGACGCGCCGGTGCCTGTGCCAGATCGACCCACTGGCCATGATGCTGCAGCCAGATGTGGCCGCTGTTGGCCTGATAGTTACCGTACAGCGCACGCAGCAGCGTGGATTTACCGCTGCCGGAGCGCCCGTGCAGCACCACGCATTCGCCGGCGGCCACCTCAAGGCTGGCGTGCTGCAGCACCGGCAGCTCGGCGCTGTTCTGGTTGTGCAGCACAAAGGTTTTGCTGAGATTCTCTACGCGCAAAATGGGTTGCATGTTGATGTCCTGAATGTTTTGACCACTGATCCCCGCAGCACGGTCGCCATTAATGGCGACCCTACACACCACGCGGGTAGCAGACCTGTAGGGTGCGCATTAATGCGCACCGCCAGCGTGTTCTATGCCAGCACCGATGAAACCAGCAGCTGGGTGTACGGATGGTGCGGATCGTCGAGCACCCGGTCGGTGAGTCCGCTCTCCACCACTTTGCCCTGCTTCATTACCAGCAGGCGGTGCGCCAGCAAACGCGCGACGCCGAGATCGTGGGTGACGATAATCACCGCCAGATTCAGTTCGCGTACCAGCGTGCGCAGCAGATCCAGCAGGCGCGCCTGCACCGAGACATCCAGCCCGCCGGTCGGCTCATCCATAAACACCAGCGTCGGCTGCGTCACCAGGTTGCGCGCAATCTGCAAACGCTGCTGCATGCCGCCAGAAAAGGTGGTGGGCAGATCGTCGATGCGGTTGGCCGGAATTTCGACGTCCTGCAGCCAGCGCAGCGCCTCGTTGCGGATGTCGCCGTAATGACGCTGTCCAATCGCCATCAGACGCTCACCAATATTGCCGCCCGCCGTCACCTGCGGACGCAGGCCATCCAGCGGATGCTGATGCACCACGCCCCACTCGGTGCGCAGTAACCGCCGGCGCTCGCTCTCGCTGAGCTGATACAGATCGCGGCCGCGATAAAGAATGTTGCCCTGCTGGGGCGCCAGACGCGCCGACAGGCTGCGCAGCAGCGTGGTTTTCCCCGAGCCGGATTCACCGACAATCCCCAGCACCTCTCCGGGATAGAGCGCAAAACTGACGTCTTCAAAACCTTTGCCCGGCGCGTAGAGGTGCGTCAGGTTATTGACCGCGAGCAGCGGCTGTTCACTGTGCATGCTGTTGTTCCTGCTGCTGGTGGCAAAAATCGGTATCGGAGCAGACAAACATGCGCGTACCGGCATCATCCATCACCACTTCGTCGAGATAGCTGTGGCGCGAACCGCACAGCGCACAGGGTTGTTCCCAGCTCTGCACGCTGAACGGGTGATCGTCGAAATCAAGACTTTCCACTTTGGTGTAGGGCGGCAGCGCATAAATGCGTTTTTCACGTCCGGCACCAAACAGCTGCAGTGCCGGCATCATGTGCATCTTCGGGTTGTCGAATTTGGGAATCGGCGACGGATCCATCACGTAGCGATCGTTAACCTTCACCGGATAGGCATAGGTGGTGGCGATATGGCCGTAGCGGGCGATATCTTCATACAGCTTGACTTGCATGATGCCGTACTCCTCCAGCGCGTGCATGGTGCGGGTTTCCGTCTCACGCGGCTCAATAAAGCGCAGCGGCTCCGGGATCGGCACCTGGAAAATCAGCACCTGATCCTCTTCAAGCGGCGTCTCCGGAATGCGGTGCCGCGTCTGGATCAGCGTGGCGTCTTTGGTGGCTTCGGTGGTTGCCGCCCCGCTGACGCGCTGGAAGAAGCGCCGGATAGAGACCGCGTTGGTGGTGTCATCCGCGCCCTGATCGATCACTTTCAGCACGTCGCTGTCGCCAATAATGCTGGCAGTGATCTGGATGCCGCCGGTGCCCCAGCCATACGGCATTGGCATTTCGCGGCCGGCAAACGGCACCTGATAGCCGGGGATGGCGACCGCTTTCAGAATGGCGCGGCGGATGGTGCGTTTGGTCTGCTCATCCAGGTAGCCGTTGTTGTAGCCGGTTAACTCACTCATCATTCTGCTCCTGATGCTGTTGGCGCAGCCGCTGCAGCAGCTCCAGCTCCGCCTGGAAATCCACGTAGTGCGGCAGTTTCAGGTGCGAGACAAAGCCGGCGGCTTCGACGTTATCGGCGTGCGACAGCACGAACTCTTCGTCCTGTGCCGGCCCGGCAATGCGCTCCTGATACTCGGGTGCCTGCAGCGCACGGTCCACCAGCGCCATCGCCATCGCCTTACGCTCTGCGCGTCCGAACACCAGACCATAGCCGCGGGTAAAGTGCGGCGCGCTGTCGCCCTGGGTGGTGAAGCCGTTGACCATTTCGCATTCGGTCAGCAGGATCTCGCCAATTTCAATCTCAAAACCCAGCTCTTCGGGGCAGATCGACACGCTGAGATAGCCGGTGCGGATTTCACCGGCAAACGGATGGTTGCGGCCATAGCCGCGCTGGGTCGAATAGCCAAGCGCCAGCAGAAAACCCTCGTCGCCGCGCACCAGCTGCTGTAAGCGGGCAGCGCGTGACGCCGGATAACCGGGCGGCTGGCGGGTGATGTCGCACGGCTCGCTGCCGTCATCCTCTTCACGCGCTGCCAGCCCTTCACGCGTCATCATGCTGAACACATGCGGGCAACGCTGCGCCAGCGCCTGATCGTCACGCGCGGCGGCCGGCGTTTCGCCGTTGGCCAGCAGGGTAAAATCCAGCAGGCGGTGGCTGTAGTCATAGGTCGGGCCCAGCACCTGGCCACCGGGCAGATCTTTGTAAACTGCCGAGATGCGGCGCTCGATGCGCATTTCCGCGGTTTCCAGCGCCAGGCTGTCCGCGAGGCGCGGCAGCGTGGTGCGGTAGGCGCGCAGCAGGAAAATCGCCTCGACCAAATCGCCACTGGCCTGTTTGATGGCTAAGGCCGCCAGCTGTGTGTCAAAGATGCCGCCTTCGGTCATCACCCGGTCCACCGCCAGCCCCAGCTGTTGCGCCACCTGATCGCAGCCCAGCTCCGCCACGCTGCGATCGCCACGGCGCAGATCGGCCTGCAGCTGATGGGCGCTGGCAATCGCCTTTTCGCCCCCTTTCACGGCTACATACATCAGCACACCTCCACATCGGTGGTGCGTGGCAGCGCCATCATCGCTTCCCCGCAGGTGAAAATCAGATCCACCCCCTGCGGGAAGGGATGCGGGCGCTCACGCAGGTAGGTCAGAATGGCGGTCGGCAGCTGCGGCGCGATGGCGCGCGGCTCACGCAGGCCGGGCCCGGAGAGGCGCAGCGTCAGCCCGCCGTTGAGCGAAGGCACTTCGACAATCAGCGTGGTGCTCTTCTCAGGGGACAGATTGTCACCGGCGGCGAAGCAGGCGGGATCGGGATTGGCCGCCGCGTGGGTCAGCGCAAACGGGGCATCGCGCTCATCGACAATCGGTACGCCGGTGTGAAAGCGCAGGTTGCTGCGCAGGATATCGCTGTCCACGCGGCGATCCAGCCATAGCGCGCTCTCCTGATCGACCAGCGTCAGCAGCACCGCCGTTGCGGCCGGGGAGAGATCGCCCCAGCCCTGCGCCAGCGGCAGCGAGACCATCACGCCCGGCTCGCTCATCGCTTTGAGAATGCGGCGGAAGGCGCGCTGGGCGTCGGCAACCGGATGGTTAAAACTTGCCAGTAATGTCATTCGTTATCTCCGCGAACCAGCGTAAAGAAATCCACTTTGGAGCTGGCGATCTCCCGCGCGCGCAGCTGGCGCTGCTCTTCACGCAGTGCCGCCAGCGGCGCAATAATTTTTTCCTGCAGCAGCGCCTGGGTTTCAGGCTGTTGCAGCAGCGCATCAATCAGCGCGCAACGTTCGGCATGCGCCTTATCGCGCCCCAGCACATAGCTAAAACCCAGCATGCCGTCGTGCAGTCTGATCACCGCGCGGGTGACGGTGGCATCGCCCATGACGAAGCGTTTCCCGCTGCCGCCCATGCGCGCCTGCAGGCGGGTTAAACCGGTTTCCGCCGGGCGCATGCGCTCGAAAGCGGGTGTAAGCTGTAGCGACTGCCAGTGGCTGGCCAGCGCGCTGGCTTCACTGTGCGCCAGCACCGAAAGCCAGTGCTGACGGGCGGTTTGCTGTTTCATTGGTGCTCCAGGGTGAGTTCAATCATGTCGCCACGCGTCAGGCTGACGGAGTACTCCGCCACCTGACCGTCCGGCTGTGTATTCAGGGTGCGCACGCACAGCAGCGGCGCGTGCAGCGTAATCTCCAGCTGTTTGCACTCTTTGGCCTGTGCGCGGCGGGTACTGATGCGGGTCTGACGGCGGCTCAGCTGCAGGCCGAGCTGCTGCTGCATGAAGTCGTGCAGGGAACCGTGCTGGAACGTCTGCAGCGCCGGCCACCAGCGCAGGTCGGCAAGATAGTGGTTGATTACGCACACCGGCACACTGTTGACGCGGCGCAGGGTGCGTAAGTGAATGACGCTGGCGCCCTCGTCACTGCCCAGCGCGGCAGCCACGTCGCTGCTGGCCGGACGCAGTACCGCCAGCAGCCGTTCGCTGGTGGGATGACTGCCCTGCTCCAGCAGGTTCTGGCTAAAGCGCGCCTGGGCATGCAGCGGATAGTCGTACGGGCGCATCAGCACCAGGATGCCGACGCCATGGCGCCGCTGCAGCAGGCCTTTGTTCACCAGCTCATCTACCGCCCGGCGCAGCGTATGGCGATTGACGGCATAGTGATCGGCCAGCTGCTGTTCAGACGGCAGATAATCGCCGCAGCGATAGCGCTCCTGCAGCGCCTGCTCCAGCTGGGCGGCAACCGCCTGATAGACAGTGGTCGGATGTCTGGATATCTCCATCACGCTCAATACCTCATTCGCTTCAGGTTGAGGGGCGCAGCGGAAGAGGCTGCGGAATGGCGACTACAGTGCGGGAGACAGATGACAGTGCCGTGACGGCTCAGTGACGTGCGGATGAATTTGCTTTAAGGCAGCAGGATGGCAGCCAGACAGCGGCCAATTCAATAAAATCCACTTAACTGTTACCTTTGTGACTATGCGCAAAAAAATCGCGTGCAGTTTCACGCCTTTAACGCTTCCCTTACCAGATGCAGGCTGCGTAAATTCTGCTAATTTATTCAGTAAGCCCTGCCCGGAGCGCGAAACCTTAAAATGATAAACACCTTCAAACTTTCGCACGGTTTTCGCCGCAATTTTTTGCGCGAAGTGATCCTGCCGCTGGTGGCGATTTTGCTGCTGACTTTTCTCGGTGCCGGTTTCGGCCTGTTCTGGAGCACCTCGGCCACCAACCATGAGGCGCGCGAGCAGCAGCAGCGGATGATCGCCGCCTCGTTCAATCAGAGCCTGAGTGAACATCTGCGCCAGCTGCGCAGCCTGACGCGCTGGTCCCCGCTCGCCGATCAACTGGCGCAGCCGCAGCCGGACAGCGACTGGCTGAATCAAAACGTCGGTAGCTGGCTGTACGATATGTTTGATCATCAGCTGATTGTGCTGCTTGACCGCACCAATCAGCCGACCGCCGTGTGGCGCAACGGCCAGCCGGTGGCGGATCTGCGCATCGGGCCGTACCTGCGCGATCTGTTGCAGACGCCACTGGTGCAAAGCAGTGATGAGGTACCCGGTCCGGCCGACCGCGCGGATTTTGTGCGCATCGGCCAGCGTGCGGCAGCGCTGGCGGTGGGCGATATCAGCAGCACGCGCGAGGCCGGGCGCTACCGGTTGGTGAGTATTAAGTTTCTTGATGATGGCTATCTGCGCAACCTGTCTGAACGCAGTCAGCTGCGGCAGCTCTTCTTTAGCGATGGCGTACCGCAGAACGAACACAAAGCGCGCTATCCGCTGACCTCGCGTCAGGGCGATATCGTCGGCTACCTCAGCTGGGATCCGGACAAGCCGGGCGCGCAGATGTTGCGTACCCTCGGCCCTTCCACGCTGATTTCGGTGCTGCTGATCACCCTGCTGTGTCTGTTTATGGTGCGGCGCATCTGGACTTCCTCGCTCGATTTATCGCAGTCGCTGCTGAAGCTCGGGGCCAGCGAGGCGCAGGCGCAGCATCTGGCGTTTCACGATGTGCTGACCGGGCTGCCGAACCGGGCGCTGGTTGAAGATCGGCTGACTCAGGCACTGGCCGCCGCGACGCGTCACGACCAGCGCGTGGCGTTGCTGCTGCTGGATCTGGATCGCTTCAAAATCATTAACGATACCTGGGGCCATCACGCTGGCGATGATCTGATTATCGAGGTGGCGCGCCGCCTGAGCCACCTGGTGCGCGCCAGCGATACCGTCGGGCGTATTGGCGGCGATGAATTTATCATCGTGATGCCGGAGGTAGAGAATATCGGTCAGGTGCAGGCGCTGGCGCAGCGCATCATCGCCGCGCTGGGCGAGCCGTATCAGCTGGTGGGCAATGAGCTGTGGGTTGGCGTCAGCATTGGCCTGGCGCTGGCACCCCGCGATGGTATTGACCGGCTGGAGCTGATGCGCAAAGCCGACATTGCGCTGTACGAGGCGAAAAATGGCGGACGCGGCCAGTATCGCCAGTTTGAAAAGGTGATGGATGAATCGCTGCGCACGCGGCAGCAGATAGCGGCGGATCTGCGTCAGGCGCTGCTCACGTACGACGGTCTGGCGGTGTGGTATCAGCCACTGATGGAGATCAGCGGCCAGCAGATTGTCGGACTGGAAGCGCTGCTGCGCTGGCATCATCCGCAGCGCGGCGATGTTTCGCCTGCGGACTTTATCGCCATCGCCGAAGAGACCGGCATGATTATTCCGCTGGGCGAATGGGTGCTGCGTGAGGCCTGCAAAACCGCGCTAAAGTTGCCGCAGGTGATTGTGGCGGTGAACGTTTCGCCGGTGCAGTTCCGCGCCAGCGGGTTTGTCGAACGCATGATTGAGATTGTGCAGTCGGAAGGTGCCGATCCGCAGCGGCTGGAGCTGGAAATCACCGAAGGCGTGTTGATTGAGGATGAACACGAAGCGCGCAACAGTATCATCGCGCTGCGCGACGCCGGGTTCCGTATCGCGCTGGATGATTTCGGCACCGGTTATTCGAGCCTGAATTATCTCAGCACGTTTCCGGTCGACAAGATTAAAATCGACCGGTCGTTTACCCAGTCGCTGGGCGTGGCGGAAAACTCCACCGCGATTGTTGAATCCGTGGTACGCCTCGGCCACGCCATGGGCCTGACCGTCACCGCCGAAGGCGTCGAAACCGAGGGCCAGAAAAACGCGCTGGCAGATGCCGGGTGTAATGAGCTGCAGGGATATTTGTTCAGCCGGGCGGTGCCGTTGAGCGAGATTGAGCGGATGGTGTGAGGATGCAGAAGAGACGCGATAAACTGCGTCGCTACGATTTGTGCGGGAATGTATTTACGTGCAGATCTATGACGGACATCGTAGCGGCGTTATTTGTCGCGCTTTTCTGAATCTGGATCGGAGAAGTTGAAAAAAAATCTGAAAAATTGATTCGGATAGCAGATGCTCTGTGAAAGGAGGCTGTTATGCAATTCAGAAAACAATTACGACTGTTGCATTACGATTACGCTGCAGCGGGAGCTTATTTCATTACCCTCGTTACGCGACAACGGTTATGTCTGTTTGGCCGTATCAGGCAGGCGCAACTGATTCCCAGTAAAACAGGGAGTGTTGTATATCAGGAATGGCTTAATCTGTCGTTACGTGTTCCAGGATTGATGACAGATGCATTTGTTGTGATGCCAAATCACCTACACGGCATTTTGTGGCTGTGTGGCGAGAACAATAATTCCTTAAGCAGAATCGTAGCTGGTTATAAGGCAGGCGTTAGTCGGGTTATCGCAAACAGAGTGTGGCAACACAATTTTTATGAGCGGATTATACGTAATGAAAAAGAGCTGTTTATCGCACGGCAATATATTGAGCAAAACCCGTTGAGGTGGGAGCTGGATCATTATTATCAACAAGAGTGATGCCGATTATAAAGCGCAATAAATTGCGCCGCTACGATTCGTGCGGGATTGAATTTTTGCACCATCATCATGCACACATTGTAGCGGCACGATTTATCGCGCTGAGTTAACCATTGCACAGCTGCCGGAATGCGCAATGAATTGCGCTGAGTTAAACACTTCACAGTTGTCCGAATGCGCAATGAATTGCGCCGCTACGATTCGTGCGGGGTTGAATTTCGGCACCACCATCCTGCACACATTGTTGCGGCGCGATTTATCGCGCTGAGTGAAAGATTGCACAGCTGCCAGAATGCGCAATGAATTGCGCCGTTACGATCCGTGCGGCATTGTATTTCTGCACCACCATCCTGCACACATTGTAGCGGCGCGCTAACCCTTGCTGTGCAGCAACTGACTGGCGGTGTCGCTAATCACCTGCGCCATGCCGCGGTCGCCCTTCGCCATAGACGACATAAAGGCTTTGGCCTGCTTAAGCGTGATATGCGGCGGCAGCGGGGCCACTTCCGGATCGGTTTTCACCTCCAGCACTACCGGTCGGGTGGCGCTGAGCGCCTGCTGCCACGCCGCCGCCAGATCCTCCGGCCGGTCGACATAGATGCCCTGCAAACCGAGGCTGTCGGCAAAGCGCGCATACTGCACATCCGGCAGCTGCTGCGAAGCTTCAAAGCGTGGATTGCCTTCCATCACCCGCTGTTCCCAGGTGACCTGATTGAGATCCTGATTATTGAACACGCAGACAATCAGGCGCGGATCGGCCCACTGCTGCCAGTATTTCTGGATGGTGATCAGCTCGGCCAGGTTGTTCATCTGCATCGCCCCGTCGCCCACCAGCGCCACCACTGGCTGAGTGGGAAAAGCAAATTTCGCGGCGATGGCAAACGGGACGGCGGCCCCCATGCAAGCCAGCCCACCCGACAGCGTGGCGCGCTGGCCCTGCTTCACCCGATAATCGCGCGCAAACCAGTTGGCGCAGGAGCCCGAGTCCGAGGTGACAATCGCATCGTCCGGCAGCTGCGGGGACATCTCCCACACCACGCGCTGCGGATTGACCGGGTTGGCGGGCGCCATGGCGCGCTGTTCCATCAACGTCCACCAGTCGCGCACCTGTACCGCGATCTCCTCCTGCCAGTGGCGATCCGCTTTATGCGTCAGTAACGGCAACAGCGCACGCAGGGTCTCTGCCGCGTCGCCGTGCAGATTGACCTCGCACGGATAGCGCAGCCCCAGCATCGCCGGATCGATATCGATTTGTACCGCGCGCACTTTACCTTCCGGCGGCAGAAATTCGGTCCACGGAAAACCGCTGCCAATCATCAGTAAAGTGTCGCAGTTCTGCATCAGCTCCCACGACGGTTTGGTACCGAGCAGGCCGATCGAACCGGTGACGAAAGGCGCATCGTCCGGCAGCACGTCTTTGCCCAGCAGCGCTTTGGCCACGCCCGCGCCGAGCACATTGGCAATCTGCACCACTTCAACCGCAGCACCGCGCGCACCAGCACCAATCAGTACCGCAACTTTTTTGCCGGCGTTAAGTACCTCAGCGGCACGGCGCAAATCCTCGTCGTAGGGCACAATCTTCGGCCGCTGATAGCCCGGCCCGGAATGGGTAAATCCGTGCGCATGCTGCGGTGGCTGCCAGTTCTCATCCTGCAGATCTTTCGGCAGGATGATCACCGCGACGCCGTTCTGCGCTTTGGCAATGCGCACGCCACGATCGACCAGATGCTGGATCTGCGCCGGGGCTGCCGCTTCCTGCACAAAGTTCGCCACATCGGCGAAGATGCGGTCTAAATTCATCTCCTGCTGGTAGCTGGCGCCGCGTGCGGTGGTTTCCGCCTGGCCGGCAATCGCCAGCACCGGCGCGTGATCCATTTTGGCATCGTACAGGCCGGTCAGCAGATGGGTGGCACCGGGGCCGCCGGTCGACAGACAGACGCCGAGCTCACCGGTAAATTTGGCGTGACCAGCAGCCATAAAGGCCGCCATCTCTTCATGTCGCACCTGAATAAATTCGATGCCTGCACCGGCTTTATTGGCCCGCTGGATAGCGCCCAGCACGCCGTTGATGCCATCGCCCGGATAGCCATAAATGCGCGTGACGCCCCATGCCTGCAGGCGTTCAACAAAGAAATCGCTGGTTTTCTTGCTCATGACGGGCTCTCCCTTAGACGTTTGCAATAAACGTTAAGGGTAGCCGACGAAATGGAATGTGACAGATAACGCCTGTTCGGCGACGTTCGCCGCGTCTGGCTTAGAAATCGCTGCCGTTACGCTTAGTTAACCCAGCGCAGGCGAGACCAGCGCGAAAGTCTGCGGCCCGTTCGGTGCCGCCCGCCACGGTGTGCCGTGTACCATCGCATAAGGCGCATCGACCTGCGCCAGCCCAAGGTTGAGCAGCCACGCGCCGAGCCGGGCATCGTGCGTGTCCAGCCGGACAAACTGCTGCGTCAGATCCTGCATCAGCTGCGACACCAGCGCCTGCGCCGCCGCAACATCGTCAGCAATCACCGGGCCGATGGTCCAGCCGTGCCCAAAGCGGCGGCGACTGGCAAACCCCTGCAACCTGCCCTGTGCATCCTGCAGCACCACGCTTTGCGCCAGCAGCTGCTGATGCAGACGCGTTCGCCGCAGCCCGTTCGCCAGATAATCCAGTGCGTCGATGGCGGCGGCATCCGCTTCAACGGCCGGCCGCAGCGTCAGGCCATCCGGTACCATTACCGCAGGCTGCTGCGCCAGCGCGCGCGTCTGATGCTGCGCCACGCGATCGCAGGCCTGGAAGCCGAGCTTCTCATACAGCACCTGCCCCATATCGGTGGCGTGCAGCCGCATGTTGCAGCCGGAGAATTTTTCCAGCATTGCCTGCATCACCTGGCGGCCAATACCGCGTCCGCGCGCCTGTTCGCTCACAATCACCAGACCGATAGTGGCGGCGTCCGGCCCCCAGCGCCAGCCAATCGCCCCGCCGAGATAGTCGCCCTGCGCCTCAACCACCACGCCTTCACCCAGGGCGATGAGCTGCTGCCAGTCTTCACGGCGGTGCGCCCAGCCCAGTTGCTGAGTCAGGCGATAACCCGCTTCGGCGTCCGCGAGGGTCATGGCGCGCAATATCGAATTCATTCTGTTCTCCCTGAGAGGCGTTCTGCCCGCCAGCTTGCCACGTCCGTTTGCGGAAGCAAATAAAAAAGGCCCGCACCGGGCCAGAGAGGAAACTCAAATTTGGAAATCGATGGCGGGTTCGTCGTCGGTTTCATAAGAGAGCGCCTGCCGTTTGATCTCTTCCAGTGACAGGTTAGCGTTACACAGTTCAAGGAACTGCCAGACGTAGTTGCGCTGGAGCTGACCGCGCTTCAGTCCGAGCCACACGGTGTTGGCATCAAACAGATGGTGAGCATCGATCTTCACCAGGTCTTCGCCATCGTAAATATCGCACGCCTGATCGGCGAGGATACCGACGCCCAGCCCGAGTTCGACATAGGTTTTCACTACGTCAGAATCCTGCGCGCTGAGCACGATATCCGGGCGGAGACCAGCAGCCTGGAAGGCGCGGTCCACGCGCGAGCGACCGGTAATCCCCTGACGATAGGTGATCAGCGGATGGCGGCTGAGGCTGGCGAGCGTGACCGGCTGATTCGCCAGCAGCTCGTGATCGTGCGGCACCAGCAGCGAGTGGTGCCAGCTGAACCACGGGAATGCCGCCAGGCTGGTGTTATTTACCAGTTGCTCCGAGGCGATGCCGACATCGGCCTCACCGGCCAGCAGCATGGCGACGATCTCCTGCGGTGAACCCTGATTGAGTTCCAGCCGCACGTTGGGATAGAGCTGGCGAAACGCTTTGATGACGCGTGGCAGGCTATAGCGCGCCTGGGTGTGCGTGGTGGCGATGGTCAGCACACCGCTGGTCTCATTGGTAAACACATCCGCCAGCCGGCGCACTTTGCCGGCCTCATCAAGGATGCGTTCAGCAATGGTCAGCAGCGCTTTGCCCGGTTCGGTCATGCCTAACAGCCGCTTGCCACGTCGAATGAAGATTTCCACGCCCAGTTCATCTTCCAGATCGCGAATATGCCGGCTCACCCCGGATTGTGAGGTAAACAATGTATTGGCGACTTCTGTCAGGTTGAATTCGCAACGGGCCGCTTCGCGTATAATTTTAAGTTGCTGGAAATTCACACCCTTTTCTCCTGTTTCCTGCCCTGTTTCGTCCATGTTATGAAGTTGGTGTGATTGCAACAAATAATAAAAAACGGTGTGTTATGCGCAATAGTAATAAGCGTGGGGTTGGGGATGGGTGCGCTTTGCCGCCCTCACCCCGGCCCTCTCCCATAGGGAGAGGGAGTGGATCGCGCGAGATTGAGATGGCGTACCGGGATGGATGGCTGCGCCAGACGGTTCCCTCTCCCGCGGGCGGGAGAGGGTTAGGGTGAGGGAAAAAACCTCTCTATCACCCCACTAACATCAGTTCGCGCTCCTCCACCATCGGCTTATTCAGCAGCGACAGCAGAATATTTTTGACCGCCTGCGCCGATGGCGACAGCGGCAGGCGCGCTGAGACGTTCAGCGACAGCGGCAGATTCAGCGACGGACTGTTAATGCGTGCCATCCACGCATGCGTTGAACTCACCAGCGCGCGTGCCGCCGATTCCGGCAGTACGGTAACGCCCATGCCGCTCGACACCGCCGCGGTTAAGGTTGAGATCGACTCAATTTCACCGATGATTTTCGCGCTCAGACGACGCAGCGAGAACGCTTCGTCCACGCGTTTGCGCACTGCGCTGTAGTCACGCGGCAGGAACAGGTTCATCTGCGCCACGTCAGCCAGATCCACCGTAGTACCCGGACAGGCCGTCGCCCCTACCAGATACAGCTCCTCTTTCATCAGCGGAATGCTGTTGATACCGGCAGTCGGCGCGCGATCGTACAGCACGGCCATATCCAGCTGGCCATTCATCACTTTCTCATTGAGTGAAGTGCCGCTGTTCTCATGCAGATAGACCAGCACATCAGGATATTGCTCGCGCACCGTTTGCAGCAGCGGCATGGTCAGCGAAGAGGCCGCCGTGCCCGGCGCGAGGCCAATCGATACCTGACCATTGAGCGCCTGGCCAGCGTTGATCACCGCTGTCTGCGCCTGTTCGCACTGGCGCAGGATGGTGCGTGCGTGAGCATAAAGAATTTTACCGGCTTCGGTTGGCGTTACGCCGCGCTTGGTGCGGATCAGCAACTGCTGGTCGAGTTCGTTCTCCAGCGTCGCCACCTGTTGGCTGAGTGCAGGTTGTGCGATATGCAGGACTTCTGCTGCCTGCGTCAGGCTGCCGATATCGACGATTTTTACAAAGTATTTCAGTCGTCTTAAGTTCATATTGCCTCCGTCACGGATCCCCGAATGCCCAAATGATGAGTTCTCAGCCTGCTGGCTTGTGACAAAGAAATTGCAATATGCAGGCCAGGTTTGATCTTTACCCGGCGGGCACTGACCAGAATTTTCCTAACGAACGGGAAAATAAGCGTTTCTGATTACCCCAAATGGGTTAATAAGTGCCGCACATGACCCATAACGTTTATCCGCTGGCGATGACGCACCCTGATGGTGCAGCATTTGCGAGGCAGATGTGCAAAAAAGTGATGACTGCGCGTGCTGCTGTGGTGCAAAACGGGCAGAAAATGCACGGATTGCGGGGGCAGAAAGGAGAATAAAGAGAAATTGCGCGGTGGCTATCAGTGGGAAAACTTATTGTGTCTGACGATGCCGGCAACCCGGCAGCGTGCAATTACCGCCTTTACCCTGCTCCTCTCCCGGAAGAGAGGAGCAGAACGGGTTAGCGTTTTTTGCGGTTGCGGTGCATATCGATTGAAACCGCTGCGACGATGATCATCCCTTTAATGATGTCCTGCACGTAAGCATCGACGCCAACAAAGGTAAAGCCACTTTTGATTAAACCGAGGATCACTGCGCCGATCAGCGTGCCGGTAATCCGCCCGACGCCGCCCATCAGGCTGCTGCCACCGATAACTGCGGCGGCGATGGCGTCGAGTTCATACGCCATGCCCATGCTCGACTGGCCGCTGCTGACGCGCGCCGCCAGTACCACCCCCGCCAGACCCGAGAGCGCCCCGGCGATGGTATACACGATGATCAGGTATTTATTAACGTTGATGCCCGACACTTTGGCAGAGGTCATGTTGCCGCCAATCGCATAGACATATTTGCCGTAGCGGGTGTGTTTGAGTGCGATGTGGAACAGGAAGGCGACCACCAGGAAGATAATCACCGGCATCGCGCCCTGACCGATGGAGGTGAAACCGTCCGACAGGAAGCTGATCGGGTTGCCCTGGGTATAATATTGTGCCAGACCGCGCGCCGACACCATCATACCGAGCGTGGCGATAAACGGCGGAATGCCGGTTTTGGTGATGAGCACACCGTTGACCACGCCGCACAGCAGGCCGACGCCGATGCCGGCGACGATCGGGATGGCGGCGGGCAGATTGACCAGTGACGGATACATCGGCGACAGGCTGTCAGACGTCTGTGCCAGGCTGGCGGCAACCACCGCCGTCAGGGCGATAACCGAACCGGACGACAGGTCGATACCGGTAGTAATAATGACCTGGGTGACGCCGACGGCGATAATACCGATGATCGCCACCTGCAGCACAATCAGCACTAAACGGTTGGTGTTGAGCAGAAATGACTGGTCACGCACGTACCAGCCGGCTATTTCAAAGATCAGCGCAATGCCTAACATCACGACAAAGATGCCGGTGTCTTTCGGCAGTTTATGGCGCAGATTGCCGAAGAAAGAACTCTGTTCGGTGGCCTGCGGGGCCGTTATTTTTACGTTACTCATAGGGGTCTCGTGCCTCACTCGGATGCCAACGACAAAATGGTTTCCTGGTCGGCCTCTTCTTTATCGAGGATGCCGGTTATACGTCCGCCGTGCATCACCATCACCCGGTCGCTCATGCCGAGAATCTCCGGCAGCTCAGAAGACACCATGATGATGGCCACGCCACGGTTAGCCAGTTCACTGATCAGGCGGTAGATTTCGGCTTTGGCGCCAACATCAATGCCGCGGGTTGGTTCATCGAGGATCAGAATCTTCGGTTGCGCCAGCAGCCAGCGCGCAATCAGCACCTTCTGCTGATTACCGCCGCTGAGGTTATTGATGATCTGATCCATGGTCGGCGTTTTAATATTGAGTTTGCGGATCTGCTCCATGCAGTCCTGCGCCATCTTCATGTGGCTAACGAAACCGCTTTTGCCGATGTAATCGGGCATATTGACGATGCTCATGTTCTCCAGCACCGACAACACCAGAAACAGCCCGGACTTTTTGCGGTCTTCGGTGAGAAACGCCATGCCCTTCTCAATCGCCGTTGACGGCGAATCGATTTTCACCGGCACACCATCAATCAGCACTTCACCGCTGTCGAAGCTTTCCATGCCGAACAGGCTCTCCATCACCTCGCTGCGTCCGGCACCCACCAGCCCGGCCACGCCGAGGATCTCGCCTTTGCGCACGCTGAAGCTGACATCGGTAAAGCGGTCTTTGCAGGTCAGGTTGCGCACCGTCAGCACTTCTTCGCCGATGGCACTGTTGAATTTAGGGAACAGCTGCGTCAGTTCGCGTCCCACCATCTGGGTGATCAGCGACTGACGGGTAAAGGCGGTGGTGCTATTACTGCCGACCCAGGTGCCGTCGCGGAAGATGCTGATCTCATCGGTGATGGCGAAAATTTCATCCATTTTATGGCTGATATAGATGATGGCTTTGCCCTGGGCACGCAGGTCGCGGATGATGGTGAACAGATGCGCCACTTCAGTTTCCGTCAGCGCCGAGGTCGGTTCATCCATAATCACGATGTCGGAGTTCCACGACACCGCTTTGGCAATTTCCACCATCTGCTGGGACGCAATGCTGAGCTCGCCGACCAGCCGATCGGCTTTCAGACGGATATTCAGTTTGTTAAGCAGTTCCTGCGTCTGCTGATTGAGCTTGCCGTGATCGACAAAGCCGTATTTCATCGGTTCACGACCGAGCCAGATATTCTCCGCCACGGTCATGTAAGGCACCAGATTCAGCTCCTGGTGAATCATGGAAATGCCGGAACGCAGCGCGTCCATGGTGTCCTGAAACTGCACTGGCTCCCCTTTAATGCGGATAGTGCCCTTATCGGGACGATACATCCCGATAAGACATTTCATTAAAGTGGATTTGCCCGCGCCATTTTCACCCATCAGGGCATGTACCGACCCCGGCTTAATACGCAGTGAGACATTGTCGAGTGCCTTCACTCCGGGGAAGAACTTGCTGATGCCTTCGGCTTCAAGCGCAAAAGCGGTCATACATCACCTCCGTACGGCTTAAGGGGGAGCGATTATTTCTGGTTACGGTTTTCGAACTGCGCCATGTTGTCTTTGGTGATCAGCTGGTAAGGGATGTTGATGATTTTTTCCACTTTTTCGCCGTTCGCCAGTTTCACCGCAGTCTGTACGGCACCTTCGCCCTGACCTTTCGCATCCTGGAATACGGTGGCAACCATTTTGCCATTCTTCAGCATTTGCAGCGCATCAGGCGTACCGTCCACGCCGGCAATCAGGATGTGGTTCGGGTTTTTACCCAGCGCCTGCAGCGCACCAATCGCCATTTCATCGTTGTTTGAGGCAATGGCCTGGATATCGTCACCGGCGGTCATCCAGTTGCTCACCACGTCTACCGCATCGTTACGCGTAAACTTGGCGGTTTGCTTCTGTACCACCTTAATGCCCGGATATTTGGCGACCACCGCTTCGACGCCTTTAGTACGGTCACGGGTTGATTCGTTCGCCAGGTCGCCCATCAGGATCGCCACGTTGCCTTTGCCGTTCATCGCTTTGGCCAGTGCTTCCATCTGCAGACGGCCCGCCAGTTCAGAGTCGGAGCCGACGTACGCCATCTTGTCGGTCAGCTGACCCGCCGGTTTGCGGTTGACGAATACCAGTGGAATACCGGCTTTGGTCGCGGCATCCATGATCGGCTTCACCGCGTTGGTATCGACCGGGTTCACGATGATGGCGTCAACACCCTGACCAATGAAGTTCTGCACCTGCTGCAGCTGCTGGGCCACGTCGCCTTTGGCGTCTTCAACCTGGCCTTTGATATTGTCTTTTTGCATCTCTTTCTGCATGGCTGTGCGCAGGATGGTGAGGAAGTTGTCATCAAACAGCGCCATAGAAACGCCCAGCTGGATATCTTTTGCCATCACAGCGGCAGGTAACATGCAAGCTAACAGGGAAGTCACTAACGCTTTTTTGAATTTCATAGGTAACCCTTCTTATTTGTTAACGTGCTCAGGTTGGCTGAGTCCGCGAATGAAAAATATCTTTTACATTCACTCAACGTCGCTGGCGTTTTTTTTCTGTTCGTAGAGGTAAGGCTTCTGGTCTGACGCTATCGGTACCGTGCTGCTCCTTTTTTCAACATCTTCCTTATCAATGTGTTACTTTCGAAAGAAGCGTTGAGCGGACAAAACTCGTTTCGGGCGTGATGATAAGCAGTTCATTTGTTTCATCCTTTCTTCTTTTGAAATTTTCATCATAAAAGCACTGAAATGATTGTTTTAAAATCGGCAAATAACAAAACTTTGACACGCATCTAACATCTCAAAGGAAATGCGTTTAAAGTGAGATCTTGCTGGCAGTTTGAAATCTGCCCATTCAAGGCAGAAAAGCAGCAATCCGCTGCTTTTACGCGCACTTAAACCAGAAGTGTGCGATCGGGCTTTGACAACGGGGATCGGCATCGCTAATATTCGCCTCGTTCCAACGATTCCTCTGTAGTTCAGTCGGTAGAACGGCGGACTGTTAATCCGTATGTCACTGGTTCGAGTCCAGTCAGAGGAGCCAATTTCCTGTTTGCATGCATCTTTGCGAATCCTTATCTGATATTGATTCAAGAGGTTAGCGTGAAAACTCTTCCCGGTGCATTTTGATTTTACCCTTCGCATCGGGAAAAATTGGTGGTCAAATCTGGGGTCAGGTTAGTTCGATAATGGAGTGACCCCCATATGTCCCTTACCGACGCGAAGATTCGCACTCTCAAAGCCACCGATAAACCCTATAAAGTCTCCGATTCCCACGGTCTGTATCTGCTGGTCAAACCTAGCGGTTCCCGTCACTGGTATCTCAAGTACCGTATTAACGGTAAAGAATCCCGCATTGCACTGGGTGCCTATCCTGCCGTCTCACTGTCTGATGCCCGCCAGCAGCGCGAAGGTATCCGTAAGATGCTGGCGCTGAACATCAACCCGGTAATGCAGCGGGCCGCAGAACGCGGTGCCTGCCCAACTGAGAAGGTGTTTAAAACCGTGGCGCTGGCCTGGCATAAAAGCAATAAAAAATGGTCGCAGAATACCGCTGACCGCCTGCTCGCAAGCCTGAACAATCATGTCTTTCCGGTTATCGGATATCTGTCAGTTACCGAACTTAAACCCCGGCATTTCATTAATTTGCTGAAAGGAATTGAAGAAAAAGGCCTGCTGGAAGTCGCGTCCCGCACGCGGCAGCACGTCAGTAACATCATGCGCCATGCGCTCCACCAGGGATTAATCGATAACAATCCGGCTGCAAACCTTGAAGGCGTGACAACACCTCCTGCCAGACGGCATTACCCCGCCCTACCGCTGGAGCGGCTGCCTGAACTGCTCGAACGCATTGAGGCATATCATCAGGGCCGTGAACTGACGCGGCTGGCCGTCCTGCTGACGCTGCATGTGTTCATCCGCTCCAGTGAACTGCGCTTTGCCCGCTGGTCAGAGATTGATTTCAGAAACCGGGTCTGGACAATACCCGCGACGCGAGAACCCATTCCAGATGTGCGTTATTCCGGGCGTGGTGCCAAAATGCGCACTGCTCATATCGTGCCCCTCTCACAGCAGGCTATAGCTATTCTGAAACGGATTAAGGAAATATCCGGGGTTTATGAACTGGTATTCCCCGGCGACCACAACCCGTACAAGCCGATGTGTGAAAACACGGTCAATAAAGCACTGCGCCTGATGGGATTCGACACGAAAAAAGACATCTGTGGTCATGGCTTTCGGGCGATGGCATGCAGTGCCCTGATGGAGTCTGGTCTATGGTCGCAAGATGCAGTGGAACGCCAGATGAGTCACCAGGAGCGCAACACCGTGCGTCTGGCTTACATTCATAAGGCTGAGCATCTGGAAGCCCGCAAGGCGATGATGCAGTGGTGGTCGGATTATCTTGATATATGCCGGGTCGCATACGTACCTCCTTTTAACACAGGACGGGATAAAAACAACGAAGCGGCATGACCCATAACAAAAAGCTGTATCAGCATACCCTGGTACGGCTTTGTTCATTTCTAATAGCTTGTCAGACCCATCATCCCACCCCGTCGCTGCCTGTAGAAAGCTGTTATACGATAACAACACGCTTGCCCCGTCAGCCCTGGCGTGCCATTTCATTTAAGAGCAAGGATCATCCCTACTGCCCCAGCTACGAGAACGGCATCAATGAGAAGCTCGAACGTGTGCGTCTGGAGTTTCTGGACGAGACGTTTCGCAATCATCGAACCGACGAACAATGCGATGCCGATGGCAAGTCCATGTGTGAGGACAGGCTGTGCGAGTGCGCCCGATATACCGAACGTAGCTAACTTGCCAGCGTAGAGCAGGATTGCGCTTGCCGCCTCTGATCCCAGAAATACGCCGCCACTCATTCCGTAGCCGGTGAATACTGGCACACTGAGCGGCCCTGTAGAGAGCACGAATCCTGTCAGAAACCCGACAATCGCCCCGGCAAAACTCATGTGCCAGAGATTCAAGTGGAGGTTCGATCGTCTGATGAGACGGCGCAGCGGGATCATCGCAAGGAAGAAAGCTGCCAGGAATACCTCCACTGTGCCAGGAGAAATCGTAAGTAACGTGTGCGCCCCGAGAACAGCCGCAGGAACTCCCGCGAACGAATAGGCAAACACCGGTCGCCAACGAATCTCATGCCACCAGACAATCACCCGTCCGATGTTGCCGAAAAGGGAGGCGATCGCCATAACAGGCACTGCAATCCTTGGCCCGTATATGGTGACGAGGACGGGGAGCATGATTAGCGACGAACCAGTGCCGACGACACCGCTGAGCACACCGGCACCGAGGGCCAGGCAGAAGAGAAGTAATAGCGCGATCATCTGCCTGGGATCAACCTGGGCCATCGCTAGCAGCCGCAAGAAGCGGCACCAGGATGTCGCTGACAGGCGTTGGAATGCTGTGAACCCGGCCGCGACGCGCAATGACACCGTTGCGGATATCCCATTCGAGCGGTCGGCCTGCTTCTCGATCCGTAAGGATGGAAGTGCTCATGTCTGCGGGAGCCGCCCGGAACTTGTCGAGGATCTCCTGCGGCACTTCGTCGCCGAGTTCTGCTCCTTCTGCCCGTGCCACGGACAGACATTCCTGTAAATAAGCCAGCGTAAGCCTGGCGATGTCAGCGCGGGCGAACATGCCCGAGCGGCGGTGCGTGAGCGCCATGAGTCCAGCCACCGCGTTCTGCATCAGTTTGCGCCAGGCCAGGGAGCTGAAGTTTGCGGCCAAATCTACGGAGCACCGCGTGCCTTGTAGCGCTTTTGCCACTAAGAAGGAAGCTGACGTGTCTGGAAGGCTCAGGCGCGCGTCGCCACGCAAGCGTACTGAGCCATCTGACTGCGCCTGTGCGGGAAACCACACGACTGCGGGGACAATCTGTCCGGGCAGAGAGTACGTCGCGAGCCTGTCCAGCTGTTCGACCCCGTTCTGAAGCACGCATACAACCGTCTCCGGGCCGGTCAACGCCCTGAGCCATTCTGCTGCCGCGTCGATTTGTGTGGACTTGACTGCCAGAAAGACAAGATCGGCTGTGCGAGTAATTTGCGCCGGATTCGTCTGTACCGGACCGGGTACGGTGATAAAGCGGTCGCCGTCTTGCAGGGTCAGGTGATCGCGGGGAGTACGTCCACACAGCAATGGTGTGCGGCCGACTTCGTGTAACGCCGCCGCGACTGTGGTGCCGATGGCACCCGGACCAACAACAGCGACAACCGTCTTGATTTCAGTGTTCATGATGCGGACTCCTTTTAACAGAATCTACTTACGTGATGGTTGTGCCCTTCGCAAAGGGAATGTAATATATTACACATGAAAAATGAAAATGGTAACAGAGTTTCAGAAAGCGAGCAGCGGTTACAGCAATGGCTTGGCAGCATTCACGCCCGAAGCGGCGACCTCGCTGCAAGTGAGGCTAAAGTTGTCGATCTCCTGCTTGTCGATCCTTTGTTTGTCGGTACAAGCACGACAGCACAGGTTGCCACCCGCGCAGGTGTATCACCGCCGACAGTAATACGCGCTGCACGAGCGATTGGGTTCACCGGGTTCACTGAACTTAAGATAGAGATTGCCCGGGCTCGTGGTACTGCCCGGTTCTTTGCACCGCCTGAAGTTCTCACAGCGGATGCGACGTTGGCATCGGTGCTGGAAACATCAGTTCGTGCTGGTGCAGACGCGCTGACTGCGCTCAGTGGTGCTATTGAAATCTCCGCCCTTGATGAGGCGGTCGATTTAATCCAGAGCGCACGCCAGGTATTTGCATTTGGTGCCGGCCCCTCTGCGACGGTTGCCGCTGATGCTGTATTTCGTCTGCGGACGGCTGGTGTGATAACCATCAGTATCCAGGATTATTTATCAGCGATGATTGCTGCCCGCCTACTCGGTTCAGGCGACGTGATGATCGTCGTCAGCTCGACAGGTCGCACATCATCCACACTCGCCGTTGCTGATGCCGCATCCTCGGCCGGAGCATCGCTTATCGCAATAACTAACCAGTACGATACACCACTGGCGACACTCGCCAACGTTTCGCTCGTGGTTGGCGGAGCGCCATTACCGGCACAGATGGCCGCTGCCGGCAGTAGACTGGCCCAGCTAGTCGTTATTGATACGCTGGTCGCTGCCCTCACTCTGCGGGATAAAGAACAAAGTCGCCGGGCTGAACGAGCGGGTATTGATTTGCCGGATATGTCCTGATGCAGTTCAGCACGGTTGCGATGATTCTTACTGCTTCAGTAGCTCATGCAGTATGGAATATAGCCTCAAAATACAAGAAGGAAGACACACTTTTGTTCGTCTGGGCCTACAGCTGTGCCTCAGCATTGTTGTGGGTTCCGATCAGCCTCATTCTGACAGTTGAGGGACAACAGGAGCTCGACTGGCGACTCGCAGTCGGGGCAGTTATCTCATCTGCGCTTCATATCGCTTATTCTCTAATCTTGCAGGCTGGCTACGAGCGCGCCGAACTTGGTGTTGTTTATCCGATTGCCCGGGGGAGCGGACCGGTTCTGACGATACTGTTTGCAACCCTTCTGATGGGGGAACGGCTTTCAGCAAGCGCTTTACTCGGCGCGCTTCTCGTTATCGCTGGTATTTTCGTTGTCACCGGCAATCCATTCAGGAGCGGAAGCCGGCCACTTAAAGGAATGATATGGGGGGCAGCGACAGGCACCGCCATCGCTGGCTATACCCTCTGGGATGGTTATTCGGTAATCTCTCTGCACCTGGATCCAGTTAGTTACTACGCCAGCACACTCCTGCTACAGAGTCTTATTCTGACCCCTGGTGCGATGCGACGACGGTATCGAATCCCAACGGCTGTACGTGTAGATAGAGTTCCGATCCTTATCATCGCTGTATGTTCTCCACTTGCCTACATCCTTGTGCTGACAGCCATGCAGAGCATGCCACTGGCACTCGTCGCTCCTCTCAGGGAAACATCTATTATTGTCGGCTCTCTTCTCTCGTACTGGTTGTTTCGTGAAAATCATCTGGCACGCCGGATTGCCGGTGCAGTGGTGGTGCTGACCGGCATCGCAATAATTAGCCTTTGATCGCTTCGTTGGATGCCAATTGTCGTCTCATTGTCAGCGTGGATCGTTCGTCGATATACTCTGTTTATGGTACAGGTATCAAGTCCGCTTCCTCTGTCTGTGGCTGTTAGCGCCATTGAGATAAGACTGTATATACCGCCATCAGTCCTAGTATTGGCATCCCGTACCACCATTATTTAAATGTTCTATGGACACACGCTGTTATTTGAAGGTTAATCCCTGGTCGAATGATTATCCATGTGAGTGCTTTTCCAGCCAGGCCTGATGGGATATGGCTGGCATAGATAGTTCAGTTTTCATCACCAGTTTGATCGCAAAGCTATGCCACATAGCACTATTGGCTTTATAATCATTAACGGTAAAAGTGGTATTGAATAGTGATACTCCTATGCAACACATTCAACATGTAGCCTGATTCTGATAACCGCTTTCGTTAGAAATGGCTTACTCCATAGCGAGAGTTCGTGATGCTCAAAACAGAAGATCTCAACACTATGATATCAATTGATGAGATTCACTTTGCTGACTGGCAAATCTGGCCACAGCTAAGGATTCTGTTACATCGGGGTAAGCCAGTAAGAATTTCTGCCAGAGCTTTTGATGTTCTAGTTGCTCTGGTGAGTGCCAGAGGTAAAGCGGTAAGTAAAGAATCTTTACTTACGCAAGTGTGGGGAAATGAAATCGTCGAAGAAAATAATCTTCAGGCACAAATTTCAGCTATACGCCGCATACTGGGACATGACCGCCATCTACTGGTTACTGAATTTGGTTGTGGTTATCGCTTTAATATCAACAAATCGCCAACTGAACCGCTCTCTAAATCAAAAATACCTGAGCCCGCTATTACCCCTTTTCTAGCGTCGATTCTGGGGCGTGATAAAGCTGTGCAGGAATTATGCGCCTTATTGGATCAATACCGTCTGGTGACGATTACAGGCTCAGGGGGCGTGGGTAAGACTCGTCTGGCATGGGAAGTCGTCAGTCTTACACACACGCATTTTCCTGATGGAATATGTGTGGCTGAACTGGCTCATATCACCGAAGCATCCAGCTTGCTATCCGTTATTTCACAAGCGCTCCATCTTCCATTAGCTGCCATTCATAATGATGCCGATTTACGGCAACAGCTTGCACGGCGTCGATGTTTACTGCTGATTGATAACTGTGAACATGTAATTAATGAACTTGAACCAGTGATTACGTTGCTCCTGCACCTAGCTCCCCATATCAAACTGTTGTTGACCAGCCAGGTAGCGTTGCAGGTTGCCGGCGAGCAACAATATCTACTACCACCATTACAAGTTCCTGAGAGCGAAGAGGCTGATACCCACGAGTTACTGACTTTTTCCAGTGTCCGCCTCTTTATCGAACGCGGGCAGGCCAATCGACATGATTACCATCCATCAGCCAGCGAACTGTCTTTGATTGGCGAGTTATGCCGTCATCTTGACGGTCTGCCGTTGGCGATTGAACTTGCGGCCTCCCGTCTGCCAGTCATGAGTGTCAAAGAGATCTATAGCCGACTGGAAGACCGTTTCCAGCTATTGAGCAATACGCACAGATCTCTGGAGCCCAGACATCAGAAAATACTGACCGCGCTGGAGTGGACTTATCAGTTGCTCAACACACGTGAACAACGATTATTTTGCTCTCTGGGGATCTATACCGATATGTTCAGTGTGAAATCAGTAAGCGACCTTCTGCTGATTAAAGACAAGCATCGCTGGCAGGTTGTTGACGATCTGCAAAGATTGCTGTCTTTATCCCTGATTCAGGTCAGTACTCAGGTACCAGAGACCCGTTTCCGCCTGCTGGAAACCATGCGCCAGTTCGCATGCGATAAACTCAGGCAACAGGGTGAATATACTGTTCTTGAGGCCCGTTTTGCCGACTATTATAAAGTTATGGTAAAAGAGGCCCAAGATGATTGGTTTATGCTGCCAACAGGACAATGGCGTGAACGTTATAGCCATATACTTAATGATTTGCGGAGTGTATTACAGCAAACGTTGATTGAGGGAGCTGCTCCCTCTAAAGGGCTTGAGATCTTACAAGCTATGACCCCTTTTTGGATTGAATATTCACTATACGATGAATGTCAGCGCCATATTTATCCTCTGCTTTATGAAAATACTTCGCAGGTAGTATTAACGCTACGCCAGAGAATGAATCTCAGCGCTGTAGCAGGTAAGGCGTCAACCTGGGCAAAAGGCCCCACGCCTGAAACACATTCAGCCTGGAAAACCGCGCTGACAATTGCAGAAAAGCTCGACGACAAAGAAATACGTTTACAGGCACACTACGGATTATGGTTGTATTATCTGCGTACTGGCGAGTTGGATAAAGCGCTTGAGCATGCGCAATCTATGTGCGAGCTAGCACGGTCCATTACCGACGAGGAGGCGATGGCAACCGGGCTGCGTATTCTCGGTGTATCCCTGCATTTTTTGGGCCGTCATGATGTAGGGCGTGATTATCTCCAGCAATCTCTTGATTGGTATGAACATGGTGAATTAAGCCACTCTTTCCGTTTTGGTCTTGATCAAGAGAGCGCCGGTCAGGCCTTTCTGTCTCGTTTACTCTGGTTACAGGGTGAGTATAAGGCCGCGAAACAGATGGCATGGCGCGGTGTTAAAAAAGCCGCTCGTTTGCAGCATGTCTGTTCTCTTTGCTGTGCACTGGCTGAAGGCGCTTGTATGACAGCAGCACTGGATCGTAATCCGCGTTGGGTTATAAAGGTCGCAAACTGGCTGATTCATCTGGCAAAAAGGCATGATTTATATTTCTGGAAGACATACGGCGAGCTGTTTCTTGTTTGGGCCAAACAGTTCAGTCATACCGATGTTAGTCAAACCACACTGTTTAGCTCGTTGCGGGCGATGGGATTAGACTGGCAATATTCCCCCTTGTTGTCAGAAATTGATACCGGGGTATCACTGAGAGCCACCCGCCAGGATCATGAAAACTGGTGCACGCCTGAGCTGATGCGTCTTTCTGCCACTCAATTACCTCCTCAGAAACAACGCCTGCTGTTGGAGAAGGCCCTGGACAAAGCGCGCCAGCAACAGGCTCATGGCTGGGCCCTCCGTATTGCTTATTCATTGGCGACATTGCAGGCTGAAGCTGGGGAAAAATGGGCTGCTAAGCAATTGATACAGGACGCTTTACATGATGTTGAAGACTCAGACAATGCGACGGATGTAAGAAGTGCTATTGCGCTATGTGCCCGAATAGGGGCCTGAATATTTACGTCTTACGGCTATCAACATCCCCATGATCACGAGTCCGCCCCCTGCTGAAGAAATCAGCGCCCAGCTATGAGTTGTCTCCCATAACCAGGTGGCAGTCAGTGAGCCACATGCTCCGCCAATAAACATAACGCACATAAATAATGTATTAAGACGGTTTCTGGCATCCGGACGCAAAGAATAAATCGTGTGCTGATTAGCTATCAGTACACATTGCTCACCCGTATCCAGTAGTAGAATGCCCACCACCATACCCACAATACTGTTCCATCTCCAAAAAACAGTCCAGGCTAGCAGCATGAGTATCACACCAAAAACAACCATTCGGAATGGTCCCTGCCGATCGCTGAAACTTCCCGCCAGAGGCGCACACAGAATACCGATTAACCCCAAAGCAGCTAGGGTGCCGTTATCCCTGCACCGTAATCGTAGCGATGAGCTAACCAGAAAGGGAGCACGGTCCACAGCACGCTGAAGGAGGCAAACAGCATTACTTGTGTAAGAGTTGCACCACGCACCTGCGGCTCGTTTTTCCACAGCAGTCCTAATGAACGTAATACCGCCAGATAGTTAAACTTTGGCGTTGACAACGACTGAGTAGGCAAAATGCGTAAGATGAAAAATATAGCCAGCAATGTCATGATCGCTCCGGATAAAAAGACGCCACGCCAGCCGACATACTGACCAATAAGGCCTCCGATAGCCCGGCCAGCAAGGATACCTGCCAGGACACCGCTCATCACCGTACAAACGGTTTTACCTCGTGCAGAAGTTCTTGAGAGCGAGGCGGCAAGCGGCACTATCTGTTGAGCTACTGTTGCAGCCATCCCGGTAAGGAAGGAGTAGAACACCAACACTGTCGCCGTTGGGGATAACATCATGCCGATCATTGCCAGGAAAAGCACCTGCGCTTGACGCAGGATAAGCCGCTGACGTTCAATATAATCGCCTAGGGGTATCAGAAAGAATAAGCCCACCGCATAGCCTACCTGGGTGACCATGGGGATCAAAGAAACAGCTCCCCATTCATTGGGAAATGATCCGGCAATTAAATTCAGGACAGATTGATTAAAATAAATATTAGCCACAACAATACAACAAATAATCCCCAGCATAAGAATCCTGGTAGAAGAAAGCTCGTGATTGTCCGAACGCATTGACCACTCCTGGCACTAAACTCAATATTGTCTGGAGTATAAGCAAAGGCGACACCCAACTCTTTGACCGCTTTTTTCAGACATCTGAATTCTGATGCACAAGCTCCTGAAAAAGAGATTTGTTACTAATACTGCTCATGTTATTGACTGTGCTTAACTTGAGGAGCAACAAATGGATTTAAAACTGACTGGAAAAGTGGCTCTGGTAACTGGAGCCCGTACCGGAATTGGTTTCAGCATGTGTGAAGAATTGGCCATGAATGGTGTGCATTTAATCATGGTGGCCAGACGAGAACCTGAGCTGATTCTTGCTGCGAAAAAAATTTCAGAGAAATACGGTGTTTCGGTGCTGCCTATTGCCGGGGATGTGACTGATCCCAAACTACCTTCTTTAGTGGTTGAACAAGCGGAAAAGGTTTTTCAGCGTATTGATTTACTGGTGAACAATGCCGGAAGAGCCCATGCGGGCACGCTGTTAACCACTTCGGAAGAAGACTGGCAGATAATGACTGAGACCAAATTCTCCGCCATGCGACGTTTTTGTAAGGTAATCATCCCCGGGATGCAGAGACGAAACTGGGGGCGTATTGTCAATATCTCATCCATTGGCGGTATCTACCCTAATCCGCAACTTACCGTCTCACACGCACTGAGCGCCGCTATCAACAACCTGACCCGTAGTTTAGCACTTAGCGTGGCTCCGGATGGCATTCTGGTCAATGCGATCGGAGTGGGTGCTGTCGCGACGGATAACTGGGCGCAGAACATGCTACCGAATGTTCGCAATCGTCGTCCTGAACTAGCTGACAGAACAGACGAAGAGGTAATGGCATTACTGGGTAAAGAGAAAACGCCTGTGGGCCGCTTTGGACTTCCTGAAGATATTACTGCAATTGCTGCGTTCCTACTTTCTGGGAGGAATCAGTTTGTTACTGGACAGACAATTGAAGCATCAGGCGGAGCAGACAGATTTATGTAATGTCTTCCATTCAACTTAAATAATGTTTGAGGATTGAATTAGTTTAACCTGATATTTGTTCTTCTTTTCAATCACTGCGAAATATGAGGCCGGACATGGGGGGCTGAAACGCTAAGAAGCCCCCGCGTCAATATAACCCAAATATTATAACGTAATAGATCCCGCACCATGAAATTAATCTCACTGGAAAATTCATGGTATTTTTTTAAAAAAATAGAAATAGAGGCAAACCACTATGTCAAAAAAACAAACACTATCAAATACAAACTATAGTTCGCCTGACTGGCTGACTATCCGTGAAGCAGTCGAAGTGATAAATAAAAAAGGACTGAAAATTAAAAAAAAGTGACATTTACAGGTATGCATTACATGGCAGCATTCATCTCTCTATTTACTTTCAGTCGCCAATTACATTACGAAAAATACAGAGGTCGGGCTACAAAGTAAGGCTCAGACCATCTGATACGTCATCAATAAATCGTTTATGCCTTCTTGACAAAAAAGCGTTTATTGAAGGACATAATTTTATTGTTAGCACTACTGGGAAATATATCATTCCCACAGAGAGAGTTATTGACACTCTATTGATTGGATATGAATATGTTCTAGTACAAAAATTACTTGCCCAATCTCTTAAAATACCATTACCTGTAACAGGAGCTATTGATTTTAATCATGGCATAACAGTTAGCTTACAAGGAGAACCATTTCAACTATTCGATAAAATGACATGGGAAGAAAGAATAACACAAAAAATTATGCAACTCCCTAAAAACATTTCACCAGATGTACATGAAGATATATTCTCAAAGAGGATAAATAACTACCTGGGGAAAGAGTATTTCCCGGCTCATATTTTACCTCGGGATGCCTGGTTTGTTATTCGACATGCTGAACTTGATAAAGTCATTGACATCATAACCAATAGCAGAGTGCCCCCATTATCTGCGACGCGAATATCAACACCACTATCTCGTTTTTTCTGGCTGGCCTGTAAAAACAATGAAGTCATCCGTCCATTAATTAGTAAACCGTACAAACTACTATCTATTTTCGAACAATGGGCATCTGACGAAGGCATTACCGACAGGCTCAGTGGTGATACGTTAAAAACTGCACTCGTACGCGGTTCCCCCACATCAATGTCGGATTGACGCAAGTGAATTTTACCAAACCCAAATGTCCGTATTAAGGACTCTAAAATCAGTAATACGGACATAATTAGTTTTTTTGACTCTTTTTTCCTTGTCACCTCAAGGGATATTATATTTCTGCATTACGGGTATAAATACATATCATCAATTACCAAGCATTAGAAATGTAAAAACAAAACAGTATTTAAATGCTCACAGCCCCACATATACATAAAAACCACTCCTTATTCAAGGAGGATTTAGCCGACCTGCATAGGTTCGATCGAATCCAAAATGCGCAAAATAGATTAACCTTATTTTATCCAACCATTAAATACACACATGGGTTCGTAATTACATTCCAATTAATGAATCCAAAACTTACTCACCAATACATTACACATGTAAAAACACGAAAACATACATTGCACAGAAAGACTTAGATTCATTTACAATGAAATAAATGAGTGATTTCATTTCGTTCAACAAATCTATAACTGAGGTACTAAGACCATGATTACTAGATGAACCCGTCCGTAATCCAGATAGTTACTAACGATTTAAAAACTCATCCTTATGATACGAGTAATTACCTTACTCCCTAGAAGACTTGCTTTTAATATTTACGGCATTTTTTCTATACCGGTGCGGTGGGACATTATACCTTTTCCGAAATGCCCTGGTTAATGATTGCTGAGAGTCAAAGCCAAATCGCATCGCGATATTTATCAAAGGTTCATTTGTTGTGATAACAGCCTCTAAAATAAGACATAATTTTTTCTCTCTGATAAAACCTCCCAGGCTCTGCCCTGTTTCAGAAAAAAACAGTCTCTGCAAATGCCATTTTGAATATCCGGACCTGATAGCCACATCATCAATTTTTAGTGGCATCTCTATATTTTTGCTTATCCAGATAATTAAGTCATTTACAAAATCTTTTCTGTTTTTCATAACCGAAACCTTAGAATTACTCTACTAGAAATACATTTTCATCAGGCATATAGTTCAAGAGCTGACAATCCCTAAGTTCTGCATAAATCCTCAATAGAAACCATACTTTTTATTATGGTGTGATGGATATACTCGCAGACAGTCCAGCCACCAATTCAACTCCCTCCGGCAATCTGTCAATATGAATCCGAACCGGGATACGCTGCGCGAGCCGCACCCAGCTAAAGGTTGGCTCGACATTAGGCAGGCCAAGCCCCCCGGTCTCGTCATTGTTATCATCTATTCCGCGCCCGATACTCTCAACATGCCCCGTGATCACCGGCTTAAATCCCATCAGCGTAATGTGTGCAGTATTTCCCGTGCGGATATGTTGCAACTTAGTCTCTTCAAAATAGCCAACCACCCAAAAACTATTGGCATCAATGATGGAAAGTTTAGTTTCTCCCGCTGTGGCATAGTCACCAGGGCGAAGCCGCAAATGTGTGACATAGCCCGTAACCGGAGAGCGAACAATAGCATGCGATAAGTTAAGCTCTGCAAGGTCCAGCGCAGCCAGTGCACCGTGGTAATTAGCCGCAGCGACGCTTGCTGCGCTGGCTGTTTGTTGTAAATCCTCGCTGGAAATCACCCCTTTAATCTGAGAGCGTCGCCTCGCCGCATCCTGGCGCATCAGCATTTCATGACGTTTCGCCTCAACATCAGCCTGGGCGCTGACCACTGCCAACCTCAACCAGTGCGGGTCAATGGAATAGAGCACATCGCCCCGATTAACCCACTGATTATCGCGGACGGCCACATTCAGAACCGGTCCAGAGACATCCGGCGCAATCTGGACCACATCCGCACGAACCCGACCATCGCGGGTCCAGGGAGTTTGCACATAATGTTTCCAGAGAATAAAAGCCAAAAGCGTAGCAACCGCCACAGCGCTGAGCGTCAGCAAATAGCGGCCCAGTAGAGAAAGTAACGATTTCATTTTAAAAACCCCAGTTCGGTCAGTCCCTGCAACAACAGGTAAAAAGTAATAATAAAGATGGAAAAATCGATCATCGGGCGAAACGGCAAGCGACGGTAACCCTTGCTTAGCGAGAAAAGCTGCACGAGTAATAGCGTACAGGTGAGCGCGACGAGGGAAATTAACAGTAGACCGGGTACAAAAACGCCCTCAATATTGAAATCATTGATCATCGGCATGCTCCATTTCCTGAGTGCTTAATGCGCAGTACAGATCAACCAGTTGATTAACATGATGCCGCGATAGTTCATCTGCTACGGACAGGCTACGCTCAGTCAGGCTGACAATCCGTTCAAGTAAGGTGTTAATATCCGTCGAGTGTGTAAGACAAGTGAGAACCTCTTTTATTTCTTTGTCTGCATGCGCATCCCATCGGCGTAATCGCATTACACACAGGCCTATACGCAGGGTGTGCAAAAGATGATTCAATGCCTGTTCTGATGACTGTCCGCTGCGCGGCAAACGCGGCAGTATCAACGCAGCCCGATCGATCATCAGGTTGATCCAGAGAGTTTCATCAGTATTCAACACACCTTTCACGCTGCGGTTAATATCGCGCTGGCATAATTTAAGCAGGCGTTTTATTGCCGCATCTGCCTGCACAGTCTGCAGAAAGCCCATGCTGAATACCGCAAAGCCAGTTGCAGAAAATAATGCGATAGAGGTATTCACCGCCACGGCAAAATCCCCGCTGTAATGAGCACCCAGCTCGCACAAAATAGGCAGCGTCAGTGTGATCCCCATCGCCATAAAAGTAGTGGGCGGCCGTGCCTGGAGCGATCCGGCAAGCAGATATACCGGAGCTAGAACCACTACCAGCACGATAAAATCACTGACTTGCGGTAGGAGAACGAAGCTGTAGATCAGGCTTATCACAACTCCCCAGAGGGAACCAATGATGTATTTCACAATATGCGGGGCAGGCGTATCGAAGCTGCCAAACAGTGTGCAACAAACGCCAAGGATAGATACTGCCGTACCGCCATCAGGCCATGCCGAGAAAATCCACACCATGCAGCCGCTCAAAATGATGGTGAAAGCGCCCAATGCGGTGCGGGCAGCAGTAAGAGGATCGCGGTGGAATACATACCCTTTCACGTCATTCATTTCTGAGTGCGCAGGCATCTGATTCGCGTGATGAATGGCATCCGAAAGACGATAGCACTGCTGCACGAGGACAATGGCCTCTGTCAGGTAGCGCATAAAACTTACATGCAGTGCTTCTACAAACGTCAACTCATGTACGACATAGCGCTGCAGTAATTTTTCACTGCGTTTTTTGAGCGCTTCCCCCTCGCTTTTAAATTTTCCTTCATCTTTGCAGGCCAGCCAGACCTCAACATCATCCATTAAAATTTGCACATCGAAAGGTATCTTCGCTATCAGCGCTAAACGGTCACGTAACTCACAGTTAACAATGACTAATCGCGCAAGCCTGTCATGAAGCCTTTTTCTCGCTTGCCGGACCGGTACAGAGAACGCAAAATCATAAGGGATATGATGGCTGATGCCCTGCAGGAACTGCAATGCCAGTGCCATATGCAGCGGCGAGGAAACAGGATCGGGTTTGCCTGTTAAAGTCTCTGCGATACGCTGTCGCGCCGCGAGCAGCGTCTGCGATAATTTACTGTTGAACTGACCTGAGATGCGCGCGGGCAATACATAGCGATGAATAAGTGCCGCGCAGAAGATACCGATCATGATTTCCTGTACCCGAGTGATAGCGATGTCAAAAATCGCGCCAGGATCGGATACAGCAGGGAAGCCAATCAGACTCGCAGTGTAACCAGCAAGGACAAAACCATAGGCCCGGGGCGTACGTTCCAGCAAGGACAGATAGAGGCAGAATGTAATCCAGCCTGCCAGTATCACGCTGCAAAATACGGGTGAATTCACGAACGTGGGTACAATTAATACCGTCATGCCAGCGCCAATTACCGTTCCCACCAGACGATACAAACTTCTGCTTAGCGATGCTCCGACGGAGGTTTGGGAAACAATATATACGGTGATAATTGCCCAGGAAGGCCGCTCTAGGCCAATTGATAATGCAATATAGTATGCGAGCATCGCAGCGGTAAAACTCTTCGCCGAATAGAGCAGAGCGTTCGCATCATTCAGTAGTGAAGGAGAAGCCATACCGCGAAGACGATGGCATATCGTGTGTAAAAAAATGAAAGTAACTCGCGTTAATTTTTTCATGCCGGAAATTATTACCGGCTTGCATATCCACTTAAATACTCTATTCTGTCAAAAAATACCTAAATGTTGCCAATCTATGTTGCCCCCACTCGCCAATACGCTGTTCGATCCGGATACCACCTCCTGCCCCGCAGTCGCGCGTCATTTGGATTTTGTCGATTACGCGGCCGAAGTGCCTGTGCATACGCACCGCAAAGGGCAATTGATTATTGCCCTCTATGGAGCGGTCATTTGTCGCGCCGAAAATGATATCTGGATCGTGCCGCCTGATTGTGCCGTCTGGATCCCTGGGGGAGTGCCGCACAGCGCAAAAGCTACTTGGAATGCGCATCTCAACTATCTTTTTATCGAGCCTGGAGCCGCCGAGCTGCCGGAGCGATGCTGCACTCTGGCCATTTCTGGTCTGATCAAAGAACTCATTGCCCGTTTAACCCACGAGGGCGTCGGATACCCACCAGAAAGCCATCTAGCCAGACTGACCAGAGTAACACTTGATGAATTAGCCACCATGCCTCAGCAGAAACTGAGCCTCCCTGTGTCGTCGCATCCTAAAATCCGCGCCATGGCCGATGCTCTGGTCAGTCAACCTGATGACCGAAGCACATTCAAAACATGGGCAAAAAGACTGGCGCTTAGCGAGCGTTCTCTCGCGCGTTTAATGCTGCGCGAAACCGGGTTGACGTTCGGACGCTGGCGTCAGCAACTGCAACTGATAATTGCTCTCCGGGAACTGGCCAGCGGCGTTTCGGTTCAGAATGTTGCAGCTAATCTGGGGTATGAATCGGTTAATGCGTTTATCACCATGTTCAAAAAAACCATGGGCAGTACACCAGCACACTATTTTGCCGAACGGAAAACAAGCGCACACTTAACCGATAATTAGCGACATCAAGTTTTCCAAGAAACCAGAGGTGAGTCATAGAGCTGCCATATCCGTCTTCCTGTGCGGGGGATCACACTACAGAATCTTTACCGCATGGAACCTCCAGCCAGGACTTTATTGCCTCAGCCGCCTTAACGATAACAAGAATCAAAGGACGGTATTATATCTGTTGGATCGGTCTATACATGATCGGGAAGCACAATCAATTCAGCATTGTGTTAAGGAAGTAGTTGAGCATATATGTTTCGACCACACAGAACACTTCTATGGCGATGCTTCATAGCGCATTACCACCAGAGTGGTAACGCCCCCCTGACTGAAATTCACAATGAATGTATTTAACCGCATCTTTTTATTGTCCTCATTATCACGCTAAGCCATGACACCATTGCAGCAGCGAAACGCTGAAAACTACACAGCAGCACAACTATCCTTCTCCACATCCTTATACAACTAATAACGTATTATTTATTCACTACAAAACCGTACTAAGGATCTTCCCATCAGTAATAAGGTGCTATCGGCTTTTCCTAAGCTTACTGCTGTGTTCTTTTATTTTCTCTGGACATGCACCAGTCATTCCACAATAGGAGAATACAATGACATCACATCAGTTATTACGTTTAAAACAGGTCGAAGAAAAAACCGGTTTGAAACGCTCTCAAATTTACTTGTATATGAAAAATGGTTCTTTCCCACGTTCAATAAAAATTGGCCCGGCCAGTGTGGCCTGGCTCGAATCGGAAATTGATGAATGGATCAATCTTAAGTTAGCCGGACGTTAGATCAGTTAAAAATGTCCGTTTATTTGCTCAACTTTTCCATATAGCTTGAGGAGATAACAGAATGATTCCATTAATTAATTACACCATCTTAACTGATGCATTGCACGCTCTGAAAGAAGGCAATATTCGTCACTGTGAGTCCCTCGGATTCACGTTCGAAGAAATGAATGCTCTTAATCAGTTATCACTCGATGAACTGTTTGCTGTCAGCCGGGCGGCGGCTCCCTTTGTTTCGGTCAGTGTCCGCCATGATGTTCTGCATCATTTATTGGCGCAGGCCCGACAGGAATACCGACAGCAGCAGCAGATTAACCGGGCTATCCGGCTGGGCGGTTCTATCGCGTTGCTCAACCACTACTTTGGCCTGACGTCTAATGATGTCTGCCTTCAGCGACGGTTGCTGGGTGTCAGCGTGCCATATGGACGTACACCTGAGCCGGATGAAGAGACAGATGCCGAGATCTGGCGGCAATGGCAGAAGTGCCGGGTGGGCAACCTCGAATCGCCTGACGCACTGATTGCCATGATGCAGGTAACGGAAGCCCTGAAGCGTAAGGTCGAAGGGCTATCACTCACCATGGTCTGGAAACGTATCGCACTGTGCGAACAGGACGCTGCCGCTGACAGGAGGACGCCACATGCCGGATGAGATCGACCGCGATCAGGAATTTAATGAGCAGCGACTGGAGGAGATGATTGAACAGAATCGTTTTAAACCTGGGTCAGAACCGTCATTACTCCACTGTCGTGTATGCGGTAAACCCATTCCTGAAAAGCGACGACAGACATTGCCGGGCGTAACCACGTGTACGGAATGTCAGGAAAAACTTGAGCGCCGTAAACGTTAATCATGGCAACAATGACGTGCGAAGATATTATTTCTCTGCACGTCCTTATCATTCTCATTAAATTTAAATGAGTCTCTATTTTCTTTTTTATACTTTTATACTTTTATACTTTTATACTTTTATACTTTTATACTTTTATCCTTCTCATAGCATCTTAAATTTTCCATTTATTAATCTCTCTTCTTTTTATTTTGAGTTTTTCGTTTATATCCTGTGCTAAATATCCGATCCTGAAATTGCCATTACAGCATGGTTGCCCAGATGGACGTTAATTCGTCCGGGCCGGGTATTGCTCTTTAACAAAATGGATCGGGCTGTCACGTAACCACAATTCAGGGTGCCGCTGAATGTTCTCGCTGACCCGTTAAAACCGGAATGCAGAACCGGGATGTGACTGGTTTATTTCATTTACTGTTTTTAATTAAAGGAAATTCCATGAGAAAACCCGTTTATCACGTCTTTGTTACCCAGGAAAGCCAGCCCGATGCTCAGGGCGAAAAAAACACGTACTGGACAAAAGTTGGCGTGGCCTTCGCACATAACGGCAAGCCCGGTCTGAATATCGTTTTGATACCCGGTATTGCCGTCTCCGGCAGACTGGTGCTACTTGAACCGAGAGAAGAAAGTGACATTTCACAGGATGCCTCTGCCGCTTAATCCATTTTCTCTTCTTCTCCCCCGGCGGCGTATTTTTCTATAAGCCGCCGGTCTCTCTGTTACGAGGCCAGCATGCTTTCCACCACTGCCTTTCTGGCACTGGCGGTGCAGTGCGCCGCCAGTATTCACCCGTCCACGTCGCTTGATGTCGCACGGGTCGAATCCGGTTTCCACCCTTACGCCATTGCTGAAATTCTGCCAGACAGCCGGGGCGTGATTTCACATTTCCCCACAAGTCTGCCGGAGGCGATCCGCCTCACCAGACAGCTGGCTGCACAGGGCCGACGCTATTCGGTCGGCCTTATGCAAATCACCAGCATCAATTTCCGCCATTACGGCGTCACGGCCAGCGACCTGCTTAACCCTTGCATCAATCTGTCGGTATTTGAGCGCATTCTCGCCGACTGTTACCGGCGCGGCGGAACACTGAAACGGGCGCTCAGTTGTTACTACTCCGGCAACTTTGAAACCGGCCAGCGGCCGGAATCCGCCTTTAACCAGACCAGCTACGTGCAGCGCATTGGCTATGTCGTCCCGTCCACGCGGAAAGACCGGCTGCGTGCCCCTGACCGGAACGCACAGCCGTCTGTCCGTTATCCCGCCGTTGTGCTGCGCGGCGAGCCTGCCGGTGCCACTGCGCCGATCCTGACTTCCCTGCATTATCCCGGTTCCGTCATTCGCGGCGCTATCCCTGTTATCCCTGATGAGGAGAAATGATCATGCGTAAACGCCGTTACTCCGCTGTTGCTTCCGTGCTGCTGTCTTCCCCGGTGCTGGCGGCGGACAGTGGTTTTAACAAGGCCAATGAAACACTGAGCAATACCTCGACCGGCCTGCTGGGACTGGCCGCCGTCACCATCACGCTGGCGACCATGTGGGTGGGCTACAAGGTGCTGTTCGACGGCAAGAGCCTGCACGACATGCGTAACGTCATCATCGGCGCGATCCTGATTGTCGGTGCATCCGGCTTCGGTGCCTACTGGGCGTCATAAGGGAGACAACGATGGCTACGCTGAATAAAGCGCTTACGCGGCCTGCCGCCATTATGGGTATTCCTCTGGTGCCGTTCGTTCTCGTCAGCGGGGCCATCGTCCTGCTGGCGGTCTATGTCAGCTATTACCTGGCGGTTCTGCTCATTCCTGCCTGGGCGGAAATGAAAAATAAAACCCGAAAGGACATTCATTATTTCAGTCTGCTCTGGCTGGCATTTAAAACCCGTGGACGGCTTTTCACCAACACCCATTTTGGCGCGAATGCCCTGCTGGCAAACCAGTACGATAACGTTGATATCTCGGAGTTTATTCAGAAAATGAAATTAAGCGAGCGTATTACGCTGGATAAATATATTCCGTATTCCTCCCATATTCACCTCTACGTCATCAGAAATCGTCACCGTGATTTGGTTGCCACCTGGGAGCTGGGCGGCACGGTCTTTGAATGTGAAGACGAACATCACCTGACCCTGATGGCTACGCACCTGAATAACGTTATTCGTTCGTATGAGGGTCTGCCGGTAACATTCTATATTCACCGGCTTCGTGAAAAATACCATGATGCTTTTGAAGCCTGTTCGGGTATTCCCTTTTCCGATGACGTGACCCGGCGGTATTACCAGCCGGTAAAAGAAAAACCGTTCTGGCGGCACCGACTGTTTTTCACCGTCTGCTACGCGCCGTTCTCTCAGATTGAGAAGAAAACCATGAAAGCGCAGTCGTACGGTAAACGCCAGGCAGCACTGGATGACGCGCTCAAAATCATGCTGGAATACCGCGAAGCACTGGAATCTTCATTATCCCGCTATATGGCAACGCCGCTGGGGATATATGAAGAAAACGGGCGGGTGTATTCCTCACAACTGGCGTTCTTCCATCGTCTGCTTACCGGCCAGTGGCAGAAAGTGGCCGTAACGCGCTCACCATTTTATGAAACGCTCAGTACGCCAGACGTCTTTTTCACCACCGACACCGGTGAATGCCAGACGGTCAGCGGTTCCCGCTTCTTCCGCAGCCTGGAGATTAAGGATTATTCCCCGGAAACCCATACTGGTATGCTGGATGCGCTGCTGTACGCCGAAAGCGAGTATGTTCTGACGCAGTCCTTTACCTGCATGGCACGGGATGAGACGCAGAATCATATCCGGCTGGCGGAAAAACGACTTAACTCCACGGACGACGACGCGACTTCCCAGCGCGAAGAGCTGATTGTCCTGCGCGACCTGCTCCAGTCCGGGCATGTGTCGTGCGGTAAATTCCACTTTTCCCTGCTGATCTCCTCAGACAGTGCCGGACAGGTGGTGAAGGACACTAACGTTCTGGCCCAGCCCTTCGCCGATCTGGGTATTATGACGACGCTCTCCACCCTGTCACTGCCCGCCGCATATCTGGCGCAACTGCCGGGCGTCTATACGCTGCGTCCCCGACTGGTAGCCGTCAGCAGCCAGAATTTTGCCGATATGGCCTGCCTGCATAACTTCCATCCCCACAAACGCAGCGGCAATCCGTGGGGGGAAGCCATCGCCATCCTCACATCGCCCGGCGGTGGCGGGTATTACCTGAACCTTCACGACAGCCAGGCCGGGCGGGATGACACCGGTGAGAAAACGCCAGGGAATACGGCAATTATCGGGAAAACCGGCTCCGGCAAAACCCTGCTGATGACGGTCGTGCAACAACTGATGCAGAAGTACCGCAACCCGGCGACATTCGCGCCTTCTGCCACCCTCAAACGGCTGACCACGGTGTATTTCGATAAGGACCGGGCGGCGGAGATGGCGATCCGCCAGGCGGGCGGGCGTTATTTCCGCATCCGTACCGGCGAGCCCACCGGATTCAACCCGTTTGCGCTGGAGCCAACCCGCCGGAACATCAGTTTCATCAAACGGCTGGTGCGCATGCTGTGCCGCCGTAACGGTAAGCCGCTCGATCCACGCGATGAGGAACGGATCAGTGCCGCCGTTGACACCATCATGCTGGGCTATCCGCCGGAGTACCGCCGGTTCGGGATCACCCGGCTGCTGGAAGTGCTGCCGGAGCCGCCGACCACAGACGCCCGCACCAACGGGCTGCGTATTCGCCTGAAACAGTGGGCGCAGGGGGGCGAGTTCGGCTGGGTGTTTGATAACGAGGCTGATACTTTCACCATCAGCGATGTCGATAACTTTGGTATCGACGGCACCGAATTTCTGGATGATGACGATATACGCGGCCCCGTGACCTTTTACCTGCTGTATCGCGTGACCAGCCTGCTGGACGGTCGCCGCCTGGTGATGTTTATGGATGAGTTCTGGCGCTGGCTGTCCGATGTCGAATTTTCCCGTTTCTCGCTCAATATGCTGAAAGTTATCCGCAAGCTGAACGGCATATTCGTCCCCGCAACACAGTCACCGGATGAAATCGTCAGACATCCCATCGCCCCGGCGATTATTGAACAGTGCGGCACCCAGATTTTCCTCGCCAACCCGAAGGCCAGTCATGCGGATTACGTGGAAAAAATGAAAGTGCCGGACAGCGTTTATGACACGGTCAGGAATCTGGATCCGGGCGAGCATTACATGGTCATCCTGAAAACACCGTTGCGGGCCGGGGAAACCCGCCCGTTTGTGGCGATGGCAAAAATGGATCTGTCCGGGCTGGGTAAACTCACCCGGCTCCTCAGCGGCAGTGAGGACAACCTGAAAATATTCGATGCCATTTATCAGGACGGCATGCGACCTGATGAATGGAAAGAAACCTTCCTTGAGCGGGCAATCTGATATTCATACGGAGGTCATTGATATGCGTACCAGATACACCTTTCTGGCATTATCGTTATTTTTCCCGACGCAGGCGTTCAGCGCCGGAATACCGGTTTTCGACGCCGTGCAGAATACCGAATCCAGTAACCAGTGGATGCAGAAATTACAGCAATGGGAGGATACAGTTACCCATTATAAAAGTGAACTTGATGCGTATAAAAAACAGTTAGCTACTGCAACCGGCGTGCGGGATATTCAGGGTTTTCTCAGCGATGCCCGAAGCCTGAAAACCGATATTGATAATCTCCGTAAGAGCGGTATTTCACTGGATGATCTGCTGACCACGCAAAACAGCTCATATTCTGCTGAACTGCAAAACCTTTACAATAAATACAAATCATTCAGCGTATGCAGCGAGGAACAGGAAGGAATAAAGTCTCAGGCCCTGGCCGACAGTTGCAAACAGATGATCCTCAATCAGGCAATGGCGATTGAGAATACCACTGACGTTGAAAACAGGATAAACAACACACTCAGCGATATATCAGACTTATCTGACCGTATATCGAATGCGCAGGACTCGAAAGAGTCTCAGGATCTGGCTAACGCCATCGCGGCGAAAAGCGTACAGTTAAATGCGCTGACGAATCAGTGGGAGATGTCTGTCAGACAGGCTGAACAGCGAACGACATTGCTGGAACAGCAAAGACAGAAAGCCTTTGAACAGCAGCAGCTAACGGCTCCTGTTGCTGACCTTAATAATTTATAAGGAGGTTATCCGTGCTCAGATCATTGTTCACCTTATACACACTCTCAGGCGTGATATTACTGTCCGGCTGCCAGGAAACCAAATCCGAAGCCTGGTATAAGCAGCATCCTGACGAAACTTATGTGGTTTATACGCAATGCCTGAAGGATGGTGAGGCAAGCGATAACTGCGAATTTGCCCACCGGGCAGCACTTATGTTTGCACAGGAAGGCCAGCCCGGGGTTAAGGAGAAATTCGAGGCGATATTTCAGCAGGAAGCTGAAAAACGAAATGCAGTGACACAGTAATTTTTCCTCCAGCAAAACAGGGAGTCCTCCCTGTTTTCTATATCCTTTCTTTATATATCAGGTGAGGCACCATGTCCGGTGGCATTTTTGTTGGTATGGACAAAAACATCATGGATGGACTGAATGCCGTACTGGAAGGTCAATCTTCCACTTACGGCACGATGATCAGCGTCATCATCGTCAGCTCTTTTACCCTGTTTATACTGTTTCGCGGTTATCAGACGCTGGCTGGCAAACTCCGGACCCCGGTTGAAGATGTCGCCTGGGATGTGGGCCGCATGTTGCTGATCACCACCTTTGCGTTAAATCTTGATGGCTGGCTGGATATGGCGGTAGCGGCTATCCAGGGACTCAAAGACGGTATCAGCGGCGATGATAACGTCTGGGCGCTGCTCGATACCGTCTGGGAAAAGGCACAGGCGCTGGGGCAAAAGTTATTTAATATGGACACCTCAACTTACGTCAAACTGAATGGTGGCCTTGCCGAAGTCCTGGTATGGGGCGGCTCTATTGTCCTGCTAATGGCAGCCACCTTTGTCAATCTGCTCGCCGAAATCACCATCCTGTTAATGACGACCACCGCGCCGCTCTTTATTTTCTGCCTGCTGTACGGTTTTCTTAAGCCGATGTTCGATAACTGGCTGAGAACAATTTTCGCGGCAATGTTAACGATCATGTTTTCTGCCTTATCCATCCGTATCGCCATTAATTACCTGCATAAGATACTGGATGCTGCAACAAAAACATCCGCTGAAACCAATATGGTAACACTGGCGGCGCAGTGCCTGCTGGCCGGGATTGCGGCGGGTGTGGTGGTCTGGTTCTCCGCGAAGCTCGCCAGCGCACTCAGCGGGGCCGCCGTACAGGCAGTGCTGCAGGGTGCCGCCATGAGTGGCCTGAGCGGACTGGCGAACAAATCCGCCGACCTCGCCGGGCCGGGGGTAAAGGGCGGAGCCCGCCTGGCTGCGAAAGGCGGCATGGCCGCCGCCGCGGCGGCCGGCAGGCTCGCCGGCGCAGGCGCGGGTAAAACCGTGAGCGCCTGGCAGAAACGCGCCGCCGCCATCGAAAGCATGAAACGCCTGAACCGGCAGCGTCACCGTTAATCTTCCCGACCCTTAATTTCCTTTCCCCGTCAAGCCATGGCCTGCGCCACCGGTGCGGCATTCCTGCATCCATACGATAAGGGGTTCCATGAAATTCAGCATCTTCCTTCTGATGCTGTGCGCGCTCACGGGCTGCGCACGGCATCAGGGCAACCTCCCGCCGGTATCCGGCGAACCCGAGCCGGTAAATTCCCCCACCATCATTCAGGAGCTCACTCACCATGTCTGATATTCAGAACATTGTTAATGTTTCCCGCTCTTTTGAATCCATCCTGCTGGAAAAGGAAGAGCGTTCCCGAAAAACCGCCTGGCGGGTGGCCGCTGCCGGACTGATTCTGGCCGCAATGCCGATTGCGGCCATTATTATTCTGCTGCCACTGAAAACCACCGACACTGAATTATGGTCAGTGGATAAACAGACCGGGCGCTATGAATATATGACCCGCGTGAAGGAGCGGGATATTTCGTCTGAAAAGGCACTGGCGCATTCACTGGCAGCACACTATGTCAGACTCCGCGAGGGATATAATTATTTCTCCCTCCAGCGTGATTATGACGACGTGCAGTTATTTAACAGCGACAGTGTGAACCGGGACTATCTGGACGGGTTTAACGGTGACCAGGCACCGGACGTGATTTTTAACAAGGCGGAATATGTTGTTGATATCGACATTATTTCCAATGTGCATGCGCCTGCCACCGGGCCGGATAATCTGGCAACCCTGCGTATCAAGCGCACTATCCGCCGTATTGCTGATAATTCCGTGAAAACGGATGTCTGGAATATCCGCCTCACATACCGCTACGTCCCGCACCGGCAACTGACCGACAGCCAGCGCGAAGTGAACCCGCTGGGCTTTATCGTCACCAGCTACCAGCGCGACAAAGAGTTGAGGGGGGAATGATGCTGAAATACATTCTGCTCCTCACGGGTTTACTGGTGTCATGTGTGGCATGGAGCTCCGCGACACCGCGCGGCAGCGCGTATGACAGCCGGATGCAGAACGTCACGTACAACAGCCAGAACGCCACGGTCGTCAGTACCCGCCCCGGCTACGTCACCATGCTGGTGTTTGACGATGATGAAACCGTTATCGATGCGCAGGCGGGTTTTCCCAGAGGCTGGACCGTGACGAAAAGCGATAACCGGGTGGGCGTCAGCCCGAACCCGATTACCCAGCCGGTCACGGATGCCAGCGGCAACACCGTCAGCCAGGTGTTTCTGCCGACGGCAAAAGACTGGAAAACCAATCTGTTCGTGGTGACCTCGAAGCGCGATTACAGCCTGGAGCTGAACGTGCTGGATAAAGACTCGCCCGTTCAGGCATTTGTTATCCGCTACCGCTATCCCGATGAGCAGAGGAAAAAGTCAGCCGCTGCCAGCGCCACCCGTCAGCAACGACAGCAGGAAACACTGGACCGCAAGCGGATAGCGGCGGCATTCGGGAAGGCTACCACTCCGCGCAACTGGCGCTATACAAAACGGGTGGCAGCAGGCTCAGCCTTCATCGCCCCGGACTTTACCTGGGATGACGGTCGTTTCGCGTATATCGGTTTTTCCCCCACGAAGACCCTGCCTTCCGTTTTCCGGGTGGTTAACGGCCAGGAGCAGGCGGTCACGCCCGGAACGGTTAAACGGGGCAGTTACACCGTGGTGGTGGTTCCGGCATCGACGCAGCTGGTTCTGCGTTACGGCACCTCGGTGGTGGGGGTCGAAAACGACGGATCCGGGCGTATCCCGCTGACCAACAGTGACACTGTTTCACCCTCCGTTACGCTGGAGGCAAAATGACCGACAAATTTTTCCCGGACGAACCGAAAAAAACCACCGCAGAACGTGAAGCAGAAGCCCGCGAACGCGCCCGCGCGGCAATGGCATATCAGGAGTCGGAGCAGAAAACGCCGCCCGGCCAGCCGGAAGTGACCCGTTTCCGTAAGACGTCCGGTCGCCGCACGCTGATCGTCAGCCTGCTGAGTCTGGTCCTGGTCATCGCGCTGGCATCCGGTGGCGATCGTCTTCTCAGCGCCCTGAAAAGGGGTGATGAGAAAGAATCTGACACCGCGCCGCCGCCCTCCTCCGGGGCGGTGCAGCAGGAGCGTAAGAATCTGGGCATGGACAGTAACCCGTTTGGCCTGTTCGGGCCAGGGAGGCAGAAAAGCGCAGACCCGGCCCGTCAGACCGTCACTACCGGACCAGCCCTGCCAGCGGAACCGCCCGCCCTGAACAAGGCTGCAGCGCTTGCAGACGGGCTGAACAGCAGCACAACGGCTGGCGGCAATGCCTACACGTCCCGTAGCGAACCGCGCAACAGCGCGGGAACGTCGGACAGCCTGTCTGCCTCCACGGCGTACACATCCTGTCAGTCGGTACTGGTCAGTGGCGAAGATGGACGCCTGCGCTGCCCGGATACGACAGCACCGGCAGGCAGCAATAACAACGACAATCCGGGCGTTGCCCGCGTCACCGGTGTCAGGCGGCTGGGCCTTGATCCCGATCTCTATATCCCGGTGGATCACTATATTCCGTGTTCGATGATGCGGCGCTTCGTGTCCGATGTTGGCGGTCATATCTCCTGCCTGATCGGTGAAAATGTCTGGAGCGCCAGTAACCATGTGAAACTGATCCCGGCAGGAACGGTCGCCCGTGGTGTCTACCGCACCGGCGCACTGCAACATGGGCGCAGCCGGATGTTTGTGCTGTGGACGGAGCTGCGCACGCCAGAGCCCGGCAGCCTGCAAATCCCGCTCACCGATACGCAGGCCACCGGCCCGCTCGGTGAGGCGGGGATCGCGGGCTGGATCGACAGCCATTTCTGGGAGCGTTTCGGCAACGCCCTGATGCTGAGTACCGTGCAGGACGTGGCGGCAGCGGCATCAGAGGCCGCGCCGGGTAAAGACCGCAATACCGACTATACCGAAAACACCCGTGCCGCCACGGCGGAAATGGCGAAAACGACGCTGGAAAACAGCATCAGTATCCCGCCCACGATGTACCTGAACCAGGGCGATGTGATCGGCATCATGACCGGTACGGATATTGATTTTTCCTCTGTTTATCAACTACGGCTGAAAAAGAAATGGTATGAGCGCTGAAAACCTGTCACTGGATTTTATGAAAAATCAGCTGTTCGGTGATTGTCTGCCAGTCGAAGGGCTGACCGAAATCGCGATTAACCGACCGGGGGAACTGCACACCAAAATAAAGGGGGCATGGCAGCGGCATGAATCCCCGGTCACGCTGCGTCAGTGTCATGCTTTTGCCAGAGCGCTGGCGTCCTGGCAGGACGATAATATTGACGATACGTCACCGATACTGTCGGCCACTCTCGAATCCGGCGAACGTATTCAGACGATTATTCCCCCGGCCTGTGAGCGTAATACGGTATCCATTACGCTGCGCAAGCCTTCGTTTGAGCAGAAAACACATCAGTCATGGATTGATGCAGGATTTTATCAGCGTGTGGCTGGTCAGGAGAAAACGGAAAGCCAGGATGATGCACTGGTTCAGTTATATCAAAGCGGGAACATCCCCCGTTTTATGGAAAAGGCGGTGGAATACGGCAAAACGATTTTTATTGTGGGTGAAACCGGCTCCGGCAAAACCACCTATATGAAAACGCTGCTGCATTATATTCCGCTGCATCTCCGGTTGATAACGATTGAGGATAATCCTGAAATCCGTTTTCATCACCACGCCAATTATGTTCATCTTTTTTACCCGGCGGATGCCGGGGACAACGCCATTGTCACGCCCGGCAGACTGATCCGTGCTAATTATCGCATGAACCCTGACCGGATATTGCTGGCGGAAATTCGCGGGCGAGAGGCATGGGACGCGCTGAAAATTATTGGTTCCGGGCATGAGGGATTAATCACCTCCCTGCATGCGGGCAGCCCGGAAGAATGTATTGAAGGGATCATTGACCGCTGCTATGAAAACCCCGACTGCCGGAATATTCCTTTTGATGTGCTGTTACGCAAGGTACTAAAAAGCATTGATGTCATCGTCAGCATTGATATACACGGCGATATTCGCCGGATGCATGATATTTATTTTAAGCCAGTTCATTTAAATGGCATGAAAGAGACATTCAGAAAATAACTCTGGTAAATAACATTACCCTAAATACGCAACCTTTCATTAATCATACTGGTCACTGAAATGAAGAAAGTCATACTCTCCTTATTATTTCTCGGCGTTATGGCGTCATGTTCAACATCCGCAATGGCCGCTGATGCATGCGAAGTGGTTTTATGCATGTACGGTAAAACAACGGGAAACAGCGGCGGCAGTGAATGTCACTCCGCTGAACGGGCATTCTTTAATATCGTGAAAAAGAATAAACACGGCTTTCTTCCTGACCATACGGCTGATGCCAGAAAATCGTTTTTACTTGAATGTGATTCAGCAAACCCGGCAGCTATCAGCCAGATTATCAGTAAATATGGCCGCGTTCGTGGTTAATACTGGCGGACCGGGCGCAAGGGCGTGACGGTTTTCAGGTTTTTACGGCTTCTGTTTTTCGCGGATTAAGGAGCGAAGAAACAGGGGCCGTAAAAATGAGGCAGCGGACAGAAATATTTTCGCGGGTTAAGGAGCGAAAATAATTCAGGCACCGCGCCTCACCTGCAAACAGCCGCGCCCACGCGGATTTTGCAGGCCGGGGGGAGCCGGATAAATTTCGCCGCCCCGGCGAGCGAAAAGCTGTCGCCCACGACAGCGGTTTACCCGGGGGGCACAGCCCCGCACACCGTCGCGGCTAAGTCTCCGGCCCAAAGCCGGTAGCGTGGCGCGACCACCCTCTTTAAAGGTCAGCTTCCCTTTTATTCCCGCTGCGAGGAACAAGCAAAGGGAAGAAAAAGGCGAAAGCGACCGTCTTAAAGGGGGTGGTCGCGCGTAGCGTGCGACGGTGTGCCGCCCTTGACCTTGGGGGATTTGACGCAGCGTTCAGCGAAGACATTGCCCCCATGTTTTCGGCTGTCAGGGCGTACAGCCAGGACAAAGGAAACACGCTGTTGCCCGTCATGCGGGCGTTTCAGGGGACTGACGACCACGGGTCGGCTGGTATCTGAAGGCGCGGATAACGGGCATGAGCGCCGGAGGCGTTCAGTGCTTTTCATCCTTTTATGGGCGTCATCGATGAGCGTCGCGTATGGGCGTGGGGTTTTACGTCCATCGGTGACGCCCATATGATGCGCCCGCCACACCGAAATCAGACCGGAGATCACTGCAATGGAAACTCATCTGATGCAAAGGCTGAATGCCTTTTCGGATGCCTTTTCTGTTTTTCTGCTGTGGCTGCAACACAACCCGGTAATATTGTCCATATTTGCCGGGCTGACGCTGCCATTTATATTTCACCTGCCAATAGAAGAAAGAAAAAATGCCCCCTTCTGGTTAAAATCAGTAGTGGGTGTATCCACCTTCTTTTTCATATTCGGTACTCTGTCACCGCTGACCATTCAGGGGCTGAGTTTTTTCTTTAAAGCGCTCGATAATGACATCCTGCTCAGATTATCACTCTGGATACTGACTGTCGGATTTACGCTTGCCGGTCTGGCTTTTCATATTACTGCCCGAAGGCTGCTGGCCGGAGAAGTCGACAGTCTGAAACACCGGATGATTAAAAAAAGTAAACTGGAAAGAAATGTCAGAACGGATGTTCGTGAAGTCAGGGACATGTTGCCTAACAGCATTGCGTATAATCCGCTGGATTATATTGACCTGAATAACGGTATCTTTATCGGGCTGGACAAAGATGATCAGCCGCAATATATCACCCCCGAAGAATTTCAAACTCAGCACGCAGACCTTATCGGCACCACTGGCTCTGGTAAAGGAGTCAGTGCCTGTGTACTGCTTTATCAGGCAATACTTTCAGGTGAAGGCGTATTTGTCGAAGATCCTAAAAATGATGAGTGGGCACCACATGTTTTGCGGGAAACCTGTCAGAAAGCGGGAAAACAATTTGTTCTTATTAACCTGAATGATCTTAATTTTCAGCTTGATTTACTGGCTGATATTTCTCATGAACAACTGGAGGAGCTGTTTAACGCCGGTTTCAGCCTGGGTAAAAAAGGCGAAGGTGCTGACTTTTACCGTATCGCCGACCGTCGCGCAGCCAGAAATGCGGCAGCTATTTATGAAAAGGGAATGACGTTACGCGACTTATTTAACACTGACTTTGTGAAATCCCTCAGTGAAGATGTGCCTGCTTTTTATGGCGAGCTTGAAGAAATCGCTTTAGTGAATTCCATTAATGCCAATAAGGGATTTTCACTAAAGAAAATATTTGATGAGGGCGGTTGCTGTTACATCATCGGCTCGATGCGTAATCAGAAAATCATATCGGCTCAGCGAATGATTTTAACCCGCCTGATTCAGATAGCCGAAACGCGTGACCGGATAAAAGGCAAACCTCGTCCTGTCGCTATTTTCCTTGATGAACTCAAGTATCACCTGTCCCGCCCTGCACTTGAGGGACTTGGCGCAGCGCGGGACAAAGGTGTACATATCATCATGGCTCACCAGTCGGTAAAAGATCTATATGACTGTCCGGCAGATCTGGAGGGTGATGCCGTTGCCGGTTCGGTGATTGAGAACTGCAAGTTTATGCTTGTTTATCGCCTTCGCGATCCGGACACCGCCGACTGGGTGGCAAGGATGACAGGCTCTATTCTGGTTGACGATGAAATGAGAAAAGTTAAAACAGATATATCCCTGACGGAGAAGATGGAAACGGACAGGATGATCCGCCAGGCTGAACGATATTATATAGACAGCAACATGTTGCTTAACCTCCCCAAATTTGTTGGTTTTGTTTTTACCCAGAACGATCTGGCGAAGGCAACCAAGCTATTCCACATTCCAGCTAATAAGCAATATATCGACCTGTTTTCATTTGAACATAAAAACCCGCCGCATACCGAAAAAGAAAATCAGATTCATAAACCCTCCATTAACCTGTGAGGCTATCAATGCTTATTCATAACGTTGCTGAAAGAAATGAAGCCGCTAAACGGAGAATGCGGGCATTGCTGTATTTTCTCAAGGAGGAAACGTTCTCTGATTTCCAGACCTTAAAAAGAGTTGTTGGCTATAAAGGGAAACATAACCATGCGATGTATAACCTGCTGAATAAAGCGGTTTCAATGGGTCTCCTGAATAAACATGAGTATCCAGTATTGACCGGGAAAAAATCATTGTGGGGGATCACCATGCAGGGACTGGCAATGGTGGTTAGCGCTAATGACAGGGTTTTCCCCGCCTATTTTGAGCCGGGCAAACTCAAAAACTCGACGCTGGAACATCGACTGTTAAACCAGCGGGTAAGGATCGCCCTTGAGGAAAAAGGTGGCACAGGCTGGCTTAACGGCGACCGGGGAGAATTTATGTCGCGATACCCAGGCGTCCGGCACCGACCGGACGGCATTATTACCTTAAGCAGCGGTGCCATCGTTGCAGTGGAAACAGAGCGAACGATGAAAACCCGCGCCCGTTACATCAGCATCATTAACAGTCATCTGACCGCCAGCGACGCCGGACGCTGGCATTACGTGATATATGTTATGCCGGATGATAAAACTAAGGAGTCGCTGGTCAGGCTGTTTGGCAGCATCAGGACGGTGATGAGAAAGAGCGTTCCTGTTCCATTTGATGTGAAGAACCGAGAAATGTTTATCTTCCGCGCCCTCGATGAACTGGAAAATAGTGTCAAGGATAAACAAGGGCCCCCCTCCCCATCTGCCGGTGATGATGAAGGGAGGGAACGCCATGCATGATATTCTGACTCATGGCGACTGCCTTGACGTACTGCGCAATATGCCGGGCAACTCTGTGGACAGCATCGTGACCGACCCGCCTTATGGTATTAAATTCATGGGTAAGACATGGGACTAAGATGTTCCCTCACAAGCCATCTGGGAAGAATGTCTGCGCGTACTCAAGCCCGGTGGTCATCTACTGTCCTTCTCGGGATCCCGAACTCAACACCGGATGGCAGCGCGTATTGAGGATGCGGGCTTTGAAATACGTGACATGATCGTATTTCTCTACGAAACCAGCAACATTGCTCAGGCCCTCATTGAAAGTTTGTCGCCGGATCAGCTCAAATTACTGGACGCGACATTTGGACGTGACGGAATGTTGGGCTGGGTATACGGTTCGGGCTTTCCTAAATCTCACCATGCGTTAAAACCGGCACTGGAGCCGATTACCCTTGCCCGTAAGTCATTCAACTGGTCTATAGAATCGAATCTATGCGCGCATGGTACCGGCGTTCTGAACATCAGTGAATGCAGGATCCCTCTGGCAGAAGGAGAATCACCCTATGATTATCCAAATGGCCCGGGAGGTTCCGATCCTAACCACATGTGGCAAGGCAGAAATAAAGGTGCTGGGGATATCGCCAGGCAAGGAAACCCTGATGGCCGATGGCCTGCCAATCTTATCCATGATGGCAGTGATGCAGTACTTGCCTGGTTCCGGGATAACCCTCAGCAGGTAGAAATTAGCAGCGCCAGTTGGTTCTTTTATTGTGCAAAATCCAGCAAAAAAGACCGTGGTGAGGGTAACAATCATCCATGTGTAAAGCCCACCGAGCTGATGCGTTACCTTTGCCGCCTGGTTACTCCCCCAGGCGGCACTGTACTTGATCCCTTTATGGGGAGTGGAAGTACCGGTAAAGCTGCGGCGATGGAAGGTTTCTGTTTCATCGGTATTGAGCGCGAAGCGGATTATGTGGAAATTGCTCGCAGGCGTATTGCGGCAGCACGTAGCACCATGGCTCGTTCTGGCGATGCAGGAATACACATTGACAATTGAATTCGGGTAAAATGCCTCTAAAAATGTTAGCGAAGATTTGAGCTAACATTTTTATGGCTCAAGGCCATAACCTAACCTAACAGACAGCTTTGTGCCAGAAGCAGATCTTGAACAAAGTAAAGTTACCATTTACCCTGAAAACTTGTTAAGAACTTGGGATGCTGCTCTGTTTGTCGTATTTAAGCCTGTCTTCCCTGAAACGATCCGCATTCTCGACAATCCAGGTCCATAGCGGAATCATACGAACAAGCAGCTCCATCCCCGTATCAGAAAGCTCGTACTCGACTTTCGGAGGAACCTCACCGAAATCATGGCGGATAACCAGTCCGTCACGCTCAAGCTGCCGTAATGTGCGCGTCAGCATACGCTGAGTCACTCCATGCATACGCCTGCCAATCTCGGCATGACGCAGTCTGCCATAAACGCCAAGCGTGTTGACGATACCCAGCGACCAGCGACTTCCTGCATGAGTCAGCACTTCCCGCCGCAAACCATCATCATCGTCTCTCAGACCCTTACATACAGCCTGCGAATACTGAAGAATCTCTTCCCGAACCATCTCACTAGCTCCCAGTATCATGCATGTACCTTCTTTTTTAGCCTGTTATGAATTGCTAGAGTGGCTCAACAATTCCTGTAAGGCCAGATTATGAACAAAACTGCTCTTAACACTACGTCTGAAAATATCCTCGTGCTCGGTGCCGGTGAGCTGGGCCTCCCCGTTCTGCGAAATCTTGCCCTTCGGGCAAAAGATGTGGAGGGAACGAAAATCAGCGTGTTGCTGCGCGAAAGCACCGTAACGTCAGATGAACCTGGAAAACAATTCGTTATCACGGAAATCAGAAACCTCGGTATCAATATAGTCACGGGCGATCTCGTCATGAGTTCTGTCGACGATTTGGCCAGCCTCTTTGCGCAATTTGACACAGTCGTTGGCTGCACGGGGTACGCGGCCGGCATAAATACACCGATGAAACTGGCGCAGGCGGCCCTGCAGGCGCGGATTCCACGCTATTTCCCATGGCAGTTTGGTGCCGATTTTGATGCCATCGGACGCGGCAGTCCACAAGACATCTTCGACGCGCAGATTGACGTGCGTGACTTACTACGCAGCCAGCATGAAACTGAGTGGGTCATCATTTCGACCGGCATCTTTATGAGCTATTTGTTCGAACCAGACTTCGGTGTGGTCGATCTGCAGAACGATACTGTTCACGCACTCGGCAGTATTGACAACACCATGACACTGACAACTCCCGATGATATCGGGATGCTGACGGCAGCGATCGTATTTAAAACTCCTCGCATCCGGAATGAAATTGTGTATATCGCCGGTGATACACTGACCTACGCAGAGGTAGCAGATAAGCTGCAATCAGCGCTTGGCCGTCCTTTCAGCTGCACGGAATGGAGCGAACAATATCTGATGGATAAACTCGCGCTCAACCCGCAAGACATGATGTCTAAGTATCGTGCCGTTTTTGCACAGGGGCGGGGAGTTGCATGGGATAAAAAGCAGACATTCAATGAACGCCATAACATTCCGGTTACCGACGTGGCAGCCTGGATAAATGCAAACCTGACCCCGGGCAGCTCATTATAAACGTATTTAAGCTGCTGTAATAAATACCAGAGTCTTTCTCCTACCTACCCGAATATGGTGAAGAGAAAGACTCTGTTCCCCCTGTTGGCACTGATAGCAAAGCGGTTACGCTGTGTGAGCTGAAAACCGGCTCTCCGGTAAACCGGGGAATACGGCTGATTCCGCTCTTAGCAACGCTCCATCATGCCTTGACGGCACAGAAAGACCCACGCTGGCACTGGTACAATACAGCGTTGTGAATGCTTCTCCCGCGAGTGTCGGGCAAGTGCTCTGAACTCCTGGAGAGGGCAGGATACTCTCCGTCGTTCCGTCCGGACGATAACGTACAACACGGCTTCCTCCCCATTCGGCATTCCAGACATAGCCCATTGCGTCCACGCAGGAGCCGTCAGGCGCCCCCTTTCCTTCTGTTGCAGTGAACACGCGCTGGTTATTCATAGAGGGGTAATCACAGCACATTATACGGCCCTGCATCGAGTCACAGTAATACATCGTGCTGCCGTCCGGACTGAAACAGATGCTGTTCGGGATGGCCACCTCAGGCAGGGGTAGCGTCTCAATGCTGAGTGTCGCTGCATTTAGCCTGTGAAATCTTCCTATGACTTTTGCGGGGTATCCGTCATCCATGGTCCCGAAGACGAAATTACCCTCGCGGTCGCACCGACCATCCCCTGTCCGTGTTCCCGGTCCTCCCGGTGACGCCACAACCGGCGTAAAGATACCCGTATTCAGATCGCAGAAGGCGAATCGGGACGCCAGTCCCATCAGTAAAACGTCAGAATGTTCAGTAAGTGCAAACGATCCGAGGCGCTCAGGCAGGGACCAGCGCATCACAACACTGGTGTCTTCTTCAAGGGCAAGCAGCTCGCTGCCTTCAATGTCAGTCCAGTAAATCCTGCGTGTCCTCTCGCACCAGATTGGGCACTCTCCCAGCAAATTTCTGGCATCAGCAGCCACTGAAAACATGTTATTTCTCCCGCATATAAAAGTTTCGCATCGCGCCTGACCAAAAGCGTAAGGCCATCTGCACTATGGCAGACGGCAGTAACAAGCTATTCCCACCCTGTCAGGGCAAAAAACGCGCTGAAAGTTTGTCACCAAAAAGCATGATGGCGAGTCCTGCCAGCATGACCAGCATGCCCCCCAGTTTGAGCAGCGAAACCGGTCGCCGTACAGCACCCAGCAGACCGAAATGGTCAATCATCTGCGACGAGAGTAACTGCCCAACGATTGCCAGCCCGAGCAGGGCTGAAAAACCGATTTTCGGTGCCAGCACCACGTAGCTGAACAACGCACAGGCACCGATCAGGCCGCCCGCCAGACTCCATGCTGGCTGCGAAGGAATAGCAGCGAGAGAGCTAAATAACCCTCCACGTAGCAGCGAGTAAATCCCGAGGCTCAACGCCCCGGCCGTAAAGGAAAAGAACGCGGCGGTGACCGGATCGCCCCCGAGTCCTTTTGCGAGCTGACTGTTCAGGGTCGTCTGCAAAGTAATACCAAGACCCGCTGCAAAAGCTATTACGTAATAAATCGCGCTCATGCTGTTATTCCCTGTCAGCTTGCCTGTACCAGCGGCAGGAATTTCTCCGCAAAGATGTCCGGCTCATACCCGGCGGCGGCGAAAAGGTGTTCGCGTGATTCATCGATGGCAGCACGAAGACGCTCGCTGTCCACGCCCAGAACTTTGCCGTTCTGCTTGACGATGCGCCCGCCAATCATGACGGTATCGATGTTGCTGCGTTCAGTTGCATGCACCACCGTCCCGAAGGCATTCCCGTTCGGATAGAGATTGAGATCAGCAGCGTTAATCAGGATCAGGTCGGCCTGTTTGCCTGGCGTCAGGCTACCCACTTTATCCTGTAGTCCAGCACAGGTCGCACCATCGACGGTTGCCGACTTCAGCAGCTGCGCTGCCGGGAGCGTTGTCAGAGAATGCCCTGAATCACAGCAGTGCTGCTTATGCATACCCATTACTCGCTGCAGATAGAACGCCACGCGCATTTCCATAAACATATCTGTGCTGTAAGACGTTTCGTTATCCACGCTCAGGCCAGGATTGATGCCATGGCGCTGCGCGGCCTCAATGGCAAACATCCCGCTTTCAATGCCATAGTGCGAATCTGAGCGCGGACAGACGTTCACCCGTACGCCGGCTTCACGCAGGATTTCCCAGCCCTCATCAGGCAGTGCTGTGCAGTGGTTGAAGATATTGTCCGGGCCCAGCAGGCCCTGCTGATGCAGTGATTTAAGCTCTGAAGCCATTTCAGCGCCAAAGAATTCGGTCACGATTGGCAGCCCGAGCCGGCGGGCCTCGGCCCACAATTCCGGCTCCAGCTGGGCCATGACGCCCAGAGAAACCAGTCCCTCAGGATTGTCTTTGAAATATTTTTCCTGCAGACGCTGCCAGTTACCCGGCCAGTGCGCTTTATCCCATTCGCCTGCTACCGGCGCGCCGGAAGCATGAATAGCGCGAATTCCGGCATCAAGCAGGGCTTCAACGGCGGCGTCTGCATGTGCTGCGGTACGGCTGTTGTGCGAGTTATCAATCATGGTAGTGATACCCGCATCAATCGCGCCCAGCGCCGTCAGGAGATTACCGACATAGATATCTGCGGGCCGATAGTATTTCGCAAACGAGAAGTGCGTGGCATTGCTATAGTCGTCCAGACAGGTGGCGTTGGGGTTGATGCGGCGCAGCTGGCCTTCCCAGGCGTGACGATGAGAATCGACCATCCCCGGCATAGCAATCATATTTGTGGCATCAATGACGTGAGCACCCTCGGCGTTCAGGTCCTTACCGATGGCGGTGATGGTTGACCCTGTGACAAGAATATCGCCACGTTCATAGTTACCAACATTCTCATCCATACTCAGTATGGTTGCACCGCGGATCAGCGTTACCGGCGCATTTGCCGTCTGATTGTTAACAATATTTCTGCTGTAATCGGTCATTTGAATTGTCTCTTTCAGGTTCAGAAGGAAAACAATACGCCTCCTATTTAAGCTGAAAAAGATGACTAACGTGTTTTCATCATTCAGAATTTGCGAATAATGATGGTTATCACCGTCACATGCTATTCAGGAGCGCAATCAGGTGGATCGAATTCAGGCTATGCAGGTTTTTATAAGGGTGGCTGAGGCCGGAAGCTTTGTCCGGGCAGCGGAAACACTGTCCCTGCCTTCTTCTACTGTTACCAGCACCATCAAAAACCTGGAGAAATATCTGCAGGTGCGTCTGCTGAACCGGACCACAAGACGGGTCAGCCTTACTCCGGAAGGTATGCAGTATCTGGCGCAGTGCCGGGAAATTCTGGCCTTAATTGAGCATACGGAAGCCAGTCTGGCCGATTCGAACAGGCGCCCCCGTGGCCGTTTACGCGTTGATATGCCCGGCGGTATAGCGCACTTCCTCGTGATGCCAAACCTGAAAGAGTTCTACAGCCGTTATCCTGATATTTACCTGATGATCGGCGTCAGCGACCGGCAGGTTGACCTGGTTCAGGAGGGCGTGGACTGCGTGATCAGAACCGGAGAGTTACTTAACTCCACGCTTGTAGCCCGTTCGCTCGGAGAATTTCGCTGGATCACCTGCGCCTCTCCCGATTATCTCAGGGAGTACGGTATTCCGCAGTCACCTGAAGATTTATCTCATCACCGGGCTATTCATTATTTTTCCGGACAAAGCCGGCGTACAGACGAATTGCGTTTTGTAAAGGGAACAGAAACGCTGTCCGTACCCGTCAGGGGGCAGGCAGCCGTCAACGAGACGGGACTCTATATAAAAATGTGCCTCGAAGGATTCGGGCTGGCGCAGCTTGCTGAGAACGTTGTGGCAGAACACCTTCAGAAAGGAACGCTGGTTGAAGTCCTGGCCGACTGGCAGCCGTCGTCTGTTCCTGTCGCATTGCTTTATCCCCATCAGCGTTTTCTTTCACCCGCCGTACGTGCATTTGCAGACTGGATAGATGAAATATTCAGTTGATACGTCTGTCACAGCTCCCCGTTGCACACTAAAAGTCAGTCATAAGGCTTGCTTATTATATTATTACTGACCGCGATCGCCCTGAGCGGCCTTTTCACCGAAAAGTCCGCTCATCGGGATAGTACAGATGGCTCCGGTACCATTAAGACGCTTCAGAACCTCGATGGAAAGTGATCTTACCCAGCAATAGTGGACACGAGACTAAGTGAGTAAACTCTTAACCAGAGGTGACTCATATGGCAAAACCAACGGCGACCAAAAAGCCCCGTAAACAACACACGCCGGAGTTCCGCCAGGAAGCCATCAAGCTTGCTGAACATATCGGCGTGGCCGCTGCAGCTCGCGAGCTCAGCCTGTACGAATCGCAGCTCTACAACTGGCGCAGCAAGCAGAAAAATCAGGCAACGTCCTCTGAGCGCGAGAGTGAACAGGCAGCTGAAATTGCTCGCCTCAAACGCCAGCTGGCTGAAAAGGACGAGGAGCTGGCCATTCTCCAAAAGGCCGCGACATACTTCGCGAAGCGCCTGAAATGAAGTATGTCTTCATCGAAAACCATCAGGCTGAGTTCAGTATTAAAGGCATGTGCCGGGTGCTGCGTGTGGCCCGCAGCGGCTGGTATGCCTGGCGGAGCCGTTGCACAGTTATCAGTGCACGCCAGCGCTTCCGACAGAACTGCGACAGCCTGGTCTGTAGCGCCTTCAGCCTGGCTAAACAGCGCTACGGAGCACCCCGCCTGGCAGAAGAGCTGCGTGCGCAGGGCCTGACATACAACGTGAAAACGATAGCCTCCAGCCTGCGGCGTCAGGGTCTGCGGGCAAAAGCTTCACGCCGGTTCAGTCCGGTAAGCTACCGTGAACACGGTCTGCCGGTCTCAGAAAACCTGCTGAAGCAGGATTTTAACGCCAGCGGCCCGAACCAGAAGTGGTCGGGAGACATCACATACTTACGTACGGCTGAAGGCTGGCTGTACCTGGCCGTGGTCATCGACCTCTAGTCGCGGGCCATTATCGGCTGGTCGATGTCATCGCGGATGACGGCAAACCTGGCCTGCGATGCGCTTCAGATGGCGTTATGGCGGCGCAGGCGGCCAAAATACGTTATCGTTCATACGGATCGGGGCGGGCAATACTGCTCAGCGGACTATCAGGCGCTACTGAAGCGGCATAATCTGCACGGGAGCATGAGCGCCAGGGGGAACTGCTATGATAACGCCTGCGCGGAGAGCTTCTTCCACTCGCTGAAGGTGGAATGCATCCATGGAGAACGTTTTACCAGCCGTGAAATGATGCGGGCAACGGTGTTTAATTATATAGAGTGTGATTACAATCGCTGGCGTCGTCACAGTGCCTGCGGCGGCCTCAGCCCGGAACAGTTCGAAAACCAGACCCTCGCTTAGGGACGTGTCCACTTCACGTGGGTAAGATCAAAGCATCCGCCGCAGAGGATCAGCTGGTACCCTGTTGTGTAAACCCATTCAGCCCGGCTGCTGTACAGGTTCCAGGTGCGCATCTCGTCCGGCAGCCATTCCGGTGCAGGCTCCTGCAACTGAGATTGCTGTGGTCATCAGTAATGGCACCGTCCAACCTCCGGACAACTCCTGTACTTTACCCAGCAACAGCGGTCCCATCGCCGCCATCAGATAACCGATACTCTGCGCCATACCTGACAGCGCGGCAGCATCACCAGCGTTTGTAGTGCGCAACCCGATGAAGGTCAGACCCAGCATCATGCTGGCACCCGAGCCGAAGCCGAGGAGTGCAGCCCACAGCATCGCCAGATTTGGCAAATAAAGGATGCCAATAAAGGACACTGCGGTTAACAGGCTGACGCCAGCAGCGGCTAATTTCTGATCGTTAAGACGACGCAGCGTGGCTGCCAGAATCAAGCCGGGAATGGCGGTGGTAAGCTGAAGGATACCATGTACCTCACCAGCCTGAGCTGAGGAGAGCCCACTGCCTGTCAGAATGGCTGGCAGCCAGCCGACCGCAACATAAAACGGCATCGCATTCAGGCCCATAAACAAGGTGACCTGCCACGCCAGAGACGAGCGCCAGACCGCAACGGTCGCTGCTTTTTTCTCACCTGCTACTGGCAGTTGATGCTTTTTCTTAAACTGCGGCAACCATAAAAGCAACGCAAGGAGCGGTGCAATAACCAACATGGCTAACGCGATGTTCCAGCCCCAGCTCTGCGTCAGAGGAATGACAATGGCAGAGCCAATGGCGCCAGCGGCGCCCATGGTGATGGAATATGCTCCCGTCACGGAAGCCACGTTGCCGGAAAAGTCACGCTTGATCAGGCCAGGCAGCAGGACATTGCCCAGGGCAATCCCGATACCAATTAACACTGTTCCGCCATAAAGCGCCCAGACGCTGTCTGTTGAGCGAAGCAGAATCCCCGCTGAAATCACGACCAGGGCACCAAAAAGGGTGCGTTCCAGGCCGTACTTGCGGGAAATCGATGCGCTCATTGGAGAAAAGGCGGCAAAGGCCAGTAAAGGCAGCGAGTTAAGCAGCCCAACGGCCGTGATACTTAGGTCAAAATCATGGCGAATAGACTCTAAAACGGGTGCGATAGCGGTAAAAGGAACACGCAGGTTAATGGCGATAAAAAGGATGCCGGTCACTAGTAGGATTGAAGACCACTTGTTCGTAGTGTGGGACATAAGTTTTGCTTTCTCTGAAAAAAGAAAGACTTTAAAGGACGCATGAGTTACAGAATATAGATAACCTGACAACATATAGCTAAATCATGCCAGTTAATAAAAAATCCGTGACCTCGCCGGAAGAGTTTAATGCCGATGATTTCAGTCAGGCCGCTATCGCCCTGCATGTATCATCGTCAGGCGAGTATGCCGGGCAGAGTCCGCACGCTCATCGCAAGGGGCAACTTATTCTCTCTTTGCGCGGTGCAGTGCGCTGTGAGGTTGAGGATGCGCTGTGGCTTGTTCCACCGGGACATGCCGTCTGGGTTCCGGGAGAAATCCCCCACCGTTGCCGGATCACGAAGAATGCAGACACGTGCTTTTTATTCATCGAGCCCGGCACGGCAGCGATGCCAGAAGTCTGCTGTACCATAGCGATTACACCTCTGGTCCGCGAGCTTGTTCTGTATCTTGCAGAGCAGGAACATGCTTATTCGCCTGACAGTAAGACCGCAAGGCTGGCAGCGGTGCTGCTGGAACATATACCGGATGTGCCGGTTAAAACGCTCCACCTGCCGAGATCCGACCATCCTAAAATCCGGACTATGGCTGAGGCACTTTTTAATGATCCTGATGACCGGAGGACGTTAAAACAGTGGGCTGCTCATCTTGCTACCAGCGAACGATCTCTGGCCAGGCTGATAAAAGAGGCGACAGGAATGAGCTTTGGTCGCTGGCGTCAGCAACTGCATTTGATGATTGCCCTGAGCCATCTGTCTGAAGGTCAGCCCGTGCAGTGCGTAGCCGGAACGCTGGGATATGATTCGGTCAGTGCGTTTATTACGATGTTCAGAAAAGCGCTGGGTAAATCACCGACGCAATATTTTTCTTCCCTGGATTAGTACACAAGCACAGAAGGCGGATTTATTCAAAGAACACCAGCGTCCGCTTTTCGCTCGTTGCCGACCGTCATGCTGAATCGTGTTATAACAAAGAACACGGCCAGATCAAGTCTGAGCCTATACATCTAAAGTGATGAGCGGGCTCTTTGCCGCCCGCCCCCGCAGCCTGCGAATTTTTCCTGACACACAGTGCCACGAAAAATTCGTAGGGAGGTTATACCTTTAACACCACCACGACTCTGCCCACAAGAATATATTGTCAAAGCCACATTCCTTTGCGGCTTCTTGCCCCTGCCCTCAGGCTTTATCCATCAAATAACGATGTGCTTTTGATGCCGCACTGGCGGCTTTGAAAATATAGCGTTTGTCGTTTTTCAGTGCTTTCAGCCAGGAAGCGATATAGCTTTCGTGCTGAACCTCTCCGAGAATCCCCAGATCCGCCATAAGGAACGCGCTTCCCAGCTCGGCGATCAACTCCTCATAAGCATAATCCTCACTACCAAATTTTCCTTTAATCTCGCGATTCAGGCGGCTTTTACCACCACTCCAGTGCACCAGTTCATGCAGTCCAGTGGCGTAGAAATTGGCTGCATCTGAAAACAGATAGCGCTCTGGTAGCCAGACTTCATCAGTTGAGGGTCTGAAAAAGGCGTTTTGTCCTTTCTCAATAATGTTTGCGCCGCTCTTCTGGAACAGATTTTCAGCCTTCGGCAATGGGTCAAAGGTTGCTTCCGGGCTGACTGTTTCAGTTGTCAGAGGCAAGCCGTCAATTTGCTGAACGTTAAACACGGTGAAAGTTTTCAGCATCGGGATCTGGTCGATTCCACCATATTCGTTTTCTTTCTCTAAGGTTGTATAGAAAATGGCTGTCGTGCCGTGCTCGCCTTTGCGAACCTGCCCACCTACTGCCTGTGCTTGTTTGTAGGTCATCCAGCGTGAATCACCGAAGCCCTGTTTTGACGCACTGCACCACAGCAGCATGATATTCATTCCGCTATACGAGATACCGGTTGCGAAGTTGCAAGGCAACCCAGACATGCCCGGCACCCGTTGCCACGGGCAAGACCATGGTTTTACACCGACTTCAAGCGCTGCAATGATGTTGTCGGTGACGGTCTGATAAATATCTGTTCTGGTTTGAGAAAACTTCGTTTTTGAGGAGCCTGACTGCTCCAGCGGGGATAAGCTGGTCGCCGCTGCGGTGTTAGGGGCGCTAGTCTGGGTGGTATGCAGGGAAATGGTCATGTTTTTTCTCCGTCAGTGGTGTGATTTTCGTCTTCGTATCGCCTGACGATTCGCTTTCCCGGCATCGTTCCGTCCCGCAAGGGCGCAGAATGCGTGCCATTTACCCTTGCGGGACGGGTTGTGTTGGGAAACGATTAACCGGAAGCTGATACGGGAACGAAAATCACGCTGGAGAAAAACTGC